>DATCMU010000009.1:0-85695 GCA_036563245.1 Devosiaceae bacterium | reverse complement strand
CCCATGGGATAGGTCGACAGGATGGAGAGTGGTGAAATCAGGCTGGATTCGGGCTTGGCTGCTGCTGCGGTCGGCATGGGGTTCGGTTACTCGCTTCGGTTTCGCTTGTCGCAGGGCGGAATTGGGCTTCAGGCGGGGTCTATAGCAGGCATTGGCGTGAAGGCGAAGGGGCAGGCGAAACCAGCCGGTGTCTTCGCCCAAATGCCCAGCGCGATGTCGCCGAGGCAGGTGTTGGCACTGCCGCAAATCAGTTGGTGTCGTATCCGAAGAATTCGACCCACTTGCGAAGAGGTTCGGCTTCCCTGGTTTCGAATAGAAACCGGTAGTTCTGCCAAGAAGACTGTACGCCAATCTGCAGGCCGCTGCGTACTTTCTGGTAACTCGGTGTCTTGACCTTGCGAGTCTCCGCAGCCTCGGCAAAACCCAGCATCTTGCTGTCCCATGGCACTCCGAGAAAATCGCAAACCCTGCGGGTCTGCTTTTCGAAGTCGGTCACGAGTTCGTCGTATCGCAGGTAGTGCACGCGCTCATCATCCATTGAATATACCGAGAACCACTGCTTCATCACGAAATCGTAGACGCGTATGGCATCGGGAATTGTGTGAAAATTCGCCATTGCAACATTTGGTTTGAAATCCTGCTTGAAGCAACTCAAGACGACGTCGAACGGATGGCGTACCGAAAATATGTACTTCTTCTTTGGGAAGAGTTTGACAAGCATCGCGGCCTCTCCGGATCGTATCGGAAGCTTGTCTACAAAACTAACTGCGTCTTTTTTGGATCTACGGCGATCGATTTCGTTGTAATACCGGCGCCTGGCTTCCAGTCCGGCCTCGACACTGTCCTCGGTCAACCCGGCGTCGGAAAGACCACGGTCATAGAAGGCCTGAGCACTGGACATTGACGGAATTTCTTCGAACGTCTCAATGAGCGGGTGCGTTGCAAGCGCGTTTTCCAAGAGGGTGGTGCCGGATCGCGGAAAGCCCACCATCATATGGAAGTCAGTCCTTGGATCATCGGGAAGCGCTGGAATTGGCGTGTGAATTCTCCGCTCAATCTGCTTGGTGAAGTTGGCCGGATCTATGTTGGGATTTCTTGTGGCCTTGTTTTGGCGCAGGTACCAGTTATAGGCGTCTCGATATCTCTCAAGTTTTTCGCAGGCGCTTGCACGAAGGCCCAACAAATAGCTCTCAACCGGCCGTGCGCGGTCGGTTTGCACTGATTGCGATAGCCTGAGACATGCCTTGGCGTCACCCGCCTGGAGCGCGAGAGCCGCAGCAAACACTGTCCTTACGGTTGGATAGAGTTTGTACGTGTTGAACAGTTGAATAAGTTGTTGCACGTACTCATACTGGTTCGCAAATAGCAGCATCTTGCACAGACTTGTCGCTGACGTCGCCTCCATCGGGCCGAGGACGACTGCACGGATCAGCCACTGTGCCGATGGCTTCCAACCGTTTGCAAACTCTGCATTGATCGAGGCGGCGCGCAGTGATTCAATCCGCCCCTCTTCCAGGAATGCTTGCCGCTCGATTTCCAGCAAGGCTTCATAGTCCAAAGCAATATCGGCTCTAAGCCTCCTTTCTCCGAGCGAATGCGCTTCAGGAGGTGATGACTTCGAGAGCACCTTGTCGACATAGTCATAGTTGTAGTTTGCTCTGAAGAAGTTCGCTGCCCGTATCCGGATCGCGCCGTAAATGGACAAGTCTACGATCTCATCCCATTGGTCGCGCCTGATTTCCATGAGGTCCAGCAGCGCGGCATAGGCGCCGACCCTGAGAATCTCGTCGGAGGATTTGGAAAGGGCGTTGTAGTATGCCGGCAGCCCGAGCGGGAGCGCCGAATAGACCTGAAATGGTGCGAGCAAATCGTCGGTTGTGATCTCAATATCCAGCATAGGCCATCCTGCCGCCCGTGGAGCCACTCAATCGCCGCTCCCATTCATGTCACAAACAAAAAAGGGGCAGCGCGAGCTGCCCCTTTCTACCGTATCTCGTGCGATACTAGAAATGCACCGTCAGGCCGGCCTGAAGAACGTGGACGCCAAAGTTCATCTTGCTGTCTGCCCGGTAACCCGAAATATCGTCCGTATAGGACTCTACCTCGGAGTCGGTGCTTGTTGAAACTCCGACGTCTACCACCTGTTTGTAGCGATAGCCAAAGTCGAGGTCCATGTTTGGCGATACTGCCACCTTCAAACCGCCGCCGACCTGGAAGGCAGGCGCCCAACCGGACGCGTGCAAGTCGTAGTAGTTCGCCGGGTCACTGTTGCCGTTGAAGTTTCCATAGAAATGCCCATCGACATACGCCGCGCCGACGCCACCGCCGATATACGGCGTAATGGATGACCCCATGTCGATGTCATACCACAGGTTCGCCATCAGGAATGTGGCGCTCAAATTGTCCTTGGCGACGTTTGTCGTGTTGTAGTAATTATAGATACTATTGCCGTTATTGTAGCTATTATATTCAGTATACATTCCAGATGTACTGGTCTCAAGCCTGGCGTGGGAGATTTCCACTTCGCCGCGCACAGAATCGCTGAGGTTTGCGCCAACTGCCATGCCCAGCAGCCAACCGTTCCCTACATTGCCGATAACGTCCTGAAATTCATAGAATATATTGTTGTTGCTGTTGTTGATATCGTAGTCGAACCCGTTGGCGTTAACGGTACCTTTCCCCATCGCGTATCCTCCGAACACGCTCACATAAGGATTGGTAAGGGTCGGCCCAGCAGCCATCGCGCTGCCCGCTGTCGCCGCGGTCAGCGCTGCCACGGCTGCGCTGATCATCAAAGTCTTCCGCAAATTCATTTTCAGTCTCCCCTGGAACTTTCAACGCAACGCATGAGCGCTGATGACAGTTGTCGGAACCACAAACAAATCCCGACTCCAAACTTCCGGGGGTAGTATGATGGAAATAATACTGCTGCGACAATAGGTGCCGGCATGATGAACGGTGAATCTGTCGTTTTTTGAGGGGCTGTGGCGGTAACGCAACATTCTTCCGCTGTCGACCGTTGAGTGGAACGGTCTAATAATTGGTCCGCTACCGATCAAGAAGACGAGCGATATGGCCGACTGGCGGACGCGCATTCGTACATCGGATTGTTCAATCGCAGAAACAGGGCGCACTGGCCGTCGAGGAACGATTCAGCGCTCCACCGCCCCTTGCGGAACAATGTCGGCGGGTGACAGGCGGTCGGAAGCGGTCGTGGCCTGGTGCCAATATGGGTAGATGACGGGCGGGGCGCTCACCTGGTCCAGCTGCGCAATGTCGTCCGGCGCCAGCTTCAAATCGGCGGCAGCGAGATTGTCCTCGAACTGTGCCTGGTTGCGCCCGCCGATGACCACCGAGGTGACGCCCGGCCGCTGCAGCAACCATGCAAGGGCGACCCGGGCAGCGGAGACATGATGGGCTTCGCCAATCTGAACCAGGGTCTCGACGATGTCATAGAGTTTGTCCTCGTCGCGGATCGGCGGCTCTTTCCAGCCAGCGGTGTGCCGCGCGCCTTCCGGGCCGCTTTGGCCGCGGCGGAACTTGCCCGAGAGCAGGCCGCCCGCGATTGGACTCCAGACGAGGATGCCCAGTCCCTGGTCGAGGCTGATCGGCACGAGTTCGTATTCGGCCTCGCGCGCCTGGAGCGTGTAGTGGATCTGCTGGCTCACGAAAGGCACGCGTCCTTCGCGGTCGGCGGTCCAGAGCGCCTTCATCAGGTGCCAACCCGAGAAATTCGAGCAGCCCACGTAGCGCACCTTGCCCGAGCGGACCAGGGCGTCGAGCGCTTCCAGTGTTTCCTCAAGGGGGGTGAGCCCATCCCATTCGTGGACCTGGTAGAGGTCGATGTAGTCGGTGCGCAGCCGGCGCAGGCTCGCCTCGCAGCCCGCAATGATGTGGTGACGGGACAACCCGCGCTCGTTCGGTCCGTCGCCCGTGGGGAAGCGCACCTTGCTGGCGATCAGCACGTCGTGCCGATGTCCCTGCAACGCCTCGCCCAGAATGTCCTCCGAGGCGCCGTTGGCATAGATGTCCGCTGTATCGAACAGATTGACGCCAGCGGCCCGGCACATGTCGATCTGGCGCTTCGCCTCGCTCAGTCCCACGGATGCGACCGGCGAACCGGCGGGCCGATTGCCGAAGGTCATCGTGCCCATGGTCAGCACCGAAACTTTCAGGCCGGAGCGGCCGAGAAGCCTGTATTCCATTTGTTTCTCCAGGATTGTTCCGCAAGCTCGCCCAGCCTTTTCAGGGCAGGCGGGCCAATCGCTCCGTCAGAAGCTCGAAGAAGCCATCATCATCGACACTGCGCAGGAAGAAGGCGTTTTTCGGCCGGTCGGTTATCCGCCAATAATCGGCCACAGTCATGCCCATGGTCAACTCGCTTGCCGTTTCCACTTCCACATTGATCTGGCGACCCTCGAACAGGTCGGGCCGGAGCATGAACGCGATCACGCAAGGATCGTGCAATGGCGCGCCGGGTGCCCCGTATTTGGCGAGATCGAAGCGCTCGGAGAAATCGAGCATGGCAGCGACCGCCTGTCCGGCGCGATTGCCCAATGCCGCGAACCGCGCAAGGCGGGGTGGGGTGGTGAGTGCGCCATGCGTGACGTCGAGCGGAGCCATGGTTATCGGGACACCGCTGCGCAGCACGACATCGGCCGCCTCGGGATCGACATAGATGTTGAACTCGGCGGCCGGGGTGATATTGCCGACTTCGAAATATGCGCCGCCCATCATGACGATCTCGCCAATGCGCGCGGCGATCTCGGGGGCCTTGATCAGCGCCAGGGCGATATTGGTCAACGGACCAAGGGTCGCAAGGCTGACCTCGCCGGGCGGGCGATGGCGCAGGGTCTCGACAAGAAAGTCGACCGCATGTCCGGGCGCCACGGTGATGCCGGGTTCGGGCAGATCGGGGCCGTCCAGCCCCGTTTTTCCATGTACGTGTTCGGCGGTGACCAGCTTGCGGCGGATCGGACGCGAAGAACCGGCATAAACCGGGACATCGGTGCGGCCGGAGAGTTCGACAACCTTGAGTGCGTTCCTTGTATTCTGCGCCAGACCCACATTGCCGGCAACCGTCGTGATGCCCAGAATCTCGAAATCTTCGGGCGAGGCAAGTGCGGTCAGAATGGCGACGGCGTCGTCCTGTCCGGGGTCCGTGTCGATAATGATCTTGCGCGGCACTTGTGAATGCACCTCATCAATTCGCTGCGGCGGGAATGGTCTTCGAGCTATCGGTGCCTGTCCGATTGCGCGATGGCAAGGATGTTTTTTGGGACGGGCGCGCACAAAGTGGCGATTTTGATGCTGATTTCAGGCCGCAATGGTGGCAAGCAAGGGGCTATATCCTCGATCCCATGCGCGCGGAGGCCGGCAGATGAAAGCGTGGAGCAATTGGTTGTTGGCCTGTGTCCTGGGCGTGCTGCTGAGTGGGCCGGCATTGGCGCAGGATGCCGGTCGGCTCGATTTCGACCAGGTGCCCTTTGCGGGGTACTGGGTAATCAGCGGACCCGATGGCAGCGAATTTGGCGACTTCTCCGTGACTGCCGAAACCCGCACGGGCGTTTTTGCCGAAGGCTGGGTGGCTTCTCCAACCCATGACGTTGTCGGATACGAGGCGGTGGAGAAATCCACCGATACAGGCGGCGTGGTGCTGGAGATGATGCTCTATTCGAATGACGAGACGCATCCTGAAGTCTATTCGGCGAGCCTTACGCTCCCGCTGCCAGGGGAAGGGGCCGATGAGATATCCGGTATATTCGAAGACGAAGCGGGCCAGGTGAAGGTCACCCTGAAGCGCGCCATCGCTCCGCAGGATTGAAGGCTTTTGAGGTGCTCCAGCAGAGTTCCGCCTTGCCTTTGAAACGATGAGAATGCATTGGGACGCAATGGAGACAAAAAACAAACGAGGCGATATTCAGGCCGCCACGGTCGAGGCGTGGCGGCTGTTGAGCGCGGGAAACAGGGACCACGCCATGAAGGTGTTCCGGTGGGTTCTTCAGCGCCAGCCTGGGGATCCCACTGCGCTCGCGGGCCTGGCGTTTGCAGAGTGGCGCCGGAATGCGGATGACAGGACTGCGGAAACTCTGATTGCGCTCAAAGACGCGGTGGACCGATTGCCCGAGGGTACCAACATCAGGCACGCCTATGTGACGGTGCTTTCGGCGGCGGGCGACTTTGACGAACTGGCTGCCCAATGCCGGCTCCTGCTCCAACGCGACCCCACCGATGTTGGGGCATTCGCGCAGCTGGCAAACAGCCGCCGCTATACCGACGAAGACGATACGCTAAAGGCGATGCAAGAGCTGGCCGACGGCGGCGCTCTGACTGGCGAACGCCTGAGCGTGGCCTGCATCGGTCTTGCCAAGGCGTTCGACGACCTGGGTCGGTACGATCTGGCAATGAAATATGCCTTTGCGGGACGGGCCGCGTCGGTCAGGCCATATGACATGGCCTCGGAGCGGGCCGACCTTGCCGAGATCCAGCGTCTCGCCAGGGGAGATGGGCTCTCGGGCATTGCCACCAGCGGGGTAGAGAGCAAGGCGCCTGTCTTCATCGTTGGCATGCCGCGGTCGGGAACGACACTACTGGAGACAATGCTGGGCCGCCACTCGCAGGTGTTTGCGGCTGGCGAATTGCACTTTGTCGGGCAGGTCGAAAATGCCCTGATGCGCTGGTTGCGCGAGGATCGTGGATATATGGGCAACCGCGTTGCCGCCTTGCGGCATGTTCCGGTTCAAATCTATCGAGAGAACGCCAATGTCATTCTCGATCACATGACCGGGCAAATGGCGGGACGTCGATTCTTCACCGACAAAAATCCAGAAAACGCGATGCGGCTGGGGCTGATTTCGCGACTTTTCCCGGGAGCACGGATCCTCTACATGCGCCGGCATCCACTCGACAGTTGCATCTCCAACCTCTTTGTCCGCTTCGGTCGGGGCATGGAATATGGCAGCAAGCTGGAGTGGCTGGGCGAGCACTATCACAACATCGTCGGCGCGATGGCAGGCTGGCGCGAGATTACCGGCCTTCCCATCCTCGACGTGAGCTATGAGAATCTCGTTGAAGATCCCGAGGCAGGGATCACGCGCGTGCTCGATTTTCTCGATCTTGGGTTTGAAGAGGCGTGCCTGAGCCCTGAACAGTCCGACAGGATCATCCGCACGGCGAGCAAGTTCCAGGCCCGGCAGCCGATCAACAGGCGTTCGGCGAATCGCTGGAAACGCTACGAGCCGTGGATCGGACCGCTGGTGGAAGCGCTTGGGGGCATGGAGTGGATCGAACGCGAGGCCGCCGAGGCGCGCGCCGCGGGGTGAGCCGGCGGTTGTGAGCCGCTGGAAAATCGAAACGTTTTGGAAAATCCGCAGCAGAACGCGTGTCCCGCCATCTCACGGGATTTGCAAGATACTTCCCGCCGTGCCAATCTACCGCCAGAGGGGAACATCGCAATGACTGCAGAGAAGGCGACATGGCCCAGAAGCCAATCGTTTATGATGGTCCCCGGCCGGAACCCCGGCAGACGACCTCGGAGAAGCTCGCGGCGCTGATCCTTGAAAAACTCACCTATACGGTGGGCAAGGATCCGATCGTGGCTCGTCCGCACGACTGGCTCGCCGCCACGGTGCGCGCGGTGCGTGACTACATCATCGATGCATGGATGGAGTCGACGCGCGAGAGCTGGCGCAACTCGGACAAGCGCGTCTACTACCTGTCGCTCGAATTCCTGATCGGGCGGCTGCTGCGCGATGCGGTGAGCAATCTTGGTCTTCTCGACCAGGTCCGGGAGGCGCTCGAGACGTTCGACGTCAGGCTGGACAGCATCTTCGAACTCGAGCCGGATGCGGCCCTTGGCAATGGCGGGCTTGGCCGACTGGCAGCGTGCTTTCTCGAAAGCATGTCGACTGTCGAGATACCCGCATACGGCTACGGCATTCGCTATGTGCACGGGCTGTTCCGCCAGGAAATGTCGGACGGCTGGCAGGTGGAACTGCCCGAGGCCTGGCTCAATCACGGCAACCCCTGGGAATTCGAGCGGCGCGAGAGCGCCTACGAGATCGGATTTGGCGGTCATGTGAAAGCCGTTTCGCAGCCCGATGGTACGCTCCGGCACGAATGGAAACCCGAAGAGCACCTGCTGGCGGTCGCATTCGATACGCCTGTGGTGGGCTGGCGCGGCGCCCGCGTGAACACGCTGCGCCTGTGGAGCGCGCAGCCGGTCGATCCGCTGCTGCTCGACAAGTTCAACTCCGGCGACCACGTCGGCGCCCTGGCCGAGAGCGCCCGGGCCGAGACGATCACGCAGGTGCTGTATCCGGCGGACTCCACCCCGGCAGGGCAGGAATTGCGGCTGCGCCAGGAGTATTTCTTCTCGTCCGCCTCGCTGCAGGACATCGTCCGGCGCCATATCCAGCAATATGGCGATCTTGAAACGCTGCCCGACAAGGTGGCGGTCCAGCTCAACGACACGCATCCGGCCATCTCGATTGCCGAAATGATGCGCATCCTGATCGATCAGCACGGGCTGGAATGGGCCGATGCCTGGCGCATGACCACCGAGGTCTTTTCCTATACCAACCATACGCTTCTGCCCGAGGCGCTGGAGACCTGGCCGGTGGCGCTGCTGGAGCGCCTCCTGCCGCGGCACATGCAGATCATCTATGCAATCAACGCCGAGGTCCTGACGGTCGCGCGGCGCGACAAGGGCTTCAACGACCAGCAGATCGCGGCCGTGTCGCTGATCGACGAGCATGCCGGCCGGCGGGTGCGCATGGGGCAACTGGCCTTCGTGGGATCGCACAGCATCAATGGCGTTTCCGCCCTGCACACCGAACTGATGAAGCAGACGGTGTTCCATGATCTCAACATCCTGTTTCCAAACAGGATCAACAACAAGACCAACGGCATTACGCCGCGCCGCTGGCTGTTCCAGAGCAATCCCGGCCTCACGCGGCTGATCGCCGGTCGGATCGGCCCCGGCTTTCTCGACGATACCGAGATGCTGGCGGGCCTTGACGCGCATGCCGAGGATCCGAACTTCCAGAAGCAGTTCGCCGCGGTGAAGCGGGCCAACAAGGTACGGCTGGCCGAACTCATCCACCAGCGGCTGGGGATCGGCGTCTCGCCCGATGCCCTGTTCGACATCCATATCAAGCGGATCCACGAGTACAAGCGACAGCTTCTCAACATCGTCGAGACCGTGGCGCAATACGATGCCATCAGGGCTCATCCGGAAAAGGCCTGGGTGCCCCGGGTGAAGATCTTCGCGGGCAAGGCGGCGCCAAGCTACTGGACGGCGAAGCTGATCATCAAGCTGATCAATGACGTGGCCGCGGTGGTGAACAACGATCCGGCGGTGCGTGGGCTTCTCAAGGTCGTGTTCCTGCCCAACTACAACGTCACCCTGGCCGAAACGATCATTCCGGCCGCGGATCTCTCCGAGCAGATTTCAACCGCGGGCATGGAAGCGTCCGGCACCGGCAACATGAAACTCGGGCTGAACGGTGCGATCACCATCGGCACGCTCGATGGCGCCAATGTGGAAATGCGCGACCATGTGGGCGATGAAAACATCATGATCTTCGGGCTCACGGCGGACCAAGTGCATGAGAAGCGGGCGCGGGGGCTGTCGCCGCGCGCGGCAATCGACGGTTCCAGGGACCTGCGCGAGGCGCTGGACGCGATCCGCAGCGGCGTGTTCTCGCCGGATGACCGGGACCGCTACCGCGATCTGGTCTCGGGCGTCTACGATCATGACTGGTTCATGGTGGCGCGCGATTTCGATGCCTACGCCGCCGCGCAGCGCAAGATCGACGGTCTCTGGAACGACAAACGCAAGTGGTATTCAATGGCGATCAGGAACACGGCCCATCTTGGCTGGTTCTCCTCCGATCGGACCATGCGACAATATGCTGAAGACATTTGGAGAGTCCCTGTTTCAGAAAGGTAGGTGAGGCTTGAGCAATACCAGCTGGAAGGCGGACGCTAGCGTCGTCGAGGACATTGTCTCCGGCAGGTATACCGATGCATTTTCAGTGCTCGGTCCGCACCAGTACGGAAAGGTCTGGGTTGCGCGCGCTTTCGTGCCGCATGCTGATGAGCTCGAGGCCTTCGATCGGCAGGGGCGATCGCTGGGAAAGCTGGAGCGCCGCCACGATGCGGGGTTCTTCGAGGGCGAAATCGCCGTCGATGCCTATTGCCCTATCCGCTACCGCGCGAAGAACCAGGGCGGCGAGTGGGACGTCCTCGATCCCTACAGCTTCGGGCCCGTGCTCGGGCCGCTCGATGACTACTATATTGGGGAAGGGTCTCACCTGAGGCTGTTTGACAAGCTGGGCGCCCACGCCATGACCTTCGAGGGCGTGGACGGTGTGCATTTCGCGGTCTGGGCCCCCAATGCGCGCCGGGTCAGCGTTGTCGGCAATTTCAACGACTGGGACGGGCGCCGCCACCCGATGCGGTGCCGCTATGACACCGGCATCTGGGAAGTGTTCATTCCCGGGGTCGGGCCGGGGACGATCTACAAGTTCGAGATCGTGGGCCGGGACGGCCGCCTTCTACCGCTCAAGGCCGATCCGTTTGCCTTCCAGTCCGAACTCCGGCCCAAGACCGCTTCGGTGGTCGCCGACCCCAAGCCGTTCAAATGGACCGACGACGCCTATATGGAGGCGCGAAAGTCGCATGACTGGCGGCGCATGCCCATGTCGGTCTACGAAGTGCACCTTGGTTCGTGGCGCCGGCGGCCGGATGGCTCCTATCTCAGCTACGCGCAAATTGCCGAGCAGCTCGTCCCCTATGCGGTGGACATGGGGTTCACCCATCTCGAGTTCCTGCCGGTGTCCGAGCATCCCTACGATCCCTCATGGGGGTATCAGCCGACCGGCCTTTATGCGCCCACCGCCCGATTCGGTGATCCGGCGGGTTTCGCCAAGCTCGTGGACGCCGCCCACAATGCCGGGCTCGGCGTGATCATCGACTGGGTGCCGGCCCATTTCCCCACCGACGAGCACGGTCTGGCGCGTTTCGACGGCACCGCGCTCTACGAGCACGAAGATCCGCGCATGGGGTTCCATCCCGACTGGAACACGCTGATCTACAATTTCGGCCGGCGCGAGGTGAGCGCGTTTCTTGTCAACAACGCGCTCTACTGGCTCGGCAAGTTCCATATCGACGCGCTGCGGGTGGATGCCGTGGCCTCGATGCTCTACCTCGACTATTCGCGCCAGCCAGGGCAGTGGGTGCCCAACCAGTATGGCGGCAACGAGAATATCGAGGCCATCGAATTCCTGCGGCGGATGAATTCGGAGAGCTATGGCCAGAATCCCGGCGCGTTCACCGTGGCAGAGGAGTCGACCGCATTCGGGGGCGTGAGCCATCCCGCCTATGCCGGCGGGCTTGGGTTCGGGTTCAAGTGGAACATGGGCTTCATGAACGACACCCTGCGCTACATGGCGCGGGAGGCGGTGCATCGCCGCTATCATCACCAGGACATGACCTTCGGGCTGCTCTACGCCTATTCGGAAAATTTCATCCTGCCGCTCAGCCATGACGAGGTGGTGCATGGCAAGGGTTCCTTGTTGAGCAAGATGTCGGGCGACGACTGGCAGAAGTTCGCCAACCTGCGGGCATACTATGCATTCATGTGGGGGCATCCGGGCAAGAAGCTGTTGTTCATGGGCCAGGAATTCGCGCAGCGGGAGGAATGGCAGGAGGCCGGGGCGCTGCACTGGAACCTCCTGGATGCCGGGATGCACGAGGGCGTCAGGCGCCTGGTGGCCGACCTGAACTCTGTCTACCGCGAGTTGCCGGCACTGCACGCCCGGGACTGCGAGCCCGAAGGCTTCGAATGGCTGATCGGCAATGACGCTGCGAACTCGGTGTTCGCCTGGGTGCGAAAGGCGCCCGGCGCCGATCCGGTGGTGGTGGTGAGCAACATGACCCCGGTCCCGCGCCAGAACTATCGCCTGCCGATGCCGGTGGCGGGGAAATGGAGCGAACGGATCAACACCGACGCCGCCTGGTACTCGGGATCCAACATGGGCAATTCGGGTGTCATCGTTGCGAGGGAGAGCAGCGAATACGGAATGGCCGCGGTCGCGGAGCTGACCCTGCCACCCCTGTCGACCCTGTTTTTGAAATTCGACCCGGAGTAACCCGGGCATCTGGAGGAGAACTTCATGGCTCAATATCGGACACCGGCGCCGCTGGCTCGTGACGCCATGGCCTATGTGCTGGCGGGGGGACGTGGCACCAGGCTGATGGAACTGACCGATCGCCGGGCGAAGCCGGCGGTCTTTTTCGGGGGGAAGTCGCGCATCATCGATTTTGCGCTGTCAAACGCCCTGAATTCGGGCATCAGGCGCATATCGGTCGCAACCCAGTACCAGGCGCACAGCCTGATCCGGCACTTGCAGCGCGGATGGAACTTTCTCAGGCCCGAACGTAACGAGAGCTTCGACATCCTGCCCGCCAGCCAGCGCGTGGCCGAAGACATGTGGTATGCCGGCACCGCCGACGCGGTTTACCAGAACATGGATATCATCGAGGACTATGGGCCCAAGTACATCGTGGTCCTGGCCGGCGACCACATCTACAAGATGGACTATGAGGTGATGCTGCGCCAGCACGTGGACACGGGTGCGGACGTGACCGTGGGGTGCCTTGAGGTGCCGCGCCTCGAGGCCAGCGGCTTCGGCGTGATGCATGTGGATGGGCGCGACCGGATCGTCGATTTCGTGGAAAAACCCAAGGACCCGCCGGGCATGCCCGACAAGCCCGACTATTCGCTGGCGTCGATGGGCATCTATGTGTTCGAGACCAAGTTCCTCATGGAGCAGTTGCGGCGCGACGCGGCCACCGAGGGATCGAGCCGCGATTTTGGCAAGGACATCATCCCCTATATCGTGAAGAACGGCACCGCGTGGGCACACCGGTTCACCCGCTCCTGCGTGCGCTCGAGCATGGAGGAGGTCGCCTATTGGCGCGACGTGGGCACGGTGGATGCGTACTGGAAGGCCAATATCGATCTGACCGATGTCGTGCCGCAGCTCGACCTCTACGACCGGGACTGGCCGATCTGGACCTATGCCGAGATCACGCCGCCGGCCAAGTTCGTGCATGATCTCGAAGGACGGCGCGGCAGCGCGATTTCGTCGCTGGTCTCGGGTGACTGCATCGTGTCGGGATCGGCGATCAAGCGCACGCTGCTGTTCACCGGCGTGAGGGCGCACTCCTATTCCGAACTGAACGAGGCGGTGGTGTTGCCGCGCTGCCAGATCGGTCGCGGGGCAAGGCTCTCCAAGGTGGTGATCGACAGGGGCGTCGATATTCCGGAGGGACTGGTGGTCGGCGAGGATCCCGACTTTGACGAACGCTGGTTCCGGCGCACCGAAAATGGCGTGGTTCTGATTACTCAACCCATGATCGATCGCTACCAGGCGAGCAAATGACCGACGTTCTTTCAGTCGCGTCCGAGATCTATCCGCTGATCAAGACCGGCGGGCTGGCGGACGTGGCCGGGGCGCTGCCCGCGGCGCTGTCCGATCACGGGGTACACATGCGAACCCTCGTGCCGGGCTACCGGCAGGTGCTCGACAGGATCGAGCGGGGCGCCGTGCTGGCCCATTTCGACGATCTGTTCGGCGGCGCAGCGCGGCTGATTGCCGGCGCTTCGGACGGGCTCGACCTCATCGTGATAGAGGCGGACCATCTCTATGACCGGCCAGGCGGACCCTATTCGGGTCCCGACGGCGTTGACTGGCCGGATAACTGGCGGCGCTTTGCCGCGCTGTCCTGGGTCGCGGCCGAGATCGCAAGGGGGTTGCTCGACGGGTATTCCCCTCGGATCGTGCACGCGCACGACTGGCAGGCGGCCATGTCTGCGGCCTATATCGCCTTTGGGCCGCCAAGCGACGTCAAGACGGTGGTCACCATCCACAACCTTGCATTTCAGGGACAGTTCGGTGCGGACATCTTCGGCCAGCTCAGGTTGCCGGCGGGCGCCTTCACCATGACTGGCGTGGAATATTACGGTGGCGTGGGCTTCCTCAAGGGGGGGCTGCAATGCGCACACGCGCTGACGACCGTCAGCCCGACCTATGCCCTGGAAATCCGGACACCAGAGTTCGGCATGGGGCTGGATGGACTGTTGCGGGCCCGCACCGACGACCTGCACGGCATCCTCAACGGCATAGACACGCGGGCGTGGGACCCCTCGATCGACGGCGCGCTGGCGAAGACCTTTCGGGCCGACGCCCTGAAATGGCGGGGAGAGAACAAGACCGCGCTGCTGGAAAGGTTCCATCTCGACGACGGTGAGGGACCTTTGTTCGGGATCGTCAGCCGGCTCACCTGGCAGAAGGGCATTGACCTTCTGGCCGGTGCGGTGGACGACCTGGTGGCGATGGGCGGCAGGCTTTGCGTGCTGGGCACTGGCGAGGCGGATCTGGAGCAGGGCCTGTTGGCCGCGCAGGAGCGTCACCGGGGCAAGGTCGGCGTGATCCTTGGGTATGACGAGGGACTGTCCCACCTGGTGCAAGGCGGCGCGGACGCCATTCTCATTCCCTCGCGTTTCGAACCGTGCGGGCTCACCCAGCTTTACGGATTGCGCTATGGCTGCGTGCCCGTGGTGGCCCATACCGGTGGGCTGGCCGATACCGTGATCGATGCCAACGAGGCGGCGGTGGCCGCCGGGGTGGCGACCGGCGTGCAGTTCTCGCCGATCACGGGGCCAGCATTAAGCGATGCGCTGAGGCGCACGGTAAAACTCTATCACGATCAGAAGGTTTGGCGCCGTTTGCAGAGATGCGGGATGAAGTCCGATGTCTCGTGGGACGCCAGCGCGTCGCGCTATGCCGACCTCTATCGCGGTCTTCTTGGGGGCAATGATTGAGCATGACGATCAGGCATTTCGAAACCAGGCCATTTGACGACCAGAAACCGGGCACGTCGGGGCTGCGCAAGCGCGTGACCGTGTTCCAGCAAGCCAATTACGTGGAGAACTACATTCAGGCGATCTTCGACGTTCTCGACGACAAACAGGGCAAGACGCTGGTGATCGGCGGCGACGGGCGCTTCTACAATGACGTCGTGATCCAGAAGGCGATCAGGATTGCCGCGGCCAACGGGTTCGGCAAGGTGCTGGTGGGGCAGGGCGGCCTGCTGTCTACGCCTGGCGCCAGCCACATCATCCGCCACCACAAGGCCTTCGGGGGGCTTGTTCTTTCCGCCAGCCACAATCCTGGCGGGCCTGACGGCGATTTCGGCATCAAGTACAATGTCGGCAATGGCGGGCCGGCGCCGGAGAAAATCACCGACGCCATCTATGCGCACGCCAGTTCGATCCAGCGCTTCTCGATGGCGGAAGCCCCTGATATCGATCTGTCGAAAATCGGCATCCACGATTGCGCGGGCATGCCCGTGGAGGTGATCGACCCGGTGTCCGACTATGCGGCGCTGATGCAGACCCTGTTCGATTTCGACGCGATCAGGGCATTGTTCGCCTCCGGTTTTCGCATGCGCTTCGACGCCATGCATGCCGTGACCGGTCCCTATGCCACGGCCATCCTTGAAGGGATGCTTGGCGCGCCCGGGGGAACCGTGATCAACGGTACGCCTTCACCCGATTTCGGCGGCCACCACCCCGATCCGAACCTGGTGCATGCCAAGCCGCTTTTCGACCTGATGATGGGCCCCGATGCGCCCGATTTCGGGGCGGCTTCCGATGGTGACGGCGACCGTAATCTGATCATAGGGCGCAATCGGTTCGTCACGCCGTCGGATTCGCTGGCGATACTGGCGGCCAATGCCCATCTTGCTCCGGGCTACAAGAGGGGAATTGTTGGCATTGCGCGGTCGATGCCGACCAGCGCCGCCGCCGACAAGGTGGCTGAAAAGCTCGGCGTCGAAATGCATGAGACGCCGACCGGATGGAAATTCTTCGGCAATCTGCTCGACGCGGGGCGGGTGACGATCTGCGGTGAGGAGAGCGCAGGCACCGGCTCGGATCACGTGCGGGAAAAGGACGGATTGTGGGCGGTTCTTCTGTGGCTCAACATTCTTGCGGCCCGAAAGCAGAGCGTCGACGAGATCGTGCGGGCGCACTGGGCGGAATTCGGTCGGAACTACTATTCGCGGCACGACTACGAAGAGGTGGACAGCGCGCGAGCCAACCGGATGTTCGACGATCTGCGGGCACGCCTCGGCGGGTTGGCGGGAACGGATATAGACGGCATGACAGTCGCTTATGCCGACGATTTCACCTATCACGACCCCATAGACGGCTCGGTGAGCGCGAAACAGGGTATTCGCGTTGGGTTCGAGGGGGGATCGCGTATCGTGCTCAGGCTGAGCGGCACAGGCACCGTGGGTGCGACGGTGCGCCTCTATGTTGAACGTTACGAACCGGCAGGCGGCGCCCTTGACCTGGAGACGCAGGCCGCACTAAAGCCGCTGATCGAGGCGGCGGAACGCGTCGCCGGAATCAAGGCCGGTACGGGGCGCGACGCACCCACCGTGATTACCTGAGGGTGCGACGCAGACAGTGAAGCCCAGACTTGTCCCAAACGCAGGCCGCGCCGATCCGCTTGGCGCGACGGTCGCCGCCGACGGCGTGAATTTTGCCGTCTACTCGGAGAACGCCTCGACAATCCTGGTCTGCCTTTTTGACGAAAGGGATCGGGAAACCGACCGCATCGTGCTCGATGGCCGCGATGGCCATGTCCATCACGGCCTGGTCGCCGGCATCGGTGCGGGGGCTCGGTATGGGCTGCGCGCCGACGGCCGCTATGCGCCGGACCAGGGCCTGTTCTTCGACCCCGAGAAACTGCTGGTCGATCCCTATGCCCGACGGCTCGACCGGGCCTTTGCCTATGATGCGCGACTGGCACTTCCCCGCGACCGGGCCGTCGATACCGCGGCGCTGGTGCCCAAGGCCGTCATTGTCGCCGGCCGCGAGAACCTTGCCCCACCCAGCCGCGTTCCCCGCCCCGGCCTGATATACGAGGTGCCGGTGCGGGCCTTCACCAAGCGCCATCCCGGCGTGGCCACGGGACAGCGCGGGACGGTCTCCGCGCTTTCGGCGCCAAGGATCATCGAGCATTTCAGGAAGATCGGAGCCGATACCGTCGAACTCATGCCGGTGGCGGCGTGGGTGGACGAATGGCACCTTGGAAACCTGGGGCTGACCAATGCCTGGGGCTACAACCCGATCGCCTATTCGGCGCCCGACCCGCGCCTGATGCCGGGTGGAATGCGCGAGTTGCGCGAAGTGACCGATCAGTTACGCCAGGCCGGGATCAACGTTGTGCTCGACGTGGTCTACAATCACACCGGCGAAGGCGATCTTTCGGGGCCGACCCTGAGCCTGAAGGGCCTGGATGCGCCCACCTATTACCAGTTCGCCAGCGAGCACGGCGCCCTTCGCCTGGTCAACGACACGGGGACGGGCAACACCCTGAATTGCCAGCACCCGGCAACGCAGCGCCTTATCATCGACAGCCTGCGCCTCTGGGTCCGCGAGGGCGGGGTGTCGGGGTTCCGTTTCGACCTGGCCACGATCCTGGGACGTGACGGCAACGGTTTCGACGCGGAAGCGCCCCTGTTGCAGGCGATCCGGAAGGACAGCGTACTGTCGCGCTGCCTGCTGATCGCGGAGCCGTGGGACGTGGGACCCGGCGGCTACCAGCTCGGAGCGTTCGGCCGGCAATTTCTCGAATGGAATGACAGATATCGTGACGAAATCCGTCGATTCTGGCGCGGCGACGGGGACATGCTGGGGCGGCTTGCCGATCGGCTCAGCGGCTCGTCGCAGGAGTTCCGGCACGGCGGACGCCGGCCGACGGCGAGCGTCAATTTCGTGGCCGCCCATGACGGGTTCACCCTTGCCGATGTCGTCGCCTATGCCAACAAGCACAATGCGGCGAATGGCGAGGGCAATCGCGACGGACACAACCAGAACTACTCGTGGAACAATGGTGTGGAGGGGGAGACCGACGACAAGGCGATAATCTCGGCGCGGCGACGCGACGTGCGCGCCCTGCTTGCCACACTGTTCTTTTCACGCGGCACGCCAATGCTGACGGCGGGCGACGAGATGGGCCGGACCCAGGGCGGCAACAACAATGCCTATGCCCAGGACAATGAAGTCACCTGGCTCGACTGGGACAAGGCCGACGTCGAACTGATCGATTTTGTCGCGCAACTCGCCGAGTTCAGGCGATCGCACCCCGCGCTTTCCGACGATCATTTCCTGAACGGGCACAAGCATCACGGCGTACGCGACGTCATCTGGCTGTCGGCGGCGGGTACCGAAATGCAGATCGGCGACTGGCACGACGCGCGCGGCTGCGTGCTCGGTGTGCAGCTCAATATCGAGAACAACCAGGTTCTGCTGTGGTTCAATCGAGACCGGGTGGAACTCAAGGCGAAGTGCCCGCCGCCGCACGGAGACGGGCGGTGGTCAGTGGGGCTGGTGTCGTCACAGGAACACGTCAAGCTCGAAAAGAGCGGGCAGGTGACGCTCCCGCCGCGCACTGTGGTGGCATTGGTTGCCTGATTGGGCCCTCACTCGGCAACCGGCAGAAAGCCCAGCGCACGATAGAGGCGGATGGCGGGGACATTGTCCGCCTTCACCTTGAGGTCCAGTCGTGACGCGCCGCGTGCCTTCATTTCGCGGGCTGCCGTCATGATGAGGGCGGTGCCGACGCCCTGGCGTCGCACGGCGGGCGACACGGCCAGGTCCTTGACGAAGGAAGACGTCCATACCAGCGCGAGGCCAGCGATCTTGCCGTCACCGTTTGCGGCGACGAAGAACAGGGCGGGGTCGTATTCGCTGTCAGCCTGAAGGTCGCGCCACCATTGCTCGGGCGGTGCGACTTCGCCCGCACCGTTTTCATAGGCTTTTTCGAGCAGGGCATGAGCCTCGGCGGCGCGCGCCGGAGTAACGGGCACACGGCCGATGCCAGCAGGCCATTGCGGCTCCCGAAGGGGGCGGCCCAGGTCCAGCCGCATGCGAAGCGGGGCGATCCGGGTCATTTCAGCCTGCGAGCCTGTTGCCGGAGAGGCCGCCGGCCCGTTCGACGAATGCAATGATGTCGTCGAGGCCCTTTCGGCGCAGGAGATCGGCGAACACATAGGGTCGGCCGTCCCTGGCCTTGATCGTGTCGGCTTCCATCACGCCGAGGTTCGCGCCGACATATGGGGCAAGATCGGTCTTGTTGACGACCAGGAGATCGGACCTGGTGATGGCGGGGCCGCCCTTGCGCGGCATTTTTTCGCCCTGGGCCACCGAGACGACATAGATAGTGAGGTCGGCGAGATCGGGGGAGAAGGTTGCGGCGAGATTGTCGCCGCCGGACTCGATCAGCACGATGTCGAGGTCGGGAAAGCGGCGGTTGAGATCGGCGATGGCGGCAAGGTTCAGCGAAGCATCCTCGCGGATGGCGGTATGCGGGCAGCCACCGGTTTCCACCCCGACAATCCGGTCCTCGGATATTGCCTGGGCGCGGGCGAGGATCAGCGCATCCTCGCGGGTATAGATGTCGTTGGTGACCACGGCCATGGAATAGCGGTCGCGCAGCGCCTTGAGCAGCATTTCACACAGGGTCGTCTTGCCCGAGCCGACCGGGCCGCCGATGCCGATACGCAAGGGGCCGTTGGGAGAGAAGGTCATGAGCGAAATATCCGTGTGGTCAGTGTTTCATGGCGCATCGTTTCGATATCCGCAGCGTATCCAAGGGCAAGAAGGCCATCAATCGAGGTTGCCTCGGCGTATGCGGCAGCGTCATCGATGGCCGGTTCCAGGGCCGCAAGGATCCGGAGCCCATCGGTCTGGCCAATGGGGACGAGGCGAACCGCGACCGAAATCTGTGCCTGAACGAGAGATGTGAGGAATGCGGCCAGCGTTTCATCCAGCGCCAGTCCTTGTGCCCTCGCCATCGCGCCTACAGCGACCGGATAGGGGCATTCCGCCGGCAACAGGTCGAACACCGGGTCTGGCCACGCGCGAGCGGCTGCAACGAACGCAGTTCCGGTTTGCAGGGTTTCAAGGCGCCGCTCGGACGAAGCGATCAGCGCGAGGCAGAAATCGGTAATCTCGCACAGGCGGGCGGCATTTGCCCCGGCTTCCCATGCCTCTTTCAGCACCACAGCATCGCTCAAGGCGCTGCCGGCCTTCAGGCTTCCCTCAATCCAGTTTTGCGTTGCCGTGGAATCGGTTACCCGCCGATACGCAATTGCCGATTCAAGGCCGCCGGAATAGGCGAAGGCTCCGACCGGGAATGCCGGCGAGAGCCAAGCCAGCAGCCGGGCGGCGGGCTTGCTCATGGTTCGGCCCGTTCCGCAAGGTCGCGATAATCGCCAATGGCGAGAAAGTGCAGTTCGCGGATGACGCGCAGGGTGGGCTTGAGGGCGAACAGCGCCGAACCCAGGACGAAACACCAGGTCGCCGGCATGCGAAGCGCGTCATAGAAGAACATCACCGAGCCGATGAGGAACAGCATGGCGGCACTGAAATCGGCGGCGGTATAGGCAAGTTCATAGAGCGCATAGACGCGCCGATGCCTTGCCGACAATGTGCGGGCATCGGGGTCGAAGAATCCCATTTTGGCAACTCCCTGATCTGGGCTGGAAAATGCCAGCATAGGGAAGCTCATGGTCAATTGCACGTCAGGCACTCCGTCCTAGTGGCTGTGCCCGTGATAGGCGCCGCGCTCGGGGCTGAACGGGCCACGGACCGGACGAACACTGGCGCCAAGCCCTTCAAGCATGCCGCCCATGACATGGTCGGCCGCGATCAGGATGCGGCTTTCGCCAATTTCGGCGGGCAGGTGCCGATTGCCGATGTGCCAGCACAGACGCGCCAGGTGCGTGGCGTCGATGCCGCGGATCTCGAGAAGATCCTCGTCGGCGGCGCGGATTTCAGCCAGTCGCCCATCTTCGAGCACGAGTACGTCGCCCTGTTCGAGCGCTACGGCTCGCGGCAGATCCACCAGCACCTGCAGGCCACTGGCGAGGGTTATCAGACGGCGGCGAAGGTGCCGCGCGTCATGGGTCAGTTCGACATGATCGAACGATTTACCCTGATACTGGCCGGCACGATGGTGGGAAAGGGCACGAACCATTATCGAAGGCCCCGCGCCGTCTTCACGGCGTGTCGTTGATCTCGCGACAGGCAATGGGCTTGGCGTCCGGCCCGTCGGTGATGTTCTGCAGGGTGGCGTCGGCGCCCTTGGTCCACCACACATATTGCCCGGCGGCGTAGCGCGCGCCCGACGCCGCAATCACGTTGGAAAAGATCATCTGGCGCCCGTCCGGGTCTGGCGCCAGGAGCGCAAGATAGTTCGGCTCGGCATTGATGTAGCGCGCCACGAGCGGGGCGTCGCGGCCCTCGCACTTGTATCTGTGCGTCTCGATCTGCGCGTCGCCCGGGATATCGAGCGTCACGCGCACATCCGTCTCGGCCGCCGCGGCAAGGGCGGGTAATGCGATCAGGCCAAGGGCAAACAGCGTGGCTCTCATGGGGCATGAGCATATACCGGCCCGCGAGTCGGCGGGAGGGGGGAGTTGGGGCGCTCAAAACAGGAAGTACCTCTGCGCCATTGGCAGCACCTCGGCGGGTTCGCAGGTGAGCAGTTCGCCGTTGGCGCGGACCTCGTAGGTTTCCGGGTTCACCTCGACATTCGGAGTGGCGTCGTTGAGCACCATGGAGGCCTTGGAAATGTCGCGGGTGTGCGCGACCGCCTCGAAGCTCTTTTCGACCCCAAGGCGCGTGGAGAGCCCGTCCTCGAGAGCCGCTTGCGAGACGAAGGTGACGGACGAGGCGGCGGCGGCCTTGCCATAGGCGCCGAACATCATGCGGTAGTGAACCGGCTCGGGGGTGGGGATCGAGGCATTCGGGTCGCCCATGGGCGCGGCGGCAATCGAGCCGCCAAGGATGACCATTTGCGGCTTTACCCCGAAGAACGCCGGCTTCCACAAGACCAGGTCGGCGCGCTTGCCCACTTCGACCGAGCCGATGTGTTTCGCCATGCCCTGAGCGATGGCGGGGTTGATTGTGTATTTGGCGATGTAGCGGCGCACGCGGAAATTGTCGTTGTCGCCTGTTTCCTCGGGCAGGCGGCCACGCTGGCGCTTCATCTTGTCGGCGGTCTGCCAGGTGCGCAGGATCACCTCGCCGACCCGGCCCATGGCCTGGCTGTCAGACGAGATGATCGAGAATGCGCCCATGTCGTGCAGGATGTCCTCGGCGGCGATGGTCTCCTTGCGGATGCGGCTTTCGGCGAAGGCCACATCCTCGGGGATCGCGGCGTCGAGGTGGTGGCACACCATGAGCATGTCGAGATGCTCGGCGATGGTGTTGACCGTATAAGGCCGCGTGGGGTTGGTCGACGAGGGGATGACGTTGTCGAGCCCACATATCCGGATGATGTCCGGCGCGTGGCCGCCGCCGGCGCCCTCGGTATGGTAGGCGTGGATGGTGCGTCCCTTGAACGCGGCAATCGTGTCTTCGACAAACCCGGATTCATTGAGCGTGTCGGTATGGATCATCACCTGCACGTCGTGGGCGTCGGCGACTGAAAGGCAGTTGTCGATGGCCGCCGGGGTCGTGCCCCAGTCCTCGTGCAGTTTCAGTGCCGCCGCGCCGCCAAGAATCATTTCCTCGAGCGCGGCTGGTCTCGAGGCGTTGCCCTTGCCGGCCAGGCCGATATTCATGGGGAAGGCGTCGAAAGACTGGATCATGCGCCCCAGATGCCAGGCCCCCGGCGTGCAGGTGGTGGCGAGCGTTCCGTGGGCCGGCCCCGTTCCGCCGCCCAGCATGGTGGTCACCCCGCTCATCAGGGCCTCCTCGATCTGCTGGGGGCAGATGAAGTGGATATGGGCGTCGAACCCGCCGGCGGTGACGATGGAGCCCTCGGCGGCGATCGCTTCGGTTCCCGGACCGATCACGATATCCACTCCGGGCTGCGTGTCGGGATTGCCGGCCTTGCCGATGGCGGCGATCCTGCTGTCGCGCAAGCCGATATCGGCCTTGTAGATGCCTGTGGCATCGACGATCAGCGCGTTGGTGATCACGGTATCGACTGCGCCCTCGGCGCGGCTGGCCTGCGACTGGCCCATGCCGTCGCGGATCACCTTTCCGCCGCCGAACTTCACCTCCTCGCCATAGGTGGTGAGGTCCTTTTCCACCTCGATGAACAACTCGGTGTCGGCCAGCCGCACCTTGTCGCCGGTCGTGGGGCCGTACATGTCGGCATAGGCGGCTCGGGAAATCCGCGCGGGCATCAGAGTTCTCCCATGATCTTTTGCCGGAAGCCGTAGACCGCGCGCTTGCCGCCATAGGGGACCAGGGTCACCTCGCGGGTCTGCCCCGGCTCGAAGCGCACGGCGGTGCCAGCGGCGATATCGAGCCGCATGCCGCGCGCCTTTTCGCGGTCGAAGTCGAGGGCGCTGTTGGCCTCGAAGAAATGGTAGTGCGAGCCGACCTGGATGGGTCGGTCACCCATGTTGGCGACGAGGATCTTTGTCGTCTCGATCCCGGAATTGATCTCGATTTCGCCTACTGCCGGAATCACTTCGCCCGGGATCATGATCTTGTTCCTCAACCCTGGATTGTGGCGTCGAGCCGGTCGTAGCCGCGCAAGCGATAGACCAGCCAGGAAATCAGCCAACTGCCGACGAACAAGCCGACGATGGCATAACCGACCAGTCCGAAATGGTCGCCGGCGGCCGCCACGACGGACCAGAACGGGCCTTCGAGCGACAGTCTGTCGCCGATCAGCGTCAGTACCTCGATACCGCCGATGACAAAGGCGACGACAACCGATACCAGTGTGACGGTCATGTTGTAGTAGAGTTTGCGAACCGGCCGGACGAAAGCCCAGCCATAGGCCCCGATCATCAACACGCCATCCACCGTGTCGACCAAGGCCATGCCCGCGGTGAACAGGGCCGGGAACACCAGGATCGACCAGATGTCGACGCCCTGGGTCACCTGGGTGGCGGAAATGCCAAGCAGCCCGATCTCGGTGGCGGTGTCGAACCCCAGGCCGAACAGTACGCCGAGCGGGTACATGTGCCAGCTTTTTGAAATCAGACCGAACAGGCGGTGAAAGACCCGCCCGAGTAGTCCGCGCCGGGCCAGAATTCCGTCGACATCGGCTTCGTCGATAGGCCGGCCGGCGCGTGCCGCCCTGAAGGCCTTGTAGATGCCGATGAATACGATGAGATTGGCGAAGGCGATGAGCAGGAGGAAACCGGCCGAGACGCTTGTCCCCACGAGGCTGCCGAGTTCGGCAAGCCAGTCGAAACGCGTGGTCAGCAAGGTCGCCGTCGCGGCGATCGCCAGGGTCAGCGCCACGACTACGGTCGAATGACCGAGCGAGAAGAAGAAGCCGGCCGACACGGGGCGCTCGCCGTGCTCCATGAGCTTGCGAGTGACGTTGTCGATTGCGGCAATATGATCGGCATCAAAGGCGTGTCTCAGCCCGAAGCTATAGGCCAGCAAGGCTGTGCCGAGCAGCACTGGCTTGTCGTGAAAGGCCATCAAGGCCCAGGCCCATGCGGCGATATTGCCCGCAACGAGAAAGGCAAAAAAGCCCAGGACCCGGCGTTTCATGGCAGAGGCGGGCGCATCGAGGCGATGCGCTAGCGGTGAAATCATCTGTCCCTCGCTTGGTCGACAAGGCGCCCCGGTTTGGGTCGCGCCGTTGATTTTACTTTCCAGTCCGCCATCGCGCCGAATCCCTGCGGCTCAGCGAATGGGCTGGTGCACAGTAACCAGCTTGGTGCCGTCGGGGAAAGTCGCCTCCACCTGAACGTCGTGGATCATTTCGGCCACCCCTTCCATCACCTGGTCGCGTGCGATGACATGGGCGCCTGCTTCCATGAGGTCGGCAACCGAGCGCCCGTCACGCGCGCCCTCGACCACGAAATCGGTTATCAGCGCGACCGCCTCGGGATGGTTGAGCCTGACGCCGCGCTCGAGACGCCGGCGCGCCACCATCGCGGCCATCGAGATCAGCAGCTTGTCTTTTTCCCTTGGGGTGAGATGCATTGAGGTTAGATACTCCACAAACGGGGAAGGCTGCCGGCGCCCGACAACACGGCTATCGCCGGCGCGAGGATCTTGCGAAGGGCGAAGCCGGAGGGGGCAAGCGCCCGGAAAACAAGCTTTTCGCCGATCACGCTCGCACCCGCAAGGCTGCCGTCGGGAATTGCCCGCCGCAGTTCGTCTACCCGGCGCTCGGCGTCTTCGGAAACATGCAACAGGGTAGCAAAGGCGCGGGCCCCCGAAAGCAGGAAAGATGAGTGCCGCGGAATCGGTTCGTTTGCCTCCAGCCCGGTCTGTTCGGCATGCAGCAACCTGCCCTCGCGGCGGATGCGCCATCTGTCGACAAGGGAAGCGGACAGGGCATCCTCGCCCATGGCCTCGCGGCCGAGGATGACCGCCTCGAGCAAGGTTGCACTGGCTTTTTCTTCCAGGTCGACATCGAGGGTACGTTCCAGAACTGCCTTGTCGAACAGGATGGTTTCCTGCGGCAGCCAGTCGACATGGGCCCCTGAGCCGACCCTCAGCGCGGTTGCGACGCTGGCAGCTCCACCGGTCGAGCGATAGATGCGCTCGCATGTCTGGGTGGTGAGGACCAACCGGGTGCCGGGCGCGGCTGTTGCGTGCCATTCGAGCCGGTCGCCGCCAGTCAGGCCTCCCGCGGTATTGATGAGTACCGCCTGCATGGCCGGAACATGGGTGCGCGGCAGGCGGATTTTCGCGCAGCCGTCCTGGTAGAGCCGGTCCAGCCGGGTGGAGCCGTCGGCAAGTGTCGCCGTGGAAATGCGGCCCAAGCCTTGCGCGCGCTGCATGCGCGGTGCCTGGCGGGCAGTATCGGCCTGGGCTGCTTGCATTTCGGTCAAACCATGAGGTGGCGCTTGACGTCCGGCAGGTCGAGATCGCTTGCGGGCCCCTTGTGCATGATCTCACCCCTGTCCATGACGTAGATATCGTCGGCCAGCTCGCGGCAGAAGTCGAGATATTGTTCGACGATCAGCACGGTCATCCCCATCTGGTCCCGAAGGAATTGCAGTGCGCGCCCGATATCCTTGATGATTGAGGGCTGGATGCCTTCAGTCGGTTCGTCGAGCACCAGTACCCTGGGGCGGGTGACCAGCGCGCGGCCGATGGCGAGTTGCTGCTGCTGGCCGCCGGAAAGGTCGCCGCCACGGCGTCCGAGCATGTCCTTGAGTACGGGAAACAGGGCAAACACCGTGTCCGGCACGTTGCGCTCGCCGCGCCTGAGCACAGCGAACCCGGTTTCCAGGTTCTCCCGGACGCTGATGAGGGGAAAGATCTCCCGGCCCTGGGGAACATAGCCGATGCCGGCACGGGCCCGCGCATATGGGGGCGCCTTGTCCAACGTGACGCCGTCCAGGCGTACCTCGCCGCGCGTCAGGGGATGGATGCCGGTGATGGCGCGCAGCAGGGAGGATTTGCCGACGCCGTTGCGTCCCAGTACCGCCGTGATCCGGTTTGGCCGGGCTGCAATGGACACGGAGCGCAATGCCTGGGCCGCGCCATAGTAAAGGTCGGCGGAAGATACGGTGAGTTCGGCCATTCTGTTTCTATCTCCCCAGATAGCTCTCGATGACACGCGGATCGGCGCTTACGTGATCGAGTGAACCCTGGGCCAGCACCGCACCTTCTGCGAGCACGGTGACGTGCACGCCAAGATCGCGCACGAAGCTCATGTCGTGCTCGACCACAACCACCGACCGCGTTCCTGCGATCTCACGCAGCAGCCGGGCGGTTTCACCCGTTTCCGCGTCAGTCATTCCGGCAACTGGCTCGTCCACCAGCAGCAGCTTTGGGTCCTGGGCCAGCAGCATGCCGATCTCGAGCCATTGTTTCTGGCCGTGGCTGAGATCGGCGGCAAGATCATTGCGGCGCCCGTTCAGACGGATCGTATCGAGAATCTCCGCGATGCGCGCCATGTGCCGGGCGTCGCCGCGATAGCTGAGCGTGGCGAAAACGGATCGATTGCTCTTCAGGGCAAGCTCCAGATTGTCAAAAACGGTCTGGTTTTCAAAAACCGTCGGCTTCTGAAACTTGCGGCCTATGCCGAGTTCGGCGATTTCGGACTCGTCGAGCCGGGTGAGGTCCGTTTTTCCAGCGAACAGCACGTCACCCTCATCGGGCCGCGTCTTGCCGGTGATAATGTCCATCATCGTCGTCTTGCCCGCGCCATTCGGGCCGATGATGGCCTGCATCTCGCCGGGCATGACCACGAACGAAAGCCCGTTCAGTGCCTTGAATCCATCGAAGGAGACCGAGACGCCGTCGAGATAGAGAAGGGTGGTGCTGATCTTGTCGTTCATGGCCTATTCCGCAATTCCGGGGGCAGGGGTTTCGCCCTGAGGAGGCTGCCCGCGCTCGCCCTGGCTTTCATCTGTTCCCTCGGCGATGTTTGCTGAACGAGCGCGGGCATTGAGCGCCGCCCAGCCGTGGGAGACAGTCCCCACGATGCCGCGCGGCAGAAACAGGGTGACGAAAATGAACAGGCCGCCCAGTGCAAAGAGCCAGTAATCGGGAAGTATGCCGGTGAATACCGATTTGCCGGCATTGACCAGAATGGCGCCGATGATCGGTCCGACCAGCGTCGCGCGACCTCCCACTGCGGTCCATATGACGATCTCGATGGAATTGGCGGGCGCGAACTCGCTGGGGTTGATGATGCCGACCTGGGGCACGTAGAGCGCGCCGGCCACACCGGCGATCACCGCCGACACGACAAAGGCGAAGAGCTTGAAGTTGTCTGCCCTGTAGCCGAGAAACCGCGTGCGGCTTTCTGCGTCGCGTACCGCTACCAGCACCTTTCCGAGTTTGGAGCGCACGATGGCCGAGCATATCAGGAACGCCAGGGCCAGCGCGATTGCCGAGGCGGCGAAAAGCGCGGCGCGGGTACTGTCCGCCTGGATGCTGAAGCCCAGGATATCCTTGAAGTCGGTCAACCCGTTATTGCCGCCGAACCCCATGTCGTTGCGAAAGAAGGCGAGCAGGAGCGCATAGGTCATCGCCTGGGTGATGATCGAGAGGTAGACGCCCGTTACCCGCGAGCGGAATGCGAACCAGCCGAACGCAAAGGCGAGCAGTCCGGGCGCAAGCACCACGATGAGCGCGGCGAACCAGAACTGGTCGAACCCGTACCAGTACCAGGGCAGTTCCTTCCAATTCAGGAAGACCATGAAGTCGGGCAGGATGGGGTTGCCGTAGACGCCGCGCGATCCGATCTGGCGCATCAGGTACATGCCCATCGCGTAGCCGCCGAGCGCGAAGAAGGCGCCGTGGCCCAGCGAGAGTATGCCGCAATAGCCCCAGACAAGGTCGAGTGCCAGCGCGAGCAAGGCATAGGTGAGGTACTTGCCGAACAAGGTGACGGCATAGCTTGGAACATGCAGGGGGTGGCTTTCGGGCAGCAACAGGTTGGATGCCGGGACCGCCGCGGCAATCGCGAGCAGGATGAGCACGACCCAGACCGCCTTGCGGTCGAGGGCGCGGAACAGCGTGGCCGTGATCATTGTTCTACCGCCCGGCCCTTGAGGGCGAAAAGCCCGCGCGGACGCCTTTGAATGAAAAGGATGATGAACACCAGGATGACGATCTTGCCCAACACAGCGCCGGCATAAGGCTCGAGCAATTTGTTGGCGACCCCCAGGGTGAGCGCGCCTACCAGCGTGCCCCAGAGGTTGCCGACCCCTCCGAACACCACCACCATGAAGCTGTCGATGATGTAGCCCTGTCCGAGGTTGGGCGACACGTTGTCGATCTGGCTGAGCGCGACGCCTGCCATTCCGGCGATCCCGGAGCCGAGCCCGAAGGTGAGAGCGTCGACCCACGGAGTGCGAATGCCCATGGACGAGGCCATTCGCCTGTTCTGGGTAACCGCCCGCATCTGTAACCCCATGCGGGTCCGGTTTATGACGGCCAGCAGCACCATGAACACCACTGCCGCGAAGACAACGATCCAGACCCGGTTCCAGGTCAGCGACAGGCCGCCCATGGTGAAGTCGCCGGACATCCAGTCCGGATTGCCGACTTCGCGGTTGGTTGGGCCGAAAACCGTCCGTACCGCCTGCTGCAGGACCAGCGAAAGCCCCCATGTTGCTAGCAGCGTCTCCAGCGGGCGTCCGTAGAGCCAGCGGATGATGCCGCGTTCAATGGCGACACCAACCATGGCGGTGAAAAGGAAGGCGAGCGGCAATGCGATGGCCAGCGACCATTCGAACAGGCCGGGCGCGTGGATGCGGATTGTCTCCTGGACGACATAGGTGGTGTACGCGCCCAGCATCACCATTTCGCCATGGGCCATGTTGATCACGCCCATCACGCCAAAGTTGATGGCAAGGCCGATGGCAGCCAACAGCAGCACCGACCCCAGCGAAATGCCGTACCATACGTTCTGCGCCGCGTCCCAGAGTGCGAGCTGGCCGCCTATTGTGTCGATTCCATCCTTTATGATGGGCTTGAGCTCATCCGACGCCCCGCCCAGCACGCTCATCAATACCCCTTGCGCCTGCCGCCCGCCTCGCGCGACGAGCGTCTCCACGGCTGCCTTTTTCTGGTCCAGGCTGCGGTCGCTCTTGAGAACGATCACCGCGCGCGCCTCTTCGAGCACGGTGCGGATGGCCTCCACGGTTTCCGACTTCAGGGCGGTGTCGATGAGCTCGATTGAGTCAGGATCGGCAGACTTGAAAAGGTCCGAGGCGGCCCTGGCGCGTTGGGATGGATCGGGACTCATCAGGGTGAGCTGACCCATGGCCGATCGGATGGCGCGGCGGAGTGAATTGTTGACCTTGATCTTGTCTACCAGGTTCCGGTCGACTTCGCCGAGGCTCCCGCCGGTCAAGGGATCGCTAATCGTGTAGTTCGAGCCGGAGCGCATGGCCATCACAACGCTGCCATCGGACTTGACCTGGTAGAGATCGCCGTCGCCCAGCGCCTTGAGGATGGGTGCGGCAGTCGCGTCGCCCGTCGCCGCGATGGCCTGGATGACCTTTTCGCGGTCGGCGAAACTGCCGTCGGGCAGGCTGCGGACCAGGGACGCAAGGTCATTTGCAAATTGCTGCGCCATTGGCTGGGCAGTCGCCGCAAACAGCAGCGCCAATGCCATCAAAAGGGAGCGAAGGAAGCCGGTCGGGGTCATGTCGCTGTCCGGGCGTGCGAGGGAAAAAATGGGGCGAGGGCGGTTTCCGCCCTCGCCGAGGCTGTCAGCCCAGCTTATTCGCCGGCGCCGCCGCACTTGCCTGTGGCGACGTTGAAGTTGCCGCAGGACAGAGGCTTGCGCCAATCAGAGATCAGGTCCTTTGAGCCGGGCAGGTAGTCGGACCAGGCGTCGCCGGGCACGGTTCCGGGCGTTTCGGAGACAACGTCGAACTGGCCATCGTCCTGGATTTCACCAATCAGCACCGGCTTGGTGATGTGATGGTTCGGCATCATCGTGGCATAGCCGCCGGTCAGGTTGGGCACCGTCACACCGATAATGGAGTCGAGCACTGCATCGGTGTCGGTGGTTCCGGCCTTCTCCACTGCCTTCACCCACATGTTGAAGCCGATATAGGCTGCTTCCATCGGGTCGTTGGTGGTGCGCTTGTCATTGCCGATGAACTTGTGCCACTCGTCGATGAAGGCCGCGTTCTCGGGGGTGTCGACGCTTTCGAAATAGTTCCAGGCGGCAAGGTGGCCGACAAGCGGGGCCGTATCCATGCCCGAAAGCTCCTCTTCGCCAACCGAGAAGGCCACCACGGGGATGTCCTCGGCCTTGATGCCCTGGTTGCCCAGTTCCTTGTAGAAGGGCACGTTGGCGTCGCCGTTGACGGTGGATACGACGGCGGTCTTCTTGCCGGCCGAACCGAACGCCTTGATCGCCGAAACCTCAGTCTGCCAGTCGGAGAACCCGAAGGGCGTGTAGTTCACCATGATGTCTTCGGGGGCAACGCCCTTGGACTTCAGATAGGCCTCGAGGATCTTGTTGGTCGTGCGCGGATAGACGTAGTCGGTGCCTTCGAGCACCCAGCGCTGCACGCCTTCCTGGTTCATCAGGTAGTCGACGGCGGGGATGGCCTGCTGGTTCGGCGCGGCGCCGGTATAGAACACATTGCGCTCGCTTTCTTCGCCCTCGTACTGGACGGGGTAGAAGAGCATCGAATTGAGTTCCTTGAACACGGGCAGGACCGATTTGCGGGACACAGAGGTCCAGCAACCGAACACTGCCGCAACACCATCGACCGAGATAAGTTCGCGGGCTTTCTCGGCGAAGAGCGGCCAGTCGGAGGCCGGATCGACGACCACCGGTTCGAGCTTCTTGCCCAGCAGGCCGCCTTTCTTGTTCTGCTCGTCGATGAGCATGAGCATGACGTCCTTGAGCGTAGTCTCGGATATCGCCATGGTTCCCGACAGGGAGTGAAGGATACCCACCTTGATGGTGTCGTCCGCAGCTTGCGGCGCGACCATGGGAAGGGCTCCGGCCATGAGACCGGTTGCCAGCCCGAGGGCGGCGATTTTGCGCAGTAGACCTGTCATTCAAACCTCCGACAGTAGGTGTTTGCACCGCGCAAAAGAGGAGCAAGCAACATGCCAGACTCGCTGGCATTTCTTTAGTTCATTGATCTGACACGGTTTTCTGGATTTTTACCTGCCGACGACCACAGGCGCGGCATGAATTATGTCAGTAAGGTTGCCCGAGTCATGGGCTTTGATGCACGAATATGCAAAAAAAATATGCATATTAGGAATTTGCATAATAATTACGCGAAATTGTGGCGCTGGGTCTCGGATGACCGAAATGGGCTGATGCTGTATTCTTTGCGGACCGAAGGCTCACGCCTCCGGCAGAGGTTGTTTGCACCATAGCCTCGGCCCCCGGATGCTTCGCGGCTCCGGGGGTTCTTGATCTGAAGATCTTACCAATCTTTCCAATTGTTTAGCATTCTCGCGCGGTCGTGAACGGCGCCGCCAAATGGTCACGATTTCAGCACGAAATTTCCCGGGTGATGTCGAGAAGCCGCCAGAAGCGGGGCGTGAACTTCGACCTGTCGGCGTTGCCGCGCCGGCCCGAGACACCCGAAGGGCCTGAGTCCCCTGGCCCAAGACCCCATCGAGGCCCCGGTCTGTTCCCGAAATTCCAAGGGAGTTCGAAATGAATCGGATCGTTACGCTCTCGGCGGCAGTGCTTACCGCTTTTGCCCTCGCCTTCGCCCCAGGCATTGCCTCGGCGTCCACCTCGCCCGAGGCGATGCATGCCAAGCTCGTCAACGGAACGGGCGCGATCGCGCCATCGGCCAGTGATCTTGTTCCGCTGGTCGGCATGTACACCAGCGCCGAACTCGGTCGCTTCGGCGGCGCAACCAGCGTGGACGTCTTCCGTCTGCCCAACACCTACACAGGAAAGGACATCGATCGATTGCAGACCGCGATGACCGACAATTCCGCGGAAATCGCCAAGCTCAGAACCGCGCTCTCGTCGGATACCGCGATCGCGAACTGGTTCAAGGCAAACAAGGTGCAGATCAAGGACGTGGTCGCCGTCAGCGCCATGGACGGCAAGGCGTCGGTCTATCTGCAGTAGTTCGCTCTCTCACAATTCTCCCATCCCCCGGCGGTTCTGATGTGTCCCTCCATCCCTAGCCCCTCCGCCGGGGTCCCTGGAGCCTCGCGGCGTGACCGGTCTTCACCCTGGCTGGACCTGCCGCGAGGCTCTTTTGTTTCCTTCAAGGCCGCAATGGCTGCGCGGTAATAATTCTCACCGCAATGTGATCGCTGCCGCGCAAAAGCCATCGTTCCACCGCCGGAATGCCGAAAGCGGGTCGCGAATTTACCCGGATCGGGGCGTGAACTCCGGTTCGTTGCCGGAACACGGCGTTGTCCCCACACGCCAGCCGGCAACGCCATAACAATCCAACCTATTGGAATCAGAAGATGAACAGGTTCGTTGTTCTTCCGGTAGCCGCCCTGGCGGCCGCTACCCTCATGCTCGGCGCCAGCGCTTCCTGGGCCGCGACCAAGACCGCAAGTGGCGTGCCGCTGGCCACGATCTCCATCGGCAAGAAGGCCGATGCGGTCGCCTCCGCCGACCTGATCAAGCTGGTGGGCGTCTACACGCCTGCCGACATCACGGCCCTGAGCAAGGCCAAGCACGTATCGCTGTTCCATATTCGGGCAGACTATCCGCTTCCCGAGGTGATGAAGGTGGAGCAGGCCATCGGCGCCCACAAGACGCAGATCGCGGATCTCGAAAAGGCGATGTCCGGGAATGCCGCGATCAAGGCGTGGCTCGATGGGCGCAAGCTCAACGTCAATCGCATGGTCGCAATCTCGGTCAACGGCAGCGCGATCTCGATCTACGAGAACTGACGGCGGCGCGGCCGCCCGAGCCTGAACCAAAAGAGAAAGCCCCGCGCCATGCGCGGGGCTTTCTTCGTTTCCGGACGTCCAGCGACGACGATCAGGCCGCGATTGCGACTTCAGGCGCGATCGCTTCGTAGTGCTGCGCATCGGCGACCGGCTGGCAGGTCACCCGGCCCTGGCACACATTGAGCCCGGCCCGCAGATGCTGGTCTTCGGCCAGCGCCTTGCGCCAGCCCTTGTTGGCGAGCGCCAGGGCGAAGGGCAGGGTGGCGTTGTTGAGTGCATAGGTCGAGGTGCGCGCAACCGCGCCCGGCATGTTTGCGACGCAGTAGTGAACGATGCCGTCGACCGTGAAAGTCGGTTCGGCATGAGTCGTTGCATGGCTGGTCTCGAAGCAGCCGCCCTGGTCGATGGCCACGTCGACCAGCACCGCACCGTGCTTCATGGTCTTGAGCATGTTGCGGGTGACGAGCTTTGGCGCGGCGGCGCCCGGAACCAGCACGGCCCCCACAACCACGTCCGCCGAGGCGACGGCTTCGGCCAAGGCCGCCTTGTTCGAGTAGAGCACGCGGGCGCTGGCGCCGAAGTGATTGCTGAGACGCTCCAGAACCGCCGGGCTCTTGTCGAGAATGGTCACGTCGGCCTGCAAGCCGACCGCCATCTGCGCCGCATTGAACCCAACGACACCGCCGCCAAGCACGACGACCTTGCCGGGCTGGACGCCGGGTACGCCGCCGAGCAGGACGCCGCGGCCGCCATGGGCCTTTTCAAGCGCGGTGGCACCGGCCTGGATCGACATGCGGCCCGCGACCTGGCTCATCGGCTTGAGCAGCGGAAGCCCGCCGCTGGCATCGGTTACCGTCTCGTAGGCGATGCAGATCGCGCCCGACTTGACGAGGTCGCGCGTCTGGTCTGGATCGGGAGCGAGGTGCAGATAGGTGAACAGCACCTGATCGGGGCGCAGCATTGCGCGTTCCACCGCCTGCGGCTCCTTGACCTTGACGATCATCTCCGCGGTCTGGAAAACGGTCGAGGCATCCGGCGCGATGGTCGCGCCAGCGGCCTTGTAGGCGTCGTCACCGGCCCCGATCCCCTCACCGGCGCGCGTTTCGACGATGACCCTGTGGCCCGCGGCGACAAGCTCGGTGACGCTCTCCGGCGTCAGGCCGACACGATATTCGTGGTTCTTTATTTCCTTGGGGACGCCAATCAACATCGCGAGACCCTCCCTGTTCGTAATATTGCAAATTGTGGCACATCGGGACCGGGATTTTCTTGCAAACTCGCTATCGATCCGCTCTACTTCGGGACAAAATTCGAATTATGTCGAGTAACACGCAATGGAATTGCATCTTGATGCCATCGACCGCAGTATCCTTCGGCGGGTGCAGGCGGACTGCCGGCAAAGCGTTGCGGAACTGGGCGAGGCGGTCGGCCTCAGCGCCTCGGCGTGCCACCGCAGGCTGAAGACCCTTGAGGAAAGCGGGCTGATCCTTGGCTATCGTGCCGAGCTCAATCGCGAGCAGCTTGGCTTCGCCATGCAGTTCTTCATCGAGGTTTCACTGTCGAGCCAGAGCGAGCCTTCGCTGGATGCGTTCGAGCAGGCCGTGCTCGACATTCCCGAAGTGCTGGAATGCCACCTGATGGCGGGGACTTCGGACTATATCCTCAGGGTCGTATGCCGCGACTCCGAGGATTTCGAACGCCTGCACAGGCGGCTGGTGGCGCGCCTGCCCGGCGTGGCGCGCGTGCACTCCAACATGAGCATTCGCGAGGTCAAGGCCCGCACCGGGCTTCCGGTATGACAAGGCTCCGAGGCACTGGTCATTCGTTGCTCGCAGCATTTATTGGGCATGAAGGGTTTGGGAGGGGCTGATGGCGGATCGGCGGGCACATGGTGAGCGGCCGGTGATCGGTGGCGGCGCGAAGAAAGTTCTCTACACGCTCAGGACCGTATCGCGTATCGGCGTGGGCAAGGCGGCCAAGGCGCTGACCGCGAAGAACACGTGCAAGGCCTGCGCCTATGGCATGGGCGGCCAGAACGGGGGCATGGTCAACGAACTTGGCGAGTTCCCCTCGGTCTGCAACAAGAGTGTGCAGGCGCAATCGACCGACATCCAGCCGGCCATCCCGCTGGAGATTTTCGAGCACGGCCTGAAGGACCTGAAGGAGCTGACCGGCCGGGAAATCGAGAGCCTTGGCCGACTCAATTCACCGATCCACAAGGCCGCGGATTCGGACAGGTTCACCCCGGTCACCTGGGATTGGGCAATCGCTCGCGCCGCAGCGGGATTTCGCGCCACTTCGCCTGACCGGACTTTCTTCTATTCTTCGGGGCGGTCCTCGAACGAGGCTGCATTCCTTTTCCAGTTGATGGCCCGTGCCTACGGCACCAACAATGTGAACAACTGCTCTTATTATTGCCACCAGGCGACGAGCGAGGGCCTGGGCACGACCATCGGCAAGGGCACGGCCACCGTGGAACTCGCGGACCTCGAGGGCGCCGACCTGATCTTCGTGATCGGGGCCAACCCGGCCTCGAACCATCCGCGCTTCATCCACATGCTCAAGGCGTGCCGCGACAGGGGCGGGGACGTGGTGGTAATCAATCCCGCCCGCGAACCGGGCCTGATGAAGTTCGCGGTCCCCAAGAGCCCGAAGTCCATGATTGCCGGCGGCACCGAGATTGCCTCCGACTTCCTGCAGCCGCGTATCGGAGAAGACGTCGCCCTGCTCAAGGGGCTGGCCAAGGCCGTGCTGGCGCTCGGCGCGGAGGCGGACGATTTCATCGCAAGCCACACAGCGGGATACGAGGCCTTCAAGGCTGACCTCGACGCGCTCGATTTCGCGGATATCGAAGCGCGGTGCGGCGTTTCCGAAAGCGAGTTGATGCGCGTCGCGGCCCTTTACGCACGTTCGCGCAACGCGGTGTTTGCCTGGGGCATGGGGCTCACGCACCACGCGCACGGGGTCGCCAATGTCGAGGCGGTCGCCAATCTTGCACTCTTGCGCGGCATGATCGGAAAGCGGTTCGCGGGGCTTCTGCCCTTGCGTGGGCATTCCAATGTCCAGGGCGTCGGCACGATCGGCGTGAAGCCGGTGCTTGCGGAGACGGTGCTTGCCGCGCTCGAGAACCATTACGGCGTGAACCTGCCAAGGGGCGGGGGCATGGACACTCTTGCATGCATGCGGGCGGCGGCGGCGGGCAGTGTGGATTGCGCGCTCATCATGGGTGGCAACCTCTACGAAGCCTCGCCGAATACCGCCTGGGCGGGCGAAGCCCTGTCGCGGATCGGGTTGAAGGTCTTTCTCACCACCACCCTCAATCGCGGCCATGTTCACGGGCTGGACGGCGGTGAGGCACTGATCCTGCCGGTGACCGCGCGCGACGAGGAGTGGCAGCCCACGACCCAGGAGTCGATGTTCAACTTCGTCCGGCTCAGCGACGGGGGGATCGGGCGGCTCGACAATGTGCGCCCCGAAACCCACATCCTTGCGGACCTGGCAAGCGCAATGATGCCGGATGCGCCTGTCGACTTCGCGGGGTTCAAGCAGCACGCGCGAACGCGCGATGCGATCGCCAGGATCGTACCCGGCATGGAGGAGCTGGCGGACATCGATGTCGCCAGGCGCGAGTTCCACATCCGCAATCGCCTCATGCACGCCCCCCGGTTCGACCTGCCCGAGGGCAGGGCCCGCTTCCAGGTCACGCCCATCACGAGGGGAAACGGGGCGGGGCGCGAACGCGACGGCGTGCTCACGCTGGCCACGATACGCAGCGAGGGGCAATTCAACACCATCATCTATGAAGAGAAGGACAGCTATCGCCGCAATGCCGGGCGCTGGTCTGTCCTGCTCAATGCCTCGGACATGCAGGCGCGCGGCATAGCCGACGGTTCGACGGTGGACGTGTGCTCGCAGAGCGGGCGCATGGTGGGCGTGACCGCGCTGGCCTTCGATCTGCCTCCGGGCTCCGCGATGGCCTATTTCCCCGAAGCCAACATACTGACCGGGCAAGAGGCCGATCCGCGCAGCAAGACCCCGGCCTTCAAGTCGGTCAGGGTGTGGGTCGAAAAGCCCGGCAACGGGGCCCTGAAGGAAGGCGCCCGCGCTCAGCCCGCCATCGGATAGGCGACATAGGCAAGCCTCTTGCTGTCCGGGGCCCATGAATTGACGTTGATCGTGCCCTGACCGCCGAAAAGGGTCGCGATGTCGCGCATGTTCGCTCCATCCGCATCCATCACCCTGAGGACTACCTGTTTGTCCGCGGGGTGCCCGGTCGTGCCGGGCGGGAAGCTCACATAGGCAATCGTGCCATCCGGGGCGCAATGCGGGAACCAGTTGACCCGCTCGTCGCTGGTGAGTTGTTCGCGTCCCGAGCCGTCCGGACGCATGCGGAAAACCTGGGCGTGGCCGGGGCGTGTGGCGGCGGCCTCGGAGTTGAAATAGATCCATTGCCCGTCCGCCGAGAATTCCGGTCCGTCGACCGGACACGCTCCATCGGTCAGCACCGTATCTGGCCCGCCGCCGGCGGGAATGGTGTAGATGCGGAATATGGTCTTGCCGTCAGGTCCTTTCTCCAGCCCTACGTAACTCAGCGTCGCGCCGTCGGGAGAGATGCCGTGCAGGTAGTGGCCGAAATCGCACGCCGGGTCGTGATCGTTGGAGACCCGGACCGGCGCACCGCCCGAGAACGGAACGCGATAGAGATGGCCGCCGGCGCTGAGATGGATCGTCGCGCCGTCGGGCGAGATCACGTGGTCGTTGTTGAGGTTCTCGACCGGCGCGGTATTGATGCGGTGCGGCCCATCGGCCCCGTCCGGCGAGATGCGGAACAGCCGCCCGTCGGCATTGAACACCAGCCATTTGCCGTCCGGCGACCAGTTCGGCGCCTCGATCAGTTCGGCGGTCTCATAGATCACGGTGCGATTGGAGCCGTTGCGGTCGATCACGGTGAGTTCGGAGACCTGGCCCGGCGCCAGTTGACGCCTCGGCTGACGAGGGCGCATTGAAATTGCGTTCGGCATGTTGGGTACGATCAGCTGTTGAGTCTGGTGGGCGGCAAGCTTGACGCAAGCCAGCGCACGGCGCAATCGGTAGGCGCGACGCCAATCCCGGTCTATGCTGCGATCGGGTTTCAGACGGGGTGAAACATGGCCGAATTCAAGGGTTTTCCGCAAATCACTCTCGATTTCCTGCGCGGACTTGCGGCACACAACGAGAAGGCGTGGTTCGAAGCGCACCGGGCCGACTATGAGGCGGGATATACCGGTCCCGCCTTCGCCTTCATCGAGACCATGGGGCCTCGGCTGCGCACGATCGCGCCGGATGTGCAGTTCGCGCCCAGGGTGAACGGCTCGCTGTGGCGGATCAATCGCGATGCGCGGTTCTCAAAGGACAAGTCACCCTACAAGACCCATCTGGGCCTGTGGTTCTGGCACGGGGAGCGGCGGGCCTGGGACCAGCCGGGGTTCTACGTTCAGATCAGCCCGGAAAGGGTGTTCTTCGCGGTGGGGATGCACAACCTGCAGAAGCCCGAGCTGGAACGCTTCCGCTATGCGGTGCAGCACAAGCGGGCGGGCAATGGCTTGCTGGCGGCTGTTGAGAAGGTGCGCGCCGCCGGGCCGTATACCATCGGGGAGAAGACCCGAAAGAAGCCACCGCGCGGTTTCGAGGCCGAAGGGGAGCGGGCGGAATACCTCTTGTACGAGGGGCTGATCGCAATGCACGAATTGCCGGCGGAAAGCGCCCTTGCCGAGGATTTCGCCGATACCTGCTTCACCCACTTTTCCAACATGTGGCCGCTCGGGCAATGGCTGATGGCCGAAGTGGCGGCGTGAACGCGCAAGGCCACTTGCCCGTGGCTTGCCGCGCGTTTCTGGTGATCGCATGTTCGAACCGGAAAACCGGTATCCACTTTTTCTGAACATGCTCTAATGTGCCGCCCGCGCGGGCGCCGACTCGCGCCTGAAACCACAGCGAGCAGGCTCATCATGTTCATCGTTTCCCTTCACTATGTGGTCGGTCTCGACCGGATCGACGCGGCGCGCGACGCGCATATCGCTTTCCTGGACAAGTACTACGCCAACGGCACCTTCATCGCCTCGGGCCGCAAGGAGCCGCGCACGGGCGGCATCATCCTGGCCCGCGCGGAGAGCCTGCCGGTGCTCGAAAAGGTGCTGGACGAGGATCCCTTCCGCCAGCAGGGCCTTGCCGAATATCAGGTGACGGAGTTCATCGTCTCCAAGACCGCACCCGGACTTGAGGCGCTGCACGACGCCTGAAACGGCCCCCTTGCAGAACGGGGCGATTGCGGGACCAGCCGCAATCGCCTAAACAAGCCGCCGATATCCCGACACGTTCAGAAACACAAAGAGGTCCCGGTCCCATGGCCCGTCAGTTCATCTATCACATGCACGGCTTGTCCAAGGCCTATTCGGGCGGCAAGAAGGTTCTGGACAACGTCAATCTCAGTTTCTACCCCGACGCCAAGATCGGCGTGCTCGGCCCCAACGGCTCGGGCAAGTCGACGCTTCTCAAGATCATGGCGGGCCTTGACACCGAGTTCACCGGCGAGGCCTGGGCCGCCGAGGGCGCCAAGGTGGGCTACCTGCCGCAGGAGCCGCAGCTTGATCCCGCGTTGAACGTGATGGGCAACGTGATGACCGGCGTCGCCGAGAAGAAGGCCATCATCGACCGGTACAACGAGTTGATGATGGACTATTCGGACGAGACCGCCGACGAGGCAGCAAAGCTGCAGGATCAGATAGATGCGGAAAATCTCTGGGATCTCGATTCAAGGGTCGAGATGGCCATGGAGGCGCTGGGTTGCCCGCCGGCCGACGCGACGGTCGACAACCTCTCGGGCGGCGAGAAGCGCCGCGTGGCGCTGTGCCAGTTGCTGCTGAGCGCGCCAGACCTGCTGCTGCTCGACGAGCCGACCAACCATCTCGATGCCGAAACCACCGGCTGGCTGGAAAAGCACCTGCGCGAATTCCCCGGCGCGGTACTGATCGTCACCCACGACCGTTATTTCCTCGACAATGTCACGGGCTGGATCCTCGAGCTCGACCGTGGCCGCGGCATCCCCTACGAGGGCAATTACTCCGCCTACCTCGAGCAGAAGACCAAGCGTTTCGCCCAGGAACAGCGCGAGGACGCGGCCCGCATGAAGGTGCTGCAGCGCGAAAAGGAATGGCTGGGGCAGAGCCCGCAGGCCCGCCAGACCAAGTCCAAGGCGCGCATCAAGGCCTATGACGAACTGGTCAGGGTCAACGAGGCGCGGACCAGTTCGTCCTCGGCGCAGATCGTCATTCCGCCGGGCGAGCGTCTCGGGCAGAACGTGATCGATGCGGCGAACCTCAGGAAGGGCTATGGCGACCATCTCTTGATCGACGATCTCAGCTTCAAGCTGCCGCCAGGCGGCATCGTGGGCGTGATCGGGCCGAACGGGGCGGGCAAGTCGACCCTGTTCAAGATGCTGACCGGACAGGAAGAACCCGATGGCGGCACGATCACGGTGGGCGACAGCGTGCACCTTGGCTATGTCGACCAGAGCCGCGACACGCTCAATCCCAACAAGACGGTGTGGGAGGAAATCTCGGGCGGCAACGACGTGCTGATGCTGGGCAAGCGCGAGGTGAATTCGCGCGCCTACGTCTCCTCGTTCAACTTCAAGGGCGCCGACCAGCAACAGAAGGTGGGCAATCTCTCAGGCGGGCAGCGCAACCGCGTGCACCTGGCCAAGATGCTGAAATCGGGCGCCAATGTGCTGCTGCTCGACGAACCGACCAACGACCTCGATACCGAAACCCTCGCAGCGCTTGAAGAGGCGCTGGAAGAATTCGCCGGCTGCGCGGTGATCATTTCCCACGACCGCATGTTCCTCGACCGCCTCGCCACCCACATGCTGGCCTTCGAGGGCGACAGCCATGTGGAATGGTTCGAGGGCAATTTCGCCGACTACGAGGCCGACAAGGTGCGCCGCCTCGGCGCGGACGCGGTGAACCCCAAGCGGATCAAGTACAAGCCACTGACGCGCTAGCGCTAGTTTCCGCCAACCAGTCCTATCGCGCCCGCCATTGTGGACATAGTGCCTGTGGCGCTCCAGTCACGGGTGGTAAAAATGACAGTCATGTTTGCAAACAGTGTCAGCGCGCCGGCGAGTTTATCCCTACGCATCACCATTTCCGCAATACTCTGATGTTGCAAAAAATTCGGTGTTAGCGAGCGAAGATGCGGAAGTATCTTTGATGCTTCATGTTCTCCACCTCCCGTTCGCGCTAGTTCAATTTCATCCCGCTTCAGGTTCAAGAAGCGAGAGAGGAGCTGCACACCTTTTGGAGTAATACCCAGTTTGGAAAACAACAATTGTTCCATCCGCAAGAAATGTTCAAATGGCATGCGCGAGGTATTGGTGTATCTGCGGTTTCCAATTCCTAACCGGACGAGAAAGTCTTCATATTGCATCGTAGCCAGTGCGCGCGTCTTACCTTGTCGTGTTCGGCCCGCTAGATAGGGTTCGCGCGCAGATGCTGTATCCCCTTTTGCCAACATCTCTACAAACGACGCCCGCCTCCAGAATTCCTGTTGTGAAATTTGTTCTTCAATTCTCTCCGAAAGCTCCATCGCCTCGGCGTCGCTCAACGCCACAGAATCGTTGTCAATGTTATTTCTGTCTATTTCTTCACATTCCTCAAGCAACAATTTCTCAAGAAGCAATAACAGCCGTTTCTCGTTTCTAGTTATTTGAAATTGTGGATCAAAAATTGTCATTTAACTTGACACCGCAATCCTAGCGATATGACGAAACAGAAATGACTTTACAGAAATGAAGTGCTCTGGCAAACTGTGATCACGCTATACATGTATAGCACCTGTCCCTCGGAGTCACTGCCATGCTTGCCCTGCGCCTGCCGCCAGACATCGAGAAGCGCCTGGATGCCCTGGCCAAGAAGACCGGCCGCACCAAGAGTTTCTATGCGCGTGAAGCGATTGTCGAGCACATCGAGGATCTCGAAGATACCTATCTGGCCGACGAGAGGATGAAGAATCCGGGGCCGACCATGTCCTGGGATGAGGTCAAGGCCGAACTCTTCGCCGACGAACAGGACGTTTGACGGGTGTGGACGGTCCGCTTTGACCGCGGTGCTTTCAAAGACCTGAGCAAACTCAGCAAGACAGACCAGAATCGCGTCACACGCTTCATCGACGATCGCCTCTTGAAGCTTGAAAACCCCCGTCAGCTTGGTGGGCCGCTGAAGGGCAGCCTATCCGAATACTGGCGTTACCGCGTCGGCGACATGCGCATCGTCTGTCGCATTGACGACGGCGAACTCGTGCTGCTCGTGGTCGCGGTAGGCAATCGCGGGGCAATCTATCGCTAGCTTTGCTTCACCCCAGCAAGTCGGGGTCGATGCGCTTGGCCACGTCGCCCTTGCCCAGGCCAGGCACTTCGGCCTTCAGGCAGCGGCGGGTATCGGTGGACAGAAGGTAGCGCAGGTGCTGCAGCATGCGCGGCGAACCCGCCAGCACCAGCCGGTCGAATGCGCCCTCCCGGTACTTCTCGTTGAGCGCTTCGGCGACCTCGCGGGCAAAGCGCTCCTGAGCGGGGTCGCGCGGCCAGTCGGTGGCGCAAAGCCCCGGCAAGAACCGGTGCCGCATGGCCGGAATGTAGTATCGGTGGGTCGTGTCCGGTGTTTCGCCCTGTTGGGTGAAGTACATGTCCGGCACTTCGAGCAATCCCTTCTCGGGGCCGTGATTTTCAAGCACGCGCGCGCCCGAATGGTCGGCAACTAGAATCCAGGTTTTCTTCGTCTTCATGTTGGCCTCCCGCTTTTATTCAGATGTAGTACCGGAACGCGTCAGCACAATGACAGGCCGGCTGCGGCGAAGCGAAACCGCAACGCCTTGCCGACACATTTTCGTGATCCCCGGCGCAAATGCCTCAGAGCTTGAGCAGGCCCTCGAAATGGCGCGGCAGGTCCTGCAGCTTCGTATTGACCAGATCGCTGGCCATTTCGTGCCGGATGCGGGCGGCCACGTCCTTCGACAGATGCTCGCGCAACTGCCCCAGCGCACGCGGGGCGAGGGCCACGATCAAATCGTCATATGCCCCCTGGCGGAGCCTGTCGGCCAGCATGGTGGCAAGACCGCGCACGAATTCGGCCTCCATCACGTCGACCGGATCGGACGAGGGTTCCATGGCGCTGCGGCGCGCGCCCGCGGAAGAGAACGCGCGGCCCGGCTTGTCGGCCATGATGTCCCTGGCGCGCCCGTGCGGGGCATCGAATTCCAGATCCTCGACCGGCTTGAGGCCGGTTCCCGGGCCGGTATTCCGATAAACCCGGGCCGAGGCGCCATCGGCAATCAGCACCCAGGTGGTTGGATTGCGCATTTCGATCTCCCTGCTTGACGGATCAGACGGCAATATGAACCGATCGTGGGGGGGCGGTCCTTGATCGGGGTCAAACACGCGAGGGATCGGGCGTGGCCCGCGGATCGCGAAACCTGCTGGATCCTATCAAGAACAATGATTGGCGATGAAGCATTTCGGCTGATAGTGAGATCGCGCGCCGGCACCGGGCCGACGGCTTCTTGAGGACATCGAAGATGACGGCGACCGAGACTGCCCCGACTGGCGCTGGCGCCAGCCAATCCCGCGGCGCGGGCCTTGGCGTCGCTGCCGCACTTGCCGCCTATGGCATGTGGGGCGGGTTCCCGATCCTGTTTCGGCTGCTGCAGGGGTCCGATGCGGCGCTGATCGTGTCGCAGCGGGTGGTCTGGTCCCTGGTCTTTGTCGGAATCGTGCTGGCGCTGCGCAACCGCATGGGAGAAGTGCGGGTGGCGCTTGCCAACCGGCGCACACTGGTGGGCATGCTGATTTCGGCGCTGCTCCTTTCGGTCAACTGGCTGGTTTTCGTGTGGGCAGTCGAGGCCGAACGGGTATTGGAAACCAGTTTTGGCTATTTCATCACGCCGCTGGTGTCGGTCGCCATCGGCATGGTTTTCCTTGGCGAGCGGCAGAACAGGGTGCAGGCGCTGGCCATCCTGATCGCGCTGGTGGCGGTGGGGCTGCAGGCGGTCGCCATAGGCGGGCTGCCCTGGGTCTCGCTGGCGCTGGCGGTGTCCTTCGGCTCCTACGGCTATTTCCGCAAGACTGTCACGGTGGGGTCAACGCCGGGCCTTTATGTGGAGACCCTGCTCATGCTGCCCGCCGCCCTTGCCTATATCCTTTATGTGCTCGTCACCTCGGGGCCGGGGCAGATGGCCGATCCGCTCAAGATGTTCTATTTCATTCTCACCGGGCCCGCGACGGCCATGGGGCTGATCTTTTTTGCCTATGCCGCCAAGCGGCTGCGCATGACCACCATCGGCATGTTCCAGTACATCACGCCCACGCTGCAATTCCTTGTGGCGGTGTTCGTGTTCGGCGAAACGCTGACCAGCGTGCGCCTGATGAGTTTCGGGTTGATCCTTGTGTCCCTGGCGGTATTCACTGGCGATACCGTGATCCGCCGCCGCCGCCCGCCACCCGTGATGGAGTCCGTCGCTTGACTGTCGAGATCGTCCCCGCGAGAAAGCTGACCGGCGCGGTCGAAGGCGTGTTCGTTGCCGACGGGGATGGCTTTCGCACCCGCGCGACCCAGTCGCTGCAACTGGGGTTCGAGGGCATTGCGGGCGACAACCATTCGGGCGTGACGCGACGCTCGGGAGGCCGGGAGCCTTGGTATCCGCGCGGCACCGAAATGCGCAACGAGCGGCAGGTGACCATTCTTGCCCCGGACGAGTTGCGGGAAGTGGCCGCGGCGCTCGATCTCGCCGGAATACGGCCGGAATGGATCGGGGGCAACCTGCTGATATCCGGGATCCCGCATTTGAGCCTTTTGCCGCCGCGCACCCAGTTGTTCTTCGAGGGCGGCGCGACGCTTCGGGTCGATGGCGCGAACGGCCCGTGCAAGGTCGCGGGCCGCTCCATCGCTTCCGAGTTTCCCGGACGGGAAGATGTGGAACTGGGCTTCGTGCCGGCGGCCAAATACCGGCGCGGCCTCGTTGCCTGGGTGGAGAAACCGGGTGTGGTCCATCCCGGCGAAAAGGTGACCGCCCGCATCTGGGAACAGTGGATCTATCCCGGCAGCTGACCGGCCCCGCGTTCCGGCAAGGCCTCGGAGAGGCGCGCCAGGCCCGTGCTGCGGACCGTGCGGGCGATCCGGGCGAAAAGCGCTGAATAGGGCGACCCCTCACGCCAGGCCAGCGAGAGCATGCGCCCCGCGCCCGGCGCTGCCAGCGCGCAAATGCGGATGCGCGGGTCGGTTGCTTCCTTGCGCAGCGAGATCGCGGGCAGAAGCGTGACGCCCTGGCCGCTGGCCACCAGTTCCACAACGGTCGGCAATGAGGTTGCCGCGAATGTGCGGGCGGCATCGTCGCGAATGCCGCAGGCGGCAATGGCCTGGTCGCGGAAGCAGTGTCCTTCCTCGAGCAGCAGCATGGGCCGGTTGGAAAGGCTTGCCAGGTCGACCGGTTCCTCGATCGAGGACCCTCGGCTCGCCGCCAGCACGAACGGGTCGGCGAAAAGCGGTTCGATTGTGAGGCGGACGGCGGATTTCGGCGGATCGGTTGCGATCATGGCCAGGTCGATCTCGCCACGTTCGAGCCCTTCGAGCAGGGCGTCGGTGCGGCTTTCGTTGACGGCGAATTCTACACCGGGCGCGTCACGGGCGAGGGCAGGGAAAAGATCGGGCAGGATATAGGGGGCGATCGTGGGGATCAGGCCGAAGCGGACCGGGCGGGTGGGATGCGCGGCGCCGGACAGCGCGAAGGCGTCGAGCTCGTCCGCGGCATCGACGATGCGCCGGACCCTTGCGAGGAATTCACGCCCGAAGGGGGTGGGGCGTACGGACTTCGCCAACCGGTCGAACAGGGCCCGCCCGGCCGTTTCCTCCAATAGCCTGATCTGTTGCGACAACGCGGGCTGGGTGACGTGACAGCGCTGCGCCGCGCGTCCGAAATGGCCTTCCTCGGCGACGGCGAGCGCGTAGCGCATCTGTTTGAGGGTCATGCTCATGGTAAGAATAACTTATCACAACAAGAACACTAATCAATTTGCCTGATCGACCGGCGCGCGTGATAGTAAAGCCACAAAGGTGGAAGAGATTTCCGGACGCAATACGTGTGCGCCCGCCGCGCACTGGCATCTGCCAGGCCGGAATCACCGCAGCCATGAATGGAGACCGAGATGGACAAGAAGCTTGACGATAGCGCGGGCAAGTGCCCGGTGATGCACGGCGCGATTACCGAAGTTGGCGTGTCGAACATGGACTGGTGGCCGAATGCGCTCAACCTCGACATCCTGCACCAGCACGACACCAAGACCAATCCGCTTGGCAAGGGCTTCGACTATCGCGAGGAACTCAAGAAGCTCGATGTCGAGGCGCTCAAGAAGGACCTGACCGCCCTCATGACCGACAGCCAGGAGTGGTGGCCGGCCGACTGGGGCCACTATGGCGGATTGATGATCCGCATGGCCTGGCACGCGGCGGGCTCCTATCGCCTGGCCGACGGGCGCGGCGGTGCGGGCACCGGCAACCAGCGGTTCGCGCCGCTCAATTCCTGGCCGGACAATGCCAGCCTGGACAAGGCGCGGCGCCTGCTATGGCCGATCAAGAAGAAATACGGCAACAGGCTGTCCTGGGCCGACCTGATCATCCTTGCGGGCAATGTGGCCTATGAATCCATGGGCCTGAAGACGTTCGGCTTCGGTTTTGGCCGCGAAGACATCTGGCACCCGGAAAAGGATACCTATTGGGGCGCGGAGAAGGAATGGCTGGCGCCCAGCGACAATCGCTATGAAAGCGTCGATAATCCCGCGACCATGGAGAACCCGCTGGCCGCGGTGCAGATGGGCCTCATCTACGTCAATCCCGAGGGGGTGAACGGCAAGCCCGACCCGCTCAAGACCGCCGCACAGGTGCGCGAGACCTTCGCCCGCATGGCCATGAACGACGAGGAGACCGCCGCGCTGACCGCGGGCGGCCACACCGTGGGCAAGACCCATGGCAATGGCGATGCATCGAAACTCGGACCCGAACCGGAAGCCGCGGGCCCCGAAATGCAGGGGCTTGGCTGGGACAATCCGCATATGGGCGGCAAGGCGGCCAACGCCATCACCTCGGGCCTCGAAGGCGCATGGACGACCCATCCGACCACATTCGACATGGGCTATTTCGACCTGCTGTTCGGCTATGAATGGGAGCTCAAGAAGAGTCCGGCCGGCGCAAACCAGTGGGAGCCGGTCAATATCAGGGAAGAAGACAAGCCGGTCGACGCGACCGACCCCTCGATCCGGCACAATCCGATGATGACCGACGCGGACATGGCGATGAAGGTGGACCCGGCCTATCGCGCCATCTGCGAGAAGTTCATGGCCGACCCCGAGTACTTCAAGGAGACGTTCGCCCGGGCATGGTTCAAGCTGACCCATCGCGACATGGGTCCGAGAGCCCGCTATATCGGGCCGGACGTGCCTGAGGAAGACCTGATCTGGCAGGATCCGGTGCCCAAGGGATCGACCAGTTACGATATCGGCGCGGTCAAGTCGAAGATCGCCGCTTCGGGCCTGTCCGTCTCCGAACTCGTCTCGACGGCCTGGGACAGTGCGCGCACCTTCCGCGGCTCGGACATGCGCGGCGGCGCGAACGGCGCGCGCATTCGCCTCGCACCGCAAAAGGACTGGGAGGGCAATGAGCCGGCCCGCCTTCAGAAGGTCCTTTCGGTCCTTGAGCCGATCGCGGCGGAATATGGCGCAAGCATTGCCGATGTGATCGTGCTGGCCGGCAATGTGGGCGTCGAAAAGGCTGCCCGCGCGGCCGGGTTCGATATTTCGGTGCCCTTTGCGCCGGGTCGTGGCGACGCCACCGACGAGATGACCGACGCGGACAGTTTCGATGTGCTTGAGCCCATCCACGACGGGTACCGCAACTGGCTGAAGAAGGACTATGTGGTCAGCCCCGAGGAACTGATGCTCGATCGCACGCAGCTGATGGGCCTGACCGCGCCCGAGATGACCGTGCTGGTCGGGGGCATGCGCGCAATGGGAACCAACCACGGCGGCACCGGACACGGGGTCTTCACCGATCGCGTCGGCGCCCTGACGACGGACTTCTTCGTCAATCTCACCGATATGGGCAACAAATGGGTCCCCGCGGGCGACGGCCTGTTCGAGATCCGCGATCGCAGGAGCGGCAAGGTCAAGTGGACCGCGACCAGGCTGGACCTGGTGTTCGGTTCGAACTCGGTCCTGCGCGCCTATAGCGAAGTCTATGCCCAGGACGACAATGCCGGGAAGTTCGTCGACGACTTCGTGGCGGCGTGGACCAAGGTGATGAACGCGGACCGTTTCGACCTCGCCTGAGAGCGTATGATCGACGGCAATTACGACGCCCCGGAACCGCAAGGCTCCGGGGCGTCGATGTTTCAAGGGAGCGCGGCGGCGAAAGATCGCATTTTATTCAAATCCCGGAGTGCCGTTTCAATTCATGCGCACTTCTGCTCAGGCATGGTGCGGCCAGAACGGCAAGAAGTCCGGGGATGACGAATGACACAGGAAGTGGAAGAGAACGTGAAAGCGTTTACGACGTTCCGCGTGCTTAACGGAGAATCCGATTCCAGCGAGCGGGACCAGCTTTTCCGCAACATGGCGCAACTTTACGCCTTCGTGTCAGATCGGTGCGACGACGAACAGGTTTCCCAGTATGACGAGGTGCTTTGCCAGCTCGCAGACCTGGTGGAAGCCGAGGCGCGGGCGCATGTGGCAAAGCTTTTGGCACCGCTCGACCGGGCTCCGGGAACCGTGGTGGTGAAGCTGGCCAATGACAGCATCGAGGTCGCCCAGCCGCTTCTGGAATTCTCGAACGTCTTGTCCGATGATGATCTCATTGAAATCGTGGCGCAAAAGACCGAAGGCCACCGGGTGGCCATTGCCGGGCGCGAAAAGGTGACCGACCGGGTTGGCGACGCGATCGTGGAGCATGGCGGCGCGCAGGCCGTGGAACGGTTGGTGGGCAACCGCAACGCGGAACTGAGCCAGAGCGCGATGCGGCGGCTTGTCGAACGCGCGGCAGGAAATGAAAAGATTGCGGCGGACCTGAGGGGCCGGACGGACCTCGACTGGGACGCGGTACGCGGCGAGATCAGCGCTGTCGGCGGCAAGGTGCTCGAACAGCTCTCGCTGGTCGAGCAGCCGGACGAAAAGGCCGCCGTGGGCAAGGTCAGCTCGGTGGTCTACAACCGGATGCGCAACCGCGCCGGCTTCAGCGCCAACGAGTGGAAGATGGCCTGGAACCAGGTCAAGGCCCTCTCCGATCGTCGGCAGCTCGATGAGCGGGCGCTCGCCCGATTCGCGCGATTCGGATACGGCCACCATAGCGCCGCCGGGTTGACGGTGATGCTCCGGGTGGCCCCCGAAGTCGTGGTGAAATGGCTGGCGACCCAGGATTATGTTGCCATGACCGTCGCGGCCAAGGCGCTGGGGCTCGCCGCCGACCTGTTCGAGGCGACCTTTGCGGTGATGCCGTGGCGGGACCTGCCGAGCCCAGCCGACAAGGCGAATGTGCGTAATCGTTACGAGGCGCTCAGCCGCGAAGAGGCCAGTGGCATTTTCGAGTTGTGGCGGGCACACTCGTTCCGCCGCCGCTCTCCGGGCAGCGAGACCGCCAGCGCCGGCGTCGCCTGACTTCGAACTTCCGCCCACAAGGGCGCCAATCGGGGCTGGACCGCGACCCCGCCTATCATATAAAGATATCTTTATATGATGGAGCGAGCGGTGGCCGAGCTTGACGAACTGGTGAATGTGCTGAAAGCGGCGGGTGAGGTGACCCGCCTGCGCCTGCTTGCGCTTCTTGCAAGCGGCGAGCTTTCGGTCAAGGACCTGACCGATATCCTGGGGCAGAGCCAGCCGCGCGTGTCGCGGCATCTCAAGCTGCTGGCCGATGCGGGCCTTGTCGAGCGCTATGCCGAGGGCGCCTGGGCCTATTACCGGCTGGCGCATTCGGGCGCCGCGGCGCATCTGGTCGAGTGGCTGGTTGGCAACCTGTCGGAAGACGATCCGCAGCGGCGGGCCGACGTCCTGGCGCTGCAGGAGGTCCGCAAGGCGCATCAGGCGCAGGCAAGTGCCTATTTCTCCAAGGTGGCCGACAGCTGGGACCTGCTGCGCAGCCTGCATGTTCCTGAATCAGCGGTCGAATCGGCGATCCTGGATGTGGTCGGGCCGGGTCCGGTCGAAACGCTGCTCGACCTGGGGACGGGCACCGGGCGCATGCTGGAACTTCTGGCGGGCCGCTATCATCGGGGGATCGGTGTCGATTCGAACCGGGAAATGATCGCCATCGCCCGGGCGAAACTCGCCCAGGCCGGAATCAGCGTCGCGCAGGTGAGGCCGGGGGATATCTCGGCGCTCGAGGGGACGAGCGGCCCCGCCGACCTGATCGTCCTGCACCAGGTGCTGCACTATTTCGACGATCCGGGCCAGATCCTGATCGAGGCGCGCAAGGGGCTTCGGGCGGGCGGTGGCGTCCTGGTGGTGGATTTCGCGCCCCACGATCTCGAATTCCTCCGGCAGGAACACGCGCACCGCAGGCTCGGCATGTCCGAAGCGCAAATGGGCGCCTGGGCAAGTGCGGCGGGCCTTGGCGTGGAGCGGTTCGAATCCTTTCCCAATCCCGGCGACGAGCGGGGCCTGACGGTCTGCCTGTGGATGCTTCGGGACATACAAACGCAGTCGCACAACAAGGACGCAGCCGAATGAACCAGACCAGTGCGGAACCCCGGGTCAGCCATCTTCCGGGGAGCCGACGGCCACCGCTGCATCTTTCATTCGAGTTCTTCCCGCCCAAGACCGACGCGATGGAAGAGCGTTTCTGGGAATCGCTGGCGCGGCTGGCCCCGCTCGGCCCACGTTTCGTATCCGTGACTTATGGCGCGGGCGGTTCCACGCGCGAGCGCACGCTGCGGCTGGTGTCGCGGATCACCCGCGAAACCGGCGTGAACGCGGCGGCGCACCTGACCTGCGTGGGGGCGTCGCGCGCCGAGGTCGACGCGGTGGTTCGCGGGTATCTCGAGGCCGGTGTCACGCGGATAGTGGCCCTGCGCGGCGATCCGGCCGGGGGCGTGGGGACACGTTTCGAGCCGCACCCGGAGGGCTATCGCGACGCGGCCGAACTGGTGGCGGGCATCCGGCAAATCGGCGATTTCGACATTTCGGTTGCCGCCTATCCCGAAAAGCATCCCGAAAGCCCGAACTGGGACGCGGACATCGCGAACCTCAAGCGCAAGCTCGATGCCGGCGCCGACCGTGCCATCACCCAGATGTTCTTCGACAACGATCTCTACTGGCGTTTCGTCGAGCGCGCCCGCAAGGCCGGGATCGACAAGCCCATCGTGCCGGGAATCCAGCCGATCCACAATTTTCGGCAGGTTTCGGGATTTGCCCTCAAGTGCGGGGCGTCGATACCCGAATGGGTGGCGGATCGCTTCGAGGGGCTGGAGGACGACCCCGAGACCCATGCCCTCGTCGCGGCAGCCATTGCCGCCGAGCAGGTGACCGAACTCGTCGATCACGGGGTGCGCGAATTCCACTTCTATACTATGAACCGCTCCAATCTGGTTCTGGCGCTGGCCCGGGTACTTGGCCGGCGCTGCGAGTCGTCCCCAGCCTGAGATGGATCACAAAACGGTCAATTTGGGCGTATTGTTGAGCCTGGTGGAGCGAAAGAAAGGCTGTCTGGCATGAAACTTCGCTGGGCCATGGGCGCGGTGGCGGTTTTCCTGTTGCTACTGGCCATTGGTGGCTACGCCTTTTTTCAACTGGTCATCCTGCCGCCGCCCGAACAGGCGGTCGCGGTGACCAGCGAGGAACCTGCGCCCTCCGACGCCAGTGCTCAAGCCGCGCCTCAGGACCAGGCAAGCCCGCCGCCTGCGACCGCAAAGGCGGCAACGCCGACCGATCCGTCGCTTCTTGCGCCCCAGTCGATGGATGCGACATCGCCGGCCCTGGTCGCACCAAGCGCCGATCCCGGCGGCAGCATCCTCACCCAGGATCCGGTCACGGGCACGTTCAATCAGTTCGACCAGACGCAGCAGCCGGCGGCCGATCCGAACGCCCTGCCGCCGCTGACCGATGCGACCGCTCCCGACACTGCCTTGCAGGGGGGCGATCCGAACGCGGTGGATGCGACCCAGGACAATCCCATCGACCTGTTCGGCAATGGTGGCGACAGCACGAGCCCGGCAACCGCGAGCGATCTGCCGCCGCTTCAACCGCTGCAGCCGGCGCCGAACAGCGATTCGCCGCTTCTGCCGCCCGGAACGATCGACGGTCAACCGGTCACGCAGCAGCCGCCGTCGACGGCGAACCCGCCGCCGCAGCAGGATGGCACCGACGGCCCGATCAATCTGTTTTAAGGTCGCGTGCGTAACAAGAAAGACGCGGTTGGTTTCCTGTTCGGATCACCGGTGGCCGCGCATTGAAACCGGATGCCCGGCGTGCGATGGCCTTAGACCGCTGCAGGGCTTTTACCACCATACTTAAGTAGCCGATTGAAAAGGACAGAATTTGGCAGTCTGGCAGAAGCTTGGCGAACTTGTGGGCTCCTTTTCGGCAGGCACCGGGCTTGCCGGATCGCTGGGCGCCGCGCTCGATCCGGACAACTGGCTGCCGGGCGGCAAGGACGCTGCATTCACGCTGGCGCTGGTGGCACTCAGCGCCAAGATGGCGGTGGCGGATGGCGTGGTGACCGCCGACGAGATCAGGGCGTTCCGCCAGACCGTCGAGATTCCGCAAGGCTCCGAGCAGCAGGTGCAGCGCCTGTTCGACCTGGCGCGGCAGGACGTGGCCGGATACCGCTCCTATGCGAGAAAGATCGCGCGGCTGTTCGCCGACAGCCCGGCAACGCTGGAGCACGTCCTTGATGGCCTGTTCTTCATCGCGGCGGCCGACGGGATGATCCACGAGGACGAACTGGGCTACCTGGAGGACGTGGGAACCATCTTCGGCTTCGACGAGGTGCGGTTCGCCCAGATCGCCGCGCAGCACATGGTGGGGAGCGAGGGGCCGGACCCTTACCTTGTGCTCGGCCTCGACCCTTCGGCCAGCGATGCCGAGGTCAGAAGGGTCTATCGCACGCTGGTGAGCGAGCACCATCCCGACCGGCTGATCGCCAAGGGCGTGCCGGAGGAATTCATCGGGGTGGCGACCGCCCGGCTCGCCGCGATCAATTCGGCCTATGAGAGCATCGCCAAAGCGCGCCGACTCTGAGCCGGTTTGACCTGCCCGCTTGACGGGCCGGGGAGGGTGCCCATATGTGGGCCGGCCAGTCGACCGGGTGATCGCTCCGCAATGCGGGGAGGAAAGTCCGGGCTCCAAGGAAACACGGTGCCGGGTAACGCCCGGCGGGGGCGACCCCAGGGAAAGTGCCACAGAAAGCAAACCGCCGCGCCCCGCGCGGCAAGGGTGAAAGGGTGCGGCAAGAGCGCACCGGGCCCCTGGCAACAGGGACCGCACGGCAAACCCCACCGGGAGCAAGACCGAATAGGGACGACGCGGGAGGCAACTCCCAGCCCCGTTTCCGGGCCAGTCGTCCGGGTTGGTTGCACGAGGCGCCTGGCAACAGGCGTCCCAGATGAATGATCACCGCGTCGAGGGCTCCGGTCCTCGGCCTTACAGAACCCGGCTTACAGGTCGGCTGGCAAGTTTCACGCCGCCGGTTCCCGATGAGGGGGCCGGCGGCGCCATTTTGTCCACAACTGAAATCCACGAAGTCACGAGAATCCGGCGTTTCCCTGCTACGGGTCAAGTTTTTTGGTCACTATGTCAAAAGAAATTGACATTATGTCGTGTTGAATTTACATAGCCATTCGTCAATCGAAGCAGGGAGGGTGCCATGTCGATGCGCGAGGTCAGTGCGATCTGCGGACTGCTGGTCCAGATCGCCATCGGAATCTGGTTCTTCGGGGCGGCCCTGAGCGGGCAGGTGGCGGGAGAAACGGTGTCGGACGCCGCTGCCAGGGTGCTGTGGGCTGTGCTGGCCATGGCCGTTATCACCATAGCGACGACGATCCTGGGTGCCGTTCTGGTGTCTATCGTCAGGCGCGGCGAAATGCCGGACGGGCGGACTGACGAGCGCGACCGGCTGATCAATGCGCGGTCGTCGCGCAATGCCTACGTGGCGCTTTCAATGGGGATCGCCGGAACGCTGATTGCGCTCGCGTTGGGGGCGATACCGGTTGTTGCGGTCTACGGGGTGTTCAGCGCAATGCTGCTGGGCGGTATTGCCGAGACGGTTTCGCAACTGACCTATCGCAGGCTTGGCTGAGCGATGGGCAAGGGCAGGCCGCAAATCACCAATGTTATCCGTCGGCTCAGGTTCGATGCCGGCGAGATGACGCAGGCAGCGTTGGCGGACAAGGTGGGCGTCAGCCGGCAGACTATCGTTGCAATTGAACAGGGACGCTATTCTCCCTCGCTCGAGGTCGCCTTCCGCATTGCCGATGCATTCGGTGTTGGCATTGAGCATGTCTTCGGATGGAGCGCCGGCGAGGGGCAGCAGGGAGACGCCAAATGAAGGCTGCGATTTGCGAACGCTACGGTCCACCGGAAGCGGTGCGGATCGGCGAGGTGCCGACCCCAGTCCCCGGGCCGCAAGATGTGCTGGTGCGGGTGCATGCGACGACGGTCAATTCCGGCGATTGCCGCATGCGTGCGCTCGACGTGCCGGCGGGTCTGTCCCTGCTCACGCGATTTGCGCTGGGGTTCACGCGCCTCAAGCAGCCAGTTTTCGGGTTCGACGCTGCAGGCGACGTGGCGGCGACAGGCGAGGGGGTGAAGGATTTCGCGGTGGGAGATCGCGTTCTGGCCTCCAGGGGATTCGAGTTCGGTTGCCACGCGGAATATTTCTGCGTTCCCGCCAATGGCCCTATCGCGCGCATTCCTGAAAGCGTCGGCTACGAAGAGATCGTATCGATCTGTTTCGGCGGTCTGACGGCGCTGAATTTCTTCTCGCGCGGCAAGCTCAAGGCCGGGGAAAGCATCCTGATCAATGGCGCGTCAGGTGCGGTCGGCGTCGCGTCGGTGCAGATTGCCCGGCAGATGGGAGCGAAAGTGACCGGCGTGTGCAGCGCAAGGAACGCCGACTTGGTGCGATCCCTCGGTGCCGACGAGGTGATCGACTATAGAAAAGAAAACTTCATGCGGAGCGGCCAGAAGTTCGACCTGATCATGGATACCCACGGCAATGCCCCCTTTCGGTGCGTCAAGCACATGCTCAAGCCGGGTGGGCGATACCTGATGGTGATCGGTACCCTTCTTGAAATGCTTGGTGCTGCTTTCCACACGCAGATCGTCGGCGCCTCTGAAAATGACGAGGTTTTCTCTGGTAAGAATTTCCGTCGCCTGGTTTCGCTGGTCGAAAGCGGCGACCTCAGGCCAGTAATTGATAGCACCTATGCATTCGATCAGATCGCGGCGGCGCACCGCCGGGTCGACGGTGGCCACAAGTCGGGCAGCGTGGTGGTGACCCTTTCTCCGCCTGCGCCGTAACGGGCATCGACGGTTTGTCGGCAGCCGCCGGGTTTGGGAAACAGAATCTTAAAACCTGTTGCGCAAAGTGACCGAAGCGCCCTCGAACAGGGGCGAAGCGTACCGGCAGATTGCCGCCGGAGTGGAGTAGCCTTCGATCATGACCCAAGCCCACGGGTCCGGACCCAGCCAGCAGTCCATGCCCCACCTTCCGGTGCTGCTCGAGGAAGTCCTCGATGCCCTGCGCCCGCTTGAAGGCATGCTCGTGCTCGACGGCACCTTCGGGGCCGGCGGGTATAGCCGCGCACTGCTTGAGACCGGGGCATCGGTACTCGCCATCGACCGCGACCCGAATGTCGCGCCGCACGTGGCGGCGCTGAGCGCGGATTTCGGCGACCGCTTCACCTTCTTTGCCGGGCGCTTTTCCGAACTCGAAACCTTTGCCGGGCAAATGCCGCGCCCGGTCGATGCCATCGTGCTCGACATCGGGGTCAGCTCCATGCAGCTCGACGAGGCGGGACGCGGGTTCTCGTTCCTGCGCGAAGGGCCACTCGACATGCGCATGAGCGGCGAGGGCACCAGCGCTGCCGATCTTGTGAACACATTGGACGAGAAGGCTTTGGCCGATCTTCTTTTTGCGCTGGGTGAAGAACGCAAGTCGCGCCGCATCGCCCAGGCTATCATTTCCGAACGTGCCTCCGACCCCATCTCGACGACGAGCCGGCTGGCGTCAATCATCGAGAAGGCCATCGGGCGCAAGCCGGGGGATATCCACCCCGCGACCCGCAGCTTCCAGGCGCTCAGGATCGCGGTCAACGCCGAACTCGACGAACTGGCCGAAGGCCTGTTCGCCGCCGAGCGGCTGCTTGGCGAGGGCGGGCGGCTGGCGGTCGTCACCTTCCATTCGCTGGAGGACAGGATCGTGAAGCGCTTCCTTTCGGGGGTGGCAGCCAGCGGGCCGAAATCGCGCCACATGCCCATGCAGGAGGCCACAGCGCCGCGCTGGTCCCCGGTCGCCAAGCCTGTGCGGGCCGGGGCCGGCGAACTTTCGCGCAATCCTCGCGCCCGTTCGGCGACGCTGCGCAGCGCACGGCGCACGGACGCAACAGCGCGCCCGTTCAGCCTTTCGGGGCTTGGCATTCCCTTCTCCTTGCGGCGGGGGGCGGCATGATCCGGGGCCTCAACATCGTTCTGGCGGTCACCAGCCTTGTGGCGCTGGTGGGCGTCTACGGGCTGAAATATCGCGTCGAGGAGACGGCGACCCGCAAGGCGGAGCTCGAAAGCAGGATCGAGCACCAGCAGGCGACGCTTTCGGTGGTCAAGGCCGACTGGGCCTATCTCAACCAGCCAAGCCAGATCGAGCCCATCGTCGAGCGCCATGCCGACGAACTCAAGCTCGCGGTGGCCGACGAGAAGCAGTTTGCCAAATTCGAGGATTTGCCGATGCGGCCGGTATCTGAACCGGACAGCGCCGCGCTTACCGACCTGATCAAATCGCTCGATGCCGGCATCGACCCCGCCGGCGGCAAGATCGAAGGGCAATAGACATGGCCATGGCGAGCCTGGGCGGCAACGACACCATTGCGCTGGATGGCGCGCGCAAGGCGCGGGGCAACATGACCCAGTCGCGCATCCGCGTCTCCATCGTCCTGCTGCTGGCGGTGTTCGGGGTGGTCGCGGGCCGGCTGATCCAGCTGGGCAACGAGACTGTCGACACCACCATCGAAGGCCAGAGCCGGGCGGCGCTGACCGCGACCCGTCCGCCGATCCTCGACCGGAACGGGCTGGAAATGGCGGTCGATATCAAGGTGCCGTCCCTTTACGCCGAGCCGCGCCGCATCATCGATGTTGACGAGGCCGTCGAGAAGCTGACCAGCGTGATGCCGGATCTCGATCGCCAGTGGCTGCGCAACAAGCTGACCGGCGACAAGGGTTTCGTGTGGATCAAGCGCGAATTGTCGCCGGCGATGGAGGAGAAGATCCTGCATCTGGGGATTCCGGGCATCGACTTCATTACCGAGAGCAAGCGGTTCTATCCCGGCGGCCCAACGGCCTCGCACGTGCTGGGCTCGGTCAATGTCGACAACCAGGGCATTGCCGGCATCGAGAAATACATGGACAGCGAGGACGTTGGCGTGTTGCAGGCGGTGGGCCTGGCGCGCGGGCGGGCGCTGGAGCCGGTCAACCTGTCCATCGACATGCGGGTGCAGAACGTCATGCGCGACCAGCTCGAGGACGCGCTGACCCGCTACAAGGCGATTGCCGCCTCCGGGGTGATGCTCGACGTGCATACCGGCGAGGTCCTGGCGCTGGTTTCGCTGCCAGACTTCGATCCAAACGAGCCGGCGACCGCGCTCAAGGCGGGGCGCCTCAACGCCATTACCGCGGGCAAGTTCGAGCTTGGGTCCGTGTTCAAGACCATGACCATCGCGGGGGCGCTTGAAAGCGGCAAGGTGAAGCTCACCGACAGTTTCGACGCCCGGTTCGGCGTGAAGTTCGGCCGCTATACCATCACCGACTTTCATGGCAAGCACCGCATCCTGACCGTGCCCGAGGTGTACAAGTATTCCTCGAACGTGGGCGCGATCCACATCATGCAGGCCTATGGCAAGGAGGCCTATCGGGCCTTCCTGCACAAGATGGGTTTCGATGGGGCGCCGCAGATCGAACTGCCCGAACGTACCGAATCGAACATTCCCCAGACCTTCTCGGACGTGACCGCGGCGACCGCGGCGTTCGGGCACGGCATTTCGGTGACCCCGATGCAGATGGCGGTGGCGATTTCGGCGCTGGTCAATGGCGGCACCTTCATTCCCGCCACGCTGTTCGAACGCACCCCGCAGCAGGCGCTGGCGGTCTCCCATCCCGTGGTTTCCGAAGCGACCAGCGAACGCATGCGCTACCTGATGCGTCTCAACGCCACCGACGGCTCTGGGTCGCTGGGCGACAAGCTGGCCAGGGGCTATCGCATGGGTGGCAAGACCGGCACGGCGGAAAAGGTCGAGAACGGCCGTTATGCGGCCAATAAAAACCGCAATGTGTTCGCATCAGCGTTCCCCATGGAAGCGCCCAAATATGCAATGGTCATCCTGGTGGACGAGCCCAAGCGCGAAAACGATCATTCCGGCGACACGGCCGGCTGGAACGCGGGCGAAGTGACCGGACGCATCATCGCGCGCGTCGCGCCCATGCTCGGGATCGCGCCGAATCTCGATCCCGCGCTCGACAGTGAACTGGTGCCGCCGGAATTGCGTTGAGGACATGATGGAGGAAACGCATTCCTTGCCTTTTCGCGTGGATTCGCTTCTGGACGGGGCCTTGCAACAGCATTCCGACGCAGCGCTGAGCGTAACGGGCGTGTGCGCGGACAGCCGGGCGGTGCGCAGGGGCGATGCCTTCTTCGCCCTGCCGGGCGTGCATGTGCACGGCAATCGCTTCGTCGACGATGCCGTCGCGCGAGGGGCGGCCATGCTGGTCACCGACACGCGGCCCGACAAGGATCCGGGTGTGCCCGTGATCGTCGTGCCCGATGTGCGCGCGGCTTTCGCAAAGGCGGCGGCGCGCAGCGTGGGCGCCTTGCCGTCAACGCTGGTCGGCGTCACCGGCACAAACGGCAAGACCTCGGTCGTTTCCTTCGTGCGCCAGATTTGGAACCATTGTGGTATCGCGTCGGCAAGCCTTGGCACGCTCGGCGTCGATACGGGGCACAGGATCGAGGGCGGTTCGCTGACGACCCCGGATTCGCTGACCCTCGCCCACCAGCTCGCGGCGCTCAAGGCCGACGGCATCGATCACGTGGCCATGGAGGCGTCGAGCCACGGGCTCGACCAGCGACGGCTCGACGGACTGGCATTCAAGGCGGTCGGGTTCACCAATCTGACCCGCGATCATCTCGACTATCACGAGACGTTCGACAATTACCGTGAGGCAAAACTGCGCCTGTTCCGCGACCTTCTGGCCGATGGCGGCGCGGCGGTGGTCAATACCGACGATCCCGAACACCTGCCCTTCATGTTCGCCGCGCTCGAACGCGGCGCAACGCTGTTGACCGTGGGCAGCGAGGGCGCATTCATTTCCGTCGACGAGGTCACCAGCGAGGCGCTGGGACAACGGGTGCGCGGCCGCCTTGTCGGCGAACCGATGGATTTTCACCTGCCGCTCGCCGGACAGTTCCAGGTGTCGAACGCCCTGGTCGCGGTGGCGCTGGCGATCGCCGGCGGCGCACCGCAAGAGCGCGCCGTCGCGGCGCTCGAACACCTCAAGGGCGCCAAGGGGCGGCTCGAACTTGCCGGCCGAAAGGGCGACGTGGCGGTCTTCATCGACTACGCGCACACCCCGGATGCGCTCAAGACGGCGCTTGAGGCCCTGCGCCCGTTCGCGCGCAGCAAGGTAACGGTGGTGTTTGGTTGCGGCGGCGACCGCGACAAGGGCAAGCGTCCATTGATGGGGGCAATCGCATCCGATCTGGCGGACAGGGTGATCGTGACCGACGACAACCCGCGCTCCGAGGATGCCGCGACGATCCGGCGCGAGATTCTCGCCGAAGCCCCCGGCGCCGAAGAGATCGGCGACCGGGCCGAAGCGATCCGCGCAGCCGTGGCTGGCGCCCGGCAGGGCGACGTCGTGCTGGTCGCGGGCAAGGGGCACGAGGACTACCAGATCGTCGGCGAAACCCGGCTGCACTTCTCGGACCACGAGACGGTCCGCGTCGCGCTGGAAGGATAGGCGGTCTTGGCGCTCCATACGCTTGCCGAGGTCCTGGCCGCCACCGGCGGGGTGGCGCACGATGTCACGGAAGAGGGATTCAACTCGGTTTCCATCGACTCGCGCGATATCGCACCCGGCGCGCTTTTCGTCGCGATCCGCGGAGATCGGTTCGACGGCCACGACTTTGCCGCCGCCGCGATTGCGGCAGGCGCGGGCGCGGCGCTGGTCTCAAGTGACCGTTCGGGAGAAATGGCGGGGTTGCCGCGCATCGCCGTGCCCGACCCGTTGCAGGGGCTGAGGGATATCGCAAGGTCGGCGCGGGCCCGCTCAAAAGCGGGGATCGTCGCGATCACTGGCAGCGCAGGCAAGACCACGACCAAGGAGGCCGTGCGCGCCGTGCTGTCGACCGCGGGAGAGACCCACGCGTCGGTCAAATCGTTCAACAATCACTGGGGCGTTCCGCTCACCCTCGCCCGGCTGCCGGTCTCGGCCCGGTTCGGGGTTTTCGAGATCGGCATGAATCATGCCGGTGAAATCACCCCCCTTAGCGAACTTGTGCGCCCGCACGTGGCGGTGATCACCTCGATCGGCCCCGCACATATTGGCAATCTGGGCTCGATGGCGGCCATTGCCATGGCCAAGGCGGAAATCTTCTCCGGCCTCGAGCCTGGGGGGACGGCCATCGTGAATGCCGACCATGACTATCTCGATATCCTGTTGTCCGCAGCGCGGCGCGCAGGGTCCAACATCGTGACCTTCGGCTACGCGCAAAGGGCTGACGTCCGCATCACCAACGCAGAGGAAACCGAAGCCGGCACCCTTGTGCGGGCCGTATTCGAGGGCAGGGCGGTGGACATGACCCTTTCGGCGCGCGGCCGGCACATGGCGTCGAACGCGGTGGCGGCGCTTTGCGTGGCCAGGTGCCTGGGCATCGACCTTGCTGTTGCAGCGCGGGCGGCAGAAGGGCTGTCGGCGGGGGAAGGGCGCGGCGCGGCTGTGCAGCTCGACGGTTCGAACGGCCCGGTTGAACTGATCGACGAAAGTTACAACGCCAACCCGGCCTCGATGCGCGCCGCGCTCGAGGTTTTCGGCAATACCAGGGCGCCAGGCGGCCGCCGCGTCCTTGTCCTGGGGGCAATGCGCGAACTAGGCGAATTCGCCAGGCGATTTCATGCAGAACTCGAAAAACCTGTTCTTGCAGCCCGGCCTGACGCGGTTTTCCTGGTTGGTGACGACATGGCAGCGCTGGCGGCAGCCTTGGCCGGACAGGTCGAAATGCACCATTTTGAAACCGTGGACGAGGCCTCGAGCGAGGTTCTGAACGGCCTTGCGCAAGGGGACCTTGTTATGGTCAAAGGGTCACTGAGTGTTGGCTTGGGCGGCCTGGTGAAGAGTATCCGCGCCAGATTCAGCGCATGAAATATTGCCTGACTGGCGTTTACGGGGACTGGGATTAGATGTTGTATTTCCTTGGGCTGTATGGCGAAAGCCATACGTTGTTCAACGTCTTCAAGTACATCACTTTCCGAACGGCCGGCGCCACCATGACGGCGCTTTTTTTTGTATTTTTATTCGGCCCCAGCATCATTCGACTGCTCAAGGTGCGCCAGGGCCATGGCCAGCCGATCCGTGAGGATGGGCCGCAGACCCATCTGCTGACCAAGAAAGGCACGCCTACCATGGGCGGGCTGATGATCCTGTCCGGGGCGGTATGCGCCACGCTTCTTTGGGCCAACCTGACCAATGTCTATGTCTGGGTCGTGCTGCTGGTGACCATCGGATTTGGCGCCATCGGCTTCTATGACGATTATCTCAAGGTCAAGCGGGTCAGCCACAAGGGGTTTTCGGGGCGTCAGCGCCTGCTCCTGGAGGCATTGATCGCGGGCATTGCCTGCTGGGTCTTCGCCCATACCGGGGAGGAACCCTATTCGACCTCGCTCCTGTTCCCCTTCGTGAAGGGGCTGGCGCTCAATCTTGGCTATTTCTTCTTCGTTTTCGGGGCGTTCGTCATCGTGGCGGCGGGCAATTCGGTCAACCTGACCGACGGGCTCGACGGGCTGGCCATCATGCCGGTAATGATCGCCGCGGCCTCGTTCGGCCTCATCGCCTATCTGGTGGGCACCCAGACCTTCGCGGAGTACCTGCTGATCGACTATGTGCCCGGAACCGCCGACCTGGCCGTGGTCTGCGGGGCGCTGATCGGGGCAGGGCTGGGGTTCCTGTGGTTCAACGCGCCGCCGGCGCAGATCTTCATGGGCGATACCGGTTCGCTGGCGCTCGGGGGGGCTCTTGGCTCGATCGCGGTGGCGACCAAGCACGAAATCGTGCTGGCCATCGTGGGCGGGCTGTTCGTCCTGGAAACCGTGTCGGTGATCGTCCAGGTGGTTTCTTTCCGCCTGACAGGCAAGCGCGTGTTCAAGATGGCGCCGATCCACCACCATTTCGAGCAGATGGGCTGGACGGAAAGCCAGGTGGTGATCCGTTTCTGGATCATTGCATTCGTGCTGGCGCTGATCGGTTTGAGTTCGCTCAAGCTGCGCTGAATTGTCCGATGCAAACCGGCCTCCCAGGGCGGTGATGGTTGCGAAGTAGTAACCACTCGGCGGCTATGCTTGACGAATGGTTGACTTCAGCGCGGGAAGCCGCCTCGACGGCGGCAATTCAGGCATGTTTTCAAGGGACCGCAAGACCGCAGTCGCGGAGTGGTGGTGGACGATCGACCGAGAGTTGCTCGGCGGTCTGATCCTTTTGCTCATGTGCGGCATCATTCTTTCGTTCGCGGCCAGTCCACCGGTTGCCGAGCGCCTGGGCTTCGGCCCCTGGCACTTCATCATCCGGCACGTGCTGTTTGCGATACCGGCTGTTGCGGTGCTGATCGGGGCAAGCTTCATGCCGGCCCGCCTCGCGCGGTTCGTCGCGCTTGGCGTGCTGGTCGCCAGCATCGTGCTGCTGTTCGCCACCCTCAAGTTCGGTGTCGAAGTGAAGGGCGCAAGGCGTTGGGTCTCGGCGTTCGGGCTTTCGGTGCAGCCGTCCGAATTCGTCAAACCGGCCTTCGCCGTGATCGGGGGGTGGCTGTTTTCCGAGCGCATGGTGCGCAAGGACGTGCCGGCGCGCTTCCTCGCCCTGGTGCTGTTCGCGCTGATCGTCACCCCGCTCCTGATGCAGCCCGATGTGGGGCAGACCGCGCTGATGCTGCTGACCCTTGTGGCGCTGCTCTTTTTGTCGGGCATTTCATGGTGGGTGATCGGCGGGTTGATCGGGCTTGCGGCGGGCGGCGGCTTTGCAGCCTACATGGTCTTTCCGCACGTGGCGCGCCGTGTGAACTCCTTCATCGATCCGGAGGGAGGCAATACCTACCAGGTCGACAAGGCCCTGCAGTCTCTGCTCGAAGGGGGCTGGTTCGGGCGCGGCCCGGGCGAGGCGGTGGCCAAGCGCTATATCCCGGATGCCCACGCGGACTACGTGTTCGCCGCCGCCGCGGGTGAATTCGGCATCCTGGCCTGCATGGTTCTGGTGGCGCTGATCGCCTTCATCGTCATACGCGCCCTGACCGGCGCGCAACGGCAGTCGAGCCTGTTCGCGCGGCTGGCGGCAAGCGCGCTGGCATTGCAGTTCGGTTTCCAGTCCCTGATCAATCTCGCGGTCAATCTCAACCTCATGCCGCCCAAGGGCATGACGCTGCCCTTCGTGTCCTATGGTGGCACCTCGATGATCGCCATTGCCTATGGAATGGGGACCATGTTGGCGCTGACCCGCAAGAAGCCCGAGGAACGGCTGGTGACAGGGTTGCCGCCTTATCGCAGCGCGGTCGCGCAAGAGGCCTGATGAGTACCTTTGTCCTGATGGCAGGGGGAACAGGGGGGCACCTGTTTCCGGCCATGGCGCTCGCCCAGGAACTGCGCCGGCGCGGGCATGTCATCCATCTGATGACTGACGAGCGGGTGCGCGACTATGGGCGCAACTTCCCGGCGCGCGAGGTGCATGTGGTGCCCGCGGCAACCCCGTCGCTGCGCAATCCGCTGAAATTCGTGCGCGCCGGGACCATCATCGTGTGGGGCATCGGCGTCGCCTGGACAAGGCTCGGGCGCATCCGGCCGGACGCGGTCGTCGGCTTTGGCGGATATCCCACGTTTCCCCCATTCGTTGCGGCGCGGCTGCGGGGTATTCCGGGCGTTCTGCACGAAGCCAATGCCGTTTTGGGGCGGGCGAACCGGGCGCTGGCCCGCTTCTCGAACGCCCTGGCGCTGGGGTTCCCGGAGACCAGATACGTGGATGGATCGTCGGCTCGAACAGTCGTGACCGGAAACCCGGTACGCGACGCGGTCCGTGAAGCGGCGGCAATTCCATACCCCGCTCTCGACCCGGAGGGACCGGTGCGGCTGCTGGTGTTTGGCGGCAGCCAGGGCGCGCGTGCCTTTGCCGAAATCGTGCCCCCCGCCATTGCCCTGTTGCCCGAGGCGTTGCGCAAGCGGCTGGCGATCACCCAGCAGTGCCGGCCCGAAGACCTGGACCGGGTGGCGGAAGCCTATCGCGCAGCGCATGTGAGCGTGGAACTTGCGGCCTTTTTCGACGACCTGCCGCAGCGTATTGCCGGCAGCCACTTCGTTTTCTGCCGGTCCGGGGCTTCGAGCGTCGCGGAACTGGCGGTGATCGGACGGCCTGCCCTGCTTGTGCCGCTGCCCGGTTCGATCGACGCGGACCAGAAGGCGAACGCGCTGTTCATGGATCGCGCAGGGGCCGGCTGGATGGCCGAACAGGCCACGCTTTCACCGCAATCGCTTGCCACACGCCTTGAAGGGCTGATAGCGGAACCCCGGGATCTGGCCGCGGCGGCAGCGGCGGCGCGCGAGCTTGGGCAGCCTCAGGCGGTTCAACGGCTCGCCGATCTTGCAGAAAAGATCGCGACGGAACGCTGAGGGCGGGCGGCATCCGCGAGGAACTGGGGACGAGACTTCAATGAAAATGCCACGCGACATCGGACCGGTGCACTTCATCGGCATCGGCGGCATCGGCATGAGCGGCATCGCCGAAATCCTGCATACCCAAGGCTATACCGTGCGCGGGTCCGACATGGCAGCCAATGCCAATGTCCAGCGCCTGCGCGAAATGGGTATCGAGGTCAGCATCGGGCAATCGGCCGACAATCTCAAGGATGCCGAGGTCGTGGTCATCTCCTCGGCCATCCGCAAGGACAACCCCGAACTGGTCGCGGCGCGGGCCCGGGCGCTCCCGGTGGTGCGGCGTGCGGAAATGCTGGCCGAGATCATGCGGTTCAAGAACGCAATCGCCATCGGCGGCACGCATGGCAAGACAACGACAACCTCGATGGTTACCGCGCTGCTCGATGCGGCGGAGATGGAACCCACCGTGATCAACGGCGGCATCATCAACGCCTATGGCACCAACGCCCGGCTGGGAGAGGGCGACTGGATGGTGGTGGAGGCCGATGAAAGCGACGGGACCTTCGTCAAGCTGCCCGCGGATGTCGCCGTGGTCACCAATATCGATCCCGAGCACCTCGACCACTACAAGGATTTCGCGGCGGAAAAGCGCGCGTTCCTCAATTTCGTGGAGAATGTGCCCTTCTACGGCTTCGCCGTGATGTGTGTCGATCACCCCGAGGTGCAAGCCCTGGTGGGAGAGATCGAGGACCGCCGGGTCGTCACCTACGGCACAAATCCCCAGGCGGATGTGCGGATCGTGACAGTGGAAACCGTGGAGGGGGGAAGCCGCTTCACCCTGGAGATCAGGGATCGCATCGCCAAGACCGAGAAGCGCATCGAGGGGCTGCAACTGCCGATGCCGGGCATGCACAACGTGCTCAATGCCACGGCGGCGGTCGCGGTGGCCGACCAGTTGGGGATATCGCCCGAGGCGATCCGCAAGGGTCTTGGCGGCTTTTCCGGGGTCAAGCGAAGGTTCACCCGCACCGGCGTGGTCGAGGGGGTGACGATTATCGACGACTACGGTCACCATCCGGTCGAGATCGCTTCGGTGCTCAAGGCGGCGCGGCAATCGGCATCCGGAGATGTGATCGCCGTGGTTCAGCCGCACCGCTATTCGCGCGTGCACGACCTAATGGACGAGTTCTCCACCTGCTTCAACGACGCGGACACTGTTCTGGTGGCGCCGATCTATCCGGCGGGCGAGCAGCCGATGGAGGGGATAAGCCACGAGGCGCTTGCCGAACGGATCCGGGCGCGCGGCCATCGCGACGCGCGGTTCATCGGCGGGCCGGAGGAACTGGCCGGACTGATCGCAGAACGGGCCCATGCCGGCGACTATGTTGTGTTTCTGGGCGCGGGAAGCATCACAAACTGGGCGGCAGCCTTGCCCGGCGAACTCGAGGCGCTTGGCACCAACGCAAGGCTGAAGGCATGAGCTACCCCGACCTGCTTCCCGAGTTTGGCGCATGGATCGGCGAGGTCCGGGGACGGCTCGTCCCCAACCAGCCGCTCTCCGAGATCACCTGGTTCAGGGTGGGCGGTCCGGCGCAACTCTTCTTCCAGCCCGCCGACGAGCAGGATCTCGCGTTCTTCCTTTCCAACCTGCCCCAGGATATCCGGGTGACGGTGATCGGATTGGGATCGAACCTTCTGGTCCGCGATGGCGGACTGGACGGGGTGGTGATACGGCTCAGCGCCCGGGGTTTCGGGCAGATCGAGGTGCTCGACGGCCACAGGCTGCGCGTGGGGACCGCACTGCCGGACGTGAAGGTGGCGACGGCCGCCGCGGAAGCGGGAATCGACGGGCTCACCTTTTATCGCGGCATTCCGGGCGGCATCGGCGGTGCGCTCTACATGAACGCGGGCTGCTACGGAACCGAAACGCGCGATCGCATGGTGGAACTGCGCGGCGTGACGCGGCAGGGAGAAATCGTCACCCTGAGCAATGCCGAAATGGGCTATCGCTACCGCAAGTCCAACGGTCCGCGCGGCGTGGTTTTCACCTCGGCCGTGTACCAGGGGCAGCCGGGCGACCCGGACCTGATCCTTGAGCGCATGCGCGAGATCACCGAGACGCGCGAAGGTTCCCAGCCGACAAAGGCGCGCACCGGCGGCTCGACATTCAAGAACCCCGAAGGGCATTCGAGCTGGAAGCTGATTGACGCGGCCGGCTGTCGCGGCCTGACGGTTGGCGGCGCGCAGGTTTCCGAGAAGCACTGCAATTTCCTGCTCAATCTCGGCGAGGCGAGCGCGGAGGATATCGAGACGCTCGGCGAGACGGTTCGCAATCGCGTGCGGGAAAATTCCGGCATATCCCTGAGTTGGGAGATTCGCCGCATGGGCCATTTTGCGCCCGGCCATGAAGTGCGGGAGTTTTTGGACGGCGACATCTTCACAGGGGCCGTATAATGGCTCTGCATGTCGCGGTGCTGATGGGCGGCGTGTCCAACGAACGCGAGGTTTCGCTGAGCTCGGGGCGCGGCTGCGCCGATGCCCTGCGGCGGGCGGGCTACGAGGTCACCGAAATCGACGTGGGTTTCGATGTGGCCGAGAAGCTGCGCGAGGTGGCGCCCGATGTCGCCTTCAACGCGCTGCACGGCAAATATGGCGAGGACGGCACGATCCAGGGCGTCCTTGAATTCCTGCGTATCCCCTATACCCATTCGGGCGTGCTCGCTTCGGCGCTGGCCATGGACAAGCACCTGTCCAAGACCATGTTCAAGGCGGCCGGGATACCGGTGACCGACCATGTGATTGCGCATCGCGAGGACGTGGCGCGCAAGCACGTCATGCCGCCCCCTTACGTCGTCAAGCCGGTGGCGGACGGGTCGAGCGTGGGCATATTCATTGTCCGCGAAGGCCAGGAGCATCCGCCCCAGGAGATCCTGGGGGTCGACTGGAAGGGTGGCGACGATCTGATGGTGGAGCGCTATGTGCCCGGCCGCGAACTCACCTGCACGGTGATGGGGGACGTGGCGCTGGCGGTGACCGAAATCGTGACCGACCTCAGTTTCTACAATTACGAGGCAAAATACGTCGCAGGCGGCTCCCGCCATGTACTTCCTGCGGATATTTCACCGAAAATTTACGACGAAGTGCAGAAGATAAGCCTCAAGGCGCACGTAACGCTCGGCTGCAGAGGCATCACCAGAACCGATCTCCGCTTCAATGACAAGGCGGGTTCCAACGGTGAACTTGTCTGTCTGGAAATCAACACCCAGCCAGGCATGACCCCCACCTCCCTGGCGCCAGAGCAGGCCGCGTACGCCGGTCATTCGTTCGAAGAGCTTGTCGCCTGGTTGGTGGAGGACGCGAGTTGCAACAGGTAGGACCCCGGTCCTCGATCCAGACGGCGCTTCTGACCGATCCCGCAATGCTGCCCGCGGCCGTGCGCCAGTCGGGGCGGCATGCGCTGATCAACGCCGGACATGTGTGGCTGCTGCACCGCCGGCTGATCGTGCGCATCATCGTGGCACTGATCTGCGCGGGGCTGTTCGGCACCGCGATACATTATCGTGCGGGCCTGCATGCTGCAGCCATGCGCGTGGCGGACGCGGCATCGTCGCAGATGGCGCTGGCCGGGTTCGCGGTTACCGAAATCGCCATTACCGGTCAGTCGCTGACCGCCGACCAGGCTATCGTGAATGCGCTGTCGGTCGGAGAGCATACATCCATCCTCGGCTTCGATGCGGAACAGGCGCGGGCCCGCGTGGAGGCGCTGCCGGCAGTCAAGAGCGCGACGGTGCGCAAGATCTATCCCGGGCGCCTCGTGGTTCACGTGGTCGAACAAAAGCCGGTCGCCCGCTGGCGCGTCGACGGCGTTACCTACCTGATCGACGACAAGGGCGCGCAGATTGCCCGTGCGGCGGCAGCCGATGACAAGCTGCCGCTTGTGATCGGTGATGGCGCGGCGACCAATGCCATGGCGTTCATACGCGAGCTCGACCGCTACCCCACGCTCAATGAAGGGCTTCTGGCCCTCAGCCGGATCGCCGACCGGCGCTGGGACCTGATCTATCGCACGGGCCTGCGCGTGCAGTTGCCCGAAGCTGGCGTGGCCGGCGCGCTGCGCCATCTCGCCGATTACCAGAAAGAGTATCAGTTGCTGGATCGCGACCTCGTGCTCATCGACCTGCGCGTCGACGGCATCGTGGCGGTGCGCGAGACCAAGCGCGACAAGGAAGGACGGCCCCTGGAGCCGGAGACCGCGAAATGATGATGACCGACGCGATGACGGCCCGTCTCAAGCCCGCCCTGCCGGGCAAGCCCGCGCTTGTCTCGGTGCTCGATATCGGATCGACCAAGACCTGTTGCGTGATTGCGCGGCTCACCCCGCGCCCAGAAGGCCGTGCACTCAAGGGCCGGACCCATACCGCCGAGGTCATCGGCTTCGGCTACGGCCCCGCGGCCGGGGTCAAGAGCGGTGTGGTTACCGATCTCGACAAGGTCGAGCAATCGGTGCGCTCCGTGGTGGGGGTGGCGGAGCGGGCCGCGGGCATCACCGTGGAATCGGTCTTGGTCAATGTCACCGCCGGGCGGCTTGGCTCGGAGACTTTCTCGGCCAATGTCTCGCTCGATGGCCACGAAGTCGAACCCGCGGACCTGGCGCGTGTGCTCCGGGCCGTCAACGAGCGCAGCGTGAGGCCCGAGCGGTCGATCGTGCACGCGCTGCCCATCGGCTTCTCGCTCGACGGGCATCGCGGCATCCGCGACCCGCTGGGCATGGTTGGTGAAAAGCTCGGCGTCGATGTCGCGGTGGTGAGCGCGGAAACCCTTTCCATGCGCAACCTGGAACTGGCGCTGAACCGGTGCCACCTGCAGGTGGAAGCGCTGGTCGCCACTCCCTATGCGTCCGGCCTGGCCACATTGGTCGATGACGAAGCGCAACTTGGCGTAGCGCTGGTCGATTTCGGCGGCGCAACCACCACCGTCTCGGTGTTCAACGAGGGGCGCCTGGTCTACGCGGACGCCATCGCCATCGGCGGACACCATCTGACGCTCGACCTGGCCCGGCAGCTCTCCATTTCCATCGCGGACGCCGAACGGCTCAAGACCTTCTATGGCAGCGTGCTGCCCGGACAGCTGGACGAGCGCGAACTCATTCCCATCGTGCCGGTCGGGGCCGAACCGGACGAGGTGCCCAATCAGGTGCCGCGCTCCACCCTGACCCGCATCATCCGCCCGCGCGTCGAGGAAATCCTGACCGCGGTGCGCGACCGCATGCAGGCCACGGGCATGATGGATGTATGCGGGCGGCGATTCGTGATCACGGGTGGGGGGAGCGATCTCACCGGACTCCCGGAAATGGCACGGCGGATCCTTGCGCGCAACGTGCGTGCCGGGCGGCCGATGGGCGTTTCCGGCCTGCCCGAAGTCGCCAAGGGCCCCGCCTTTTCCGCCGTCGCGGGAATGCTGGTTTACCCGCAGGTCTGCGGTCAGGAATATGCCGAACCCAGGACCACCAGCCGGCTCACAGGAACCGACGGGTATTTCTCGCGCATCGGCAACTGGATTCGCACGAGCTTTTAACTCTTCGCCGCAACCCATTGGGATGTAACCCATCCATCCGTTCGCGCGGGTCAGGCGGTTATGCTTAACAGAGGGTAATCGCAGCTTGCGCATCTCTCGCAAACTGCCAGAAAGTTAACGGAAATGGTCGATTTGTTAGGGTTGGGTTAACGATTTCGGCGCTAAATCTGACCCCAGACACCAGAATGGGGCCAGCGATGACCATCAACTTGAAGATCCCGGACATTCAGGAACTCAAACCCCGCATCACCGTATTTGGGGTCGGTGGCGCTGGCGGTAATGCCGTCAACAACATGATCTCTTCCGGCCTGGACGGGGTCGATTTCGTGGTCGCCAATACCGACGCGCAGGCACTGGCGCTGTCCAAGGCGGAGCGGATCATCCAGCTCGGCGTGGGCGTGACCGAAGGCCTCGGGGCCGGTTCGCACCCGGAAGTGGGACGGGCAGCCGCCGAAGAGAGTTTCGACGAAATCAACGATCACCTCTCCGGCTCGCACATGGTGTTCATCACCGCGGGCATGGGCGGCGGCACCGGTACCGGTGCGGCGCCGGTCGTGGCGCGGGCAGCGCGCGAGCAGGGGATCCTGACCGTTGGCGTGGTGACCAAGCCGTTCCAGTTCGAGGGACATCGCCGGGCGCGCCTCGCCGAAGACGGGATCGACGAGCTGCATCGCCACGTTGACACGCTGATCGTCATTCCCAACCAGAATCTTTTCCGGGTGGCCAACGAGAAGACGACCTTTGCCGACGCGTTCGCGCTGGCCGATCAGGTGCTGTTCTCCGGCGTGGGTTGCATCACCAACCTCATGGTCAAGGAAGGCCTGATCAATCTCGACTTTGCAGACGTGCGCGCCGTCATGCGCGGCATGGGCAAGGCGATGATGGGCACGGGCGAGGCGTCGGGCGAGGATCGTGCCCGCCACGCCGCCGAGGCCGCGATTGCCAATCCGCTTCTGGACGATGTCTCGATGCAGGGCGCGCGCGGCCTGCTCATATCGATCACCGGCGGACGTGACCTGACCCTTTACGAAGTGGACGAGGCGGCGAGCCGAATCCGCGAGGAGGTCGATCCGGAAGCCAATATCATCCTGGGCGCGACGTTCGACGATACGCTTGAGGGCGAGATCCGCGTCTCCGTGGTGGCGACCGGCACGGAACCGACCATGGTCCAGGCCATGGAGCCGGTAAAGCCGAACGCGGCACGCGCGATTTCGGTGAAGCGGGCCCCGGCGGCGGAGCCCCGGCAGGAGCAGGTGGCGGCGCCGGCTCTGGCCGAGTTCGAGAATCAGGTCGAGGCTGCGGTCGCCGAGGCGATCAGCAACAAGCATGATGCCGGCCACGCCGACGAGGACGACGGCGTTACCGTCGAGCGCTACATACCCTCCGCCAACGCGCACGAGGACTATGACCAGCCCGAGCCGGTGCGCGAGGCGCCGATGCCGCGCGCCTATGTGCCGAACAATGCCGAGAGGCCGGCGGCGCAACGTCGCATGCCGCGCACCGAGGAACTGCCCGCGGTTGCCCGCCAGAAGCTCGAGACATCCGCGCAGGCCCCGGACGCCGAGCCGCGCAATGCCCGGGCACTGTTCAAGCGCCTGGCCTCGAATGTGGGCCTGCATATCAAGGACGAGGCCGTGGAGCCCGAACGGCGCGAGCCGCAGGCCGCGCCCCAGCCGCGCAGCCAGATTTCCGACGATGCAGCGGCGCGCAGCGCCATCGAGTCGGGGATGCAGCGCCGGCCCGCAAGCGAAGGTGCGGCAGGCCAGCTCGACCCGCAGGGCCGCCAGCCGGCGCGGCCGACGGGCAGGGACCACATCGAAATCCCGGCATTTTTGCGCAAACACGGCTAAGAATCGCGATTTCCTCCCCAAGTGTTGCCCGGCGCGGCTTTTGCGCCGGGTTTTTTTTCGCTATGGAGGGCGACGAGTGTAACTGGCCGGCTCGGAGGGCGACCACATATGCAAAAAATATCCGCCCGGCAGACGACGCTGGCCGCGCCGATCGAATTCGGCGGTTTCGGGGTCCATGGTGCGCAACCGGTAACCCTGACGCTTGAGCCGGCTCCGCCGGATACTGGATATCGCATCGTACGTGTGCTCGACGACGGCCAGCGGGTGGGACCGGTGGACATCCATTTTTCCCGGGTCGCGCGCACCACGCTGTGCACCACGATCGATCTGGGCGAATCGGCCAGTGTCGCCACCATCGAGCATGTGCTTTCCGCCCTGAGCGGACTTGGCGTCGATAATGTGCTCATGACGGTGAACGGCGCAGAGTTCCCGATTCTCGATGGATCGGCGCAGCCGTTCTGCGAGGCGATCATTTCGGCGGGATTGCGCGTGCTGCCCTCGATGCGCCAGTTCATCAAGGTCAAGCGCGCGGTTACTGTGCGCAACAACGATGCCTTCGCCGCGCTGGAGCCCTATAACGGGCGCGCCCTCGATATCGAGATCGACTTCGACAGCCAGGTGATCGGTCGTGAGCGCATGATCTTCGACTGGACGCCGCGCCGGTACTATGAAGATGTCTCGAGCGCCCGGACCTTCGGGTTCGTGCGCGACGCAAAGATCCTCCGGCAGGCCGGGTTCGCGCTTGGGTCGTCGCTGGAAAATTCCATCGCGGTCGACAATGACGAGATCCTCAATCCTGGGGGGCTGCGCTACGAAGACGAGTTCGTGCGCCACAAGCTGCTCGATGCGGTGGGCGACCTTGCCCTTGCCGGCAAGCCGATCTACGGGCGTTTCCGTTCCTACAAGGGCGGGCATGGCCTTAACGCGCTTGTGCTCAGCGGCCTGTTTGCCAGTCCGGCAAATTATGAGATCGTATCGGCGGAAGAGCTTCCGCTGGTGTTCGATGAACTCGACGATTTTCCGGAGGGTCTGGAAGTTGCTTCCTATCTGCGGTCCGTCGGGTAACAATCCGACGCCACAGTTTTGATGGAATTGAACATTAGGCCGCTCGCTATCGCGCAGCGCGGAACAGGACGGATCAGGTCGTGAAATTGAACGCATTCGCCGGAGTCACGGGGCGTGCCGCGCGCGCGGTCGCGGTTGTGGTCGTGTTTGCCGCACTGGCTGGCTGCTCGCTGTTCGGGCCGCAAAAGATCGTGGAAGAAGAAATCATTCCGCCCGACACGCTCTATCAGACCGCCCTCAAGAACATGGACGAAAGCCGCTACAACACGGCGATTGCGACGCTCGCCAAGCTCGAGCGCCAGCATCCGTATTCGGAATATGCCGAAAAAGCCAAGCTGATGACGGTCTATGCCAATTTCCGCATCGGCAAGTATAGCGACGCCATCCTGGCGGCCGATCGCTATACCGCGCTGTATCCCTCGTCCCCCGAAGTGCCCTACGTGATCTATCTCAAGGGCTCGTCATCCTTTGCCCAGATCAAGGATATCACCCGCGACCAGCAGTTGGCGCAGGACACCATCGACACCTTCAAGCTCCTGATCTCGTCCTATCCGGATTCGAAATATGTCCCGGATGCCAAGGACAAGATGGCTCTGGCCTATGACCAGCTTGCGGGCAAGGAAATGTCGGTCGGGCGCTATTACGAGGGCAATGGCAAGTATGTCGCCGCGATCAACCGCTTCCGCAATGTCGTGGAGAACTACCAGACCACCTCGCATATCGAGGAAGCACTGTTCCGCCTCACCGAATCCTATCTGGCGCTTGGCCTTGTGAACGAGGCTGAGACCGCGGCGGCGGTGCTGGGGCACAATTACCCCTCGGGTACCTGGTACAAGGACGCCTTCAACCTGCTCAAGCAGCAGGGGTTGACGCCGCAGGTGGCCGGCGACAACTGGATGACCCAGGCGGCCGGCGGCACTTCGAGCATCTGAACGGCCTCGCTGATGGCGTCGCCGGCGGCGCATTCCCTGTCCTGAGGGAATGTTGCGTCGCGCCGGTGCGCATTCGGCTTGGCGAGTGGGTGCAGTTTGTGCATGCTTTGCCGAACGGAATTCCCGCAGCGCCGGTCCGGCATGCGGATTCGGGGCACACGGTGAAATGCTGAGCGCGCTTTCGGTTCGCAACATTGTCCTGATCGATCACCTCGACCTTGGCTTCGACACCGGCATGACCGTGTTGACCGGGGAAACGGGCGCGGGCAAATCGATCCTGCTCGACGCCCTCACGCTGGCGCTGGGCGGGCGCGGCGACCAGTCGCTGGTACGCGCTGGCGCCGAGAGCGGGCAGGTGATCGCCATCCTGCATCTCCCCGAACGGCACCCGGCGCGCAAACTGCTGCGGGACAATGCGGTCGAGGATGACGAGGAAATCATCCTCAGGCGCATCCAGTATGCCGATGGGCGTACCCGAGCCTTCGTCAACGATCAGCCGGTTTCCGCCGGCCTGTTGCGCGCGATCGGCGAGCTTGTCGTCGAGATCCATGGCCAACACGATGATCGCGCGCTGGTGGATACCGCCACGCACAGGGCATTGCTGGATGCGTTCGGTGGACACGAGGCGCTGGTTCTGGATACCCAGGGCGCGCATTCGGCATTGCGCGAGGCGCAGATCGCACTGGATCGGCAGCGCGTCCGGGTCGAGAATGCGGCCAGGGAAGAGGAATACGCCCGGCACGTGGTGGCCGAACTCGGGGAACTGGCACCCCAGGCCGGCGAGGAGGAAGAACTTGCGGCGCGGCGCCAGCACCTGATGCAACTTGAACGGGCCGCCGAGGAAGTGCGCGATGCCGATGAAGTGCTGAACGGGCCCGCGGCGGCCGGTCCGGCGCTCGCCGCGCTGTTGCGGCGGCTGATGCGCAAGTCCGAAACCGGCGACGGCATTTTCCAGCCGGTCGTCGATGCCCTCGACACCACGCTTGTCGCGCTTGACCGGACGTCGGAGGCGCTCGAAGACCTCAAGCGCGAAATGGCCTTCGATCCGGCCGAACTCGAGCGAACCGAGGAACGGCTGTTTGCGCTCCGGGCGGCAGCGCGCAAGCACCAGGTCGCGTGCGACCAGTTGCCTGACGTGCTCCAGCGCTACCAGGCGGACCTGGAGGCGCTGCAAAGCGGGGAAGCGACGCTCGCCGGACTTGTCGAGGCCGAGAAGGCGGCGCGGGCGGGGTATCGAGCCGCGGCCCTGGCGCTGAGCGACGCACGCGCCCGCGCGGCCGAGGAATTGTCGCAGGCGGTTGGGGCGGAATTGCCGGATCTCAAGCTGGGTGCGGCGCGGTTCATTGTCGACTTGCAGGTGGACGAGACGCGCGAGGCGGCGGCCGGGTTCGACCAGGTCGCCTTTCATGTGCAGACCAATCCGGGCACACAGGCAGGCCCGCTGCTCAAGGTGGCCTCGGGCGGCGAACTCTCGCGCTTTCTTCTGGCGCTCAAGGTGGTGCTGGCCGATCGCGGGTCGGCGCCGGTTCTGGTGTTCGATGAGATCGACACCGGGGTTGGCGGCGCGGTGGCGGATGCCATCGGGCGGCGCCTGGGGCGGCTGGCGGAAAGGGTGCAGGTGCTCACGGTCACCCATGCGCCACAGGTGGCGGCGCGCGCTTCGACGCACCTGCTGATCGAGAAGCAGGCAATGGAGGAAGGGGCGTTCGTGCGCACCCACGTGCGTCCGCTCGAGGGGCCCGCCCGGCAGGAAGAGGTGGCGCGGATGCTGGCGGGCGCGACGGTGACCGAGGAGGCGCGCGCGGCGGCCCAGCGGCTGATTTCCGAGGTGGAATGACAATGGTAAATTTGCCAGCCAGAACAGGGCTTTCAGACCATCAGCGGCAGGAGTACATAAATCAAATCGCGGACGATTGGCTAACAGTTTTTCCGCAGTCGCAAAAATCAGCAGTTGTTGCGCTGTTTGGTGCTTTGAGTAATGGGAATTTGGAGTGGATATATGACCAAGTACACAAACCACTTATTGGGTCTAGTAGATCGGTAAAAAAAGCAAAGTTATTTATGGTATTATTGAATGCGCTGAAAGGAAAGAGTAGAATAACAGATGAATTGCTAAAAATACTAGAAAGTGCAGATAAGGCGTACTATCAAGATGCGCATCCAATTCTCACGGATGCGCAATATGATGATATAAGACGTCTTTTTGATTACGTTTTTCGCGCTGGTCGAGTTGATGTCTATCACCCCTATCTAGCTAGGCTTGATGCTATTGGCTCTAGGCCCGCCGAAGGCTTCGCCAAGGTCACCCATGGCGTGCCGATGCTCAGCCTTTCCAACGCGTTTTCCGACGAGGACGTTGCCGATTTCGTCGAACGGGCGCGACGGTTCTTCGAGCGCGAAAAGGGGCTCGAGCTGGTGTTCACCGCCGAACCCAAGATCGACGGTCTCAGCGCGTCCCTGCGCTACGAGCACGGGCAGTTCGTGCGCGGCGCGACGCGCGGCGATGGTTACGAGGGCGAGGACATCACCGAGAACCTTCGCACCATCAGCGACATTCCGCACCATCTGGAGGGATCGGGCTGGCCCGAGGTCATCGAAATACGCGGCGAGGTCTACATGACCCACGCGGAATTCGAACGGCTCAACGAACGGGCGCGCGAGGAGGGGCGGCCCGAATATGTCAATCCGCGCAATACCGCGGCCGGCTCGTTGCGCCAACTCGACCCGAAGGTGACCGCGAGCCGGAACCTGAAGTTCTTCGCCTATGCCTGGGGGGAGACCTCGGCGCCGCCGGCGCGAACGCAGTATGAGGCCATACAGGCCTTCGCCGGCTGGGGGTTCAAGATCAATCCCCTCATGATCCGCGCGACATCGGTGGATGAAATGCTGGCGCATTACCGCATGATCGAAGGCCAGCGGGCTCATCTGGACTATGATATCGACGGGGTCGTCTACAAGCTCGACCGGCTGGACCTGCAGCAGCGCTGGGGGTTCGTCGCCCGCGCCCCCCGCTGGGCCATTGCCCACAAGTTCCCGGCCGAGCAGGCGACGACCGTCCTTGAAGCCATCGATATCCAGGTCGGGCGCACCGGTGCGCTGACCCCGGTTGCCCGCCTCAAGCCGATCACGGTGGGGGGCGTGGTGGTGACCAATGCCACCCTGCACAACGAGGACGAGATTGCCCGCAAGGATGTGCGGGTGGGCGATACGGTGGTTGTGCAACGCGCCGGCGACGTGATCCCGCAGATCGTGCGCGTGGTCGAGGACGAAGGGCATGCGGCGCGGCCGAGGTTCGAATTTCCGCACCGTTGTCCGGTTTGCGGTTCGGAGGCGGTACGCGAGATCAACGAAAAGACCGGCAAGCTCGACGCCGTCAGGCGCTGCACGGGTGAACTGGTCTGCGCCGCGCAGGCCATCGAGCAACTCAAGCATTTCGTGTCGCGCAACGCGCTCGACATCGAGGGGCTGGGCGACCGGCAGGTCACCCAGTTTTTCGAGGAAGGCCGGATCGCGCACGCCGCCGACATCTTCACGCTGGCGCGCCGCGATGCCGAATCCCTGAAAAAACTCAAGGATCTGGAAGGCTACGGCGATACATCGGTGAAGAAGCTGTTCGCCGCGATCGACGCGCGGCGCGAACCCGAACTCGACCGGTTCATTTTCGCGCTCGGCATCCGCCATGTCGGGGAGACGACAGCGGCCCTTCTGGCGCGCAGTTTTTCCACCTTCGAGGCTTTCCGGAAGAATGGCGAGGCCGTCGCTGGCGGTGACGTCCACGAAACCGAGGTTCTGGACGGCATCGACGGCATCGGGCCGACAGTGGTGCAATCGATCGCGTCGTTCTTTGGCAATGAACGGAATCTTGCAGCGCTAGACGCATTGCTGGCCGAAGTGCACCCGAAGGTCTACGAATTGACCGTTTCGGAGGGCAGCCGGGTGGCGGGCAAGACGGTGGTTTTCACCGGGAGCCTTGAACGCATGACCAGGACCGAGGCCAAGGCGATGGCCGAGCGGCTTGGGGCGAAGGTCGCGGGCTCGGTCTCGGCAAAGACCGATCTGGTGGTCGCTGGCCCTGGCGCGGGTTCAAAACGCGCCAAGGCCGAACAACTCGGCGTCGAGGTGATCGACGAGGACCAGTGGTTCGACCTTGTGGAGCAAAGCGGAGGCTGAGGTGCCGGGTCACTGCAGCCATGTCCTTTGTCGAGCGGCGCTCCACTCACCGGCGTCATCCCGGACATGATTCGGGATCCACTCGCGTAGGCGGCACGGGAGCCGTGACGGTGAGGCGTGATGCCTGCGTTAGACCATGTCACGTTTTGATGGAGTCAAAACGCATGGTCTAGGTCATTGAATTGCCGCATGTTCGAGCCGGAAAACCGGTACCCACTTTTCCCGAGCATGCTTCAGATCGCCCTTGTCGCCTGTTCGAGCCATTTCCGGTCTTCGCCGGACAGGAACGGCCCGATCTCCTCGCGCACCCTCTTGTGATAGGTGTCGAGCCAATCGCGTTCGTCGGCGGTCAGCATCGCAACGTCGATCAGCCGCGTATCGATCGGGGCGAGGGTGAGCGTCTCGAATTCGAGGTAATTGCCCCCGCCGATCTCGCTCTGCGTCACCAGCAGCAGATTTTCGATGCGGATGCCGTAGGCGCCCGGCTTGTAGTAGCCCGGTTCGTTTGAGAGGATCATCCCTTCCTCAAGCGGTACGGTGTAGCGCGGCGAAATGCCCGCCGGCCCTTCATGCACGCCCAGGAACGCGCCGACGCCATGCCCGGTGCCATGGGTATAGGCGATGCCCGCCTGCCAAAGGAATTGGCGCGCCAGCACGTCGATCTGCGCGCCGGACGTTCCCTTGGGAAAACGCGCCATGGATATGGCGATCATGCCCTTGAGCACGCGCGTGAAGCGGTCGCGCTCTTCCTCGCCCACCGGGCCGGTGGCCATGGTGCGGGTGATGTCGGTTGTGCCCGAAAGATATTGCCCGCCGCTGTCGACCAGCATCAGTTCGCCCGGATCGAGGCGACGGTTGGTCTTATCGGTCACCCGGTAGTGAATGATGGCCCCGTCCGGCCCTGCGCCCGAAATCGTGTCGAAGCTGATATCGACCAGCGAGTTGGCCTGCCGCCGAATGGCTTCAAGCCGCGCCACGATGTCGATTTCCGTCAATTGGCCCTTGGGCGCCTCGCGGTCCAGCCAGTGCAGGAACCGCGCCATTGCCACGCCGTCGATGCGATGGGCCTCGCGCATTCCGGCGATCTCGGCGGCGTTCTTTTTCGCCTTGGGCAACAGCACGGGGTCGCGCCGCTCGATCAGCGTTGCGCCGGCCTGAACAAGGATTTCCGCCACGGCGGCGGGGCAGGTGGCCGGGTCGATCCACACGTGCCCGCCCTTCTTGCCGAGCGTTTCAAGGTCGGCGGCGAATTTCGGCGTCGGGCGCAGCGTCGCGTGTTCGCCAATCCCGGCTCGCGTTTCAGTGTCGATCTTGGCGGGCGCAAGGAAGAGCCTTGGCTTGCCGCGGCGCGGCACGATGGCAAAGCCAAGCACGGAAGGGGTGTTCGGAACATCGCGGCCGCGCATGTTGAACAGCCAGCAAATCGATTCCGGAAGGGTCAGCACGACGGCGTCGGCGCCGGCATCGGCCAGGACGTGGCGCAGGTCGTCGAGCTTGGCCGCGACACTGCGGCCGGCGCGTTCGTCATCGAGAAAGTTGACGGGGGCATCGGGTGGCGCGGGCCGGTCTGTCCACATCGCATCGACAAGGTTCTTGCACGAAACCAGCGAGGCATGCCCCGAAAGCTGTTCGCCCAGCGCGGCGATTTCGCCGGGTGTGTGCAGCCAGGCGTCATAGCCCACCTTGCCGCCCTTGGCGATGTGGCGCGTGAGCCAGTCTGCCATGCGCGCGGGCGGCGATTCCTCCACCGATATCAACGCGGTGTCGGTCTGGGCCGGCGCCTGCAGGGTGTACCGGCTATCGACGAACAGCACGGCCTTGCGTGCGGTGACGGCGGCAATGCCGGCTGATCCGGTGAAACCGGTCAGATAGGCCAGGCGCGCCTCAGAGGCGGGGACGGATTCGCCGCGATGCGCGTCGGCGCGCGGCACCAGGAACGCGTCCAGCCCGGCCTCGCGCATGCCGGCCCTCAGTGCCTTGAGGCGGGGGGCGACGTTGCCGGGGTCGGAACGCTCCTCGAAGCTCTGGAATACGGTCTTGTCGTTTTCCGCAGCGATCATCAGGCGGGTCTCCTCGGTGGCGGCGCGCATGCGGCCCGGGCATGGCTGGTGTGCGGTGGGGCCCCTAACCCAATGGTACGAAATGGACTATTTGACAAGCGGGTCAGCGATGTGACGCGGCCCTGGAATGGATGGAGAGACGCCATGACCGAGAGCAAGAATTTCTTCCGCACTGCCTTTGATGCAATCGTCGAGGCACGCAGCCGCGAAGCGCAGCGTCAGATCGAACGCTATCGCCAGATGCATGATTTCGACCGCAAGGCCGGCGACAGGTTCTGATCGGCGCCTGCCAACCACACGGCGCGGCCGGCGAAGGTTCGCCGGCGGCGCAGGCCGAAACAAGAGCCGTTTCGCCCTTCCTGAAAGTTCGCTAGCCGCGGCGAAGGGTGAGGGTGACCCACTCCTTCTTCACGATCTTGTCCTTGAGGATCATGCCCTGCTGGCGATAGGCGGCGATGACGCGGTTCGCCTGGGTATCCAGTATCCCCGACAGAATGATCGTGGCGCCGTGCCGCGCCACGCGCCCCACCGCCGGGGCGAGCTGGGTCAGCGGACCGGCGAGAATATTGGCGACGATCAGGTCGTAGGGCGCGTTCTGCTGGATGATGCGATGATCCAGCCCCGCCGCCTGTGCGGTCGCAATGTAATTTCCCACCCCGTTGATGCGCGCGTTTTCCTGCGCGGTGCGCACCGCCACCGGATCGATGTCGGTGGCGATCACCACCTGGCGCAGGCGCTTGGCCAGCGCGATGGCCAGCACGCCGGTGCCGGTGCCCACGTCGAGCATGGATTGTGGGCGCTCGCGCTTCAACAGCTTGTCGATGGCTTCCAGGCATCCGGTCGTCGTCTCGTGATGGCCGGTTCCGAAAGCCTGGGCGGCATCGATTTTCATGCCGATCCGCCCGGCGGGCACCGGTCGCGTTTCATGGCTGCCGTGGATATAGAAACCGCCGGCCTCGACCGGCTGCAATCCGGCAAGCGACATCGACACCCAGTCGGTTGCCGCGTCGATGGGCTCGACGGCGAAATCGACGCTGCCGCCAAGCGTTAGACGGGCAAGTTCGTTGAATGATTCAATGTCCGGCTCCTGGTCGCAGGTCGCTTCGAACACCCAGGTTCCAGTCTCCTCGTCCTCGTGCGCGGAGGCGGTGAGCGCAAGGTCGTCCCGTTCCATCACCGCATCGACCAGGGCATAGGCCTGTTCCTTGCTCAGGGCGGCGGAAAGCTGTTCGAGCGGCATGGCGACGTTCCCTCCAGAGGGTTCGGGGAGGCTGTGTTGTAGCGCATCGGCGGCGCTCGAAGTCAATCCCCGACGCCACCGAGGGTGAACGAATTGGTATCCCGAGCGCGCGGAAACCGCGCCGGTTCAGATCCGCACGGCCGTGCCCGAAATGGACACCATCAGCATCGAGCCGTTGGCCCCGACGACTTCGTAGTCGAGATCGACCGCCACCACGGCGTTCGCGCCCAGCGCCGCCGCTTCGGCCCGCAATTCGTTCAGTGCTTCGGCACGGGCATCGCGCAGGGCGCCTTCATAGGCGCCCGCCCGCCCACCGACGATGTCGCGGATGCCGGCAAACAGGTCCTTGAAGATATTGGCGCCCACGATCACCTCGCCGACGACCACGCCGAGATATTCCCTGATCGGCTGGCCTTCGATGGTGGGGGTTGTGGTGACGATCATCATGCGGTCCTTCTTCGGGTTGGGAGCTGAAGCGGGTAACCGGCGTGCCGGTCAGTCGAGGCGTCCGTTGTGGTGCCAGGCCATGGCGTCTTCGAGCCGATCGTCGCCCCAGAACAGTTCCGTGCCCACAACAAAGCTCGGGGAGCCGAATATGCCTAGGCGGCGCGCTTCATCGGTATTTTCCGCAAGGGCCACCACGCCCGCCGCGCCTTCGGCCTCGGCAAGGACGCGCTCGGGATCCTCTCCGGCCTCCGCGATGCTGGCCGACAGATTCGGCTCGGAACCGGCGGGCTCCGCATCCTCGAACCACCGGCGATAGGTCGCAACGGTATAGGCCTCGCACCACCCTTCGCGCTCGGCGATGGCCGCGACCTGGTTGGCCAGCTCGAGCGCCGCGAGCGGGTAGGGCGCCGGCAGCTTCGGAGCAAGGCCTCGGGCCGCCGCCCGCCGCTCGATGTCGCGCCACATGTACTGCGCCTTCACCGGCTTGCCGGTGAACGGAATGTTGTTCATGTCCTTCATGATGGCCCGCACGTTGAACGGGCGCCAGATAAAGCCGATGCGTGTCTCTTTCGACAGGTCGGCGAGGCGCATCACGGACAGGAAGCTGTAGGTGCTGCCGATAGAAAACCAGAAATCGATTGTCATCCTGCCCCGTCATCGTTTGCAGTTGTCCGCCGCAGGCAAATGTCGTGGCGGGACGTTGGCCCCGGCTCGCCCGATGGCGCCTTGATCGTTCCGGTCAAGACTAGCGCGATTTCACCGCAAATTGAAACCGAAGGGGGCGCTGTGGCAGGACGGACCGCTGCATGGACCCTCGGATCAGGCCCGAGGGTGACGCGGGTGGGTGGAGTGCAAGGGTGCCATTGTCTCAGGTCTCATCCCGGACCTTTCCCGTGATCCTTCGGTTTCTCCTCCCCTTTGCCGGGTTCGCAGCGGGGCCGGGAAATGCCGAGGTCCTTCCCACCACTTCGTTCAAACGCAGCCGCGAGTGGGTCCCGGGATCAAGTCCCGGGACGACGCCGAGAATGGGGCTTGGCGGTGCGAAATCGCGAACGACATGCCCGGGCTTGACCGGGACGCCTGATCGCGGCGGTTGTTGCTGCCACGCCATTTCACACCCACTTGCGTCATCCCGGACTTGATCCGGGATCCACTCGCATCGGCAACGCGGGAGCGGTGAGGTGCTGGTGTGTGACCTGCGCCAGACCATGTGGCGTCTTGATGGACTCAAAACGCATGGTCCGAGTTAATGAATTGCCGCATGTTCGAACCGGAAAACCGGTACCCACTTTTCCTGAACATGCGCCAATGGATTCCCGCTTTCGCGGGAATGACGGGTGGGGGTTGGCGCTGGGGCGGGTTGGGCCGCCTCATGGACCCTCGGGTCAAGCCCGGGGGTGGTTGGGGGTGGTTGGGGCAAATCAGTTTGCGCCCTTACCGTCATTGCCGGGCCACCTGATCGCGACTGTTATTTCCGCCAGGCCGTTTCACACGCACCTGCGTCATCCCGGACTTGATCCGGGATCCACTCGCGTTCGCATCGCGGGAGCCGTGATGTGATGGTGTGTGGCCTGCGCCATTGGGTTCCCGCTATCGCTGGAACGACGGGGTGGGGGTGTTGGAGCTGGTGCCGGGCAGGCTGGCTCCTGGCGTCTCGATGCAAGGTCGAGGGGGCGATTACGTCAAATAGACTGCGCTACGCCGTAGCCGACAAACTTCGAACGATGATGCATACCCCAAACAAAAAAGATAAGATCGACAATATGTATGAAGTGACGCCAAATCTAGAGATCGTTGTTGCGCTTCCAAGTTTCTTTTTCGAGCTATCTCTACTAAGCGCAGAATCTGCTTGATGTATTTGAATGTCGTCCGGAGGATAGTGTGCTATTCTTACATCAATGGCGCGTGCCGCTATTTCGTAATTATGTCCTTCTCCTGCTTGCATTACACTATGAAACGCAAGAAAATTGGTAATTGCAGCGAATGCAATACCTGCGACGAAGAACCAAACGGAAGTTGCGATCCTTCCTGGATCAATGGTTCCGTTTTCAGTGAACTGAAGTATTGCTGGGAGCGCAACTAACGCGCCTCCATTGAGAATATAACTCGAATTCAACGCAATAGAGGCGAATTTTACCGCGGCATCATCCGCTTGGCCTCTCAACCTCTCTACTGGTTCCAGATTAATTCGAAATTCCGAAAGATAAATCGATCGCCTTTCACGGTTCGCTTGCTCAATTTGGAATGCGTTGCGGAGGTGCTTTTCATTTTGCTTTTTGACATAGGCATCCAGCTTTGCACTGGTCAACGCGTCCGCGGGGATTTGGATTTGTCCCGGCTTGAGCTCAGATGGGATTGGAATAGTGGCATCGTCTCTTATGCGGTCGCTGATTTGTAAACTCAGCGTTTCGACAGCGGAAGCCACTGACTCTTGCGGTGTGGCTTCTACTGTTGCGATGTTTGGCCAATCGACTAGTGATGTCACCCAGCCTGCCGGACTTTTGGTCAAATTTGCTGGCCAATAGTATTGCGTCATCCTCACCCCCTCTTAACAAAACTCTCCAAGACCTTCTTCTGCCCGGCCTTTTCAAAATTGATGGTGAGCTTGTTGCCCTCGACGCCGGTGACGGTGCCGTAGCCGAACTTAAGGTGCAGCACCCGGTCGCCGCGGGAGAAGGCGGAGCCTGAGCCATTGTCGACCGAACGGGCGACAAGTTCCCCCTCGATGGTCAGGGGGCCGGGGGAGCGGCGGCTGGCCTGCTGGCGCTGGGCGCGTTTCCAGCCGGGG
>DATCMU010000002.1:0-19427 GCA_036563245.1 Devosiaceae bacterium | reverse complement strand
GTACGCCTTGAACGTCGCACCACCCGTCTCAGCCAGAACCTTCGTGATCGCAGCCGTCAAAGACGTCTTGCCATGGTCAACGTGACCAATCGTGCCAATGTTGCAGTGCGGCTTCGTCCGCGAAAACTTTTCCTTCGCCATCGCTTCTCTCCGTATCCACTCAGCTCAAGAGCTGGCGTAGTTCAGTTGATCCCAATCAGGCGTATTTGGCCTGCACTTCGTCAGCCACCGCCTGCGGCACCGGCTCATAATGATCGAACGTCATGGTGTACTGGGCACGCCCCTGGCTCATCGAGCGCAGCGTGTTCACGTAGCCGAACATGTTCGCCAACGGCACGAATGCATTGACGACCTGTGCGATACCGCGTGACTCGGTACCCTGTATCTGCCCGCGACGGGAATTCAGGTCGCCGATCACGTCACCCATATAATCCTCGGGCGTAACGACCTCGACCTTCATCACCGGCTCGAGAATCTTCGGACCGGCCTTGAGCAGGGCTTCACGGAAGCCCGCACGCGACGCGATTTCGAACGCCAGAACCGAGGAGTCCACGTCGTGGTAGGCGCCGTCCGTAAGCGTGAACTTCACGTCCACGATCGGGAACCCGATCAGCGGACCGGCGCCCATGACCGACTCCACACCCTTCTGCACGCCCGGGATATATTCCTTGGGCACGTTTCCGCCGACAACCTTGCTCTCGAAGGCAAAACCGGCGCCGGGCTCGTTCGGCTCGATCGTGAACTTGATGCGCGCGAACTGACCCGAACCACCCGACTGCTTCTTGTGGGTGTAGTCATGGTCGGTCGCCCGCGTGATGGTCTCGCGATACGCAACCTGCGGCTGGCCGATATTGGCCTCCACCTTGAACTCGCGCTTCATGCGATCGACGATGATGTCGAGGTGCAATTCACCCATGCCCGCGATGATGGTCTGCCCGCTTTCCTCATCGGACTTGACCCGGAAGCTGGGATCCTCGGCCGCAAGACGATTGAGCGCCAGGCCCATCTTCTCCTGATCGGCCTTGGACTTGGGCTCCACGGCAATCTCGATGACCGGCTCGGGGAACTCCATGCGCTCCAGGATCACCGGCGCCTTGCTGTCGCACAGCGTGTCACCCGTGGTGGTATCCTTCAGCCCGACGATGGCAACGATATCGCCCGCATAGGCTTCGTTGATCTGCTCGCGGCTATTGGCGTGCATCTGGAACATCCGGCCAACGCGCTCGCGCTTGCCCTTGACGGTGTTCTCCAGCATCGCGCCACCTTCCAGATGACCCGAGTAGATGCGACAGAAGGTCAGCGAACCCATGTGCGGGTCGTTGGCGATCTTGAATGCAAGCATCGACAGTGGCTCATTGTCGTCGGGATGACGCTCGATCTCCGCCTCCGTCTTGGCATCGATGCCCTTGATCGCGGGCACGTCGATGGGAGACGGCAGATAATCAACCACAGCATCAAGAAGCGGTTGCACACCCTTGTTCTTGAACGCGGAGCCGCAGAATACCGGGAACATCTTCACATCGACGGTGGCCTTGCGGACCAGTCGACGGATCGTGTCGTTATCCGGCATTTCGCCCTCGAGATAGGCCTCCATGACCGCATCGTCGAACTCGACGACCGTCTCGACCATCTCTTCGCGGAACTTCGCGGCCTTTTCCTTCAGGTCAGCCGGGATCTCGACGACATCCCAAGCCGCGCCGAGGGTCTCGTCGCGCCAGACAAGAGCGTTCATCTCGACCAGGTCGACAACACCCTTGAACTCGTTCTCGGCACCGATCGGCAACTGCATCACCAGCGGCTTCGCGCCCAGACGCGTCTTGATCATCTCCACGCAACGGAAGAAGTCGGCGCCGGTCTTGTCCATCTTGTTGACGAAGATCATGCGCGGCACGCGATACTTGTCGGCCTGGCGCCACACCGTCTCGGTCTGCGGCTCCACGCCGGCATTCGCATCGAGCAGCGCAATCGCGCCATCGAGCACACGCAGGGACCGCTCCACCTCGATGGTGAAGTCAACGTGTCCGGGCGTGTCGATGATGTTGAAGCGGCGCATTTCGCCGTCACGACCCTTCCAGAAGGTCGTGGTCGCGGCAGACGTAATGGTGATGCCGCGCTCCTGCTCCTGCTCCATCCAGTCCATGGTGGCTGCGCCGTCATGGACTTCGCCGATCTTGTGGCTCTTTCCGGTGTAGTAAAGCACACGCTCGGTGGTCGTGGTCTTGCCGGCGTCGATATGCGCCATGATACCGAAGTTACGGTAGTCTTCGATCGTATATTCGCGGGCCATTTCCGTGATCTCCGAACCGTTTACCAGCGATAGTGCGAGAAGGCGCGGTTCGCATCCGCCATGCGGTGCGTGTCTTCGCGCTTCTTCACTGCCTGGCCACGACCATTAAGCGCATCCATGAGCTCGCCGGAGAGGCGTTCGACCATGGTGTGCTCGCCGCGCTTGCGGGCCGAGTCGATGAGCCAGCGGATCGCCAGCGCCTGCTGACGGTCGGTGCGCACCTCGACAGGAACCTGATAGGTCGCGCCGCCGACACGCCGCGAGCGAACCTCGACGGCGGGGCGCACGTTATCGAGCGCCTGATGGAAGACCGACACCGGATCCTGGCGCGTCTTCTGCTGGACGATGTCGAACGCGCCGTAGACGATACCCTCGGCCGCGGACTTCTTGCCGTCCTTCATCAGGGAATTCATGAACTTGGAAACGACGATGTCGCCGAACTTGGGGTCCGGGATGATCTCACGCTTCTCTGCACGATGCCGACGAGACATGTGTCAATAACCTCTTCTTACTTCGGCCGCTTGGCGCCGTACTTGGAACGGCGTTGCTTGCGATCCTTCACGCTCTGCGTGTCAAGCACGCCGCGCAGAATGTGGTAGCGCACACCAGGAAGGTCTCGGACACGGCCACCGCGGATAAGCACAACCGAGTGCTCCTGCAGATTGTGGCCTTCGCCCGGGATATAGGAGATCACTTCGCGCTGATTGGTCAGGCGCACCTTCGCCACCTTGCGCAGGGCGGAGTTCGGCTTCTTCGGCGTCGTCGTGTAGACACGGGTGCAAACGCCGCGCTTCTGCGGGTTTGCTTCCATCGCCGGCACCTTGTTCCGCTTCGGCTTCGCCTGCCTGGGCTTACGGATCAGCTGGTTAATGGTCGGCATTGAGCTCGAACCTTCTTTCTTTCCGTCCAACTCTTCTCGCGTCGAACGTAGCAAGCCAAACGAGGCGCACAGCCCGACCCCAATGGCCGGAGGCGCCTCACAAAAGCAGCGGACCACCCCCATTCGGGAGCGTTCATGCGTGCAGAAAGGATCGCTACGTCTTTATCCCCGACAGTGTGTTTGGCCCGTCTGGATGGACCGCCCTATGGGGCGGAAATCCGGCTACGGGTCACGACCAACCGCGAAGGTGGGCTCGCTATACTCTGACGATTCCGGTGCGTCAAGGCTGCCCACCAAAAAAGCCGCACCAAAGGGCCGGATCGAGGCAATCAGCGCACGATAGCGATGGCGAAACCGTCATGGCCCTTCACTCCGACAGTCTGCAGGGCCGTTGCCATCAGGCGCGGATTGGATCCGAAGGTCTCGATGGCTGCACGGGCGCCGGAAACACTGCGATCCGGACTATTCGAATCAAGCACGCCGCCGCCGCGGATCACATTATCGCAAACGATCACGGTTCCGGGTCGACCCAGGCGCAGGGCCCAGTCGATATAGATGGCGTTGTTGACCTTGTCCGCGTCGATGAACACCAGATCGAATGGCGCCGGGGTCTCACCGGCAAGCTCCGCCAGCGATTCGGTCGCCGGCCCTTCCCTCACCTCGACCCGTTCCGCTAGTCCCGCGTCCTCGATATTCCGGCGCGCGACTCGAGCATGCAACGGCTCGCGTTCCAGCGTCACCAGGCGCCCATCCTCGGGAAGCTCCCTGGCCATCCAGATGGTGGAATATCCCCCGAGCGTCCCCACTTCCAGGATCCGCCGGGCGCTGCACATGCGCACCAGCATGGACAGGAAACGCCCGTGAGTGGCCGAGACGTCAATCGGCGGCAGCCCCGCGGTGCGATTGGCCTCCAGCGTGCGCTCGAGGACTTCGTCCTTCAGACCAAGCGTACGCTCCAGATATTCGTCGACCCTGCGCCAGACATCCTCACGCATCTTCCCCTCCCACGTTACCCGCGCATTTGGCCGCCCGCCCGCGGATGCTGCGCCAACGCATCTCATGGCGCTGAAAACGAGAGAGGGGGCCGAAGCCCCCTCTCCATTCCACGTCCGGCTTATTGCGCCGGCTCTTCGTGACTGACCGGATCGACCGACACCGGCATGGCCGGCGCCTCCAGCGCCTGGCTCTGGCGTCGCCGCTCGGTCAGGATCAGGTCGTCGCGCTTCTGCGCGATTTCCTTGACCTGGCTGAACACGGCTCCCGTACCCGCCGGGATCAGGCGCCCGACGATCACGTTTTCCTTCAACCCTTCGAGAAGGTCCGCCTTGCCCGAAACCGCAGCCTCGGTAAGCACGCGCGTTGTCTCCTGGAACGAGGCCGCCGAAACGAACGAACGGGTCTGAAGCGACGCCTTGGTAATACCCAGCAGAACGGGCACCGCCTCGGCCGGCTTCTTGCCATCGGCAATCAACTGGTCGTTCAATTCGTCGAAGTCGATCTTGTCCAGTTGCTCTTCCTTGAGCAGACCGCTGTCGCCCGGCTCGGTGATCTCGACCTTCTGCAGCATCTGGCGAACGATCACCTCGATGTGCTTGTCGTTGATCACCACGCCCTGCAACCGGTAGACTTCCTGGATCTCGTTGACGAGGTACTTGGCAAGTTCCTCGACCCCCTTGATGGCCAGAATGTCGTGCGGTGCCGGATTGCCGTCCAGAATGTACTCGCCCCGCTCGATGGTGTCGCCTTCCTGCAGGTGGAATGGCTTGCCCTTGGGGATGAGATACTCCGCCGGCTCCAGCGTTTCGTCATGCGGCTCGATGATGACCCGGCGCTTGTTCTTGTAGTCGCGCCCGAAACGGATCGTGCCATCGAGTTCGGCGATGATCGCGTGGTCCTTTGGCCGGCGCGCCTCGAACAGTTCCGCCACCCGCGGCAGACCGCCGGTGATGTCCTTGGTCTTGGCGCTCTCCAGCGGGATACGGGCCAGCACGTCGCCCGGCGCAACCTTTTCGCCCGGCTCCACGGTGATGACCGCGTCCACGGAGAGAAGGTAGCGCGCGTCGCCACCCCGCTCGAGCTTGGCCACCTGGCCGCCGCGACTGATCGCAATGGCCGGCCGCAGCCCGTCGCCGCGCTGGTTGGTCCGCCAGTCGATGACGAGGCGCTTGGTGAACCCGGTCGACTCGTCGGTCGTTTCCGCGACCGAAGTGCCATCCACCAGATCCTCGAACAGCACCTCGCCTTCCACTTCGGTGAGAATGGGACGAGTATAGGGATCCCATTCGGCCAGACGCTGTCCGCGCTTCACCTTGTCGCCATCGTCCACCTTGAGCTTGGCGCCGTAGGTGACCCGGTGAGTGGTGCGGTCCTTGCCGTCCTGGTCGACAATGGCCAGCGTCACGTTGCGGCCCATGGCGATCAGGTTGCCCTCGCTGTCCTTCACCACGTTGCGGTTGCGGATCTCGATCGTGCCTTCGGCACCGGACTCAAGGAACGAGCTGTCCACCACCTGCGCCGTGCCACCGATGTGGAAGGTGCGCATGGTAAGCTGGGTGCCCGGCTCGCCGATCGACTGTGCGGCGATCACGCCGACGGCCTCGCCCATATTGACCGGAGTGCCGCGCGCGAGGTCACGTCCGTAGCAGGCCGCGCATACGCCCTGGCGCATGTCGCAGGTCAGCGGAGAACGGATCCTGACGCTCTGGACGCCGGCCGCCTCGATCGCCTCGACATGTCTTTCCTCGAGCAAGACGCCCCTGGGAACGATCACTTCGCCCGTCTGGGGGTGAATGATGTCGTCCGCCGAGGTACGGCCCAGGATACGGTGGCCGAGACTGGCGACGACCTGGCCCGAGTCCATGATCGATTCCATGGTCAGGCCGCGATCGGTTCCGCAGTCCGTTGCGTTCACGATCGAGTCCTGAGCCACGTCCACAAGACGCCGCGTCAGGTAGCCCGAGTTCGCGGTCTTCAGAGCTGTGTCCGCCAGCCCCTTGCGGGCGCCGTGGGTCGAGTTGAAGTACTCGAGCACGGTCAGGCCTTCCTTGAAGTTCGACGTGATCGGCGTCTCGATGATCGAGCCGTCCGGACGCGCCATCAGGCCACGCATGCCGGCCAGCTGCTTCATCTGGGCCGGTGAACCACGGGCGCCGGAGTGCGACATCATGTAGACCGAGTTGATCGGCGTCTGGCGCTTGGTCTCCTCGTCGATCTGCACGGCCGCGATGCGCTTCATCATCTCGTCCGCGACGCGATCGCCGCACTTGGCCCAGGCATCGACCACCTTGTTGTACTTCTCGCCCTGGGTGATCAGGCCGTCATTGTACTGCTGCTCGAACTCCTCGACCTGCCGGCGCGCATCGGCAACGATGCCGGCCTTGGTGTCGGGGATGACCATGTCGTCCTTGCCGAACGAAATGCCGGCGCGGCAGGCATGCTTGAACCCCAGATCCATGATGCGGTCGCAGAAGATGACCGTCTCCTTCTGACCGCAGGCACGGTAGACCGTATCGATCATCTTGGAGATCATCTTCTTGGTCATGAGCTGGTTGCACACGTCGAACGGAACGTCGGCGTGCTTGGGCAGCATCTGGCCAATCATCATGCGGCCCGGGCTGGTCTCGACGATCTTGGTGACGAGGTCACCATTCTCGTCCATCACCTTCACGCGCCCCTTGATCTTGGTGTGCATGGTGATGGCGCCGGTTTCGAGCGCGTGCTCGATCTCGCCCATATTGCCAAACGCCATGCCCTCGCCCGGCTCGTTCTCGTTCATCAGCGACAGGTGATAAAGACCCAGAACGATATCCTGGGACGGAACGATGATGGGCTGCCCATTGGCCGGATGCAGGATGTTGTTGGTCGACATCATCAGGACGCGCGCTTCCAGCTGGGCCTCAAGGCTCAGCGGAACGTGAACCGCCATCTGGTCGCCGTCGAAGTCCGCGTTGAACGCGGCGCAAACCAGCGGGTGCAGCTGGATCGCCTTGCCCTCGATCAGGATCGGCTCGAACGCCTGGATACCCAGACGGTGCAGGGTCGGCGCACGGTTGAGCAGGACCGGATGCTCGCGGATCACCTCGTCAAGGATGTCCCAGACCTCGGGCTTGGCCTTTTCGACCAGCTTCTTTGCCTGCTTGACGGTCGAGCTGAGCCCCTTCGCTTCGAGGCGCGAATAGATGAACGGCTTGAACAGCTCCAGCGCCATCTTCTTGGGCAGGCCGCACTGGTGCAGCTTGAGTTCGGGTCCAACGGTAATCACCGAGCGGCCGGAATAGTCGACGCGCTTGCCGAGCAGGTTCTGGCGGAAACGCCCCTGCTTGCCCTTGAGCATGTCGCTCAGGGATTTCAGCGGACGCTTGTTGGCGCCGGTGATGGTGCGGCCGCGGCGGCCGTTGTCGAACAGCGCATCCACCGCTTCCTGAAGCATGCGCTTCTCGTTGCGGATGATGATGTCTGGCGCGCGCAGTTCGATCAGCCGCTTCAGGCGGTTGTTGCGGTTGATCACGCGGCGATAAAGATCGTTCAGATCCGAGGTGGCGAAACGGCCGCCGTCCAGCGGAACCAGCGGACGCAATTCGGGCGGGATGACCGGGATGACGGTCATGATCATCCATTCGGGCTTGTTGCCCGACACGATGAACTGCTCGACGATCTTGAGCCGCTTGGCCAGCTTCTTGGGCTTCAGCTCGGTCGTGGCTTCCGCGATCTCCACGCGCAGCTGCGCCGCGATCTTGTCGAGGTCGAGCCCCTGAAGAATCTCGCGGATCGCCTCGGCGCCGATCATGGCGGTGAAGTTGTCCTGGCCGTACTGGTCCTGTGCATCGAGGTATTCTTCCTCGGACAACAGCTGCCCTTCGGTGAAGGGCGTGAGGCCGGGATCGATGATGATGTAGTTCTCGAAGTAAAGGACGCGCTCGATGTCCTTGAGCGTCATGTCGAGCAGCAGCGCAATGCGCGACGGCAGCGACTTGAGGAACCAGATGTGAGCGACGGGCGCGGCCAGTTCGATATGCCCCATGCGCTCGCGCCGAACACGGCTCAGGGTCACCTCGACGCCGCACTTCTCGCAGATCACGCCCTTGAACTTCATGCGCTTGTACTTGCCGCACAGGCACTCGTAGTCCTTGGTCGGCCCGAAGATGCGGGCGCAGAACAGGCCGTCACGCTCCGGCTTGAAGGTCCGATAGTTGATGGTCTCGGGCTTCTTGATCTCGCCATAGGACCACGACAGGATCTTCTCGGGACTGGCGATGTTGATCTTGATCTGATCGAACGTCTGCGCCTGAGCCTGCGGATTGAACGGGTCCATGACATTGTGATGATGATGGTTCATCTGTCTCTCCTCGTTCCGTGGACCGGGGTGGCGCCGCCACCCCGCATCCTGCGGAATGAAATGGTTCGTTTGGGTTCGCGCCGGCTTATTCCGCCGCGTCCGCAGGTGGTGCGAGTTCGGCTTCCGCCTCGTTCGCAGGTTCGGCTTCGGTCGTATCAAGTTCGACGTTCAACCCAAGCGACCGCATTTCCTTCACGAGCACGTTAAAGCTCTCCGGAATGCCGGCCTCGAAGGTATCGTCGCCACGCACGATTGCCTCATAGACCTTGGTTCGGCCCGCCACGTCGTCCGACTTGATGGTGAGCATTTCCTGCAAGGTATAGGCCGCGCCGTATGCCTCGAGTGCCCACACCTCCATTTCGCCGAAACGCTGTCCGCCGAACTGCGCCTTGCCACCCAGCGGCTGCTGGGTAACCAGGCTGTACGGCCCGATCGAGCGGGCGTGGATCTTGTCGTCCACCAGGTGGTGAAGCTTGAGCATGTAGATATAGCCCACGGTCACCTGACGGTCGAACTGCTCGCCCGTGCGTCCGTCATAGACGGTGGACTGACCGGAAGCCTTCAGCCCCGCCCGTTCCAGCATGTGCACGATGTCGGCTTCCTTGGCGCCATCGAAAACCGGCGTGGCAATCGGAACGCCCTTGGACAGGTGTTCGCCCAGCCGCGCGGTTCCCTCGTCGTCGAGGTTGGTGACGTAGTCGTCGCCCGCGAACAGATCATTGACTTCGGACTTGAGCGGCTTGATGTCGCCGCTCGCCTGGTAGGCGGCGAGAAGATCGCCGATCTTGCGGCCCATGCCCGAGCAGGCCCATCCAAGATGGGTCTCGAGGATCTGCCCCACGTTCATGCGCGAAGGCACGCCCAACGGGTTGAGCACGATATCGACATGCGTGCCGTCTTCGAGATAGGGCATGTCCTCGACCGGCATGATCCGCGAGACCACGCCCTTGTTGCCGTGCCGGCCAGCCATCTTGTCGCCGGACTGGATCTTGCGCTTGGTCGCAACGAAGACCTTGACCATCTTCATCACGCCCGGAGGCAGTTCGTCGCCGCGCTGCAGCTTGTCGACCTTGTCGATGAACCGCTGCTCAAGCAGGCGGCGGCTCTCGTCGTACTGGGCGTGCAAGGCTTCCATTTCGGCCATGACCTTGTCGTCATCGACCGCGAACTGCCACCACTTGGAACGCGGATGCGCTTCGAAGATGGAGTCGTTGAGCTTGGTCCCCGCGACATAACCCTTCGGCCCGGCATTTGCCGAACGGCCGAACAGCATCTCCTTGAGGCGCGCGTACACGTTGCGGTCGAGAATCGACTGCTCGTCGTCGCGGTCCTTGGCCAGGCGCTCGATTTCCTCGCGCTCGATGGCCATGGCGCGCTCGTCCTTCTCGATGCCGTGGCGATTGAACACCCGCACCTCGACAACCGTGCCCGCGTCGCCCGGAGGCACGCGCAGCGAGGTGTCGCGAACGTCCGAGGCCTTCTCGCCGAAGATGGCCCGCAGGAGCTTTTCTTCAGGCGTCATCGGCGACTCGCCCTTGGGCGTGATCTTGCCCACAAGGATGTCGCCCGGTCCGACCTCGGCGCCGATGTGGACGATGCCCGCCTCGTCGAGGTTCTTGAGCGCCTCTTCGGAAACGTTGGGGATATCCCGGGTGATTTCTTCCGGACCCAGCTTGGTGTCGCGGGCCATCACCTCGTATTCCTCGATATGGATCGAGGTGAAGACGTCATCCATCACGATGCGTTCGCTCAAGAGGATGGAGTCCTCGTAGTTGTAGCCGTTCCAGGGCATGAACGCGACGAGCACGTTGCGGCCCAGGGCCAGATCGCCAAGGTCGGTCGAGGGACCGTCGGCGATGATGTCCCCTGCCTCGACATGGTCGCCCACCACCACCAGCGGACGCTGGTTGATGCAGGTTGACTGGTTCGAGCGCTGGAACTTCATCAGATTGAAGATGTCGACACCGGCCTTGGAAGGATCGGTTTCCTCCGTGGCCCGGATAACGATACGCGTTGCATCCACCTGGTCCACGATGCCGCTGCGCTTGGCAACGATCGCCGCGCCGGAGTCGCGCGCCACCACCGGCTCCATGCCGGTGCCCACGAACGGGGCCTCGGCCCTGAGAAGCGGCACGGCCTGGCGCTGCATGTTCGAGCCCATCAGGGCGCGGTTTGCGTCGTCGTTTTCGAGGAACGGAATGAGCGCCGCGGCGACCGAAACGACCTGCTTGGGCGAAACGTCCATCAGGTCGATGGTTTCCTTGGGCGTCAGGCCGTTGTCGCCTGCGTGCCGGGCGACGACCAGGTCCTGCTCGAACTCGTTCTTCGCGGTCAGCTTGGCATTGGCCTGGGCGACAAAGTGCTTGGCCTCTTCCATGGCCGACAGATAGACGACTTCGTCCGTCACCTTGCCATCGACGACCTTGCGATAGGGTGCTTCGATGAACCCGTACTTGTTGACGCGAGCGAAAGTCGCAAGCGAATTGATCAGGCCGATATTCGGCCCTTCCGGCGTCTCGATCGGACAGATACGGCCGTAGTGGGTCGGGTGCACGTCACGCACCTCGAAACCGGCGCGCTCGCGCGTCAGGCCGCCCGGGCCAAGCGCCGAAAGGCGCCGCTTGTGCGTGATCTCGGACAGCGGGTTCGTCTGGTCCATGAACTGGGAAAGCTGCGAGGAGCCGAAGAACTCGCGCACGGCCGCGGCGGCCGGCTTGGCGTTGATCAGGTCCTGCGGCATCACGGTGTCGATTTCCACCGACGACATGCGCTCCTTGATGGCGCGCTCCATGCGCAGCAGGCCCAGGCGATAATGGTTCTCCATCAGCTCGCCGACCGAACGCACGCGGCGATTGCCCAGGTTGTCGATATCGTCGATCTCGCCCTGCCCGTCGCGCAGGTTGACCAGCGTGCGAACCACCTCGACGATGTCATCCTTGCGCAGAACGCGAACGGTGTCCTCGACATCGAGATCGAGCCGCATGTTCATCTTCACGCGACCGACCGCGCTCAGGTCGTAACGCTCGGCGTCGAAGAACAGCGAATGGAACATCGCTTCCGCCGTCTCGATGGTCGGCGGCTCGCCAGGGCGCATCACCCGATAGATATCGAACAGCGCATCCTCGCGGCCCTCGTTCTTGTCGACTGCCAGCGTGTTGCGGATGTAGGCCCCCACCGTGACGTGGTCGATATCGAGGATCGGCAGCTCGTCAAAGCCCTTGTCGACCAGCTTGGTCAGAAGGGCCGCGTCGATCTCGTCGCCGGCCTCGGCGTAGATTTCGCCGGTTTCCGGGTTGATGAGATCCCGCGCGATGTAGCTGCCATAGAGATCCTCGTCGACCGCCAGCAGGTGCGTCAGGCCGTTTTCGGCCAGCTTCTTTGCGGCTCGCGCGGCGAGCTTCTTGCCGCCCTCGTGCACGACGTCGCCGGTCTTGGCGTCGATCAGGTCGTGGGTGGGCTTTACGCCCTTCATCTTCTCCCACTCATAGGGCTTCTGCCACCCATTCGCGGTCTTCTCGAAGACAAGGGTATTGTAGTAGGTGTCGAGGATCTCCTCGGCATCCATGCCGAGCGCCTTGAGCAGCGAGGTCACCGGAATCTTGCGGCGGCGATCGATACGCGCATAGACCACGTCCTTGGCATCGAACTCGATATCGAGCCAGGAACCGCGATACGGAATGATGCGGGCAGCGAACAACAGCTTGCCCGAAGAGTGGGTCTTGCCCTTGTCGTGATCGAAGAAGACGCCCGGCGAACGGTGCATCTGCGACACGATCACGCGCTCGGTGCCGTTGACGATGAAGGTGCCGTTCGAAGTCATGAGCGGCATGTCGCCCATGTAGACATCCTGCTCCTTGATGTCCTTGACCGAACGTGCGCCGGTATCCTCATCCACCTCGAAAACGATCAGGCGGAGGGTCACCTTGAGCGGCGCGGCAAACGTCATGTCGCGCTGGCGGCACTCGTCCACGTCATATTTGGGCGGCTCGAATTCGTAGCGAACGAATTCCAGTGAAGCCGTGCTGGAAAAATCGCTGATCGGGAAAACTGACTTGAAGACGGCCTGCAGGCCCTCATTGGGGCGGCCGCCATCCGGCTCGCCCACCAACAGAAACTGATCGTAGGATGCCTTCTGCACCTCGATCAGGTTCGGCATGTCCGTGACTTCGCGAATGGATCCGAAGGACTTGCGTACCTTGCGGCGCCCGTTGAACGTGGTAGCCATACCCGCTCCTATCTCTCTCTCGATGTCCGGAAGCAAAATTCCAAAAAGCCGACCATCAGCCGTCGGGTCTCAGGAAATCTGCCGTCCAGTTCCGTGTCTAGTCCGCAACTCCGCCCCTGCCATTTCCGGCCGGCGGCCCGAACGGCAATTGAACCGTTACGGGGGGAAACGGGGCGGCGTGCGCAACGCCGCCCCGCGAAACGTAAAGACGAACTACTTGAGTTCGACCTTGGCGCCAGCGGCCTCGAGCTTGGCCTTGATGTCCTCGGCCTCGGCCTTGGAAACGCCTTCCTTGACGGCCTTGGGCGCGCCCTCGACCAGCGCCTTGGCTTCGCCAAGACCCAGGCCGGTGATGCCGCGCACTTCCTTGATCACGTTGATCTTCTGGTCGCCGAAGGACGCCAGGATCACGTCGAACTCGGTCTGCTCTTCGGCAGCCTCGGCCGGAGCGGCAGCGCCACCAACGGCGGCAACCGCGACCGGAGCGGCGGCGGAGACGCCCCACTTCTCTTCGAGCATCTTGGAAAGCTCGGACGCCTCAAGAACGGTCAGGGACGACAATTCATCTACAAGTTTAGCCAGATCAGCCATTTCATTCCTCGTTAGGTTTCAATTCGAACCGTGGATATGGGTCGCAAACTGCTATGCCGCAGCACCCTTGTCCGCATAGGCGGCCAACACCCGGGCGATCTGCGCGCCCGGTGCCTGCGTGACGGATGCGATCTTGGCCGCGGGCTGCGTAAGCAGACCGGCGATCTTTGCGCGCAATTCGTCCAGCGAAGGCATGCTGGCCAGTGCCTTGACGCCATCGGCGTCGAGTTCGGTCGCCCCCATCACGCCACCGAGAATGACGAACTTCTGGTTCTTCTCGGCGAACTTCACCGCGATCTTGGGCGCGGTGACGGGGTCTTCCGAATAGGCAAGGACCGTTGGGCCGGTAAACAGGCCCGAGATATCCGCCTTGTCGGTTTGTTTAAGAGCGAGCTTGGCAAGGCGGTTCTTGGCGACCTTCACCTGTCCACCCGCCTGCTTCATCTGCACACGCAGATTTTCCATATCGGCGACGGTGAGACCGGCATAGTGCGCAACGACGATCGACGAGGATGCGTTGAAGGCATCCTGCAGCGATCCGACGAGCTCACGCTTTTCCGCTCTGTCCACTGCTTCTCTCCACAGTTGGCCCGGACGCGACATGCGACCGGACCGTTGCCAATTGCTGCCCCCGCCGCATCGCTTCGAAAATCGAAGCCGCCAACAGGGCCAACGGTTGAGCGCCTGTAAACCGGCTCCGCGCGAGGCATGCGCCCCGAAAACGGCAACTGGCCTGGTTCGAACCGAAACGATCCGGCTTGCGCCGGAATTTCGCCCGGTTGTCACCCCGTCTATTGCAGGCTTTCCCGATTAAGCCACCCACAAGGGGCAGCGCCCGCAGTCTCGGACAGGTCTTTGCCGGCAAGAACGGGTCGCCCCGCATTTCCGGCATTCCGGGCAGCCGGGGCCGCCCGAAACTCTGGCTTCAGACGTTCCCAATCAGAGAACGCTCGAAGGATCGACATGGACGCCCGGGCCCATGGTCGACGAAATCGCGACGCGCCGGATATAGGTACCCTTGGCACCAGCCGGCTTCGCCTTCGCAACGGCGTCGGTGAACGCCTTGATATTGGCCAGCAGCGCATCGTCGCTGAACGACACCTTGCCAACGCCGGCATGGATGATGCCCGCCTTTTCGACGCGGAATTCCACCGCGCCGCCCTTGGCAGCCTTGACGGCTCCGGTCACATCCGGCGTCACCGTCCCAACCTTGGGGTTCGGCATCAGGTTGCGCGGGCCAAGGATCTTGCCCAGACGCCCCACCAGCGGCATCATGTCCGGCGTTGCAATGCAACGGTCGAAATTGATGTTGCCGGCCTGGATCTGCTCGGCCAGGTCTTCAGCGCCCACGATATCCGCTCCGGCGGCCCTGGCCTCCTCGGCCTTGGCGTCCTTTGCGAACACGGCGACGCGAACGGTCTTGCCCGTGCCATTCGGCAGGCTCACCACGCCACGGACCATCTGGTCGGCGTGACGCGGATCGACACCGAGGTTCATGGCCACTTCGACGGTTTCGTCGAACTTGGCGGCAGAACGCTCCTTCACCAGCTTCAGCGCCTCGGCGAGGCCGTAGAGCTTCTTGCGATCGATGCCCTCGAGGGCGGCGGTCATGCGTTTTCCGGACTTTGCCATGATCGTTACCCCTGAACCTCGATACCCATCGAACGCGCGGAACCGGCAACCTGGGTCATCGCGGCCTCCACGGTGTCGGCGTTGAGATCCTTGAGCTTCTTTTCAGCGATCTCGCGGACCTGCGCCTCCGTGATGGTGGCAACCTTGTCGTGGCCGGGCTTCTTGGAGCCGGACTTGAGCGAGGCCGCCTTCTTCAGGAAGTAGCTCACCGGCGGCATCTTCATCTCGAAAGTGAAGCTCTTGTCCGCGAAGATGGTGATGACAACAGGGGTCGGCGCGCCCTTCTCCATCTCCTGGGTCTGCGCGTTGAACGCCTTGCAGAACTCCATGATGTTCAGACCACGCTGGCCGAGCGCCGGACCGATCGGGGGCGACGGCGTCGCCGAGCCGGCCGGCACCTGAAGTTTCAGATAGCCAGTAATTTTCTTTGCCATGATCGTCCTTTCTGTCTCCGGCGCCGTTCAGGCGCCACTTATGACGCCGTGGTGCGAGGTCTTCCGGATGGTTGGCGACCACCCGCCCTCTTCCACGGATTTCGGCCCGAGAGACCCGAGTAAATCGGGCCGGCCGGGCACGACACGGGCCTAGACCTTCTCGACCTGCCCGTATTCCAGTTCGACCGGCGTGGGCCGGCCGAAAATCGAAACTTCCACCTTGAGCCGCGCCCGCTCCTCGTCGACTTCCTCGACGAAGCCGTTGAAGCTCGCAAACGGGCCATCCGCCACGCGCACCTGCTCGCCAACCTCGAAGCTGACCGACGGCTTGGGATGCTCCACGCCTTCCTGCACCTGCTGCAGGATCGCCATTGCCTCTTTTTCCGAAATCGGCATCGGCTTGTTGTCGGAGCCCAGGAACCCCGTCACCTTCGGAATGTTCTTGATCAGATGGAACGTCTCATCGGTCATGTCCATCTTCACCAGGACGTAGCCGGGGAAGAACTTGCGCTCGGCATCGACCTTGCGTCCGCGCCGGACCTCGACCACCTTCTCGGTGGGCACGAGCACCTCGTCGAACATTTCGTCGAGCTTCTTGGCCGCGACCTTTTCACGGATCGCCTCGGCCACCTTGCGCTCAAAATTCGAATAGGCCTGGACGATATACCAGCGCTTGGCCATGCCGCTATAGAACTCCTGAATTCATCCGTTTCCGCTTAGCGGATCGCCAGCAGCAGTTGCACAAGCCAGGAAATGACCTGGTCCGCCGCCAGAAAAAAGAAACTCGCAAAACCGACCATCAGAATGACCATGATGGTGGAAACCACGGTCTCGTTACGCGTCGGCCATACGATCTTGGCCGTCTCGGACCGCACCTGCTGCAAGAATGTAAAGGGATTGGTGCGCGCCATTGTTCCGTTCAGTTCCGAAGGGGTTTTGTCCACAAGCAATTGCCGCGCGAGTCGGTCGCACGGCACAGGTCGGGCTTATCTATTCGTTTGACAAGGCGAATGCAAGTGCTGTGCCGCATTTTTTGCGACGACCCAGATCACGGGTCCCGACTGCAGGCGCGCTTCCGGCGAACTGGCAGGGGCGGAGGGACTCGAACCCACGGCCCTCGGTTTTGGAGACCGATGCTCTACCAACTGAGCTACACCCCTACTGCCGGTGCAGACGTCTAATAGCTGACGCGCTTCGGCGCAAGACCTTTCCGCATCGCAAGGCACCGCATCGTGTGTATGCAGCGCCTTGCGACGCCGGCAGGTCAGGCCGCCTTTCCCGGCATCGGCCCGACATAGCGGGACTGCGGGCGGATCAGGCGGCCATCCGCGGCCTGCTCGGCGCAATGGGCCAGCCAGCCCCCCACCCTGCCGCATGCGAAGACGGGCGTGAATGCCTCGCGCGGCAGGCCGATCCCGTCCAATAACAGCGCGGTATAGAACTCGACATTCACGTCGAGCCGGCGGCCTGCCTTGCGCCGCGCCAGCAGGTCGAGCGCGGTCCTTTCGACATATTCGGCCAGCACCAGCCGGGCTCCGCGTCCGTCCATGCGCCCGAGGGCGCGCTTCAACACGTCGGCCCTTGGGTCGCGGGTCCGATAGATGCGATGCCCGAATCCCATCAACCGCTCCTTGCGATCAAGCGCGGCTTCGAGCCACGGCACGGCGTTGCCGGCAGACCCGATCGCGTCCAGCATGTCCAGGACAGGGCCCGGCGCCCCGCCATGCAACGGCCCCCTGAGCGCCCCGAGCGCCGCGAGAACCGCCGATCCGTAATCCGCTCCGGTCGAAGCGACGACCCGCGCGGTGAACGTGGACGCGTTGAGGCCATGGTCAATCACCGTCACCAGATAGGTATCGAGGGCTGATATTTCCGCAGGTGAGCGAAGCTGGCCTGTCGCCATGCGCAACAGATCGCCCGCATGCGCCGCTTCCCGGTCAGGCGGGATGGGTTCGGCACCAGCGGTCAACCGCGTCGCCGCCGCGGCCGCAACCGCCATCGCGCCAACCTGGCCGGCTGGCCCGGCAAGCGGGCCGCCATCCCCGATGCTCGCCATCAGGAAACGCATGGCCGAAAAAGCGTCCAACGTCGCTGCATGGGCAAAAAGCGGGGTGAAGTCCGCAAAGGCCCGTTCGCGCGCTTCACCGATGACCCGCGGCAGCTCATTTGCTTTACCAACATCGATCAGGCCTTCCCAGAGTACGGCAAGCGCGCGCTCGTAACTCATACGTCCCGCCAGCCCCTCCAGATCGTGGCCGCGAATGACCAGCCGGCCAGCCTCCCCGTCCACGTGACTGAGCACCGTTTCCGCGGCAACAACACCTTCCAGTCCGCTCATTTTTCAACCTCGTCAGATTTCATGTGACGGCAAGCCTGGAACATGTTTATATATTGATCAATCTTGATAATGAGAATCAATATAAAATGACGACTGTGACTTCGCCACGCCTGGATGCGGCTACGGCGGCCGAACGACTGGGCGTATCCCGCGCAACGCTCTACGCCTATGTGAGCCGGGGATGGATAAGGGCATTCTCACATCCGGACGATCCCCGCGCGCGCCTCTACTCCGCCCAGGATATCGAAGCCTTCATCAGGAGAAAGGCAGGCAATCGCAGGCCGGACCAGGCCGCCGCCAGCGCTCTTGACTGGGGCATGCCCACGTTGCGGTCGGACATCTGCACGATAGAGAATGGCCACCTGGCGTATCGCAATCGTGACGCGATCGAATTGGCGAGGAAAGCAAGCCTCGAGGAGACGGCCGCCCTGCTCTGGCAGGACGACGGCCTGGGGACAAGCCGTTTCGACCCGGACCAGTTTCCCGGCTGGCGCGACCTGGCACGCTCGCAACAGAGCAACCCCGCGATGCTGCGCGCCCTTGCCCTGCTCCCGCTGTGCTATCTCGACGAATCCCCAGGGCTCGCCGGCCGGCGTCTATTCCAGTGGGCCGGGACGCTGGTTCGCGCGCTCGCCGCCGGGCTGCTGGCCATTGAAGTGCCGCAAGATCGCGAGATCCACGAGGCGCTCGCCATTGCCTGGGGCCGACCCGAAGCGGCCGATGCAATCCGCGTGGCGCTGGTCCTTGTCGCGGATCACGAAATGAATGCCTCAACGTTCGCCGTACGCGTGATCGCCTCGACCGGGGCAACGCTCGGCGCATGCCTGACAGGCGGGCTTGCCGCGCTCTCGGGGCCGCGGCACGGGGGAATGATTGCCCGCGTCGCCGCGTTCTGCGAAGAAGCCACCAGTCTTCGAGACGCGGCGGCTACCATCACCGCCAGGTTGAACCGCGGTGACGACCTGCCCGGCTTTGGCCACAGGCTTTATCCCGAGGGAGACCCCAGGGCCGAGCTCCTCCTGGCGAGGATCGGCCCGTACGCGGAGCAGGAAATCGCGGCTTCCGTCGAGAAGATGACCGGACTCAGGCCCGGCATCGACTTCGCCCTTCACGCACTTGAGCGCCGCCATGGCCTTCCGCCGGAATCCGGGTTCGCAATCTTCGCCATCGGGCGCGCCGTCGGCTGGATGGCGCACGCGGTCGAACAGCGCGCCACGGGACAGCTCATCCGGCCGCGCGCGCATTCCACGCCAAGACCGTCAGCATGAGGCTGGAGGTTCCCACCGAAATGAAAAAGGGCGGCCCCAAAGGCCGCCCCTGATGGCATGCGAAATGCCGATTTCGACTACTCGATGATCTTGTAGAGTGAGCACCGGTCCGTTGGGGTGAAGAGCTCCGGTGGAGCTCTTCAAGGTGCGAACGTCGGACCCGACAAATCCTCAGCGACTACTCGATGATCTTGGAGACGACGCCGGACCCGACGGTGCGTCCGCCTTCACGGATGGCGAAGCGCAGCTTCTCTTCCATGGCGATCGGCACGATCAGCTGGACGTTGATCTTCACATTGTCGCCCGGCATCACCATTTCCGTGCCCTCGGGCAGCGTCACCACGCCGGTCACGTCCGTCGTGCGGAAGTAGAACTGCGGCCGGTAGTTGGTGAAGAACGGGGTGTGACGACCGCCCTCTTCCTTGGTCAGGATATAG
>DATCMU010000051.1:0-11458 GCA_036563245.1 Devosiaceae bacterium | reverse complement strand
CCCAGCAACGTGTTGAAATCCAAGATCAACAAATCTATGGTTCGTGCTGTAAAATAAGACAGTTTGAACCGGGAGGCGAGTCGTGGATAAATCGCCTGACGCTTTCCGCACCATCTCGGAGGCGGCGGAAGAACTCGACCTGCCCCAGCACGTGCTGCGTTTCTGGGAAACTCGGTTCTCGCAGATACGGCCGCTGAAGCGCGGCGGGGGGCGGCGGTTCTACCGTCCCGATGACGTCCTGCTGCTCAAGGGCATCCGCCATCTGCTCTACGATCAGGGATTCACCATCAAGGGTGTGCAGCGCATTCTCAAGGAGCAGGGCCTGCGCCGGGTGATCGCCATTGGCGAATCCGGCAGCATCGAGGACATTGCTCCCGCATCGGGCGACGAGCGGGCGAGCGATGACGAGGTCGAGGTCTTGCTGGCCGAGGGTGAAGCGCTTGAATTGACCGACGAGGACCGCGATCGCCTTGCAGAGGTGTTGCGCGAGCTGCTGGAATGCAAGCGCCTGCTCGACCGCGCCCGTGAAGGGCACTGACAGGGCCGAAATCACCCCGGAATCTATTAGGATTTTTGGTCGGAGCGGCCGGATTTGAACCGACGACCCGAACGAAATACCATAAGACTTAGTCTGGGTAAGCGTCCTGTGTCCGGCGGAGTGCCGATCCCTACGCCGAAAAATGCTGCAAGGTAAAGACGCCGCCGATCGGGCGACACTTGGCGGCGCAGGAGTGAGGTGGCGCTCACACAGCGGCGGCGGATGCTAGCTATCAAAGCAGGTCAGTCAGCTTCTTCGCATTCTGCAACCTGGCCATGGTTGTGTAGCGGGTGCCCTGCATCGCCCCCATTGGCGCGTCAGCGTACGGGATAGGGGGGATCTCGCATGCCTTCTCTGCAAAGACGAGGCGATACTTCCCTCCCTCGCCATATGGCTCAATACGCAATACGGGAGCGATGTGGGTGATCGCGGAGATGGGCTGCGTTTGATAGGCCGCGACATACTTGATCTTGTCGAGCATGCCACCCGAAATTCGAATTGCGTACCAGCAGTCTTCGCCAAGGAAAACGCGCTCAAAGCCCTCTCGTTGCGCAGGTACGATGATGGTGTCGGGTTTGGCGAGGCCGCTTCGCGCGGGCTTGTCGACAGGTTGAGCATCTGGCGTGGCAACTGCCTTCGGATACTCGAAGGCGCGCAAGCCCACCAACGGAAGGATTTGCAGGATCTCCTTCAAGAAGCCTTGCAGGTCCGCCTTTTCGGCCTCCGATAGGGCCGGTTCCTGAGGATTGTTCCCATTGTCGAGGTTGCAGCGGCCAGCGGCGTTCGCGCGGTCGACAAGTGCGTGTTCGAGCCAGGTGACATGCGCGCGGTTCAGTCCGCCCGAGTTGGACACGAAGATGATCCCCCAATCCCAGAAGTCCTTGTTCTGGGCGTGTTGGTCGATCCGCGAGCGAACTCCGTCGCCCTGTCCGATATAGAGCGTGGGAAGCTCATCCTCAGTGCCTGAATAGCCAGTCAGGATGTAGACACCGGTGCGCTGGAATTCGGGTCGCCCGCGCACTTCGGACCACCTGGAACGTGGGAAGGCTACACCGATGCCTGTCCAGTTCATCCGATCGATGATGCGGACGCCCTCGGGATCGCCATCAGGGACAAATATGCGTATCGTGAAGGGATCGGCCATCTGTGCACCCTAAGTCCGCCGGTAGCTGGCCAGAAGGCCGGCAAGGGTCGCGCTTTCGTTGATGGCACTTTCGGGGATCAGCGCATAGGCCCATGGCTTGCCCGCAGTGTCCGCTGCGATTTCATTGGCGTGCCTGACCCATTCTTGCGCCGCGCGCGCCTTCTCCTGCACCTCCGCGTCGCCCATGGCGTTATCCGCCTTCACCTCGATGACCAGTTTCTCCCTGGTCGTTTCGACCACGAAATCCGGCTCGTAGGTCTTGCCGGAACGATACTCGATGCCAAATTGCCCGGGACCGGGTTTCAGCCAGCGCAGCACATCCGGCTCGCGTTCGCTGTCGATCAGGACGGCGAAGCGGCGCTCGGGGTCGGAGTGGAACTTGTGCTGCAGATATGGGCTCTTTCTTGAGCCGTGGAATACATATCTCCTCGTGTCCGACAGCGGTGACACCGCTTGCGTGAGAAGCGAGCGACGGGGAGGGACCGAGATGGTGAAATGCTGGTCACGCAGCAGGCGGAAGGCGCGGACCTGCTTGACCTGGTAATCCGTCGGCGTTTCGCGGTAGTGCTGCTTCATCTGCTCGAAGATGAAATCGGCAAGGGCCTTGCCCCTGGTGAGGGCGACGTTTTCGATATCGTCTTCGCTCGTCAGGTAGGAGCGCAGGTGCGCGACGGCTTGCCCCGCCAGCTTGAACAGCAGGTCCGACTGGCTGTCATAGTCCACCTGATCGAATTCGATCAGATGCCGCACGATGTAGTTCTCGATCCGCGTTTCACGGGGCCCCGATATCGCGCGCGCCAGTTCGCGCTGCACATCGTTGCGCAGTTCCCGAATGACAATCCGGTCCGATATCGGCTGATACCTGATGTGATCCAGCCCGGTCAGGTCGAAATCCTCGAACCAGAAGTTCACTTCCCGGCTGGGAATAACGACGATCTCGGGGATCTCGATGATGTTGCTGGCTATGCCCGCGGCGACCCGGCCAACGATGTCCTCGTAGTCGATTTCAGGCAATGTGCCGGCAAGCGTCCCCTGGGTGGGCGCCAGCGCGCGCTTCACGTCAGCGGCAATTTCACGCCGCACCTCTTCGCTATTGAGGTCGGTGACGCCGTTCTGTAGCCGCCGCTCATATTTTTGCTGAATGAAGTCGATGGTAACCTCGGCGGCGCGCCGGGCTTCCTCGGAGTTGAAAACGAACGGCTGCTGCGCGGCGCTATCGGCCAGTTCGCTTGCGCCAAGGCCCGTCAGGGCGGTCTCGACCGCGGTAGGAACGGAGACCACCCTGGCGCCCGCGTCGGACACGTCGCCGCCCTTGCCGATTGTCAGCGTCTTGATCTGGACAATCGAGCCGGCCTCGCGCGCCTTGGTCACCACTTCGTTGAACCGGTCATGGGCGACCACGGTCAGCGTATCGACGGATTCGACGCCGGTGCGCTCGCCATAGGGCAGGCGGAGGCCGCGGCCCAAAGTCTGCTCGGTCAGGATGTCGGAGGCCGAGGCGCGCAGCGGCACGATGGTATAGAGATTGGTGACGTCCCAGCCTTCCTTGAGCTTGTTGACGTGGATGACGATCTCGGTCTGGTTGTCGGTTTCAAGCCCCACAAGCCGCTGAACCGCCTCGTCGCTTTCCTCCCCCTTGAGGTTGGAATGAACCTCGGCCACGCGGCCCTTGTACGCGCCGTTGAAAAAGGCATCGCTTTCGATGCGCTGCCTCAGGGCGCTGGCATGGCTCGTGTCCTGCGCGACCACGAGAATGAACGGATGCACACGCCGCCGGCCGGTCTGGCGCGCATAGAGTTCGAGTTCGGCCTTGACGTGCTCATGATAGTGCACGCCGTCTTCGAGCATGATCTGCTCGATCTGTTCGGCGTTGAAATCGGCCTTGCGGAAATCGGCCCGGGTCGCCACTGCCGGCTCCTTGACGAAGCCATCCGCCATGGCGTTGCCAAGACCGTAGTCGAAGATCACGTTCCTGAACGCCCTGGAATTCGCGCCCACGGATTTCGGGGTCGCGGTCAGTTCAAGGCCGATCACGGGATTGAGTTCGGCAATGGTCTTCATGCCCGCCTTGGCGCGATAGCGGTGCGCCTCGTCCATCAGCAAGACCAGATCCGAACGCGCGGCAAGATGGTCGAAATAGCTCTCGCCCAGGGTCTCGCGCATGGAGCGGATACGGCCCTGGTCCTTGTTGATCTTGTCGACGTTGAAGATATTGACCACGGCCTGCTCCTGCTGGCCGAACAGATCGACCTGGGCGGCGACGTGCTCCCAGTTGTCGCCGGTCACCAGCAAGGGCGGCGTCTGGGCGAAGGGGCCAATGCCACGGAACACATATTTCGGGCTCGATGGCTTGGAGAAGTCCTCGACCAGCTTGTTGTAGATCGTGGTATTGGGCGCCAGCACGAAAAAGTTCTTCGACCGGCCGGTGAGGAACAGATAGGCGATGAACGCGCCCATCAGGCGCGTCTTGCCCACCCCGGTCGCCAAGGCAAAGCACAATGAGGGGAAATCGCGCTCGAAATCCTCGACGCTGGGGTAAGCGGCGCGGATGGCTTCGAGGGCTTCGGCGGGGTCGGCGTCCTTTTTGAAGGAAATCCGGCTCAAGACATCGGCGAGGATGGTGAGCGAGCGTTCCTGCGGCGCGCGCAGCGACAGGCGTTGCGCGATCTGGCGAAGGGTGCGGTCGGGTGCGTTCATCGCTCAGCCCTCCGCGCTTTCGTCGCCCGAGGCGAATAGCGGCAGGTCGTCCGGCGGCGGCGCCTCGTCGTCCGGTTCGTCGTCGCTGGCGTCGGGCAGGTTGGCGATGTTGAGCGAATAGTCGTCGCGCCCCCATTCGCATCTTTTCAGGATGGCGGTGGGGATCTTGAGAAGCGTCAGGTTCTCGAACGCATCGGGATTGGCGCTGAACGCCTTGCAGCAGATCTGAAGCGAGCGGTCCGGCCCCACGTCCTGGGAGATTTTCCGGCAGGCGTCATGGGTGAGCTGCTGGGTGGTGACATAGATGAAATCGGTCTCGGTCGAATGGCCGTGGTTCCAGTATTCCTCGGCATTCTGGCTGGGCGCATAGGTATAGCCCATATGCTTGCACATGGCCTCGGCCAGCATTTCGGGCCGGTACTCGGACGAGATGATCCAGTTGCCGTATTTGTCCTCGGTCAGTAGCGAGGGGGCCAGCCGGTAGAAGCGGAAGCCGCCGCCGCCTTTCCAGTCCACCGCCCTGGTGATGCCGCCTGGGTCCTCGCCGTCGATCACCTTGGTCAGGCGCGGCACGATATGGGTTTCGGCGTGGTCGCCCAGCTCCACCATGATCCAGCGGCGCCCCATTTTGTGCGCCACGGCGCCAGTGGTGCCCGAACCCGCGAAACTGTCGAGAACCAGATCGCCGGGGTTGGTGGAAAGTTGCAGCACTCGCTGCAGAAGGCGCTCTGGCTTAGGCGTTTGAAACACAACGGCACCGTCTGGGACCGCTGCCATCACTTCTTTTTTTGCCTCTTGCGTGTTTCCGACTTCGTCATGGCGCCAAATGGTCTGCGGCACGATCCCTTCCATGACTTCAGAAAGGAACCTCTTTAAGCGGGGCACGTTTGCACCATCTTTGCCCCACCAGATGCGCTTATCGGCGTCTAGCTCGGCAAGCCTTGCTTTAGAAAAACGCCAGTACATTCCTTTTGGTGGGCCGGAGATAACCCGTCCAGAAGGTGTTTCAATTGGATAAATTCCTGCGGAATACGGGTTCCGTGCGGAAAGATCACCAGAAGTCCATGGTCCGCGTGGGTCTTCGTCAGGATTCTTGTAATTCTTGTTCTGTTCCGGGCTTCTCGGGAGTAAATGTCGCACCCATCTAGATATTTCTTTTACATATACTAACACATGATCGTGTGAGGCGGATATGTGTTGGGCAGTACTGTTAGGCGCGAAGCGCTTTTGCCAAACTACATTGGCGACAAAGTTCTCGCGTCCAAACACTTCATCGCACAGCACTTTGAGATAATGCGCTTCATTGTCGTCGATAGTGATCCACAGCGAGCCATCGTCGCTGAGCAGGTACTTGATCAACTCCAGCCGGTCGCGCATCATCGATAGCCAGATCGAGTGTTCCAGCCCGTCGTCGTAATGGGTGAAGGCCGAACCGGTATTGTAGGGCGGGTCAATGAAGACGCACTTGACCTTGCCGGCGATCTGCGGGTCGCTTTCCAGCGCCTTGAGGGCGAGCAGGTTGTCGCCCTTGATCAGCATGTTGTCGAAAATGTCGTTTTCCGAATGGCGGGTGGCGGCGTGGTGGGAGAGGGCCGGGTCCTCGATCAGGATGCGCGGTTCGAGTTTCGGGCGCTCGTCCTTGCCGATCCAGGTCAGTTCGAGCTTCTGCTTCTTCGCCATTCTTCTTTGGCCCTCAAATCCCTTGTTCGCAATGCGCGACACTCTGGCCGCGCCACGGGCGAATGACAAGCGCCGCGTGTCAATCGCCCCGGATAAGCCTGCGAATTCCCTCGTCAATCATGCGCTCGATCTCCAGTGCGGGATCGGTTGGCGCTTCGGAAATCTTGGGCGGCGGAACGGTATCCGCTTCGGGCGCACTACGATTGTTCTCGGGCTCGTCGCGCGTCAGCGCCGCCATCAGGCGCTGCTTGCGGCTCAAGCTGATTTCGCCGCGTTTCCACAGGTCCTCCAGTTCCTCGGCGGTGGCAGTCTCCGGCGCGGCCGCCAGCTCCTTGCGGCGCTTCCGGCGTTCCGCCGCGGCGCGCTGCTTCTCCTGTTTGCGCAGGGCTTTTTCGCGGAGTTCGAGGGCGACTTCTCGGAGGCTCTTGCCAGTGATATTCAGCTCGAACGTGGGCTTGCCCGCGGTATTTGTTCCTGTTGCCGGCGCTTGCGGATTGGCCAAAGTCGGCGAGCACGATTGTCCTAGTTTTTGCAGCGCCTCTTCCTGTCGCCGACGTTCTTCTTCGCGCATTCTCAGGATCGCAGCGTATCTCGAATGTGCCTCTGCTGCCGCCTTGGCATTGGCCTCCCGCGCCTCCAGTTCGAGTGTACGCGCCGCGTCTGGCGATAAACGATCGGTGAACGGCATTCCACCAGTCCGCAACACCTCAAGGTGTTTCACGTCGCGCCAGTGCCGCGCCGTCCAGTGCGCGACGAAGCAGATATCGTATTCACCGTCGAGCCGGATCAGGTCGAGAAAATCCGCCTGCCGCGCCTCGCTGTCCTCTCTGATGTCGGCAATGCGTGACAGCAGCCAGCGCGCCGCCTGGGCCTGCTTGTCCTCGATGGCCTGAATGCGGCGGTCGAAATCCTGGCGCTCGGCGGGCCCCGCCGCGACTTGCCGCCGGTCCCGGCGCAGCTTCGCAACATAGGTCTCGGCCTGCTCGAAAACCTCGGCGGCCCGTCGCTCTTCGAAGGCGATTGCCTCGCGCAGGGCGCCTTCCTCGGCCTCCAGCACTTCGAGATGGTGCAGATCGCACGTGCCCAGGAAATCCCAGTACTGCATGTCGATCAGGTCTGAAAGCGCGTCCGGGGGCAGGTCGTCGGCTTCCCGGGGCATGGAGGTTTCCAGCCCGATCAGGTGCGCGGTCTGCCATTTCGACAGCGCTTTGCCGTGTTCGTCGCAGGCGACAAGAAGCGTGGCGCAGATGGTGTCGAACGGCGTTTCAAGCCGCGCTTCGGCGGCCGCCAGCCAGCCGGAACCGCCCCGCAGGTTCTTCACCTCCCAGAAGGGGCCGACATGACTGTCGAGATGGAAATCGAGCGCGACCGGAAAGCATCCGAATTCTTCGAGGGCGGACATCTCTGTTTGCCCCGCCTAGACGACCGACCACCTCAAGGTGAAAAGGTGCCGGCGCTCCGGAGGCCGGTTGAGGCTGTCCGCGATCTCGTCCAGCATGTCCGAGACCTGTCGCCGGATCTCGCGGCGCTTCTCGTGCTTGGTCAGCTTCAGGTCGTCGATATCGCCCTCAAGCCGCTTGATCTGCCTGCCAAGGGTCAGCTTTTCTTCCATCGACAGGTCGGGCGAGCGCCGCTGGCGGCGCAGATCGTCGACTTCGCGCTCGATTTCGTCGATCCGCGCGTCGATTTCCACTTCCACGTCCCGCGCATAATCCTCCAGCCGGCGCTCCTCCTCGTCGAGCCAGTCGGAATTCTGCGTCCGGATATGCTGCAGGAAACCATCGAAAAGCTGGCTCGACACTTCGTCGAGGCGGGCAGGGGGCGCATCGGCTGGCCTTGGAGCCGGTTCGGACGGCGCGAGAAGCATGCGGTCGGCGGTTGCGGGCGCGACGATCTCGCCATCATCGGTGAGGCAGGCAAGAAGCAGTTCTTCGCGCAGGGTCTGCGAGGTCCGCACCCACGCCTTGTGGCACATCAGCCAACCCGAGCGGCCCTTGAGGTCCCGCACGTCGCCAAGCCGCCCGGCGAACGGATACAGGCTTTCATCGAATGCGATGGCGGCAATGTCCGTCGCATGGTCCCGCGCCATCGCGCCCTCGACGGTTCGCGTGGCGAGCGTGCCTTCCGCCAGCCGAAAGAACTGCCAGTCGTTTTCGTCGGCAAGCGGCCAGTTGGTCGAGTAGGTTTGGCCCCGGTATTGGAACTCGGTGGCGTCCGGACGGTCGAACGCGATGCCATCCAGTTCGGCGCGCGCGATCAGCAGAAGCCGCCGGGTGAAATCGTTCAGCGCGACGTCCAACTGGCTCTTTCGGTCCTTGAGACGCGAAACCACGTCCTGGTCCATGTGTTCCAGCAGCTTGGAGCGGGCGGACTGCAGATCGGCGTCGATACTGTCCTGCAAGCGGCCAGTGAGGCTGTCGAACTCCCTGTTGATTTCTTCTTCGGTGCGGCACTGCTGGACGATGCCGAGCACGGTCTTCTCGAAATCGACGCCATTCTCTATGGCGCCGAGCACCTCGTCGCTCGATCCGAAGACCCCGTCGAACAACTGGAACTTCTCGCGCAGCAACTCGTAGATGCGCGCTTCGGCCATGTTCTTCCGGTTGAGCATGTTGACGACGGTGACGTCGATCTTTTGCCCATAGCGGTGGCACCGGCCGATGCGCTGCTCGATCCTCTGCGGGTTCCACGGCAGGTCGAAATTGATGAGCAGGGAACAGAATTGAAGGTTGATGCCTTCCGCGCCGCTTTCGGTTGCAATCAGGATGGTCTTGTCGTCGCCACGGAATGCCTCGACGATGGCGGCCTTCATGTCGGCGGTTCTCGAACCTGAAACGCGGTCGGTGCCGGCGTGGCGTGCCTTCCAGTCGGCGTAGAGGTCCTTGCTGACCGGGTCGTTGTTCGATCCGTTGAGAAGGACGATCTTGCCGGCGTAGCCGTTGTCGCTCAAAAGCCGGCTCAGGTAGGTCTGGGTGCGGACGCTTTCGGTGAAGATCACCGCCTTGCGCTGGCCGCCGCGCGCGACGATCTCGTCCAGTACCCTGGGCAATTGGCTCAGCAGCTTCTCGCCCTTGGCGTTCTTGCCGATTGAATTGGCAAGATCGAGATAGCTCTGCAGTTCCAGTATCTCGTTTTCCAGTTGGACCGGATCGATCGGACCTTCGTCTTCGCCACCCTCGTCCTCGTCGAACTCCTCCTCGGTCTCATCGAAACTGTCGATGTCATCGGTCATGGACACCGAGGCGCGCTGCTTCTTGCGTAGGCGCGCGATCAATTGTTCGAGGTATCGCGCAACGGCAAAGGTGGACGATCCGAGGATCTTCCTGACCTGCAGGATCACCAGCGCGTTGGATCGGTCGCCGTAGGAAATGGTGTCTTTGCGCTGAAGGAAGCCCGAAACAAGGTCATAGAGTTGCACTTCGAGGCTAGGTGGCTCGAAGTCGAACACCACCGCGTTGCGCTTTGTGAAATTGATGTGTCCGGCTTCCTGCACCTGCCGGCGCAAGGTCCGGTGGCAAATCACTTCGAGGCGTTGGCGCAGGCCATCCAGCGCGGCGGGAGATGTCCTGGCGCCGGCGTATTGGCTGCGGAAGGCGGCCTCGCCGCCGAAATGGTTGTCATCGGCAACGGACACGATCCCATAGAGTTCCATCAGGGAATTCTGCAGGGGCGTGGCAGTCAGCAGCACCTTGGGGCGACCCACCACGGCATCCTTGAGCGTCTTGGCGCGTATCGAGCCGTTCTTCTTGTAGACGTTCCTCAAGCGATGGGCTTCGTCGAAAACGACGAGGTCCCATGCGATCGCCCTGATGGTGTCAGCGTGACGCGCGGCGAATTCGTAGCTCGCGATGATGATGCCCTTTACATCCCGGAACGGTTGGGTCGTCCCGGCCTTCTTCAGGTCGCGATAGGTCTTGGCTTCGAGAATTCTGCTTGCGAGGCCGAATTTCTCGATGAGTTCCTGCTCCCATTGTTTTCTGAGCGACGCCGGCACGACGAGAAGGATGCGCCGCTTCTGCTCCGCCCATTTCTGGGCCATCACGAGGCCGGCCTCGATAGTCTTGCCCAGGCCGACCTCATCGGCAAGGAGCACGCCCTTGGTAAGGGGAGAGCGCAGTGCGAAAAGTGAAGCATCGACTTGATGCGGGTTCATGTCGACGCGGGCTGCGGTCAGCGACTTGGTGAAGGCTTCCGCGTCGACGCCCTCCAGCGAAATCTTATGGCTGAGATAATGGCCCTGTAGATCGGAATATGTGAACAACTACGCCCCCAAAGCGGCCTGAAAAATATCTGGAAAGCGGAGCGAATGCGCTCCGACTGACAAATCACTCGGGATGGTGCAGCGTCGAGCATCGTTCGGCAAGCCGTCAGTGTGGAGGGATGTCGGACGCCCCAACGTTTCCCCACAAATCGGGAAAGGGGCGCAATTCGGACGCGCGGGGAGATTATCCCGATGAGAACGGGCGCGGAACATCTGTGGGACTTTCCGTGGGACTTTTGGTCGCCAATAATCCCACGACACCCGTTTTGTTCCGTTTTCGGCATTCGGCAGTCACTTGGGTGGCCCGCCGCAAACTCCCGGAATCTATTAGGATTTTTGGTCGGAGCGGCCGGATTTGAACCGACGACCCTTTGTCCCCCAGACAAATGCGCTACCAGGCTGCGCTACGCCCCGACTTGCGCGAACCCCTACCTAATCATCGCGTCTAAAGCAAGTGCCTCGTGGCGCCGCTCTGCGAATGGACGGCGAGGTCCCGGATTGCCGGCCAACGCACATCGTAATATTCTTGTGCATGCGGGGGGCGTGACCGAAAGGATGCCCGCAAATGCCTGATCGTCGGAGATTTCTTCTTGCCGGCGCTGCCCTGGTCGGCGCGAGCGCCTGGCCCGGCGCGGCCTTCGCTGCAACGTGGATTCCGCTGGCTACCGTGTCCGTTGGGCCATGGGCGGAGCGGAACGCGATCAAGGTCGGCGCTGAAAAGGGCCGGTTCAAGCGGATCAAGTTCCAGACCGAATTCAATACCGTACGGATCAGCGATGTGCGCATCGTCTATTCGGATGGCACCTACCGGGACTACGGCCTCGACAGCGAAATCTTCGTGGGTGGCGTGGGCGCCGTGGATGTGCCCAACCCGCCGCGCGCCATCGAGCGCATCTATGCCACGTTCCGCCGCAAGAGAGGCGGGGGCATGGCCTTTGTGCGGGTGTCGGGCCTGAGGGAATAGGGCGAGGCATCGGGACGCACTTTCCCCGAGGCGCGTGCGGGGCGAATACCGTGTGCGTCCACGCGTCAGATCAGCGCGTCCTGTCGGCCATTCCTGCCGCCCACCGGTTTCCCGTAGGCCGCTGTCACGCCCCAGATCAGTCCGGTGATCAGGAAGAAGTGCCGCCAGTGATCG
>DATCMU010000011.1:0-23748 GCA_036563245.1 Devosiaceae bacterium | reverse complement strand
AAGCAGAACCTTTGGGCGCGAGACGATGGCACGCGCAAAGGCGACGCGCTGCTGTTGCCCACCGGAAAGCTGGCGCGGGCGGCGGTCGGCCAGATGCCCCAACTGCACCGTCTCGAGCGCCTCACGCACCTTTTCGCGCTGCTCGTCCAGGGTGCCGATTCGCCTCATGCGCAGGGGAAAGCGCACGTTTTCGGCGACGCTGAGATGGGGCAGCAGGGCATAGGACTGGAACATCATGGCGATGTCGCGCTGCTCGGGCGGCAGGCTGGTGACGTCCCGCCCGTCGATCTCGATGCTGCCCGAGGTTACCGATTCAAGTCCGGCCACGATCCGCAAAAGCGTGGTCTTGCCGCAGCCCGAAGCGCCAAGCAGGCTGACGAATTCGCCCGAACGGATGTCGAGCGAGATGCCGTGCAGCACCTCGACGGTGCCGAATGCCTTGTGGACCTTTTTGATGTGGACGTCTGACATGGTTCACGAACTCGCAAAGCGCTGCACGCCGAGCAGGCGGTCGATTATTACGATCAGCACGATGGTCAGTGCGATCATGATGCTCGACACCGCCGCGACAGTGGGGTCGGGACTGAATTCGAGCTGGCCGTAGATCTGGACGGGCAGGGTGGTCAGGCCCGGGCGTCTGAGAAAGAGCGACAGGACCGCTTCATCGAAAGAGATGTTGAAGGCAAAGAACCCGCCCGCGATCAGCCCGGGAATGCATTGGGGAATGACGACAAGCCACAGGCGCTGCAGGCGGCCCGCGCCCATGGTCTGCGCGGCCTCTTCCAGAAATGGGTCGGATTCCGAGAGCACCGCCAGCGTGGTGCGCACCACATAGGGGATGGTGACGACCGTGTGCCCGATCCACAGGGTGAGGAGCGAAACGGGCCCGAACAGGGCGCTCCACAGCATCAGCATGCCGATGGCATAGATGATCGTGGGCAGAACGAGCGGGGAAAGGAAGAACGTCGCGATCATCTGCGATCCGGGCAATTGCCGCCGGTGCAGCCCAATGGCCGCCGCTCCCCCGATCAGCGTGGATGTGAGGGTCACGAGCACGGCGATGCGGATACTGATCCAGCCGGAGGCAAGATAGGCATCCGAGGACAGCACCGCCTGGTACCAGCGCAACGAGAAGCCGGTGGGCGGAAATCCGATGAACTGGCTTTCGGACACCGACACGCCCACCACCACCACCAGCGGCGCCAGCAGAAAGATCGCGGTGAGCACCACGAAGACGACGGCCGCGATGCGAAGCGGAGTGGAGATGGACCTAACCATCGGAGCGCTCCATGAGCCTTGCATAGGGCACCAGCAGCGCCAGTACGCCCACGAACAGGATCACCGCCTGCGCCGCTGCGAATGGCCAGTCCAGCGTCTGGGTGACGGAACGATAGATCGAGCCGGCCAGGACCTGGATGCGCGAGCCCCCGAGCAGGTTGGGCGTGACGAACGAACTGGCCGAAAGAGTGAAGACCAGGAGCGACCCGGCGACGACGCCAGGCAGGGCGAGCGGCAGAACCACGGTGCGCAGGGTCTGCAGGAACGTGCATCCCATGGTCCGCGCCGCTTCCTCCAGTCGCCGGTCGATGCGCGTGATGACGCCAAGGATCGACAGCGTCATGAAGGGCAGCAGGACCTGCACCATGCCGATGACGATGGCCGTCTCGGTATGCATGAGCGTGAAATTGGATCTGACCAGACCCGTCGCCCGCAACATGTCGGGCACCAGCCCGCTGCGTGTGAGCAGCACCATCCACCCGAAGGTGCGGATGACCACGCTGGTCATGAGCGGCAGGATTACCATGACGATGAGCCACAAACGTGTGCGCGGGCCGACATGCGCCATGATGTAGGCGAGCGGGAATCCCACCAGCGCGGTGATCGCGGTGATCACCAGCGACAGCCGGACCGAGCGCCACAACACGTTGATATAGAAGGGATCGGACAAAAAGCGCGCGAAATGCGCCAGCGTCGGTCCGGTCTCGCCGTCGACCGAAAGCACCAGCATCCGGCCGATCGGCACGATGAATCCGAGTGCCAGGAGCAGCAGGCCGGGCAGGACCAGTATCGCGTTTTCCGTCTTGTTGGTCATCGCGCTTTCCCGATCAAGTGTCCGTCGGTCTTCGTGCCGCCTGCAGCATGCCCACCGTGCATCGGAAATTTCAATGCCGGATCAGGGGGCGGGGTGTGGCGCGGGGCATTTCCCGCGCCACCGGTCTTGGTTTGCCGCCTTAACGGGCGATTGCGCGATTCCAGGCGTCGACCCAGGCCGAGCGATTAGCCTCGATAACCGTCGGATCGAAGCGCAGCAGGCCGGCAACCGCCTCGGGGCCATAGGCCATGTCGGCTGCGACCTCGTCGGATACCTGCACCTTGGAATTGGTCGGCGAATACCGGAGGGCCTCGGCGAAGCAGGCTTCCGCTTCAGGCGAGATCTCCATGTTGATGAACTTGAGCGCCAGATCCTGGTTCGGACGGCCCGCCACCAGGTTCGCGGTGATGAAGCTGGCCGGCGTGCCTTCCTTGCCCTGCACGAACTTGACCGGCAGGCCGGCCTTCTTGAGCGTGAAGGCGTAGTCGGAGGCGTAGGAGGCCGCCCAGGCGTCACCCTGGGCAAAGGCCTGCTGGATCTCGGGCGAGGTGTTCACTACCGATGCGCCATTGTCGAGCATCTTCTTGACCGCATCCAGACCCGGCTGGATGTTGTCCAGATCGCCGCCCTCGACCTTGTTGAGCATGAGGAAGCCCAGCATGCCGTATCCGTTCGAGATGTCGGTGAGAACCACACGATCCTTGAACGCGGGATCGAGCAGGTCCTTCCAGCTCTCCAGCGGCCTTGGGGCTGCCTCCGAATTGTAGAGCAGGCCGATCGGGGCGATCTGGTAGGCCGGGCCCTCGCCCTTTTCGAGGTTCGCCTTGGCGAAGTCGTACAGATCGGCGGCATTGGGCAGCTTCGCGGGATCGATCGGCGAGAGCAGTCCCTCCTTGGCGCCCACGATCTCCTGCCCGCCCGAGAAGTGGATGACGTCATATTGCGGCGCGTCCTTCTGGGCGCGCAACTGGGCGAATGCATCTGCCGAATAGGCGGTGATGACATTCACCTTGGCGCCGGTTTCCTTCTCGAACGGATCGATCACGCATTGGTGGTGCGCGACGTCATACGCGCCGCCGAATCCGTTGATGGTCAGGGTCTTGTCCTGTGCCATCGCCGTGCCTGCCATCAGCGAGACTGCCGAAATGCCAAGCGCAAGTTTTACGATTGTCGTTTTCATGTGCGGTTCCCTTTCCTGCCTTTTGCTTTATTGCCTAGTCTATTCTGCCAAGTTCCACGGTCTTGGCCCCCTCGGTGCGGATCAGCCGGCATTGCGCGGCGACCGCGTCCAGGTTCTCGGTCATGCGCCCGAAATACGTGCACGGAATCCAGCCGGTCGGTCCGAAAGTGCGACCCCCGGCGGCGTAGAACATCCCGATCTCCCAGAACTCGTCCGGATCGATCTTGAAGAAGTTCTTCGGCTGGTAGAACCAGAGCAACTCGCCTTCCTCAGGCAGGATGGTCTGGTTTTCGGGCGGAAGTGCGGTGGGGTCGAAATTGCGCGCGTGCTCGGGCAGGCCCATCATGATCTCGGGACCCGAGAAGATGGCATGCGTCGCGGGCCACTGGATGGGCGACTCCAGTGCGCCCCATATCGCTTCGCATGTCTTGGGGGCATTATCCCAATAAAGAGATATTATTCCCCTCACGCCTGCTTCGACAAATTCCAGATACAGCTTCTTGTCTGTCATACTATCCTCGATTGCTGGCTGGCCAGTATTACGAGCAACAATTCGGGGCTTGTCCAATTCCGTTTGAAAATCCTGACGATAAAATTTTTTTATCAAAGTACCCTGCAACTCGTTGCGATGGCCGGATCGGTCGTCCTCAACAGGTCTGCTTGACATACGGTATACCGTAGGCGATAGATGGGCGCGTAACGCCGAGCGGACTACCCGCCATGGGTTTGGGATCCCGGATCGGGAGGGTGTCCGAGCGGCTGACCGGAACCGATTTCTCGAGCCTGCGAGCGCATGACCCTCGATCTTGCCGATGCCGCCAGCGGTTTCGCTGCCGCGCTCTCGCCGATACCGCGACACAAGACGGCGGCGGAGCAGGTGGAGGATCGCCTCATCATCGCCATTGCCCGCGGCGACAAGCAGCCCGGCGAGCGCCTGACCGAGGCCGAAATCTCCGGGGCGCTCGATGTCAGCCGCGTGCCCGCGCGCGAAGCGATGCAGAAACTCCTTTTGCGCGGCATCCTCGAGGAATCCGGGCAACGCGGCCTGCGTGTGGCGGACTACAGCGTGCGCCGCATCGAGGAACTGATCGAGTTGCGATTTGCCGTGGAGCGCATCTTCTTCCACCAGGTCATGCGGGCCGGGTTCGATCGTGCGCCGCTCCTCGCCGCGCTCGATGAAATCCTGGAGGAAATGGGTGCACTTTCCGGCGTCGGGGATCCCGTCGAACTGTCCGCGATCGACCTCCGCTTCCACCGCGCCATAGCCGTACATTCGGGCAATGTGCTGGCAACGCGGATCTGGGAGGGGCTGGCCCAGCATATGATCATCGTTTTCTGCCGTGACTGGTCGAACGCCGCCGACCGGACCGGGGAACTGGAATTGCATCGCAAGCTCGTCTGCTTCCTGCGCGATGGCGATGCCGCCGACATCGACGACGTCTTGCGCGACCATTTCACCGGGCCGGACGCGCGTCTGGCGATCAAGAGCTGAGGACCAGGCATGGATCGGTGCAACCCATTGGCACTCGCGGCGCTGCGCCCGCTGTGTGGGTCCGCGACGGGCCTGGCGCGTTTTTCGGCCCCATGCGGAAGTTCGAGGACACGATGAAGATTACCCGCGTTGAATGCCTTGGCCTGATGGGCCGTTCGCCAAAGGGCGGTTGGAGCCACGAGATCAGGCCCGAGGATTCCATCCATGCCCTGATCGTGATCGGAACCGACGCCGGACTGGTCGGGGTCGGTTCGGTCTTCACCGATGGGCGCCTGGCCCGGGCGGGTCTCGATGTGCTGCGTCCGCTCCTGATCGGCGAGCGCGCCGACGAGCCGATGCGAGTGAGCGAGAAGCTGCACCAGAACACATTCTGGATGGGACGCGGCGGCACACTCACCCATGTGATTTCCGGCATCGACATCGCGCTTTGGGATATTTTCGGCAAGGCGACCGGTCAGCCGGTTTCACGGCTTCTGGGCGGAATTTACCGTTCAAGGGTGAAGGCCTATGCCTCGATCCTGATGGAAGAACCCGGGCTGATGCGCGAGCGCACGGCGTTTTATCGCTCAGAAGGATTCCGCGCCATCAAGATCGGCTGGGGGCCGTTCGGACGCCGCGGGGATGCCGCGCTCGATGAAGCGATCGTGCGCGCGGCGCGCGAGGGGGCGGGTGACGATTGCCTGCTGATGGTCGACGCGGGGGCGTCGGACGCGTTCTGGCCGCAAGGCCTGAAATGGGCGCTCAATACCGCGCGGATGCTCAAGGACTACGATGTGGCATGGTTCGAGGAAGCCTTGCGTCCCGACGCGCTGGCAGACTTCCGCGAGCTCAGGCTGCAAAGCCCGGTGCCCATCGCCACCGGCGAGTGCCTGACAAGGCGGCAGAGCTACCTGCCCTGGTTCGAGGCGGGCGCCCTCGACATCGTGCAGCCGGACGTGACCAAGGTCGGCGGGATCTCCGAGCAGATCCAGATTGCACGGAGCGCCGAAGCCTTTGGCGTGAAATATGTGGGGCATGGCTGGAACACCGCCGTGGGTCTGGCGGCGGACCTGCAACTCGCCGCCGCGATCCCCGGTGCCGATCTCGTCGAGTTCATAGGCGGCTCGCCCTATATCGACGACATCGTGGCGAGCCCCTGGGCGCTCGACGCCGAGGGCATGCTGGCCATCCCCGATGACCCCGGCCTCGGCATCGCGCTCGATACCGGGGCGCTCGCGGGGATGACCGACAACGCGGCCGCGCTGGACTTGCTGGCTGGCGCGTGAGGCGCCGAAATCCGGTCGAGCCGGGAACCATGGCGCGCGCCATCGAAAACGCCAGGAGGTGAACGATGAACAGGATTGATCTTGAAGGCGAGAATGCCGTCGTCACCGGCGGCGCACAGGGGATCGGCAAGGCCGTCGCGGCACGGCTGACCGCGTCCGGGGCGCGGGTGGCCATCTGGGATGTGAACAGGGAAGCCGCCGAGGCGGTGGCGGGCGCTCTACCCGGGGCGGCGGCCTTCGCGGTCGACATCACCGATACCCGAGGGGTCGAGCGTGTTCTCGCCGAAACCGAGGCGCGACTGGGGCCGGTCTCCCTTCTGGTCAATTCCGCCGGGATCGCGGGGCCGAACCATACCCTGGCAACCTATCCGCCGGACGAATGGCGCCGCATCATCGATATCAACCTGATCGGCACTTTCAACGTCAATCGCGCTGTGGTCCCGGGCATGGAAGCCAGAGGCTACGGCCGCATCGTCAATATCGCCTCGATCGCGGGCAAGGAGGGCAATCCCAATGCCTCGGCCTATTCGGCGTCCAAGGCCGGCGTGATCGCCCTCACCAAGTCGCTGGGCAAGGAACTGGCCGGCAAGGATATCGCGGTCAATTGCATCACCCCGGCCGCGGCACGGACCCCGATTTTCGACCAGATGCAGCAGAGCCATATCGACTACATGCTCTCCAAGATTCCGCGCGGCCGTTTTCTTGAGGTCGACGAAGTGGCGGCCATGGTCGCCTGGCTGGTCTCAAAAGAGAACTCCTTCACCACAGGGGCGGTCTTCGACCTTTCCGGGGGTCGGGCGACGTACTGAAGCGTTTCCAGGTGAAGTGGAAGCCGGTTCACCGTTGCGGAAACGCGCCCACAGGACTGACAGAGCGTTTCCAGGTGAAGCCTGTCCTCGGGCTCGACCCGGGGATGGAAGCCGGTTCACTGTCGGAAACGCGTTCCCATCAGTCTTGAGAAGAAGGCACTCACGCCGTGCACACGGCGACGTGATCGGACGTGATCCCCCTGCGTGATCCGGTTCGGTGGGCCGGCGTATTAAGGTCATCGACGACCAAGATACGCACCGACCATTCACTTCAGGGAAAGGGAACACCCATGAGACTCACCAGGATTGCGATCGTCGCCCTTATGGGCATTTCGATGACCGGCATGGCCAAGGCCGCCGACATCGTGGATACCGCCGTTTCGGCCGGCAGCTTCAAGACGCTGGTTGCCGCAGTGCAGGCCGCCGGCCTTGTCGACGCGTTGAAGGGGCCGGGCCCGTTCACCGTCTTCGCACCGACCGACGAGGCTTTTGCCGCCCTGCCGGCGGGCACCGTTGAAGACCTGCTCAAGCCCGAGAACAAGGACAAGCTGGTTGCGGTGCTCACCTACCACGTGCTGCCGCGCGAGCTGAACTCCAACATGCTCCCGGGCCGCCAGATCCACGTAAAGACCATCAAGCAGGGCGGCGACACCTTGCTCGCGGTAACCAAGTCGATGAACGGTGCGGTGACCGTTGACGGCGCCAATGTCGTGACCGCCGACATCATGACGGACAACGGCACGATCCATGTGATCGACAAGGTGCTGTTGCCCTCCAACTGAACTTTGACGGGCCATGCGCGTGTCGAAGGACATGCGCCTTGAAAACTGTGCACCCCCGGCCTTGTCCGGGGGTGCTTTTTTGTGCGCCCGGGGCGCGCAAAGGGCCGTCCCGCTTGGCATTTCAACCGCGCGTTCGCCACTTGTGATCGATCTGCTTCATTTTGGGTATGGACTCCAGACCAAATTGCTTTAAGGTTTGGACCATAGACCAATAAATGACGATGGATGCGATGTACGACGGCCTCGACGCAGCGATCGAAATGCACGCGGAAAAGGCGTTTGCCTTTCTCGAGGCCATGGTGGGGGCGCCCAGCACCGTGGGCCGCGAACAGGCCGCGCTTGAGGTTTTTGCCCGCGAGGCGGAATCGCTGGGGCTCGATGTGGCGCGGCTGCCTTTCGCCAATACCCAGCCCGCGCACGCCAGCGCAGGCATCGTCCAGCCGTCCGCATCGCTCAGCGAGGGCCGATACCAGGTTCTGGCGACGACGCCCGGCGAGGGTGAGCTTCAGGTTCTGCTGAACGGTCATGTCGATGTCGTGCCCGCTGGCGCTGCCCGCCTCTGGACCACGCCGCCCTTCACGCCCGAGCGTCGCGGCGGCAGGCTTTATGGACGCGGGTCAGCCGACATGAAATGCGGCTTCTCGATCGGCATGCTGGCGCTGCGCGCTCTGCGCGACACGGCTCCCGATCTCTTTGCCAGCAAGCGGCTGGGTTTTCTCGCCGTGGTCGAGGAGGAGTGCACCGGTAACGGCACGCTCACCTCGATTGCCGAGCACGGTGTAAGGGGCCGCGAGGTGGTCGTGCTGGAATGCACGGATCTTGGCATCATGACCGGTGGCGTCGGCGTGCTGTGGGTCGACATCGAGGTGACTGCCGGTTCCGGCCACGCGCAATCGGCCCATGGGCAAGTCAGCGCAATCGACCTGGCCTTGCGCATCGTGGACCGGCTGCGGCTATGGTCGGATGAGCTGCAGCGCCGCGAACCCGAACTGGGCATGGGAACCAGGCAGCGCCCCTACGCCGTCAATCTGGGCCGGATCGAGGCCGGGGACTGGACATCGTCATCCCCAGCAACCGCGCGCATGAGTGTGCGCGTGGGCTTCCCGCGCTCCTGGACCCCCGAACAGGCCGAACGTGAGGTGCGCGAGGTCATCGCCGACCGCGCCGCCACCGATCCCGATTTCCCTTTGCAGCCGGAGGTCGTTCTCAGCGGGCTCAGGGCAAAGGGCTACCTGTTCGACGACAGCGAACCGCTTGTGCGCGATCTTGCTGCCGCGCATGCCGCCGCGCACGGAAACGAGCCGAGCATCTTCATGGTCGGCAGCACGACTGATGCGCGCACCTATGTGAACGATTTCGGCATTCCCGCAGTCTGTTATGGCGGCGCCGGCGGGGGAATGCACGGGATCGACGAATATGTCGAACTGCAGAGCATCGTCGATGCCGCGCGCACCCTTGCGCGTTTCCTCACTACCCGCTTTTCCGCGCCGGAGGCCCGGGCATGACGCCGCTGGACAAGATCATTGGCGAGGAGAATGAGGGGCCGGGCGGGGCCGGAACCTGGGGTGCGCCCATCGTCAGCCGCCATGTCGCAGATGATATCGTCGATCGCCTGGTGACCGCCATAGCGCTCGGGCTCTATGTGCCCGCCCAGCAGCTTCCCACCGAACGCGAACTGGCGACCATGCTCGCCGTGTCGCGCACATCGGTGCGCGAGGCGCTCAAGCAATTGACCGATGCCGGATATCTCGAGGTACGGCGCGGGCGAACCGGCGGCTATTTCGTCCGGGCCAACTGGGGCCCGAAATCGGCCGAGCACGTCCGCCGCCAGCTGGTCAGCCATTGGGCCGAATTCCAGCACATCTTCGACGCCCGCGTCCTGGTCGAACGCATGATCGCGCGCACCGCAGCCTCGCGCCGCGACGATGCCGATGTCGAGGCGATTTCCTCTGCACTGCGCGCCTATAACGAGGCGCCGGACCATGACGCCTCGCGGCTGGCCGACGGCAGCCTGCATCTCGCCATCGCCCGGGCCACGCGCAATCCGATCCTTGTCGAGATGTCGGTGGGCTTTCGCACCAGGATCAGCTTCAACCTCGGCGCCGAACCCTACACCGACGAAGTGCGCCAGATCGCCATCGTGCAACACAAGGAACTGGTTTCGGCGGTGGTGGACGGACGGTCGGAAGAGGCCTCCGAGATTGCGGCCCGGCACTTCGCGCTCTCAGAGAACCTGTTCCGCGAACTCTACGAACGGGCGTTGCGTGACGGGCAGGCGGGGGGCGCCAAATGAGCAGGCTCCTGATGTTTGTCCTGCGGCGCGTACTGGTCACGATCCCGACGCTGATCGTGATGAGCATCGTGGTGTTTCTCATCATCCGGCTGGTGCCGGGCGATCCGGTCCGCACCATGCTCGGCTTCCGCGCCACCGAGGCGAACGTGGCCGAACTGCGCCACCAGCTCGGCCTCGACCAGAGCCTGTTCACCCAATACCTTGCCTGGACTGGCGACCTGCTGCGGGGCGACCTGGGCACCGATATCGTAAGTCACGCGCCCCTGTCCGAACTCCTGATGCAACGCCTGCCGGTCACGCTGGAGCTGGCGGGGCTCTCCATGCTGCTGGCGGTCGTCGCCGGCGTGCCGCTCGGGGTATGGGCGGCGACCGGCGGGCCGTGGAGCCGTCGGCTTACCGAAGGGTTCGTCGTTTTCGGCGTCAGCGTTCCCGACTTCTGGCTCGGCATCATGCTCGTGCTCGTGTTCTCGGGCACCCTTATGCTCCTGCCGCCGACAGGATACGTGCCCTTTGTCGACGATCCGGCCGCCAACCTGCGCTACATGACCCTGCCTGTCCTGACCCTTGCGACCGGCGAGGCCGCCTACATCCTTCGCACCACGCGCGGGGCCATCGCCTCGGTCATGGGGCGCCCCTTCGTTACCTTTCTCAGGGCAAAGGGCATCTCCGAGCGGCGTATCGTTTTCGGGCACGCGCTGCGTAACGCCGGGCCCTCGATCGTGACCGTGGTCGGCATCCAGGTCGGTGTGCTCCTCGGCGGCGCGATCATCATCGAGACGCTCTTTGCGCTGCCCGGCGTGGGCCGGCTCGTGGTCACGGGCATCACGCAGCGCAACTACCCCACCGTGCAGGTTGGCGTGCTGGCAATCGCCACGATCTTCATTCTCGTTTCCCTGATCACCGACCTGGTCGTGGGCTGGCTCGATCCGCGTGTGGCGGACGGGATGATGAAATGAGCGGGCGCGCGATCATGGCCCGATCCGCCACACCATCCGGCCGACGGCCGATGAGCGCGTCCACGCGCTATATTCTTGCCGGCGGCGCCATTCTGGCAGTCCTCGGCATTGCGGCGGCCGCCGCGCCACTCATCGCGCCCTACGATCCGGAGTCCATGGCGGTGCGCGAGGTCATGGGGGTGCCTTCGCTGCTGCACCCATTCGGCTCGGACGTGCTTGGCCGCGACGTGCTGAGCCGCGTCATCTATGGGCTGAGGGCGAGCCTGTTGATCTCGATTTCCGCGGTTGCCGCATCGCTGGTCGTGGCCATACCCGCCGGGGTTCTGGCCGGCTATTTCGGCCGCTGGGTCGATAGCCTGATTTCGCGGACCCTCGACATGATCCTGGTGCTGCCCGCCATGCTGCTGGCGATCACCCTGATCGCGATCCTGGGACCAGGAAGCGTGGTCGCCGCCATTGCCATCGCGGTGATCTACCTGCCGATCCTTGCGCGGGTCATGCGAACCAGCACCCTGGTCGTCACCCGCAACGAATATGTCGAAGGCTCACGCGCCCGTGGCGCGGGGCACCTGCGCGTGCTCATGACCCACGTGATCCCCAACGCGCTGGGGCCGGTCATCGTGCAGGCGTCGGTGCTGAGCGCCTTCGCCATGCAACTCGAGGCGGGCCTGAGCTTTCTCGGCCTTGGCACGCAGCCGCCAACCCCTTCGCTCGGCGGCATGCTGTCCGATGGCCGCGATGTGCTGACCCAGGCGCCCTGGGTCGAGATTTTCCCCGGTCTCGCCATCGTGGTCGCCGTGCTCGGCTTCAGTTTTCTTGGCGAGGGACTGCGGCGGGCATTCGATCCAAGGGGGGTGGCGGAATGAGCCCCGTGCTCTCGTTCAACGACGTGCGCATCCGCTTCCGTGGCGACAACGCGGCTCACGCCGCGGCGGCTGTCGACGGCGTGTCGATCCATCTGGTCAAGGGCGAGATCTTCGGCATCGTGGGGGAATCGGGCAGTGGCAAGAGTACGCTGGCCAACGCCGCCATGGGCCTTTTGCCCTCGAGCGTCGAGGTGTCGGGCAGCATCACGGTGAATGGCCGCGAAATGATCGGGCTGGGCCCGGATGAATTGCGCCATATGCGCGGCAGCGAGATCTCCATGATCTTCCAGGATGCCTCGGCAAGCCTCGATCCGACCTGGTCAGTGGGCGAGCAGATCGCGGAAACGGTGCGCGCTCACCGCCCGGTCGCCAGGGGGGAAGCCAGGGCCCGGGCCATAGAGCTCATGGGCGAAGTGGGCATTCCCGACGCCGCGGCGCGCTACAACGACGCCCCGCACCGCTTTTCCGGCGGCATGCGCCAGCGCATCGTGATCGCCGCCGCGCTGGCCAACAACCCGCAGATACTGATTGCCGACGAGCCCACTACCGCCCTCGACGTGACCATCCAGGCGCAGGTGCTCAAGCTGATCGACGCCTTGCGCCGCAACCACGGTACGACAGTGGCACTGATCACCCACGATCTGGGCGTGGTTGCCCAGGTCTGCGACCGGGTCGGCGTGATGTATCGCGGGCGTTTGCTCGAAGTGGGCAATGCGCGCGAGGTCTTCGCCAATCCCACCCATCCCTACACGCGTGCACTGCTCGCGGCCAATCCGGCCTGGGCGAAGCGCGGCAGCCGCCTGCCGGTCGTCCCGGCGGAGTGGAGCGTGGAGACGCCAGATTTCGCCAACGCGGGAGGCACGACATGAGCGACCTCCTGCGCGTCCAGAACATGCGCAAGACATTCGTCACCGGCGGCCCGCCGTGGAAGCGGCAGCGCCTTGTGGCGGTGAACGATGTCTCGTTGTCCGTGCCGCGTGGCGAGACGCTCGGGCTCGTCGGGGAATCGGGCAGCGGCAAGAGTACCCTGGGACGCTGCATTCTCGGGCTGGTGCCGCCGGACTCCGGCTCGGTCGTTTTCGATGGAATCGAAGTGACCAACCTTTCCGGGCGCGCGCTGTCCGAGTTCCGGCGCCGCGTGCAGCCGGTCTTCCAGGATCCTTTCGGCAGCCTCGATCCGCGCTGGTCGGTGGGGCGCAGCGTGCGCGAGGCGCTCGACGTATTCCGCATCGGCACGCCGGCGGATCGCGAGAAGCGCGTACTCGAACTGTTCGACCGCGTGGGGCTCGACCCCGCGCTGGTCCACCGCATGCCGGCCAGTCTCTCGGGCGGGCAGCGCCAGCGCGTCGCCATAGCGGCGGCCCTCGCCAGCGAGCCCGAACTCATCGTGGCCGATGAACCTGTCAGCGCCCTCGACATGAGCGTGCAGGCCCAGATCCTCAACCTTTTCATGGACCTGCAGCAGGACCTCGGGCTCGCAACGATCTTTGTCACCCACGACCTCGGCGTCGTCGAGCACGTCAGCCACCGCGTCGCCGTGATGTACCACGGCACGCTCGTGGAGGTCGGCGATACCGACCAGGTCATGAACCGGCCGCAGCACGATTACACGCGGACCCTGCTCGCGGCCGTCCCAACCCTCGCGCCGCCAACCGTTCAAGGAGGAACTCATGCCCAAGGCCAACATTAACGGCATCGATATCAACTACCGCATCGACGGAGACGAGTCCGCCAGCGAGACCATCGTCCTGATCAACGGGCTCGCCGACGATCTCGAATCCTGGGGCTTCCAGGTCCCGGCCTTCGTCGAGGCCGGTTTCCGGGTGCTCAGCTTCGACAATCGCGGCATCGGCAAGTCGGATCGTCCGGCCGGACCCTATTCCTCGAAAATGCTCGCCGACGACGCCAAGGCGCTGGTCGACCACCTGGGGATCACCAATTTCCACCTCATGGGCGTTTCCATGGGCGGGATGATCTCCGAGGAATATGCCATCGCCTACCCGCAGGACCTCAAGTCGGTCACCTTCGCGTGTACCTATGGCAAGGCCGATCCGTTCTGCCAGTCGATGTTCGCCATGTGGGCCGATCTGGCCAAGGCCATCGATGTGCCCTTCGTGATGCGCGACGTCATGCTCTGGGCATTCACCGGGCCCTTCTTCGAGGAACGTCCCGACGATGCCGCCGAGTTCGCCGGGGCAATGGCCCAGCTCGACATGAAGGTCGAGCCGTACCTGGCCCAGTTGGCGGTGATCCAGAACCACGATGCCCTCGATCGCGTCGGACAGATCAAGGTGCCCACCATGGTCCTGGCCGGAGAGGAGGACATCCTCATCCCCGTGCGTCTTTCGAAGCGCCTGCACGCCGCAATTCCCGGCGCGAAATGGGCAACGGTTCCCGGCGGGCACGCCTGCCTGTGGGAAACCCCCGATCCGTTCAACAAGACCTTCATCGACTTCGTTCGCAGCAATGCCGGCTGAGGCCGGACGACAACCAAGGAGTGGAACGTCAAAATGCAGGACAACACCAGAAACGGCCCGAGCCGCCGCAGCGTCCTGAAGGGACTGTCGCTTGCCTTCGCATCGGCCCCCTTCGCATCATTCGCAACCTTCGGCGGTGCCGCGATGGCCGCCAGCGTCCAACAGGGCGGCGACCTCAAGGCTGCCCTGACCGGCGAGCCCGATGTGCTCGATCCGGCCACCTCGGCCATCTATACCGGCGCCCAGGTCTATGAAGGCATTTTCTCCAAGCTCATCGACATGGATGTCGACGGGCAGTTCGTGCCCGATCTCGCGGCGTCCTGGACCCAGGACGACGAGAAGACCTGGACGTTCAAGCTGGTCGACAACGCCACCTTCCACAATGGCGAGAAGTTCACTTCCGCCGACGTGAAATACAGTTTCGAACGGCTTCTCGATCCCAAGACCGCCAGCCCCTATGCGGGCCTCTACGAACAGATCGACAGCGTGGAAACGCCCGACGACCTGACCGCGGTCTTCCACCTCAAGTCGTCCTTCGGCCCCTTCCTCACCAATCTGGCTACCAATGGGCAGATCGTGAACCAGAAGGCGATCGAATCCGGAGATCCGGCCCGCCAGCCGGTCGGTACCGGGCCGTTCACCTTCGTGGAATGGGTCCAGGGCGATCACATTACCATCAAGAAGAACCCCAACTACTTCCGCGAAGGCCTGCCCCATCTCGACAGCGTGACCTTCCGCTTCCTGCTGGTCGACCAGAGCCGCATCGACGGGCTGGCCTCAGGCGAACTGGACTGGGTGGACGCCGTGCCGCTGCAGCAGGTGCCCCAGCTCGAAAAGGACGATCGGTTCGTCTACCTGACGAGCCCGGTGGCCGGCATTCCCGACTACCTGGCGATGAACACGAGGACCGCGCCGTTCGACGATCCCCGGGTGCGCCAGGCGGTGGCCCTTGCGATCAGCCGCGCCGAGATCCGCGACTTCGCCTATCTGGGTACCGGCGAACTGGGCCTGATCGAGGTGCCGACCGGCTCGACCTGGTATGACGAGACGGACGTGTTTGCCGCAGAGCAGGATATCGAGAAGGCCAAGCAGCTCCTGGCGGAAGCCGGGCATGGCGGTGGTCTGACCGTCGAGTATCTGGGCCTGCCGCAATATCCCGAGCTGCTCAAGACCGGACAGGTGGTGCGCGAACAGCTGCGCAAGATCGGCATCACCATGGACATCAAGTCCGTGGACGTCTCGGTCTGGTACGACGCCTTCGTCAACGGCACCTACCAGATCACCAGCGCCTATCAGGAACGCACCATCGATCCTGACAATTTCTATTCGCTGGTGGTCAAGTCAGGCGGCGCGGTCAACACCACGGGCTACACCAATCCCGAAGTGGACGCGCTGATCGACAAGGCGGCGGCCAGCGTCGACAAGGCCGAGCGCATGGAGCTCTATCGCCAGATCCGTGCGATCGTGACCAAGGACGCCCCGCTGGTGTTCGTGCACTTCGAGACCCTGCACTACCTGATGAACAAGAACGTGGGCGGATCGACGATCACCCCCACGCTCAGCCTGCACATGGAGAATGTGGGCTTCAACGCATAACTCCGCGCCCTCCCAACGCGGTGTCGCCGGCGGCCGGTCCTCGAAAGGGGCCGGCCGTCCTCGTTCTGCCCGCCGGCCCGCTCAGGCAGCGGCCTGCATGGCGCGGGGGATGGTCTTCATCGCGACAAGATAGTGAAAGGCGCCCCAAACGCCGATGGTCTGGATCGCCACGATCGACCACCCGAGCGACCGGTCGCCGGCCGCTGCAAACATGGTGTCGCTGAGCAACCCGATCAGCGTGGGGCCGAGCCCGACCCCGATCACCGAGAAGGCGAACATGAAGATCGCGGTGGCCATGGGGCGCATCTGCGGCGAAACGCGACCGTGCACGAAGGCGAAGGTGGGCCCCCAGAACACGCTGGCCAGCCCGACCGGAACCAGGAGGCAGAGCAAGGCCGCCCATGTCGGCTCGAGCAGGGCGAAAGCGGCGGAGAACGGCTTGCCCACGAGGATCGCCACCACCACGATGCCCAGGCGGAAACGCGGATTGCGCGCTCCGAACCTGTCCGCCATCCGCCCGCTGGTGAAAGTTACGAAGCTGCCAAGGATGCCGGCGCCCCCGGCAAGCAGGATGCCTGTCTGGGCCATCCCCAGCCCATGCGCGCGCATGATGAAGGCTGCATTCCAGGCAAGGCCCGCATGGGTGAGGATCGAGGTCAACGACAGGCCGATCAGCGCGTTGCGAAGACCCCGGTCGGCGAGGATCGCGCTTAGGGTACGGGCGAACAGGCCGCGGGTCGATGCGTCGGCACCCGCCTCGCGGGCCGGTTCCTTGACCGTTGTCAGCATGATCAGCGCCAGGCAGATACCGGGCAGGCCGGCGATGACGAAAGCCCAGCGCCAGCCCAGGAACTCGCCGGCGATCCCGCCCACCAGAAACGCAAGCAGCACCCCTATGTTGGCCCCGACGACGAAACTGGCCATGGCCGATGTCCGCCGGTTGGCGGGATAAAGGTCCGATATCATGGAATGGGCGGGGACCACCGATCCGGATTCCCCGATGCTGACACCGAGGCGCGCGATGGCCAGTTGCGCGAAATTCTGCGCTGCAGCGACCAGAAGCGTGAGCGCGCTCCACACCACCATGGACGCGGCGATGATGTTGCGGCGGTTCGCATGGGCGGCGAGCTTTGCGACAGGGAAGCCGAAAACGGCATATACGATCACGAACAGCCCGCCCGAGATCAGGCCAAGCTGGGTGTCGGAGAGGGAGAACTCCCGCCCGATATCGTCAAGAAGGATTGCCAGGACAGTCCGGTCCATCTGGTTGGTCGCCAGCATGGCCACCAGCAGCAAGAGGACGTAGCGGCGCGGATCGCGCATGAAAAGGCTCCGCGTCGAACGAAGGGGCAGGGCGATCCGCCCATACTAGAGCAGGTTCAGGAAAAGTGGGTACCGGTTTTCCGATCCGGACATGCGACCATTCAAGGACTTGGGTCACGCGTCTTGCTTCCGTTAAAAGGTGGCGGGGGCTGGGCGCCCTCGACCGCGCGTGATGCAGGAAGAGCGGCCCCGCCCGGCAGACGGGCGAAGCCGCGATCCACACTCGAGCTTGCTTTTTTGGATCAGGCGCGGTTGCGGGCGAAGGCGACGCCCACCCAGATGAACCAGCCGATGTAGCCGAGGCCGAATACCGCTCCGGCGATGTCGCTGGCCGGAGGGATGATCGTCAGTAGTCCCGCAGCGCCGATGATGAGGCTGAACCAGCCCAGTGGGCGCGGCAGCAATCCGGTCCGGATCATCGCGGTGCCGAGAACCAGGGCCCACATGCCGCCGGCGATCTCGTTGCCGCCACCCAGGCCGTTCTCGACGGTGTGGAAAATGGTCCACATCAGCACCGCTTCATCCGGGTTCTGGGCGTAGTGGGCGACCACGGCGGCATTGCCCACATTGCCGATCATTCCCGCCGCTACCACCAGCGTCGCCCACAAGACGCCGAAAACGAGAGCGGCCTGCCCGAGTGCGGGCGCGAGTGGCTTGAAACGATCGGCGAACACAATGGCAAGAATGGCGAGCAGGAAGCCGTTGACCACGTAGATCACCAGGTTCCAGACGGTAATCAGGCCGGTATTGGCCGCAATGAATGCGACGATCCTTGCCGGGTCGGCATCGGCCATGCCGTAGCCGGAGGGCGCGAGCGCGGTGAACAGAAGCGCGAAGCCGAAGACATAGGTCGCGGCGGCGGCGAAAGCGGACAGGACGCCCCATTTGTGCAGGGTAGACATCGATGCAGTACCTTTCGTGATGGGGCCCGGCTTTCGGCGCGCCTCCAGGGGTTGCGATATGCAAGGGTGATAGACCGCGGCGGCGCCAAGGGGGATGACCTGCGGTTTCACAAAGTTGGCCGCAGGTTTCAAACCGGCCCGTTTCACGGTTCCAGCAGGCTGGTGAAACGGTCTATTCTCGGAGTTGATCCCTGACGGAGGACATATGAAACGCGCGACCGTATCGGCCGGGCTGGCCCGGAGTCTCCACGAGTTCGCCATGCGCAAGGGCGCCGACGGCCCGGCGCTTCTGGCCGCGGCCGGTCTTGATGACGCCATGCTGGCCGACCAGGACGCCCGTGTTCCGTTCGACGCCTATATCACGCTCATCAGGACCGCCGGGCGCATGACCGGCGATCCCGCCCTGCCGCTCAACCATGCCGTGGAGACGCAGCTTGAACGCATGACGGTGGTGGGATTGATCGTGCATTCATCCGCCTCGATGCCCGATGCGATGAACCAGCTCAACCGCTATGCACGGCTGATGGTGGAAGTCGATGTGATGGACGGCGCCGAACGGTTCAGCGTCGATACGGCAAATGGCGAGGTCTGGATCGTCGACAATCGCCCCGACCCCGAGCTGACGCCCGAAGTGACCGAGGCGGCGCTTGGCCGGTTCATCGGCGAATTTCGCAGGGCCTTTCCCGATGCACCTTTTGCGCGACGCATCGAGGTCAGCTATCCCGCGCCCGCTCACGCCGCCGACTATGAACGAATCCTGGGCTGCCCGGTGCGGTTCGGGGCCAGCCGCAACGCCCTCCAGATCGCGCCCGAATGGCTCACCCGGACGTTCGACCAGAGTTCGCGTTACGTGTTCGGCATTTTCACCGCCAAGGCCGACGCGCTGCTTGCCGAACTCGAGGCGGATCGCACGGTGCGGGCACGCGTCGAGGCGCATCTCATGCCCGTCCTGCACAAGGGGGAGGTTTCCATCGAGGCAACGGCATCCGAAATGGGCATGAGCCGGGCAACACTCTACCGGCGGCTTAAGCAGGAAGGCGTGACCTTTGCCGAAATCGTCGACGGCCTGCGCTGCCAACTCGCGTCCGACTACCTTGCGACGCGCAAGGTTTCGGTCAACGAAACCGCCTATCTGGTGGGGTTCTCCGAAGCCTCCTCCTTCGTGCGCGCATTTCGCCGGTGGACCGGGCAGACCCCCGCCGAGTTCCGGCTGGGCGCGGTGCGGGGGAGCGTCTGAGACCACCGCGTTTCCACCTTCAAGATAGGCACGAAATGCAGATGGCTGCCTGTGTCGGGCCAGACCGAGAGCGGCGGGCGCGATTCACTCGGCGGCAATGTGGAAAGTTCGCGGCGCGGGATCAGGCGAGCGGTGCGACCTGTCCCACGTCGTGGATCTGAACCTGGTCGATGGATGTTTCGAGCAGGATCTCGGAAACCTGGCGCTCCTGCTCGGTACCGGCCAGCGGGACCACCAGCAAGAGATCGCCCGATTGCAGGTGCCGGGACAACCCGCTCGAGACTTCCGGCGGCGTCCACCTTTCGAAATTGGCGGCCAGCGGACTGGACGTTTCGGCCAGCCCGTTTCCGGCAGTGTCATGCAGCACGAGATTGGGATGCGCCTCGGAACCCGGCTGCATTGTATAGCGGCGCACGTCGTCCCGGAGCAGGCCCGCCTCGGCCACCAGAACCATTTCGGTCATCACAACCCCGGCCGCCGCAAGGCGCGCCGCTGCCAATTGCAGGGGTTCAAGCCGATCGTATATGCTCAGCGCGACACGCGGTCTGGTCTGGGTATCCAAGGGTTTTCCCCTTCTTGCGCCGCCTCGGCAATCGAACTGCAGGACGGCTGTCGTTGAACGCTGCGGCCTGAACCGAACGCTGCCCGTTTCAGTAAAGGTTGTCCTCGCAGTCGGCAAGTGCGCGCAGGCGAGCCATGTCGCGTACCTCGAGGGTGGCGCTGTGCGGCAGATCGATGATCTTCATCACCCGCAGCTTGGTCATGTTGCGGCTCACCGTCTCCACGGTCAGTCCGAGGAAGTCGGCCATGTCGGCCCGTGTCATCGGCAGTGCCACCTGGGCAGACCCGTCCGATTCCGGCGAAGTCCGCTCCGAAAGGCTGACCAGGAACGAGGCGAGTTTCTCGATCGCCGACTTGCGGCCGAGCAGGACCGAAAGCTCCTGCATGTGCGCCACTTCTCCCGCGGCCGCGTCGAGCAGTCTCTCGCCGAGGTCCGGACGCTCCTTGATGGCGCGAAGGATCGAACTCTTGGGAACGCAGCGCACACGGGCGCGGGAGAGCGCGTCGCAATCGAACCGATAGGCGCTGCCGTGGCCGAAGCCGACCAGGTCGCCGGGGAAAGCGAAGGAAATCACTTGTCGACGGCCATCGGCGAAGATCTTGTAGGCGCACAGCACGCCTTCGAGCACTTCGAAGAAATGGCTGGTCTCGTCCCCTTCGTGAAACAGGGGTTCGTGCGCCTGCAGGCTGCGGTCACCCCATTCGGTGGCGCCCATCGACACCCAGCCGGTGTTGACCTTGGTCTCCGAGACTGCTGAAGATATGTGCATGTTGCTGATCCTCGTGCTCTGGGGTACGCACCCTGTTGAGGCGGATCAAACCAGTTCATTGTAAGGGCGGTATCTCTTGGATGTAATGTTTTGTAACCGTTTGTAACGTCCGTTCCGCGGCGACCCCTTTTCCAGGGAATTGACCGCGGCGCGTTTTCCAGTCGATCTGGTCAGGTATTTCAGGTGCGGCCCATGACGGAAAAAACCACGACCATTCTCGTCGTCGACGATGACGCGCAGGTACGGCGCATGCTGCGGCGGCTCCTGGAGGGCGAGGGCTACGCCGTGCTCGAGGCCTCGGGTTCGGGAGAAGCGGTTGGCGCGCTTGAGACCGGCAATGTCGATCTTGTCACCCTCGATCTGAACCTGGGCGGCGATGACGGTCTCTCCGTGGCGCGGCAGATCCGGGCAAGCTCGGATATTCCGATCATCATGATCACGGGCAAGGGCGACATGGTCGATCGCATTGTCGGGCTGGAACTGGGCGCCGACGACTACATCGCCAAGCCCTTCCATCTGCGCGAGGTCCTGGCGCGCATTCGCTCGGTACTCCGCCGCGCTGCGGGCAACGCGACCATCGGGACCGCGACCGTACCTACCCCGCCGGCGACCCCAGTCAATCCTTCGGCGGAGCGAAAGACCTTCAGTTTCGGCGGGTGGGTGCTCGATGTCGACGCCCGCGAGCTGTTCGGGCCGGACGGCAATCCCTGCCACCTGACCACGGGGGAATTCGAACTGCTCCAGGTCTTTGTGCGCCACCCCAACCACGTGCTCACGCGGGATCAGATCATGGACAAGGTCAAGGGATACGACTGGACGCCGACCGACCGCAGTATCGACAACCAGGTGGTGCGCCTGCGCAAGAAGATCGAAGCAGACCCCAGGAATCCGCGCCTGCTCAAGACGGTGCGCGGGGCCGGTTATTGTTTTACGGCCACGGCATCCTGATCCAAGGCCCGCATCGGTTCCCGCCCGATCAGCCCCTTGCGGGATCCCTGAGGCAATCGCTTATCGCTTCGGCCAGTTCGGCGAGTCGGTAGGGCTTGCGCAATACACGCAGGTTCTCGGCGGCGAGCTTGTCGGTCTGCGCCAGTTCCTCGGCATAACCCGAGGTCAGCAGGCAGCGGATCCGCGGGTGTTTGGCGCGAACCGTGGCGCACAGTTCGTAGCCGCTCATTCCACCCGGCATCACAAGGTCCGAGAACACCAGCGCGATGTCGGGCATGTCGGCCAGCGCAACCAGGGCTTCGGGTCCATTTCCCGCGGTGGAGACCCTGTATCCGAGTTGTTCGAGCCGCGTAACGGTCAGGCGACGCACACGCTCGTCGTCTTCCACCACCAGGATCAGTTCGCCCTTGCCACCACCGATTTCCGTGGCCGGTTCGGGCGAGGAGGCGCTCTCTCCATTGGCGATGAAGCGCGGCAGGTAGATGTTGATCGTCGTGCCCTTGCCCTGCTCGCTATAGACCGAGGCATGACCGCCCGACTGCTTGGCGAACCCGTAGACCATCGAAAGCCCCAGCCCCGTCCCGCGTCCGGTCTCCTTTGTTGTGAAGAACGGTTCGAACGCGCGATCCCTGACCGAGGGGGGCATCCCCGTGCCCGTATCGGAAACCGAAAGCCGTACATACTCGCCCGGCACCAGGCCTGGCTCGAACGCGGCGTAGTTCTCGTCGATGACCATGTTGCGCGTTTCCACGAGCAGGCGCCCGCCGTCGGGCATGGCGTCGCGCGCGTTCACCGCCAGATTGACGATGGCGCTTTCCACTTGCGAGGGATCGACCCGCGTGATCCACAGGTTCGGACTGAGCGCGGTGGACAACAGGATTGTCTCGCCCAGCGTACGGTGCAGCAGGTCCGTCAGCCCCAGAACAAACCGATTGAGGTTCACCGTATCCGGTTCGAGATAGCTGCGCCTGGCGAAAGCGAGAAGTCGCGCGGTCAGTCTCGATCCTGCATCGGCGGCTTCGAGGGCCTCGTTGACCAGGGCGCGGGCATCCGGATCCGCGGTGCGCGCCTCCAGCATTTCCAGGTTGCCCACGATAACGGTGAGCAGGTTGTTGAAGTCGTGGGCTATGCCCCCGGTGAGCTGGCCCATCGCCTCCATCTTCTGGGAATGCCTCAGCGCCAGTTCCGCCGCTTTCTGCTCGCTGAGGTCGCGGATGATTCCGCTGAAATATACCTCGTCGGCGATGCGGAACTCGCTGACCGACAGATGCATGGGAAAGGTGGAGCCGTCGCTACGCAGCCCCGTCACTTCACGGCCGATCCCGATTATGCGCCGCCGCCCGGTCTGCAGATAGCTCTCGATATAGCCGTCATGCTCGGAGTGGTAGGGCTCGGGCATGAGGAATTTGACGTTGCGTCCCAGGAATTCGTCGCGCTCGTATCCGAACAGGGTGAGCGCCGCGGGGTTCACCGTGACGATGTTGGCGGAACTGTCGATGGTCAGGATGGCGTCGACTGCCGAATCGAGAATGGCCTCGAGCCTTGAGGCCTGGCCGGCCAGCCAGTTCGGCGATTGCTGCCTGTGGGGCATTTGACGACTGTCTCCCGATTTCGACGGGTGGGCGGATGGAGCGGCGCTCTTCTATCTCCTAACACCTTGCAATCGTTGCGGCCAGTCGTGTGAAAACCGGAATCGGACACTGTTGGGTACTGCTTGAGATTCGTCGTTGCCTTGCTGATCGGGCCGGGTAAGAGTCCGCAAATGTTGAGGCCACGGATGTTCACGCGTTTCGGGCGGCAGGATCGCGCGCGGAACGGATTTCGCTGATGATGCCGGCTCTTGTAGTTGCCCTTGCTTGCGGGCTTGCGTCACTGGCCACGGTGTCGTGGCTCCTCCCGCGCGCGCCGCGGCTTGGGCTCGTGCAGGCGCCGAATGCGCGCGCATCCCATGTCGTGCCCACGCCCACGGGCGGCGGAATTGGCATCATGTGCGGGGGGGCGGTCGCCGGGCTTGCCGCTTCGGTCTCCGGTGGCTGGATCTGGGCACTGTGTACCGTGCTGGCCCTCGTCATCGGCGCGGTCGGGCTGGTCGACGACCTGCGCGACCTGAACGCCGCGAGCCGGCTTGTATTGCAGACCGCGCTGGTTGCTGTGCTGTTTGCCCTGGTGCCCGGCCTTTCTTCGGTGTTGGCCGGCCTG
>DATCMU010000038.1:0-98117 GCA_036563245.1 Devosiaceae bacterium | reverse complement strand
GTCATTGAGTTCTCGCTCCTGGGCAAGGGATCAGGCGACGAAGTGCCCGTGCGCGGCGTGTCCGGAACCGTAGACCGGGCTGGTCTGGGCAACGGAGTAGTCGAATGCGCCTGGCAAGGTTCCGAAGTCGGCAATCTGGTCTGCCGCCGAATAGACCAGCATGGGACCGGCCGTATCGAACACCCTTTGTTCGCTCTCGCTTCTGGCGATCGTCACCCGGTAGGCTTCGGGAGAGAAATCGAGCGGCACTTCGGCTGCCGCCCAACCATCCGCCGCGACGCGGCTGCGACGGATGAACGAGATCGAGATGTCGCCTGAAAGCGGATCGCGGACTGCGTCGAGATGACATGGCGCCAGGGGAATCGCCAGGTCCATGCCGATCTCGAGTACCAGGGCCGCGCCCTCCGCATCACCCGGGCCGGCAAAGGCCACAAGATCGAGTTCGGCCCCGGTCTGGTCAGCCGAAATGCCGTGGCTGACCGCCCGCCCGTCGAGGACAAGGGCCGGATTGCCCGCCGAGGCGATAGCCGGCGTACCCTCCGCGCTGCCCCCGAGCCTGCGCAGCAGTCCGGTCAACCGATAGGCGGAGGGTCCAACCAGTTCCGCCGCCTCGAAGCCGACGACTTCCCATGCACCGGCATCGTTGCGCACGGCTATCCGGTTTGCCCCTAAAAGAACCGCCTCGGGTGAAACCGACGCCAGATGCCCATTGTCGAGCCGTAGCGAGAGGACCGAGGCGCGATCCGTGATGTTGCCTGGGCCCGGCGCCAGATCGGCTGTCAGTACACCGGTATACCCGGGCTGGGTGAGCCGCAGGACTTCGGAGCCGGTTGTCTTGTCCGCAATGCTGACCACACCCGGCCAGGGATCTGCAAACGCGCCCACCACCACGCGGGCCGGGTCCGGCCCGCCTCCAGTCGCCGGCAGGCAAGCCGCAACGATCACCGGATCGGAAGCGGCCGGCGCGACGGCAGCGCCCCATCCCGGTTGTTCGGCAGTCAGGGCCAGTTCTGGGGGTTGCGAAAGGCCGGCGGCGCTGACGTGACGTGCGTCGCCGTCATGAATCCCTGTAATGGTGAACAGCGCATTCCTGTGCGCCGCAACCGCGATGGTATCGCCGACCTCGATTTCGCCTCGAGAAGGCGGCAGTCGAAATTCGATGCCATCAGCCGCGGTCTCAAGGCCGCCCAGCATGACCTCAACTCCCGCCCGGGCCGCTTCGGAATCAAGAACCAGCGCGCTCCCACGGCTTCTTGCGCTGCCTGGGCGCAGCGCCTGCGCGGTTGCAGTCGCCGTAAGATAATCGCGCATCCTGTCCGCATAGGAGAGCGCGAGCCTGGAGATCCGCTCCGATGCGTCTGGCCGTTTCAGGCTGGCGAGCGGGCCGTCTGCCCTGACCATGGCATCGGCGTCGATCGCGACGGGCGACCGCGTGTCGGCCGCGAGCAGGTGCAGCCCTTCCGGGCGGTCACGAACCGCAAGCCCGGTCAGATCGAGCAGATCGGCGAGGGCATCGCGCGCACTGACCTGGGCTTCGACCGCCAGCCCGGCGACCAGCGGTCCAACGACGTCGGCTCCTGACAACGATACGCCATGGTCGCGTGCAACTGCGCGCGCCAGTTCGTCGACCGCCAGCGCCCCCAGTCGGCCATTCAGCCAGTGCCCGGTTGCGTAGTTGGCACCATCCGCCCAGTTATCGGTCAATGCGGGAAAGGCGGGGAAAGGACGGGCATCCCATGCCCAGCAGCAAATGCGCCGGGGATCGACCATCCGCCCGCCATAGATCGCGGACACCGGGTTGCGCGCCTCGTCGAAACCCTCGGCATCAGGCCGCCACCAGGCGAAATGGGCCCGCAGGAACTGGCGCTGTTGCAGCGGATCGGGTGCGCCCGACGAGAACGGCGGACGCCGGTCCTCTACGCTTTTCGCATCCGCGAACGCGGCCGGGTCGTTGGCGCCCTTGTCCACTGCGCCGCACCCCAGTTCGGTGAACCAGATCGGCTTGGATTCCGGCACGAAGGCGGTAGAGTCCATGCTTCGATTGCCGCCGATCCGGTTGTGATGCGGCAGGCTCCACCAGCTGGCGATGTCCTTGGCCCGCCAGATCCAGGGTTCGCCATGCACATCGTCTTCAATAGGAGTGCGGACTTGCGCATCGCGGTCGGCGGCGCTCGCATAGTACCAGTCGAAATATTCGCCCTCGGCAATGCCTTGGGCCAGATAGGCCGGATCGTAAGGCGATGCGGCTAACGACCTGTCCCGGTGGGTCTCCCCGTCGCGCCAGTCGGTAATGGGCAGATAATTGTCTATGCCTATGGCGTCGATATCGGCATGCGCCCAGAGCGCATCGAGGTGAAAGAGCTTGTCTCCCGGTGCATCCGGTGGCTGATAGCCGGAATATTCCGACCAGTCCGCCGCATAGGTGATGGCAGTGTCCGGTCCAAGAATCGCGCGCGCATCCGCGGCAAGCGCGCAAAGCGCCTCGACTGCCGGAAACTGGTCCGGGGAGCGGCGCAGGGTCGTCAGCCCCTTCATCTCCGAGGCAATGATGAAACCGTCCACGCCGCCGGCCAGCCCTGCAAGCTGGGCATAGTGCAGCACCATGCGCCGATAGCCCCAGTCATCGGCGCGCGCACAGGTCACGGCGCCGCCGGCGATGCCAAAATCGCCTGGAGCCGTGCTACCGAAGAATGCCGCGACCTGGGCATCGATCGCAGCGCTCAGATCCGGAGTTCCGGCCTGCCCCGGCGCTGGATCGGATGTGATGCGCCCGCGCCAGGGATAGGAGGGCTGGCCCGGTGTGCCCGCTTCAGGATCGGCCAGCGTATTGCCGGGGGGAATGTCCATGAGGACGATCGGATAGAGCGTGACCTTGAGTCCGCGCGCCTTGAGGTCGGCGATGGCGGCCACCACACTTTGATCGCTCGGCGTTCCGCCATAGGCCGGCCCGCCCTCGACAATCGAAACCGGTTGCGCCTCGAGGCGCGACAGCCCCGCGACGTGCCAGTCCGCGTTCTTCACCTTGCGGGACGCCGCTTCCACTCGTGGCCTTACGGTGCATGTGGAGCAACGAAGGTCATCGCCGAACCAGGCCACCACCAGCGAGACGTTCTCGAGATTGGGACAAAGCGCGGTCAACTGGTCAATGGAAACGTCCCAGTCGGAGCGTTTCTGGTAGATGTGGGTGTTTTCCACCGCGGTCACGCCCCTTGAGACCACTCGGACCCGCGGCACCGGATCGTAGCCGAATTCGGTTGCGCCGGGGATGACGTTGATCGCCTGAATGGCAGGTTCGAGGTCGCCGGCCACTCGGCACAACTCGACAGTGATATTGGGGATGCGATTGCCGAAGCGGTCGAGCGGTAGACGCTCGAACACCAGATAGCACAGCCCGCGATAGGCCGGGGTCATGGCGGTGCCCTGGATTGCCTCGATCAGGCTGTCCGGCATCTGGTCCTTGCTGCCGGCATGGAAGCGGATTTCCAGCCCCTCGGCCTCAAGAAGCTGCCCGTCGGCCCAGATGCGTCCGAGATGCGCTACTTCGCCCTCGCAAAGGCCTACCGCGAAGCTGGCGGCGATCACTTCGCCGGAGCCGGACGAAAGGCCCTTGCCGCCCTGCCCGCTCGCGGCGAGCCGTTCAAGGTCGGTCGCCCATATGATGTTGCCCGCCACACGGTTCCAGCCATAAAGGCGGGGTATGGGAGCACCGTCCGCCGAGTTCTGGACCCTGATGTCGGCGCCCGCAGGCTTGTCGTGGCTGCCGAACAGGGCGTTGTCGACCGCATTGCCGGCCAATGCGCCGAGCGCCCGGCCGATGGTTGCGCCCACCGGGCCGCCGACCAGCCCGCCGGCGAATTGTCCGGCGAGCGACAGAGCTAGAGTTGCCATGGATCAGGCCCCGTTTTGAGGAAAATCGTAGATGCCGGCGACGCGCCGCCGCCAGCTGCTGCCGAGCCAGGCCTCGATGACACCGTGTTGCTCGACCGCATGGGCGAAGCGACCGGGAGCGATCATGATGCCGCAATGACGCGGCGGCTGACCGCGCCACATGCGAAAGAGCACGACCTGCCCGGTCGTCGGACCCTCGTCGCAGGAAACGAGATGACGTTTGGCGGCTTCAAGCAGCGTCGCCGCGCCGCACGCGTCGCGCCAGTCTGCGCGGTAAGGCGGCAGGACCTGCGGCTCGGTCCCGAACCGCATCCGCCACACCCCGCGCACCAGCCCCAGGCAATCGCAGCCCGCTCCCAAGGTCGACGCCTGGTGCCGATAGGGCGTACCGAGCCATTGCCGGGTCAGGTTGGCGATCTCGGCCCGGCTCATCGAACGAGCGCCCCGCCCTTGAGGGTATCGCCGCTGCGCGGATATTTCAGCACGAAGTCGCTGCCCGGAATATGCGGAAAGCCGCGGAAATTGATCGCGTTTCCGAACCGGTTTGCGCAGGTCGAGAACCTACGGTCACAACCCGCCACAAGGCCCAGGTTGTCGCCCGTTTCGACCCAGTCGCCGACGGGTTCTTCAAAACCGAGCACGACGAGCCCCCCGTCGTTCCGGTGGGTGACAATACGGTCGGCAATGCCGGATCGAACCCCGCTCGCCCAGGTACCAATCCCAAGGGCGAACCATCCCGGATCGAACGCATCCAGGCCCGACACACCCAGCCGGTGCCGGTCGAGAACGGCCGATACGACGGCAGAGGCCTTGTAGGCACCGGCGTCCAGATCCACGCCACAGCGCGCATCGCCCAGCTGGGCGTCGCACAAGTGCTGGTAGAGGCGGCCACCGACCCGGTTCAACGCCTCGCCCTGCGAGCGAAGCTCGGCCCGGAAGATGCCGTCCTCGCGCGTGATCTCTCCAATCGTATCGCACCGGCGAAGGTGCCGCATGGCCGGGTCGCGCCAGTTCACCGACCACGTTTCGACCATGGCCCCGTCATAGCGACCAAGCGCAAGGTCGTCCTCCGAGATGGCGGCGCTGGTGAGGATGCCCATGACCTCGGACGTATCGACCTGCGGCCCCAGCCTGGCGGTCGTCTCGGAGCCGTCCAGGCCGTTCGCCGGCGAAAAGGTGGTGCCATCGAAGACCAGGGCCCGGTCATGGTCGGTGAAGCCCAGAACCAGGCCATCCGACCGGCTTAGCCGCCAGCATGTGCACAGCGTCGTCGCTCCCGATTTCAGGTGTGCGGCATAGGCAGGATCGAGCCTTCTCATTCGCGCACCTCGATCACGGGAATATTGGGGGCGTCGGCGGCGTCAAAGCTGGATAATTCGATGTCCAGCCGGTCGATATCGAAGCGCACCGGCACATCGAACTCGAAGCCTGCCGTCACCGCCTCACCTGCGGCGGGCGGGGTCACAAGTGTCACCACGCCGGTCAAATCGTCGATGGAAAAGCCCGCCGGGCCGATTTCGCTGCCGGCGACCGCGACCCTTGCGCCTTGTGCCAGGGGCTTGGTGATCGGGCGGTCATAGGGGTCGAAAGCGGCGCCATAGCGCTTGACCAGCTGGAACGTCGTCCGCGCTCCATCGCCAATCCCGATCTGCTGGTCGAGGGCGCTGGGCGCGCCGGTCAAGCCAGCGGATGAGCAGTCGAGCACGTCGCGCCACAAGAAGGAATGAAACCGCCCGCGCCGTTCCTCGAAGAACGCCAGCAGCGTCTCCATGTCGGCGCGCGACTTCACGCCATATCCGGCATTGTAGCGCCGCCTTGAATCCGCCCAGCGGCTGTTGCGTTCCTCCGCGCCCGAGCCGAGCGTGACGACATCGGTCAGCCGCATGGGCCCGCCGCGGGCGCCCAGCGCGATATCGAGCGGAAATCGAACCTTGTGAAAGGCCATTTCCAGGTCTCCTTCTGAGTGAAATCGGCGCGTTCAACTGGCGCGTGTGCCGCGCCTGACCGCCCTGAGCAGCATGGCGCTCATCTCCGCTTCCGCGCCCAGGAAACTGCGGGCGTCAGTCGCCGTTACATTCACGGTGATATTGGGTGTCGCCGAACCCGACATGGCGACGCCGAGCCGGCCGTCGCTACCGCGCCTGAGCGGCATGATCGCTTCCGGGCCGGCTTCACCCGCCAACCCAACGCCGCCCGGATTCATTGGAAAATAGGCCGGCGCAGACAGCACGCCGCCACGGGCGAAGGGCGTGACCTTCGAAAGTGTGGGGTCCATGGCTGAGAACAGCGAATTGACTGCCCCGGACATCAGGTTTCCCAGCGGTTTGAGCGCCGCCTTCAACGCAATGTCCGCCAGGGATTTCGCCACGTCGGCCAGCACCGATTTCAGCGAGTTCCCATCGAGCGCGGCCGCGCGGAATGCGCCGGTCATGGCGCGCGCCACGCCATCGGCCAGACTGCCGATCCGCTGCAATTCACCGGAGATGCCGCCCAGATCGCCCTGCAATCCGCCAACGACGCTACCAAGGGTATCGTTCATCGTTTCACCTCATTGTCGGGATAGGCGCGCATCAGGCCCGCCAACACCTGCCGCTCGGGAGCGGCCACCGAAGCCGAAGCCCTTTCGAACGCCCGAAACGCCGCCGCAAGCTCACGCGGCGTCATGCGCCAGAACTCGCGCGGGGCAAGGCGCAGAACGCCGAAGCCGAACTGCATTGCCGCCTCCCAGGGAAAGGGCGTCATGCCGCTTCCCCGAAGGTCGCCTTGAGCAGGCGCGCGGCCGTCTCGGCCGCACCCTTCAGGCCCCCTTCGATGGTCATTGCCGACACATCTTCATCGCTCAAGTCGTGCCCCGCGCCGCGCAGCCCCGCGCCAAGAATTGCGATGAGGTCGCGCGCCGAAATGCGCCCTTGCGTGAACCTTTCGGCCAGCCCGTTCAGGTCGCCGGCCTGCAGCCGGCCCTCGAGTTCGGCAAGCGCGCCAAGGGTCAGGCAAAGCGTACGGCGCGCGCCGCCGATCACGGCGTCGATCTCGCCGCGCTGGGGGTTTGTCATTGTCGTGATCTCCTGGGGAATGCAGTTCCGGATTGCCGCCCTCAAAGCGCGGCGAAGGTGAGTTCGCCCGCGCTCTCGAGCGAGATGTCGAACGTCACTTCCCCGGCGTGATCGCCGGAAAATTGCAGCCCCACGATCTGGAACGGGCCGGCGACCGTGCCGAAATCGGGGATCACCAATTGCCAGGGCACGATGGAACCATCGAAAAATCCCTGCCGTATCTGGGCATCCGAAGCCTGGTCCTTGAAGATGCCGGCGCCTGATACCGAGGCGCGTTTCACCCCCGCTCCAGCGAGCAATTCGCGCCAGCGTCCGGCGGACTCGGCGTCGGTGATGTCGATGCTGGCGGCATTGAAAGCCAGCGAGCGGGTCCGCAATCCCGCAATGGTGGTGAAACTGCCGCTCTGGGCGGCGTCGATCTTGAGCAGCATGTCCTTGCCGTTCTGGGCGCTCATTGGGGTCTCCTCTTGCCGGTCAGCTTGCCGGTTCAGTCAGAATGCGAAGGGTCAGCGCGGCCCGCGCCTCCCCGGTCTTCAGGTCGATTGCCGTTTCGATGCGCACCGGAAAGACGCTGGTCACGATCAGGTCGGAAGACCCCGTGACAGCCGAAGCGACCGCCTCGATCCGCTCGATGGCCGCGAGTGCCTGTTTTCGACTGGCATCGGGGTGTCGCGCCTCGAAGACGATGCGATGCTCGAAGCCAGGCGTCAGGTCGCCGTCATGCGGCAACAGGTCGTGGCGCAGGATCGCGACATAGGGCGACCCGATCCCCCTGGACGGCGCATCGAACACATTGGGGCCACCGAGCGCGGCAACCAGATCGGGATCGGCCAGAAGCGCGGGCACCAGAAGAGCCTGCAGCATGGCTATGGGATGTGTCATGGTCAGCCTGTGGTTTCCGTTTCGACGCAGGTGCAACTGAGAAAGGCGCGACGTCCGTTGAGATCCGAGGCATCGACGATCTCCAGCGTCCGGCCGCGCCAGATCGCCCGGTCACCGGGCTTCAGATCGGTGCGAAAACGCACCACCAGCGAATGGGTGACGGTGGCCGCCCGCGCCGCGCCGTATGTCCCGGGACTGGCGGTGAGCACCCGGACCCGGCCCCAGACCGTGGCGAGCGGCAGATGGAGCGTCGCGTGGCCACCGCTATCGTCCGCGTCCTGCTGGCGACGAAGCAGTTGCACGCGATCGCGCATGGAGCCGATTGCGGGATCGGGGTTCATAGCGACACCCGGCGATAGGCGGAAACCAGCCGGTCGAAGCCGGGAGGCACCACCGCGCCGCTTCCCGCCATGACCACCGCGTCGCGATGCTCGAACCAGTAGGCGACCAGTCCCAGGAGCGCCTGGCGCAAATCGGCCGGCACGTCTGCGCTGTCGCCACCATAGCCGGCGGTATAGTCGATCTCGATCGCGGCGCTTGTCCGCAACACCGGCATGCCAGCCACCGCCGCGGGCAGGAACAGCCGGGCCGGCATGGCCCCGGTCTCGGGCTGGAACTGGGCGAGCGGCACGGGTACCGGCGTGCCCTCCAGATCATGGGCTGTGATGGCATCCACCGAGACCAGCGGGCCGACCGGCAGATGAACGATGCGGCTTGCGGGCCACGCGTCGAGCGTCAGCCGCCATTGCTGGGTAAGCAGCGCCCGGTTGGTGACGCTCTCGATGTGGATGCGCGCCGCCGCGATCAACGTCGTGACCAGGCTGTCCTCATCGCTGCCATCGACGCGCAGGAAGGCTTTGGCCTCGGCGAGCGTCACCGGCTCGCCGGACGGACCGGCGAGAAGAAAAGAAGTCATGGCAATGTCCTTCGGAATGGAAGAAACCGGGCGGGCGGGGACCACGCCCTCCCGCCAGCGGGCGGAAGGGCGCAGGAATGCTGGCTCAGCTGACGCCGAACTTGAGCAGCTTGATCGCGTCGTAGTCCGAGACGCCGCCGCCGACGCGCTTGGTGGTATAGAACAGCACGTAGGGCTTGGCGGAGAACGGGTCGCGCAGCACGTTCACGCCCTGGCGGTCGACAATGAGATAGCCGCGCCGGAAGTCGCCGAAGGCGATTGCGGGCACGTCGGCGCCGATATCGGGCATGTCCTCCGCCTCGACCAGGCCGAAGCCCATGAAGCTGGCCTGTCCGCCCGGGCTGGTCGCCGGCTGCCACATGTAGTTGCCGCTCTGGTCCTTGAGCTTGCGCAGCGTGGCCTGCGTCTGCCGGTTCATCACCCAGTTCGCGTTCTGCCGATAGCCGGCCTTGAGCGCGTAGACCAGATCGATGAGAACGTCCGAGGCGTCGCTGGCGGGCAGCGCTCCGGACACGCCGGTGGGCACATATCCGAGCTTCCCCCAGGTCCACGCGCTTTCGTCCACCAGCGTCTCAGAGAGAAAGCCGGTGGGCTTCTTGTTGCCATCGCCGCCGATGAAAGCCGCCGTTTCCTGTTCGGCGAATGCGGCGTTGACCTCCTCCGCGATCCACAGGCCGACATCGACCGCGGCGTCATCGAGGAAGGTGGCCGTCGCCGCCGGCATGGCATAGAGCTCCATGGTGGGATAGCTCAGTTCCGACAGCGTCTGGCTCGCCGTTTCGGGCCGGGCATCCGTCTCCCCGACCCAGCCCACGGTCGGGCCGCTGGTCGATACGGGCTTCCTGTAGACCGCGGACGAAACCTGGCGCAGCCCGGCGATGGCCCTGATCGGGGACACCGTGCCCAACAACCGCGAGATCTCGGTTTCCGTTTCCGAGGGCACAAGGTAGCCCCCGTCCTGGGCGGAACCGGCACTGAGGGACTTCACCTCGCCGTGCTTCACATAGGCAGCAAAGGCCTGCTTGTAGTCGTCCGGCTCGGCGCTGCCTCCCCCGATTTCAAGGGCGGGGCGGGCGCGGTCGACGGCCAATCGGTCCATGGCCGATTTCTGGCCGTCGAGGGCACGGTTGAGCCGGTCGAGCTTGTCCTCGATCAGCCGGTCGGCATGCCCGCGCTTCTCGACCTGGGCGAGCCGCAGGTCATTGTCGGCCTTGAAGGCCTCGAAGGCGGACATGAACTCGGCGAACATCTGGTCGAGCGAACCGGCTTGCGCGCCGGCCGTAGCCTTGATCTCAAGGCGTTCGGTCGCTTCTTGCATTCTGGATTGGTCCTTTTTCAGTTGCGTAACAAGGAGATGGCCGCATCCAGCGACCGTGCGAGGCGGGGGGCGTCCCCCACTCCCGTTGCGGGCGGTTCAATCCGCGCGCCGTCCATCATCGGAAAGGTGACGATGGAAATTTCCCAAAGGTCGATCTGCCAGAGCCGGCGGGCCCCGGCGGCCGGGTCGCGTGTCGACTTCCTGGCGCGAAATCCGATCGACAGGCCGTCGATGGCGCGCCCGGAGATCAGGCGCCTCAGCGCATCCGAACGCGGCACGCCAGGCAGTAGGCGGCCCGACACGAACAGCCCCAGGCGATCCTCGCGGATCGCCTCCCAGATCCCCACCGGCTCCTTGGGGTCATGCTGGAACAGCATACGGATGCCAATGGCGCCACGCGCCGCCAGACTTGCCGTAAAGGCCCCGGGCATGACGATGTCGCCACCCTGGTCGAGCCGGCCAAAGAGGCTTGCATAGCCGGAAAAGCGGCCCGTCTCGTCGATCGGGATCGGCGGTTCGGTCATCGGCGCGCCCCTTTCGCGGCAGCGGGTTTGCGCGGCTGCGGGGTGGCGGGCCTCGACGCCTTGGTTCCGGCAAGCGTGCCTGCGAGGTGCCAGGCGAACTGGCGGAAAACCTGTTGCGCGCGCTCGCGATCCGCGTTCCTTGCGACTTTCTTCTCGTTCATGGCTTCAGTCCCTGTTGAACAAGCGGTTGAGGTTGGCGATCTCGCGCACGAATTCATCGAAGCGCCTGTTGGCGTCGGCCAGCTCCCTCAGGCTCCACACCAGCAGGCCGCTCGAACCGCTGGCCCAAAGGAACAGCGCCAGATGTGCGAGATCGCCCCGTTCGGCGACGGTCTTGGTCAATTCAGTCATGAAAGATGGTTTCCTCTGCTCGCAATGCGCGGCGCGTGTCCGCCCGGCCGCGGCACCAGGCGCCGTCCGCACCCGGGTCCCGGCGCCGCGACCCCTGGTCGACCGAACGCGCGCGCACCTGTTCGAATTCCGGGGAAGTCCGGAATTCTCTAACGATGCCAGTAAGTTAAATTACCAATACGACTGCAACGTATGGATGGGGACACAGTTACCGCGCAGGCGGGCGGGCGGCGGGTGGAATGCCGAGCAATTGGCGCTTTTCCACGTCGGAGAGGAAATCGGCATTGGCGATGCGGTTCCACTTTGCCGTCCGGTCCTCGGCCAGCGCCTCGATGGCGTCGAGGTCGGGTATCAGGGTGAGGTCATCCCCGAAGGCCGGCGAAAGCCAGGCGCCCAGAGCGGCGGATGCGCGGTTGACCAGTGGCACCACGGTCTGGCGCCACAGGCTGCGGTTGGCCTCGGCGTAGTTTGCGAAGGTGTTGTCGCCGGGGATGCCCAAGAGCATGGGCGGCACCCCGAAGGCGAGCGCGATTTCGCGGGCGGCGGCGTTCTTTGCCTCGATGAAGTCCATGTCCCTGGGGCTCAGGGCAAGGGTCTTCCAGTCCAGCCCGCCTTCGAGCACCATGGGCCGGCCGGCATTCGCGGCGCCCTGGAAGCCGGTTTCAAGCTCTGCCTTGAGGCGGTCGAACTGCGCCGGCGTCAGGTTGCCGGCCTGGGCCGAGTAGACCAGCGCACCCGAGGGTCGCGCCGCATTGTCCAGCAGCGCCTTGTTCCAGCGCGATGCCGCATTGTGCACGTCAAGGCTCATGCCCGCTGCCTCGAGCGGGGCAAGCCCGTAGTGATCGTCGAGCGGATGAAACAGGGTCAGGTGCAGCACGCGCGGCACCGGATCGGGATCGAGCGGCAGGCGCCGCACCCGCCCTCCCGCCGTATAGGAATAGGCGACGGGCCAGCCATCGGCCCCCGCAACAACCCGCATCCTGTCGGGCCGGAGCACATAGAGCCCGCGGATCTCGCCGCCGGAAACCGCGGCCTCGAGATAGGCGTTGCCCGCGGTCTGCAGGTGGGCGAACACGGTTTCGAGCAGGTCCACCCCTGTGCGGTGCGGGTTGGGCCGGCGCAGCAGGTCCACGAGCGGATGCTCGGCATGGGTGCGGCCGCCCTCGCGCACCGCGAGCGGCACCCGCCCCGCCGCCTCGGCGATCATGCGCACGCAGCGATAGACCACCGGGTTCTTCCGGTAACCTTCCCCCGCAAGGCTCGCATAGCCGCGCCCGGTCCAGCTGGCTCCGCCCCCGCCTGTCAGGGTGAACAGGGTCTGGGCGGTCTTGGTCTCACTGGGCGCATTGGCCCGCCCGCCGGTCAGGCGGCTGATTATGGATGGCATTCGATGCTCCTTGGTATTGGCTTGGGCGCGGTCCCCTACAGCCCACGCACGCGCGGCTCGTTGCGGTCGAGCACCAGTTCGGTCAGCGCCCAGACAAGCGCATCGACCCGGTCCGGAGAATGGCCATCGGCCAGTCCGTCCAAGCCGAAGGCGCACATTTCGTCCTCGAGTTCGGTCAGCCCTTCGGCGTGGGACACCAGGCCCCGCGCATAGAGAGCGGCCACCGGCTCGGCCCGCACCCACTTGCCACGCGTGGCGCGAACCGTGCGTACCGGCACGCCCGCGTCCACCTGGGCGATCATCGCCCGCACCAGTTCGCCGCCCTGGTTGACCTCGGCCACCACCGCATCGGCCCGGAACTGGCGAAAGGCGGCCACCGCCCGGTGTGCCCAGGCCAGCGGCGGTGCGGGTTTCAGGGTCAGGTCGGCCAGCACACGGGCGCCCTGCCCTTCGCCGGCTGCCACGACAATTCCGCAGGCATCCGATTTCGGCCCCGACGTGACAGGTGGGTCGATGGCGACCACGATCCGCCCAAGCGCGCATTCGGTTCGGCGCGCTGTCTGAAGCGTCGTACGGGTCCACAGGGCGTCGGGGCGATCCTCGATCAGTTCACCATCGAGTTCCTGGCGGCCCAGCACCGAGCCGCGATAACGCGCCACCACCGCCTCGAGAAATCCCGGCGCGAGGTTGGCCTTGTTGGCGGCCGTCGTGGAGCGCGTCACCGAGGTGCGCTTATCGGCCAACAGCCGCTTTATCAACGCGGTCGGGCGTGGCGTCGTCGTGGCCAGCTGGCGCGGATTGTCCCCCAGCCTCAAACCGAATTGCAGCATGTCCCAGGCCGCTTCGGCGCGCGCCCACTTGCCGATCTCGTCGCACCAGGCGGCGGCGAATTGCGGCCCGCGAAAGGTTTCGGGCGCGAAGGCCGACATCAATTGCGCCTGCGCCCCGTTCGGCCAAACCAGAAGATTGCGGCCCCGGTCGAATTTCGGCCGCTCGGCGGGCGGATGCACCGCCAGGACGCCCGAGACGCCCTCCACCATCACCGCCCTTGCCTGGTCCAGCGTTTCACCGACCAGCGCGATGGGCGATACCGGGTTCGGCCCGGTTGCCAGCGCGCGCACCCATTCGGCGCCGGCGCGCGTCTTGCCCGCCCCGCGCCCGCCCACGAACAGCCAGGTCGTCCAGTCGCCCGGCGGGGCCAGTTGTTCGGGCCGCGCCCAGAGCGGCCAGTCATGGACCAGCCGGCCGACCTCGGCGTCGCTGAGCGCATCGAGGAATTCACTCCGCCTCGCCCCCCGCAAGCGCCTCAAGGCGCTGCGCAAGCTGGCGGCGGAATTCGGCGATGTCGCCGTCAGGCTGGCGTCCGTCATTGCTGGCGCTTTCCTGGATTTCCAGTTCCTTGAGTTTTTCGATGGTGCGGGCCAACTGGCTGAGAAGGCGCACGCCCGCCTCGTCCGCTGGTTGCTTGAGGTCTTCGAGCATCACCAGTTGGCGGTCGGCCAGCACATACATGCGGCGTACCATGCTCGCGGTATTGGTCTGGCCAAGGCGGCGTGGTCGCCAGCCGTGACGGCCGCGCCGATTGTTGACAGCCGAACGTGTAACGCCGTGCCGTTCCGCGATCACCCGCACCGGCTCAACCCCGACCTCGTATTCGGTTCGTACCATGTCCCAGTCGACATCGGAGATCCTGGCAGGCATCGCGTTCTCCTTGAGCGGCCAAAGCCCCTCGGCGAAAAGAAAAGGGCCAGCGGCAACCCGGGAGGAACGGGGAGCGACTGGCCCTTGCAAAGGCTATGCGGTGGTGCGCGGCGAACGCGCTTCCGGGAGGGAGGACCCGGCCCACCGCACCGAGCCTTTCGGCTCTGAGGCCGCATCTCTGCGACCATAGCCAGAAGATAGGTGAGCACCGTCACGGTGTCAAGGACTTTTTTCCTATCATGGGTATTTTGTCAGGCTAACGCGGTGTGGGTGGACGTGGATGGCGCGCCAAGGGCGCTGGGATGACACCGGGAATCGCGGCACTCTGGCGCAAACACTGACTCCACGGTTGAATCATAATGATTTTCTCAAAAGGCATTTTCGATTTCGTTGACAAGTGTCAACACTTCCCCCATCTTGGACGTTGCCGGTGACTAGGCCGCGCCATCCCGACAAGGAGGTCGAGGAGGCGGTGGCCTATGCCGAAAGCCTCGGCTGGCGATTCCGCAAGCAGGGGCATTGGGGGCGGCTCTATTGCCCTCATGCCGACCGCGAGGGCTGCCAGATCGGCATCAACGGCACGCCGAGAAGCGCGGGCGCCCATGCCCGCCAGATCCGCCGGGCGCTGGCGAGGTGCCCGCACCAGGAACAGGAGCACGACGATGGCTGAATACGAGTTCACGATCATCGCTTCGGGGCTCGACCCTGAGGCGGAGGATTTCGAGCAGCACTTCTACGACGCGGGCTGCGACGATGCGACGATTTCGTTCCAGAAGGGACACATCATCGTCGATTTCGCCCGCGAGGCCCCTTCTGTTGACGCGGCAATCTCGAGCGCGATAACCGCCGTGCGCGCGGCGGGCGCAACCGTCGACCGCGTCGAGCCGGACCCGCTGGTCAGCATGAACGATATCGCGCACCGTGCGGGCCGCTCCCGCCAGTCGATTTCGCTCTATGCGCAGGGCGCGCGGCGCGAGGGCTTCCCTGCTCCCGTCGCCCGGGTCACGTCCGAAAGTCCCCTGTGGCGCTGGGCAGCAGTCGCCAACTGGCTGTTCAGGAACAGAAAGATCACCCGAAAGGACCTGGACTTCGCCGTGGCCGTCGAACGCGCCAATGAAGGGATCGCGGCGCAAGCAGAAACGGCGGCGGAAGACGCGCGGAAGGCGGGGTGACTAGGAAAGGCAGCGACACGGCGCAAGCGTTGCACCCCGCCTGCCCGGTGCCCCCCACGAGCTTGGTCCGGTTGGCTGGCCAAATGGGTTCGGCCGCCGCGCACTGCGTCACTGGCACGCATCCCGACATAAGGCCGCTGGAATGCGCGAGCGAGAGAAGTGCACTGTCGGGCAATCCGTTTGATGACAATTTTTACGCTTCATAAGTGGATCAAAAATAGTATCGTCAGCGCTAGATACTTATGGGGTTAAATGTGCCGGTTCCGCCATTTGATATGCGCGGCTTGCTGCCTCCGTTTGTCGGGGCGGATGCAACAACCGATCTTCGCTCTCCCTATGTCGCGACAATGGCTGAGGTCGTCGCACAACTCGGGACGACTCCTGAGCGACGTAATCTTCTGCGAAATCTGATCGCGTACCGGGAATTGCTGGCACGCGATGGCTACCAAAGCGGTGTCCAGTTCATAGACGGCAGTTTCGTCGAAAATATTGAAGGTTCCGCCAATCGCCCCCCGAGCGATATAGACGTATTCAGTCTACTGACGGCGCCACAAAAATATCTCTCGGACCCTGCAGCTTGGACCCGTGTCGGGAAAAATTTCTGGGAAACAGAAATCGCTGACCGGGACAAGAACAAACAGCGGTATTCTCTGGATACGTATGCACTTCTCTACGAGGAACTCACCCCACTTAATCTTATTAAAAGCGTAATTTACTGGTATGGACTGTTTTCTCATCAGCGCGATACGTTTGCGTGGAAGGGTTTCGTGACCCTTAGCCTTGATCCTGCAGGCGACCAGGCCGCGCTGGCGCTGCTGGGGAGCGCATGATGCCAACGCTGCTGTCCATCGAGTCTCTCGAGGCTGACCGCCGTTTTGCCGAACGCCAATTGGCTGAGGTCGGCGACAATCCTTGGGCAACTGCGCGCCACATGTGGCAAACCAAGCTCGCGGAAATAGACGCACAGATCACTGCCCTTTCCACTTATCGTTCCAACTATGCCTCCGTGGCCCTCATTTTCGACGGCAATCCGGTCATAGGATCAGGCGATATTCGACTCGATTTCGCGACAGATGTCCTCGACAGCTACCAGAAGATCATATCGCTGGAGCTTGCCGCGCGACTCTCTCACGAAGATCTTCCGGAACGCGGCAGACTGCCGGGTGCGGACAAGTCGCGCCTTTTTATCCGAGACATTGTTCATGGTTCGATGGGCTTTCTTCTTGAGGAGATAGTCCCCGAGCAACGAGAAATGCTCCCGACCCCTTTGAAGCACACGGTCGAGGGCGTTACGCAATTGCTCACGACACTGAATGACGCCACCGATGACATATTTGAGAGTACCCTTGAAAACACGCAGCCGCGCGTAGTGGGCGCCCTTCAGAAGTTTGCCAAAATCCTACAAGAAGCTGGAGCAAGCACTCGGATTGTTGATGACGAGCAGGGCCTTGTCCTTTCCCAAGCTGACGTAAGCCGCCTATCGCAGCGCCTTGGCGAGGTTGAGATTATTGAGGAAGACGAGTCTGTGGACGGCATCCTCCTTGGTGTTCTGCCTGAATCACACGAGTTTGAGCTAAGGCCGCTAGGAGACGATTCGATCACAATTAAGGGGACTATTTCGGATGATCTCGCTTTGAAATATAGGGCCGATACGGCATTCAAAGAACGACTGTTACTTCAGCCAGTCCGGGCACATATCAAGGTGATCAGAACAACTCGGAATGGCAGGCTGTTGCGCGAGCGGCGTGTCCTGGAAACCTTGGAACCCGCGCAAGCCGAATAAGGTCACATCATTGCTGACTGCACACCTTTCCCCCAACCCCTCACCCACTCCGCGTCATGCTCGGGCTTGACCCGAGCATCCATGATGAGGCGGTTGCCCGGGAAGCGTTCGTTGCCAACTAGCCAACTCCGAAGCGCACCAAGGTGCCTCATGGACCCTCGGGTCAAGCCCGAGGGTGACGCTGCGGCAGGAGGCGGGTTGCCGCGCGACCAACTTCCCTACTTGTGGCAAAGAACAGGCACGACAGCACGTTGCATTGCAGGGGGCACACCGTCCTCGATATTCGCGCTGCCCCTATCGATGCCATAGGCCGCCCCCAGCCGCGTCAGGAAGGCGGCTAGCGTTGAAGCCTTGATCGCAAGGTTGAGATTCTGCGGGACGCTACCTGTCGTGCTGGCCAACTTCAATGCATCGGCAACCGCGTCGGCAACTCCGACCACGTTGCCATGCCTGTCGACTATCGGGCCACCAGAGTTGCCCGGCTGAAGCGGAGCGGTCAGGGTGAAGTTTCTGGGGTCGTTGTTGAACCCGTTTACGGCACTGGCGACGCCGCTTGTGAAGTTCAGTTCGGTATTGATCAGGCCGTAATAGGGATAGCCCAGCGCGAACACGGGCTCGCCAAGGTTCACCTCGGCATCGGGCGTAAGCGAGAGGAAGTCGGAGGAATAGCCGTCAAAGCGCAGGAGCGCCAGATCAAGGTCGGGGTCGGTCGAGATGACATGGAAGCTCTGACCGCCGGGGTCCGTCAAGGATCCGCATCCAGCCACCACATGATTGTTGGTCACCAGGGTGGTGTTGGAAATGAAGAAGCCGCTGCCGGAGGAGATGATGTCGCCCACAGCGGCTTTCGGTGCGTCATCCTGCCCGCCGCCCGCGTCGTATTCCGCCTGGGCTTGCGCCATCAGGCCCGTGAGGTTGGCGACGGTTTCAGCGTTCACTTCGTAATCCGGACCAACGACGAAGCTGTCCGTGACATAGCGCATGACGTCCCTGGCGCTGGTTGGTCCGTGGACATCAAGCGAAACCCATTGGCCGTTGACAAGATCAGATCGCAGGTAGTCGAGACTGCTCCCAATCGACGACGTGGTCACCCATCGGTTTGCGGTGCGCACAATATAATGGTTGGCCGGGTTTCGATCCCCTTCGAGGTTCTTGTGCCTGATCGTCAGCGTATTGGGGGAAGCGACAAAAACCTTGATAGTCACGCCTTCGCCGACAAATTCCAGCCGGCCGGTTGCAGCGGCGTTGTGGTGGACCAGTGCGGTGGGAACCCCCAGGCGTACTCCGAACTGCTTGAAGTAGTCTTCGGCCCAGCCCAGCTTGTGGACCATATCAATGGTATCGAGAAAGAGCGGCAAGAGCACTGCGTCGGGCACGGGACCGGCCCCATACTTGTCGCGGGTGTACCGCTCGAGCGCGCCCTGGGAAATCTTCCCCCACTGCGCGTCCCAAAGCCCGTCGTAGTAGCCAGCAAACGTGAGGGAGCGCTGGATTATTCCAATTTCGGCGGGCGTGAAGTCTCGGGCATCGAACTCGTCAGCGAGGCGGGGCGCTGCAAGCGCAATCGAACAGCCAGCCACGACGCTGAACAAAAGTCCCACGCACGTTGCCACCCAACCACGATTCATCACTCCCGCCCCCTTGGCCGCCCCAACAATTCTCCTGCGACCAAGGTCAGTCAATAGGGGGCAGGTTCCATCGCCGCGATTGCTCGTGGCAGGCGACGGCGGAGCGTCGGCAGTCGAGCCATGCCGGCAGGGCCAAATCAGTTCTCGGTGACATGCCTCATCCCCCCAACCTCCCACTCCCTCCCAGTCCCCCCTCAAACAGGGCCTGCCCCGCGCCCTGCCCTGTGATAGGCTGTTGGCTTGTCGCGCTTTCGGGGAGAAAGCCGAATGGACATCGCGGGCTGGCTGAATGGCCTGGGCCTCGGGCAATATGCCGATGCGTTCGAAGAAAACGACATCGACGCCGAGACCTTGCCGACGCTTGAAGCCGACGACCTGAAGGAACTCGGCGTCGCCTCGCTTGGGCACCGCAAGAAGCTGCTCGCCGCCATCGCCGCGCTGAACCCCTCGGCCAGCCAGCCCGACATCGCCGCCCCACCCGTGCCACACGCCGCGCCGGACTTGCCGGGCGCGCCGCAGGGCGAACGGCGGCAGGTGACCGTGCTCTTTGCCGACATCACGGGCTACACGCATCTTTCCACCCAGATCGACGCCGAAGAACTCAGCCTCATCGTCTCGCGCATCTTTGCTGCGGTGGACGAGATCATCGAGGGCTATGGCGGCACGATCGACAAGCACATCGGGGACGAGGTGATGGCGCTGTTCGGCGCGCCCATCGCCCATGACGACGACCCGGTGCGCGCGGTGCGCGCCGCCGCCGACATCCACGCCGCGATGGCGGGGATCGCCGCCGAACTCGAGCGCGACCTGTCGCTGCATATCGGGATTGCCAGCGGATCGGTGGTCGCCGGCGGCGTGGGCGCGGAATCGCGCAATGAATATACGGTGATGGGGCGGTCGGTGAACCTTGCGGCGCGGCTCAACGCCAAGGCCAGGGGTGGGGAGACCATCGTCTCGGACGCGGTGCGGCGCGCCGCGGCCGGGGTCTCGGGCTTTCAATCGCTTGGCGGGGTCGAGGTGAAGGGGTTCGATGGCCCCGTGCCCGCCTTCAAGGCAGTCGCGCAGGCCGCGGATCGCGAGCCCCCTGGCGCCGGCCAGTTCGTCGGGCGCCGCGCCGAAATGCGCATGCTCACCGGGGCCATGGAAAACTGCGCGGAAAGCGGCAGTGGGCAGCCGATCCTGGTGCGTGGCGAAGCCGGAATGGGCAAGTCGCGGCTGGTCGCCGAATTCTCACAGCGCGCCAGAGCGGCCGGGTTCTCCGTCCACAAGGGGCTGGTGTTCGATTTCGGCGTGGCGCGCGGCCAGGATGCCATGCGCACCGTAGTCGCCTCCCTTCTGGGCCTGCCGCTGGGCTGTTCGAGCGAGGCACGGTCCGGTGCTGCAAACCGGGCATTGGCCGAAGGGCTGGTGGCACCCGACGACCGGCCGTTTCTCAACGACCTGCTCGATCTCGAGCAGGCGCCGGACGAACGCGCGCGCTTCGAGGCAATGAACAACCAGGTGCGCAACGCCAGGAAATTCGCCTTCATGGCGGACCTGATGATCCGCGCCGGGGCCCGCTCTCCCATCCTGATCGTGATCGAGGACATCCACTGGGCCGACGGGGTGATGCTGCGCTGCATGGAGGAGATGGCCAGGGCGACGGCCCGGTGCCCGGCGCTCTTGCTGATGACATCGCGCATCGAGGGCGACCCGCTCGACCAGGCCTGGCGCACCGCGACCCGCGAAAGCGCGCTGCTCACCATCGATCTGGGACCGCTCAGGCGCGAGGAATCGGCGGAAATGGCGGCGGGGCTGCTCTCCTCGAGCCGCCAGTTCGCGGAGGAATGCATCGCCCGGGCCGAGGGAAATCCGCTGTTCCTCGACCAGTTGCTGCGCAATTCGGAAGAGCGCGGCGACAGTGAAATCCCCGCGTCCATCCAGTCGCTGGTGCTTTCGCGCATGGACCGGCTTGCCAATGCCGACAGGCAGGCGCTGCAAGCGGCGTCGATCATCGGGCAGCGCTTCGGGCTCGATGCGGTTCGCGCACTTTGCGACCAGCCCGCCTACGATTGCCGCGCCCTTGTCGAACATACGCTCGTGCGTCCCGAGGGCAGCGACTTCCTGTTCGTTCATGCGCTGATCCAGGAAGGCGTCTATTCGTCCATGCTCAATGCAACGCGCCAGCGCCTGCACCGCAAGGCGGCCGACTATTTCGCCGGGAGCGACCCGGTGTTGCGGGCCGAACATCTCGACCGGGCCGGTGATCCGGCTGCGGCGGCGGCCTATCTCGATGCCGCGCGCGCGCAGGGTGATCTCTATCACTATGAAGGGGCGCTGCGGCTTTGCGAGAGGGGACTGGACTTGTCGACCGATCCGGCCGAGCGGGCAAAGCTGCTTTGCTACAAGGGCACCAAGCTGCGCGAGACCGGCGACCCGGCCGGCGCGGGCGAAGCCTACCGGCAGGCGCTCGAGATCGCGCCTGCCGACGCGGACAGGGTGCCAGCATGGATCGGCCTTGGGGAACTGGCGCGGCTCGCGGGCAAGACCAGCGAGGGCCTTGATAACCTGGCGCTCGCCCAACCGGCGGCGGAGGCGGCGGGCCTCGACGAGGAACTGGCCGAAATCCACCACCTGCGCGGGAATCTCGTTTTTCCGTTGGGCGATTACGACCGCTGCCGCACCGAGCACGAGACTGCGCTCGCCTATGCGGAAAAGGCCGGCTCGGTGCCCCTCAAGGCGAGGGCGCTCGGGGGGCTGGGCGACGCCTATTACTCGGTGGGCAAGATCCTGACTGCGCAAAGCTACCTGGATGAATGCATCAAGCTGGCGCGGGCCAATGGGCTTGGGTCCATTGAGGTCGCCTACCGGATCATGCTGACCGATGTTCACCTGTTCAAATGCGAGATCGCCGAGGCCCACGCCAACTCGCTCCTGGCGCAGGAAATGGCGGGGGAAGTGGGCAACCGCCGGGCCGAGTTCTTCGCGCTCTGGGTGGGCGCGGCCGTGGCGATCTACAACCGTTCGCTGCTCGATGCGGACCGGATGCATGCCGACCTTGAACGCATGCAGGCCATCGTGGAGCAACTCGGGCTGTCGCTGATCGAGCCGCTGCTGGCCATCGGCAGTTCGCTTGAGGATTTTCTGAAGGGCAGGCCGAACGACGATCAACGCCTGCGCCAGGCATTCGAGCGGGCAAAATCGGCAGGCGTCACATTCGGCGGCCCCTGGATACTGGCAGTGCTGACATGGCTCACCGACGACCCCGACACGCGTCGCTGGGCAATGCAGGAAGGTGACCGGATCCTTGGCAGCGAGAAGTGCCTGAGCCACAACTACCTGATCTTCTACCAGCTTGCGCTGGAGGTCTCGCTACAGAATCGCAACTGGGACGACGTGAAACGCTATTGCGCGGCCCTTGAGGACTACACAAGCGACGAGCCCATGCCGCTGAGCGAATTCGTCATCGCCCGGGCGAGGGCGCTGATGAAGGCCGCGGAGGGCAACAGCGACACCGAGACATTGGGCGAGTTGCGCCGGTTGCGGGATGAGGCGGCAAGGACGGGGTTCACCAATGCCCTTGCGCTGCTCGATATGGCGCTGGCCGAGGCCGGCGCCACCGTGCAAGGCGAATGTTGATCGGGCTTGCGGGCTCGGCGATCAGAGCCGTGTGAAATCGATGCGTTGGCAGATCACCAGCTGGCAGCCAGTCAGCACCATCCTGTCGTTGTCGACGAGGGTAAGGCTGCCGCCGACGGTCTGGCCCTGATATTGCACCGTGCCGCGCCACTTGTTGGCATCGACAGGCAGGGCTCCCTTGAGCACGTAAGTATTGAGATATTTCAGGTTTTCAGCGGTCCGCATGTCCTTGCGAAGCCAGACCAGCTTGGCGCACAGCTCGGTGCCGTCGCCGCACGTGGTCACCTGAAAGCGCGATTCGCCCGTGGTCACCTGCCACTTGCCCACGGGACTGGGGGCCAGGTCGGCGGCAAGCAGAGGGGTTGCGAGGGTGCCGAGCAACAGCGCGGCGACGGCGAATCCATTCAGGAGGCGCTTGAACATGGGACAGATTTTCGCTTGTGTCTGATCGTGATGCACAGCGGATAGCGCATCGCGCTTGAACCCTTGTGCAATCGGGCGTTCATCTGTGGTTCAGCTTGGCGGCGAATTTGCGGCAGGCCGGCTTCAGGCTCTCATGCTCGCCTGTTCAGCCAACTGGCGGAACACGGGCGGCCACCACATACCGGGCGGAAAACGCTCGCTCAGCCGCACGATGACGGTTCGATGGCGCGGCGACACATAGATATGCTCGCCCAGCACTCCCATGGCGAAGTAGTCGTGCTCCGCTTCGCCTGCCAGGTAGCCCCACCAGAACAGGCCATAGAAATACCTGCCTGACGAAAGCGGCCGCCCCCAGGGCAGTTTGCGATAGTGCCGGAAATAGTCCTGGTCGGTGCGCCGCCCCTCCGGCGTCGTCGACAGATCGACCCATCCGGGCGGCAGCACCTGTTCGCCGCCGACCTTTCCGTCTTCGAGATAGAGTAGGCCAAATCGGGCGAGGTCTGCCGCGGTGGCGTTGAAGCCGCTCTCCAGGTGCACGAACCGATTGGCCCCGCTGTCGATCAGGAAACTGGCCGGGTGTTCCGCCCCGATCGGCTGCCAGATGGCGCGCTCGAGAAACCGGTCGACCGTCTCGCCGGTAGCGCGCTCCACGATCATGCCGATCAGGAACGTGCAGAAGTTGTTGTAGTGGAAGAATTCCCCGACAGGATCGACGATCCTGGCGCCGAGCGTCAGCCGGCGGCAATCCGGATCATAATAAGTTCGCGCATCGTCCTGCCAGGGCAGAACGCCTTCGCGGAAGCGGATTCCCGACTGCATTTCGAGAAGCTGACGAAGCGTGAGCTCGCCACGCCGTTCACCGCGCAGTTCGGGAAGGAACTCGCCGACCGTCTGGTCGATATCGTCGATATGGCCATGCCGGATCGCCGCACCGACCAAGGCCGAGCCGATCGACTTGGTCACCGAAAAGCAGCGGTTCAGCCGGTCCACCGCGCCGCCGTTCGCGTAGCGCTCGTAGAGGACCTCTCCATCGCGAAGTACCAGCAGGGCGGTGCTGCCCGTGTCGTTCACAAGCGCGTCGAGAGGGACCTTCCGTTCCCCGTCCTGGCCGCGCACGGTCACCGGGTCGAAAACGACGGGCGACTGCCGACGCTCCAGACGACGCGGTGTCGCGGCCGGGTTCACCGGGACGGTTGGAAACCTCAAATGGTCGGAATTGGTCGCCTTGAACCAGAGTGCATAGCGGCCAAGATAGGTCGACGTCAGCATCCAAGCCCCCCGGAATGCCTCGAATTCTAGAGCGACCGCACACCGCGACGCCGCACAATTCCCTTCTGGCCGATTGCCGAGCCGTGTCAAGCGTATTCGCCACCTGCTGTCAGCTTTCGGGCGGCTCCCACTCGGGCCAGTCGACGGCATGGTCTTCCCACTCGTCAGCGTCCACCTCTTCTTCGCTGACGGTGCGATTGCGTATCGAGACCCCGGCCATCACCACCGTTTCGGGGTCGCCCGAGACAAGGGGATGCCACCAGGCAAGCCCCCTGCCCTCGGCAAGCCGCCGATAGGCGCAGGTCGTTGGCATCCAGGGGATGGTGGCAATGTTGTCCGGGGTGACCTTGATGCAGTCGGGCACCCGCTCCTGCCGGTTTTCATAATCGGAGCAGCGGCAGGTCTCGCCATCCAGGAGCTTGCAACGCACGTCCGACGTGATGATTTCGCCGGTGTCCTCGTCCTCGAGCTTGATCAGGCAGCAACGCCCGCAACCGTCGCACAGGGCCTCCCATTCGGCCTCTGTCATCTCCTCGAGGGTCTTTTCGGTCCAGAAAGGCATCGTTCCCCGCTGACAGCGCGCAAAAGTGCGCCACATAGTGCCGAATCGGCCCGTTTGCCGAACGTGCTCGGCCAAATTATATGCTATGGCACGATAAAGAGGGCCGAAAGCGCGCGAAGGTAGCGGTTGTGCACGAACCGGTCGAGGACAAGCGGAAAAAAGAACGCAAGCTTCGGTTGCTGCAGGCCGACGCCTGGATCGATTCGACGCTCTACGAGTTCTTTGCGGGATTCGGCGGCGGCTATTCCCGCTTCCAGGACATCATGGACCGCTTTCATGTCTATGGACTGAAGCGGCTTCTGGTGGAAATCGTCTCCGACGCACTCAGCATCGGGGTGATCGGGCTGGTGCTGATGACGGCGCTGGCCCTGCCCGCCTTCGACGAAACGGCCAGCGGGGCGTTCAACCGCCAGCCAGACTATTCGGTGATCTTCCTGGACCGATATGGCAACGAGATCGGCAGGCGCGGCATCCGTACCGACGACAGTTTCAACCTCGACCAGTTGCCGGATTACCTGGTCAAGGCCACCATCGCCACCGAGGACCGACGGTTCTACGAGCATTTCGGCATCGACGTCTGGGGCACGATTCGGGCGCTCGTTTCGAACGTGCAGGCAAATTCGGTGGTCGAAGGCGGCTCCTCGATCACCCAGCAGTTGGCCAAGAACCTGTTCCTGTCGTCCGAGCGCACGCTGCAGCGCAAGATCAACGAAGCGTTCCTCGCGATCTGGCTCGAAGCGCACTACACCAAGGACGAGATCCTCAAGCTCTACTTCGACCGGGCCTATATGGGGGGCGGCAATTTCGGGGTCGCCGCGGCGTCCGAATTCTATTTCGGCAAGAAGGTGACCGACATCAACCTGGCCGAAGCGGCGATGCTGGCCGGGCTGTTCAAGGCCCCGTCGAAATACTCCCCGACCACCGACCTTGCCGCGGCGCGCGGACGGGCAAACGTGGTCCTGTCCAACATGGTGGATGCGGGTTTTCTGACCGAGGGTCAGGTGACGGCGGCGCGGCGCAATCCCGCGGTGCCGATCGACCATTCCAACGACGTGAACTCGCCCAACTATTTCCTCGACTGGATTTACGATCGGGTCAAACGCGTGGTGGCCGGCTCCGACGCGGTCGGGTTCATCGTGCACACCACGATAGACCCATCCCTGCAAACCTATGCCGAACAGGCGGTGACCTCGACCATTAGGGACGATGGCGAGCGCTACCATGTCAGCCAGGGCGCCATGGTGGTGACCGATCTCAACGGCGCCGTACGGGCGATGGTGGGCGGCGTCGACTACGGCAAGAGCCAGTATAACCGCGCGGTGAACTCGGAACGCCAGCCGGGGTCCTCGTTCAAGCCCTTCGTTTATGCCACCGCGTTCGAAGAACTCGGCATGACCCCGAAGACCGTGATCGTGGACCGCCCGTTCTGCATCGGCAACTGGTGCCCGCAGAACTACGAGCGCAACTTCAACGGCCGGATTTCGCTGTTGAGCGCCCTCACCCATTCGGTGAACACGGTGGCGGTGCAGCTTTCGGTCAAGACCGGCCGGCAGCCGATCGCGGACATGGCCCATCGCCTTGGAATCACGAACAACTTCCCGGTGACCCGCTCGCTGGCGCTTGGCGTCGCTTCGGTCAGCGTTCTCGACATGGCGTCCGCCTATACCGCCTTCGCCGATGGCGGGCTGAAGGCCCCTGCCTACGGGATCACGCGGATTACCACGCTGAGGGGCGAGAAAGTCTTCGATATCGGGGACTACGCGCCGCACGAGCGCGTGCTCGATCCGGAAATCGTGGCGGAGATGAACACCATGATGCGCAACGTGGTGGTGGCCGGAACCGGCCGCGCCGCCAATATCGACGGGGTTCCGGTCGCGGGCAAGACCGGCACGACATCCTCCTATCGTGACGCCTGGTTCTGCGGCTTCACCGGCAATTATGTGGCGACCGTCTGGCTGGGAAACGACGACTATACCGAGACCAAGCGCGTGACGGGCGGCAGCCTTCCCGCAAGGACGTGGCACAAGTTCATGCAGTACGCCCACACCAATATCGAGATCAAACCGTTGTTCGGGGTGGATTTCATGCCCAAGCCCTATGTCGTGGCCGAGGGCACTGATGGTTCGGCGACCGAGGCGCCACCGGAACGCCCGCCCAGCCTGACACCCGAGGCCGCCGACAAGCTGGCGGAACTCGCGGACCGGCTTCTGGTGCAGATGCGCAAGGCGCGGCTGGGTAATTCCGCCCTGATCGCGCCCGCGAGCGCCCCGACGGGGAACTGACGCGTGCGGTTTGTGGTCAATCTGTTCGCCATGCTTACCGTAGCCCTGGTGGTCGGGTTCGGCCTGAGCTATCTGGCGCTGACGTCGTGGTCCCCGGTCGGCACGATGAAGGTGGGGCCCTGGGTCGCATGGCCCGAGGTCGGCGCTCCCGAACCGGATCCTTATACCAACGCCTATCTGGCGCGGCAGGCGGTGTTGCAGCTCGGACGCAGCGAGGGTATCCGGTTCGTCGCCGGCACGGACAGCGATGGACGCGCGCTCGACCGGAATTGCCGCTACCGGATCGACGGATCGACGCCGGTTGCCGCCTTCTGGACGCTGATCGCCGTGGATGCAAAGGGCGTCGACATCGCAAGGCCCGACGGGATGGCCGAGGTCGTCGGCACAAGCCTGCCACGGCCTGCGGATGGATCGATCGAGGTGCGCGTCAGCAAAAGGCTGGCGCCGGGCTACTGGTATGAGATCACCGGCGAGGGACGGTTTTCGCTGGTCCTGACGCTCTATGACGCCTCGATCTTTTCGGGCCTGGGTTCGCAGGTCGAGAAACTCCCGGCAATCCTGAACGAGGGCTGCGCATGACCAGGACGGCCCTGTGGATCGCGGCAGGCGTGGTGCTGGGACTGATCGTGCACCTGGTGATCATGCTGATGTTGCCGGCGCTCAGTCCCAAGGACGTGTGGCAGAAGATCCCGGGGATCGAGACGGCAAACACCATCACCCTGCTCGATCCGGTCACCCCGGGCTCTCCCAATCCGCTGGCCCTCGACCCGCTGTTTTCCTATGCGATTTGCCGGATCGACCTGTCACGCGGCCCCGGCGAAGTTGTGGGGGATCTTCCCAACACCTTCTGGTCGGTGGCGGTCTATGCACGCGACGGGCGTGTGGTCTATTCGACGACCAACCGGTCGGGAACCAGCGGAACGCTCGAACTGGGCGTGTTCAACAGCGAGCAGACCCAGTTGCTCGCGCGCCAGGAGATACCGGTCGAAGAAGGTCTGTTGATCGTTCAATCGCCGGTCGACGACATCTTCGCCCTGATCCGGCTGGCAGCGCCCTACCCGGTCGTTCGGGCCCGCTATCGGGATATTCTCTCGGCACTGACCTGCCGCAATATCGGAAGCTGAGGCAATATCCCGGTCCTGTTCAGGGACGCGGGGCGAAGCGCGAGGGGATTTCGGGCTCGCCTTTGACGGTGATGCTGGCGGATGTGCCCGCGCAGAATGCGCCGCTCTGTGCGCGGCGCAGATCGGCGAACAGCGCGACCAGTTGTTCGTTCACGCCCTTGGCCGCGGGATCGGGAGCGGCGACGATCAACCGGTCGAGCGCATGATTGTAGGCGGTGTACCGGTCGGAAAGCGCTGTGACGAACCAGCCGATGACCTGTTCGTTCTCTGCGCGGCGCGCTTCGACATCCGCCCGCTCCCGTGGCGTGATGCCATCGATGCCCGCTAGCCCTTCTGAGCGCCGCCGGTCGGCTGTCCTGACCTCGCAAATGTCGGCAAAGGTCGCGGGGAGCGCGAGCATGTCGGCCGCGATATCAGCCGAAACGGTATTGTATCGCGTCTCCGGTGTGGCGTAGCCGGTCGAGATCATCTGGTCGTAGTAGCGCCCGGGGTCATACGGAGTGCGGTCGCGGCCAGCGCTGATCCGGGTGCGCCGCAGTTCGACCGCCGCGTCGTGGTACCAATCGGCATGCGGGGAGAGCACGAACCGCTCGATCCTGTTGCGCATGCGTGTCTCGGCTGCGGTCAGTTGCAGGCTCGAGACGGGATCGCCGGCCATGCGAAGCCGCAACTGGCCGGCCGCGGGCATGACGGTATCATGCAGCAGGTCGGGGCGCGCCCGTCCGAAGTCGCCTGTCGGCCTGGCGCATCCGGCCAGCAGCAGTACGCAGGCGATGGCGGCGAATGCGGTGCGCAACCGTTCAGACGCGCCTTCGCCCGCCGCCACTCTGTGAAGGGCCCGCGGGCTCCTTGGGCCGGGTTTCGCCGCGCCGGTCGTATCGCACGCCGGTGAAGACGATGATCTTTGCCTCGACAGGCCCGTGTACCGCTCGATGCGGCGGACGCCTGCGTTTGCCAATCGCGACGAGTTCACCCATTGGGACCTCCTGACCTCGGGCGCTGCGCGCCAAACAGGACTTCGCATGATGGCTTCCTTGGGATCCGGAACTTTGCGTCCGGTTCTGCCCATTAAGAGTTCGTCAAGGTTAACAGTCCGCTAACGAATCTCTGGGAATAGTCGGGTTCGGCACAACTTTCCCATTTGGCGGGTCCCTGACATAAAATGCTCGGCTTCCAACCGTACGAAACCTTTCAGTTGCTGATCGAAACCGGAGGTATCGACAGGGCCAATACCTTGCTGGTGGCGGCCTGCGACGCATTTGCCCGCCGCCCCCGCCCTTCTCCAGTGGATATCGAGCAGTTCGAAGCACTCGTGACGCGCCTGTTTCCAACCGCGGCACCTGCGGCCCGTGCCCGGGCCGCTCAGACGCTGGGCCGGGCGGATACGCTTTCTCCCAAGCTGGAAGCATTGGTGGTCGAGCATATCGGTGAGCAGCTTCCCGAATTCGCAGCGAGCGCTGCACACCTCTCCGAGGCAACGCTTCTGGGCCTGCTCGCCCGCGGAGACACCATGCTTGCCTCGGCCGTGGCGCGACGCGGTGACCTGAGCAACGTGGTCATTGCCAGGCTTTTCCAGATGAACAGCCGCCGGGTCTACCGCTCGCTGGCCCTGAACGGCGCGATCAAGGCAAAGGGCCCCTATCTCAGCGCTTTGGCGCGCGCCGCGGAAATGGACCACCTCGTGGCCGCGACACTCGCCGACCGGGAAGATTTCGACACCGCGCTTCTCGCCCCGGCCTTCTTCGACCTGAGCGAAGAGAACAGGCTGCGCGTGATTTCAGCCTTCGCCGAGCGCCACACACCCGACGCACCGATCAAGCGCACGCTTGAACAGCTTTCCGTGGCGACCGGCGAGTTGACGCAGGCGCTGATGAAGCTGTTTTCACAGAACAGGCGGCCTGAAGTGACCCGGCTTATCGTCCAGGTGACCGGCCTGGACGAGTTGCGCTGCGGCCAGATTGCCCACGACACCAGCGGCGCGGCGCTGTTCGTGGTGATCCGCGCGTTCGGATGCTCCGCCCAGGAGGGGTTGAAGGTCCTCATCCACGCCACCAGCCATGACGAGGATCGCTCGCAGTTCCTCAAGGATTTCGCCCGCATGTTCGAAACCGTCAGCGCGGATGCGATGGCATTCCTGCTCTCGGCATGGCGCGGCGACGTGAACCTGCTCGATCTTTCAAGGCCGGAATACCTGCCCTTCACCCAGCGGCGCGGCAGCGCCGCGGCTTCAACGCAACGCCGGCCCATCAACGAGGCCCTCGAGGCTCTCGAGAAGCTGGATACCCGTCGGGCAGGGTGACGCGGCGGCAGCCTAGTTGGGTGGCACCAGGCGCAGGCCGTGATCGGCACCGCCGTCGCGCAGTTCCAGCGCCAGAACCCACAGGTCGGGATCGAACCCGGTCTCGCGCGCGATGCGCTCCGCGATCACCTTCGGCTCGACATGATCGTACCGGCACTCGAAGATGTGGTCCGCGCTGTTTTCGGGTCGCCGTACGCTCGGCGCCGGTGTGAACAGCGAGGTCGTGCCGTTCAGATGTTCGATCTCCACCCATATCTGGCCAGCGACCGGGTCTCCGCGCCGCGCCACGACGCAGAAGCGTCCCTGATCGTTGTGCCGGCGCACGAAGGCGGCGCACCAAAGATCGGATCGCAATGGCTGCATGGCGGGCCCCGCGCTAGATTTCGGCGCCGGCCTGCTTCAGAAGGCCGACGAGATCGGGTGTTACCTTACCCGTCACCTTGTAGTCGAAAAAGACCTCGAAACGACGGATCGCCTCCGATGTCGTCGCGCCCGGAACGCCGTCGATCGGACCGCGCAGGAAACCCAGGCTTGCCAGACCCGTCTGGACCTCGCGCACCAACTGGGGATCGGTGACCAGCTTGACGGCCTGCTGGGGGTTGGCATCGCTCCGGGTGGGGGGCACCGCGGAGACAGTGTCTTTCGCATCAATGCTGGCAACCTTGACCGGAGCCGTTTGCTCGGCGCTGGCCTCGGTGACCAGCTGGGCGAGCGGATCGCTTGCAGGCGCAGCGGCCTCAGGCATACTGGCAGGCGGAGCGCTTGCGACTTTCGCGTCGGGCACAGGGGCCCGAACGGGCGCGGATTCAATCGCCGCCATGACCGGGGCGGAGAGCGCGCCGACCGTGGGCAGCCCATGCTGCTGCTCGAAGGCGCGGATCGCCTCCGCCGTCCGGGGGCCGTAATAGCCGTCGCTCGTTCCGCTGAACAGACCAAGCGCCCGGAGCTTTTCCTGCAGGTCGAACACCTGCTTGTTGCCGACCGTGGCGGAGGCCGAGCCTGCGGTTGCGTTCGCCGCGACCGTGGCGACGGGCTGCGGCGTGACCGCCGGCAATTCGGCCTGCCCGTTTCGGATTACGGGCCGGATCGGCACACCAGCGGGGATCACTGGTTCTACAACCGCCGGTGCCGGACCGAACAGGGGTGCGGGATGCTTCTCGTGCTGCAGGAACAGCGCATTGGCGCCGGCCATGAGGCTGCCCGCGCAAAGCGCGGCAAGTCCGATCGAGGTGAACGGCGCCTTCAGGACATGCGAAAGTGCCCATAGGCCCGAGCGAGCAACCGCCGCGAACAGGGCTTCGCCAGCCATCAGCGGCGCGCGGGAAAGCGTGAATGCGGTCATTGGTTTACGCTTTTTCTTTTTGGCCATGAGTGCGTGAAGTCGGGCTGTGGTTCGGGTTTGATCTGGCGGATCACTTCAGGTTCGCCGGTATCGGATTGCGGGCCTTCAATGGGCAGGCAAACCGTTACCGTGGTGCCCCGCCCAGGCTCGGAAACAACGTCGAGCGTGCCCTGATGCAGGTCGACAAGACCCTTGACGATGGAAAGTCCCAGCCCGGTGCCTTCGTACTGCCGGCTCAGTCCGTCCTGGGCCTGGAAAAAGGGCTCGCCGAGCCGCGCGACCACGTCAGGCGGCATGCCGATGCCATTGTCCTTGACCGTGACGACCACCCGTTGCCCCATCCGCTTGATGCCCAGGCGGACTTCGCCGCCGCTCTTCGAGAACTTCACGGCATTGGACAAAAGGTTGATCAGGATCTGCCTGCAGGCCCGCTCGTCGGCAACCAGCGCGGGAAGGGCCGCGGCGACGTCCGTCACGATCCTGACCTGGTGCGCGCGGGCGAGCGGTTCCACGATCTGCCGGCATGGCTCGACCAGAACGGAGGGATCGAAGGCCTCGGTCTGAAGTTCGAAGCGGCCTGCCTCGATCTTCGACATGTCGAGAAGCATGTTCACCACATCGAGCAGATGGCGGCCGCTCTCGCGGATGAGCACGGCATATTCCTTCTGGCCGTCGCTAAGTTCTCCGCCGATGCCATTGGCCATGAGTTCGGAGAACCCCACGATGGCGTTGAGCGGGGTACGCAATTCATGGCCGACATTGGCAAGGAACTGCGACTTGGCGGCCGATGCCTTCTGAGCCTCAAGATGAGCGGCGCGCATGCTGGCCTCCGCGTCCCTGCGGTCGGTCACGTCGCGGATCAGAGTAATAACCTCGTGACGACCCTGCGGACCATCGCTTGCGGGCACCGGCGAGAAGGCAACCTCGACCCACATGTAGCGCGGGGCGGATCCCGGCCGCTCCGGATCGTCCTTACGGGCGCGCACCTCGATCGTGCGGGCTCTGCCGTCGCGATTGGCGTCGGCGAACGCGTTCAGGAACTCTGGCCGATCGAGGATGTGGATGCGTTCCGCCAGCCCGTTGCCGTCCAGCTCGAAGGTGCGGCAACCGAACAGGTCTTCCGCCGAGCGCGAAATGAAAACGGGCCGGGCCGAGGACGAGAAGCGCAGGACCGCGTCGCGCACGCTCTCCAGAACATGCCGCGCGGCATCAAGTTGCGCCTTGTCAACGATCTCGAAGGCGCCCGACAACCGGTGGGCAGCGAAAGCAACCGCGATGATCGTCGCCAGAAACGAAAGCGCCGACATGGCCACAAGGCTCCCGGCGGCGGCACCCGAAACGGGTGGGACACCCGCCGAGTAGGCCAGCGCGGAAATCGCCACGACAGCCACAACACCTGCCCATGAAAGCTTTGTGAGCCGACCGCCGCCGAGCAGCGATGCACTGACCGGCGCAAGCAATGCCAAAGCAAGGCCGAGATCGGAAAGTCCCGGCAACACGACCGCATAGGTGAGCCCAACCATGAGCGTGGCAAGAACCGAGACTCCTGCCATTTGCTCGTGCTCGCGCCGAATCTGCAGGATCGCCAGCACGAAGGCAAATCCGAGCACCAGTATGCTGACGGCAAACGGAATCGCCTGGCCTGCGCTCACCAGGGGCAGCACACCGAGCGGGGCAACGAGAAACGCGGTGACAAACCAGGTTCTGGCGCAAAAAACGATCGCGGCACGGCGCAGACCGTCCGGGCGGTGCAAACCATCCGGTGGCGCGAAGGAAGCAGCGATGTCCAGGGGCTCTGCCATTTGTCGAAAATACCTGTCGGCGGAATCTGCCGATGTGTTCTTCAAGCCTTTCATCTAAGCCCTAAGACACCCTTAAGTCGCCGCATGTCGGCGCCGCCACGGGGTGGCCAGCGGCTTGCGGGACCGCTGCTTTCTGGGGTTAGCGTAAACAAAGCCTTTCGCATCCGGGGTATTCGGCGCCGGGACAATTTGAATAAAATCTTATGCAAATCCGGGAGGCGCACTTAACGGCTGGTCGGGCATGATCTCTTCGAACGGCGGGACAAGTCCCCCGATCTGCAACAAGAGGCTCACGGCCATGCGTTTCGTGCTCAAATCGGTGTTCTGGCTGGGACTGGCGTTCCTGACCATTCATCCGAATGGTGCGAATCCGGTCGCCAACCTGGGGGCGGACCTGAACGCCGCAGCCCAGACAGTATCGACCAGGGCGGTTGCCGCGGGTCAGGACCTGATGGTCCAGGCGATCCAGACGCGCGGCTGCACTGGCGGCACCTGTTCCGCCGGCAACATGGCCGTTGCCGCATTGCACACACTGACATCCCCCTCCGGAGTCCCCCCCATGCAGGATTCGCCGGAACCGGGTCCCGTCCCCTTCCCCAGGCTTCGGCCAATCGGGGCGGGCTAGGCGCCAGGGGTCGCGTCACTTCCCCGACGCTACTCCAAACCAGCGACCTCTGGCCGAGCCGCAAGCGCGCTGCCCCGCACTTGCGGCTCACTTTTTTCTCGCCGACCTTGCCCAGCCGCCACCTCCTCGGCTAGACAGCGATCAATGAGCCCGCGCCCCGACTTTGCCGAGATATCCGACAACCTTTCGTTTCTGGACGACTGGGAAGACCGCTATCGCTACCTGATCGAACTCGGGCAGGATCTCGCGCCGATTTCGGAAGACGAGCGAAACGCCCAGAACAAGGTGCATGGCTGTGTTTCGCAGGTCTGGCTGGTCACCGAACCCCGGCAGGTGGACGGCAAGGATGTGCTCACCTATCGCGGCGATTCGGATGCAATGATCGTCAAGGGCCTGGTTGCGGTGCTGATTGCGCTTTACTCGGGCAAGACACCGGACGAGATCGCCGGCATCGACGCCATTGCCGAATTCGACCGGATGGGGCTGCGCGAACATCTCACCACCCAGCGTTCCAATGGGCTGGTCGCCATGGTGAACCGCATCCGGAGCGACGCGGCGTCGTTCTCCGCGCGCGCCTAGGCTCTTGTTCTGTCGGGTTTCCGGACCGTGAACCGGTGTCCCCTTCACCTTGAAACGCGCTAGCCGGGACGGGCGCCCTCACCCATCCAGCCGCGCCGGCGCCCGCGTTCCGGCCCCACCGCCACCGGCGCCATGCCGAAATGTTTCGCCAGCTGGTCCAGTCCGATCCTCAGCACCAGCTTGGCGCTGCGGCGTGGCAGTCCGCGCTCCATTTCCACTACTTGCAGGCCCTTGAGTTCGGCGCAAATGTCGAAAACGACCCCGGCACAATCGGTGGGCAGGATTTCGCGAATCCCGTCGAGTGCCCGGCGGGCCTCGAATGCCATGTCGCTCACGTCGCAAGGGCCGGTTTGCCGCGCGCCGGGGACGTGACCCGCATCATAGTGCATGGTGACCCTGGTTCCGAGTTGCGCGCGCTCGTGAAGCCGTCGGACGCGCTCCCCGGCCTCCAGATGGTGGGGCATGAGGAAGGGCGCTCCATCCGGACCGGCGCTGATGGCAAGGCGCGCCAGCGGGCTCTCTGCAAGATTCTCGATCGCGCCGTCGCGGCGCACCCCAAGCACCCGATGCTGCTCGGCAAACCCGTCAGTGTCGGCGAGCGCGCGGCGGGCCCAATGCGCCGCCTCGTCCGACGCCACGACCTTGCCCGCCTGTTCGGTGAGGATCCCGAGGGAAAGAAGCCGTCTCACCGTCTGGCCGGGCAGCCGGATCGCGCCAGAGCTGTGGGCGACGGAAAAACTGCCGTCCTCCTCCCTGTTCGCCTGTCCACCGCGGAGGAGCGCACGAACAAAAGCAACGACGCGTTTCTGGTCAGCCGGCATGGCGCTCAGTCCTGGAAACAGCAAGGCTTTCTCCGACCAGTGTTTCGAGGCGACTGACATCCGCATCGAATATCCGGTCGTCGCGCATATCCTCGATACGGGCACAGGCGTGCGCCACGGTTGTGCGGTCGCGGTCGAAGATCTCGCCAATATCGGTAAGCGTACGGCGGTGCACGACATGCAGGAGATACATCGCCAATTGCCTTGAGCGGGCCACTCGCGCGCAGCACCGCGACCCGTGCAGCAGCATAGACGTGCCGATGCCCCGATCGGCCGACACAAGGCGCAGGACCGCGCTCGTTTGCGGATCGAGGCGGCGGCGCGGGCCGTTGGTCGTTTTCGGAAAAGGATGAGGCGGTTCTTCGGGTTGACCCGGAACCGAACAATTGCCTTGAAACATTCTAACGATCTCCAGTACTAGGATTTCTTTCCTATACTGGAGTGGATCGTCACCGGGGATAAGTCCGGCGATCTACGGTCCGGGCACGAACCTGGAAAACCGCGACCCGGCTGACGATTCGTGCCATGCGGATCACCTGCCGCGCCTTCTTTCGTTCGCCTAAGTGGCCGTGTTGACGGCGCAAATGCAAAAGGGGAAAGCGGTTCACCGCTCCCCCCCCCTGCCATGTCCGACGAAATCGATCGGTTCAGTGCGCGGTGGCCGCCGTCTTTCTTCCAAGGCCATTGACCTTGGCAAGCCGCGAGCGCGTTTGCGAATAGTTCGGCGCCACCATGGGGTAGTCGGCGGGAAGACCCCACTTTTCACGGTATTCCTCGGGCGACAGGTTGTAATGGGTCCGCAGGTGGCGCTTGAGGGACTTGAACTTCTTTCCGTCCTCGAGACAGATGATGTAGTCCGTCCCCACCGACTTGCGGATCGGAACCGCCGGCTTGCGCTCCTCGGGCTCGGGCTGCGCCTGTGCGCTGTCGAGCGACTTGAGGGTGCTGTGCACTTCCGAGATCAGTTTGGGAAGATCGGCCGGGCTTAGCGCGTTGTGGCTGACATAGGCACAGACGATTTCGGTGCTGAGTTCGACTATGTCCAAATCCGGGGCGTTGGCAACGCCGTTCTGCTCGCTCATGTGAAGGTCCTGCTGCTCTTGTTGTTCTTGATCATTTTTATGAGTACGGCAGCGCTGGGAAAACCGCCGCCGAGTCGTATTAGTCCGCCAACACAGCGATTGCAACTATGTTTGCGCCTTGCAGCAATGTTTTACCCACAATTGTGGGATTATTATGATTTCACTTCATCGATTTCTTCAAGATCATTGATGTGCGTGATATCGCAAGGGTGATAACCCGCCTTGTAGGCTGCCCGCGCCAACAGGTGCGCCGAGACCGGTGTCGTAAGCAGGATGAAGACAAAGCCGGCGATTGCGCGCAGCGCCACAGGGCCGTCGAGCGCGCCCACGGCGATGGCCAGGAGCATCAGCCCCGACCCCATCGCGCCTGCCTTGGAAGCGGCATGCATGCGGGTATAGAGGTCGGGCAGGCGCAACAACCCAACCGCGGCCAGCAAGGTGAACACGGCGCCCACGACCAGCATTATGCCCGCGAGATAACGGGCAAGATCGACGATCAGTGACATCATACTTCGCCCGTCGCCTCCTCGCCTTCTCCCGACATCTCCGAGCGTTGCAACACGTAGCGCGCAAACGCCACCGTGGCGAGGAAGCCCACCAGGCCCAGCGAGATCGCGATATCGAGATAGAGTGAAAACCCGGTCTTTATCGCGATGGTTGCGATAAACCCGATGCCGATCGTTACAAGGGCATCAAGCGCCAGCACCCGGTCGGGCAACGTCGGCCCGCGCATGATCCTGATTACCGTCAGGATGAAGGCCGCCGTCAGCACCACAAGGGCAATGGAAACCGACATTGACAAGAACGCGCTGCCGCTCATTTGAACACCTCGATGATCTTGGCCTCGAATCCCGTCGCGATATCCTTGATGAGATCCTCCCGGTTCGGCGCATCGATTGCGTGGACGAATATGTATTTGCGATCTTCGGACACATCGACGCTCAACGTGCCCGGGGTGAGCGTGATCAGATTGGCCAGAAGAGTGATCTCTTGATCGCTCCTCGCCGTGAGCGGAAAAGCGATGATCGCGGGATTGAGTCGCGCCTTGATATTGGGCGACAGAACCAGGGCGGCGACGCGGATGGCCGAGTGCGCCAGTTCGTAGAAGAACAGGATCGCCAGGGAGACGATCCGCCGGAAGCGGATGAACAGGGTCGGCGGCGCCACCCGCGACCTGATCAACCAGAGCGCGATCGCCCCGATTGCCCCGCCAAGGAGAAGATTCAGAAGGGAAAACACGCCTGTGATCGCGGCCCAGGCCAGCGCAAGAACCAGTACGAGCAGGGCAAAGCTCATGGCGCATTCCTCTGCGGTGAAACCGACTTCACATAGGCGGCGTTGTCGATCAGGCCCTGGGCGGCCATCCGCGATGTCTCGAACAGTGGATTCGGCCAGAGTCCCAGCGCCAGAATGGCCGCGACAAGTACGGCTGTGGGGGCAAGACCGAATCCGGTTTCACGGCCATTCAACCGCCTAACGCGATCATTGGGGACTTCCGACAACTCGCCCTCTCGCCCGACTCGCCAGAAAACATGGGCCCAAAGCCGGGTGCCGGCAATCGAGGTCAGGAACGAATTGGCGAGGATGACATAGACGATCAGCCAGTCACCCTGCGCGATCCCGGCTTCGACCAGCATCAGCTTGGGCCAGAACCCGAGGAAAGGCGGCAGGCCGGCCACCGCGAAGACCAGGACGAGGAACAGGATCGACAGCGGTGAACTAGCCGAATAGACGCCCCCCATCTGGCGGGTATCGGTGGCCCCTGTCATGCGCTCGGCAAGGCCGGCGACCAGATAGAGCGCCGTCATGGTCAGGATCGAATGAAAGACGTAAAGCGTGGCGCCGGCAATGCCCCTGCTCGAACCCATCGCAAGGCCGGCGAATATCGCGCCGATACCGCCAATAATGAAGAAACCGAGGGCCCGCCGCAGGTTGGTCTGGGCGATGGCACCCATCGGGGCGAGCACCATGGTGAGCACCGCAAGCCCCGTGATGACCGGCGCGAGGGCATCGCGGCTGGCGGGCAGCAGCAAAACGAGCGTGCGGATCAGCGCGTAGGCGCCCACCTTGGTCAGGAGGCCGGCAAACAGGGCGGAAACAGCCGCCGCCGGGGTGTGGTAGGAGGCCGGTAGCCAGGCGTTCACCGGAAAGACCGCCGCCTTCATGCCGAAGGCCAGAAGGAAGAGCGCGGCAACAGTCGTCATCGGCCCCACTGGCGCCGAGGGTGCGCTGAGGGCGATGTCGGCCATGTTGAGCGTCCCGAGCAGGCCGTACAGATAGCCCAGGGCGATCAGGAAGAAGGTGGTGGCGAGAAAGTTGATGAACCCGTATTTCAGGGCACCGTCGAGCTGGACCTTGCGCCCGCCCATGATGATGAGTCCGAAAGAGGCGATCAGCATCGTCTCGAACCACACATAGAGGTTGAACAGGTCGCCGGTGAGGAACGCTCCACTCACCCCGCCCAGCAACAACAGCATGAGCGGGTAGAAACCGTAGCGGATTTCGCGTGGTGCGATCTCGACACTTACATAGATCATGACCACAAGGGTCACCGCCGCCCCGGCGAGGGCGAAAAGCGCGCCCAGGGCGTCGGCGGTGAAGCTGATGCCGAACGGGGGAAGCCATTGCCCCATGGTCATTGTCAGCGGACCGGAGGTCACAACCCTTGCAAACAGTGAGATATCGCAGGCTATGACGGCGATCACCACGAGGGTCGCAAATACCGCCTGCACTCCGCGCATGTTGCGGAACATGAGCAGGATGCCGCCGCCCATCAGGCATAGCACGACTGGCAGGATGACCACCCAGTCCGCGGACGCTGTGACGGTCTGGATCATCGCCTGGGCGATGGGGATCGGGCTTTCGCTCGTGCCGGGCAAGGCCATCTGTGGCGCTTCCTAGTAGCTCAGGGGCGGCTGCGGCGGCCGTTCCGGCTCCGCCAGCCGCATGGTGTCGGTGTCGTCCGCATTGAGTTCCTGATAGGCCCGATAGCCCAGCACCAGAAGGAAGCTGAACATGGCAAAGCCGATGACGATGGCCGTCAGGATCAGGGCTTGCGGCAAGGGATTGGCAAAAGGCTCGGTGATCTGGATCTGCCCATCCGGCACGATCGGGGGCACTTCACGCGTTAGCCGGCCAACGGTGAATATGAGCAGGTTGACGCCATTGCCAAGGATCGTGATGCCCAGCAACATGCGAATGACCGCGCGCGACAGGATCAGGAAGATGGCCGCGGTGAAGAATATTCCGATCAGGCCGGCGAGCGCATAATCCATCAGTCGTCGTCCTCTTCGTCCTCGAGGGCCAGGGCCACCGCCGAAATTGCGCCGAGCACGACGAAATAGACGCCGGTATCGAACATCATCGGCGTGGAGAGCGCGACCACCGTATCGCCGATGGGGATGTAGGACCACAGGGCGCGCAGGAACGGCACGCCGTAACCGAGGGACAACAGACCGCTGCACCCGGCCAGGACCACGCCGAACCCGGCGAGTGTGACCGGATGGACGACCATGGCGCGCCGCACCTCCTTCACGCCGGCCGCGATGCCATAGATCGCGATGGCCGAGGCCGCCATCAGGCCGCCGATGAACCCGCCTCCGGGCTCGTTGTGTCCACGCAGCAGGACGAAGACCGAAAAAACGATCATCAGCGCGGAAAGCCCAGGGGCGATGGTCCGGAAAATGACGGTGTTCATGCCGCGTCTCCGTCCTCTTGCGCGGGCTTGGCCGCAGCCTTCCTGTCGCGCTCCTTCCTCGCGCCCACCCCGGTTTGCGCGCCACCGGTCCGGATATTGATCAGGGCAAGGATGGCGATGCCGGCGGTCATGACCACGGAAATCTCGCCGAAGGTATCAAGGCCGCGATAGTCGACCAGGATGACGTTGACGATGTTGTGCCCGTGGGCAATCGCAACGCTGGTCTTGTCGAAGAAATCGGTCAGGCGCATGTCGAGCGGATGATTGAGCACCGCCACGATCAAGGAGGTGATGCCAAGGCCACATACGAGGGCAACGCCGCCGTCGCGCAGCAGGTCCTCGAAGTCCCGCGCGTCGCGGCGGTCGAGGTGCAGCCGGGTCATGACCAGCGCGAGAATGACCACGGAAAGCGTTTCGACCATGAACTGGGTGAAGCTGAGGTCCGGCGCGCCGAACAGCATGAACAAGAGCGCCACGGCAAACCCCTGGATGCCGAGCGAAACGATCGCCACCAATCTCGGGCGCGCAAACACGACCGCCGCCAGGCCAAGGACCGCGATGGCCACCACGCTCCACTCGTAAAATGTCAGGCCCGGCACCTCGTTGAACGAGGGCAAGCCGTCGATCAGCAGCAAGGGCACATTGACCGCGATGGCCAGCATGATGAACACCACCAGCAAATAGAGCTCGAGGCGGCCATGATGCCAGAAACGGGTCACCCGGTCTGAGAGCCCGACAAGTCCCCACATCCACGCGTCGAACACCGTGTCGGCGGTCCAGCCCAGGCCGGCGGCAAGACGGCGCAGGAAGTTCCGGATCCGCTCCAGGCGCAGATATAACGCGACACCGGCGCCCCACGTGACGACCGATAGCCAGAAGAGCGGATCGAGAGGATTGACCTTGAGCGCCACATGGCTCTTGACCAGCGCAAGCGTGTCACCTTGCGGCGCGTGTAAAATGGCCGATGCGGCGGGCGCAAAGAAGGTTTCGCCCGCATATTCGGCGACAAAGCCCACCGCCAGCGCCAGGGCGCCCAATACAAGCGGTCCGAGCCAGAGCGCCAGGGGACCTTCGTGCGCATGTTTTGGCGTTGGCCTGAGCGGCCCCATGAACGGCTTGATCGCCATGACCGCGCCCACGACCAGCATCAGCGCATTGCCCGCGATCACCACCAGAAGCGCGACCAATTGCCCGGCACCGCCGTCGGTGAGGCCCAGATACATCTCCTCCTTGGCGATATAGCCGACGGCCGGGGGGAGCCCCGCCATGGAAATTGCAGCCATGACCGCACCCAGCATGGTCACCGGCATGGCGCCCCGCAACCCGCCAAGTTCGGTGATATCGCGCGTGCCCGTCTCGTGATCGAGGGCGCCCGCTACCAGGAAAAGCGCGGCCTTGTAGAAGGAATGGGCGACCAGATAGACCACGGCGGCCATCACGCCGACCTCGGTGCCCAGCCCGATCAGCAGCACAAGCAGGCCCAGCGAAGCCAGCGTGGTATTGGCCAGCATCTGCTTGAGATCGGCATGGCGCAGGGCCTGCAAGGCGCCCCAGAACAGTGTTGCGCCACCAAAAACGCCAAGGATCACATGCCATTCGGGCGTTCCGCCAAGGACCGGGGTCAGCCTGGCGAGCAGGTAGACACCGGCCTTGACCATGGTCGCCGAGTGCAGGAACGCGGACACCGGGGTGGGCGCTTCCATGGCGTTGGGCAGCCAGAAATGGAATGGCACCTGGGCCGATTTGGTGAAAGCTCCGGCCAGGACCAGCACGAGGATGGGCAGATAGAGCCCGCTCTCCTGCACCACAGCGCCCCTTGAGAGAATGCCGGAGAGGTTCCAGTCACCGGCCACACCGGCCATCAGGATCAGCCCCGCCAGCATCAGAAGGCCGCCACCGCCGGTGACCACCAGCGCCTGGATTGCAGCCCGGCGCGCCGCCTGACGCATGTGATCGAAACCGATCAGCAGAAAGGAGGTGATCGAGGTGAGTTCCCAGAACACGAACAGGGTGATCACATTGTCGGCCAGCACCAGACCCAGCATCGACCCCATGAACATCAGGATGAAGCTGTAGAACCGCCCCTGCTGTGGATGACCGCGCAGATAGGCACCGGAATAGAACACGATGATCGTGCCGATCCCCGAGATCAGAAGCGCGAACGTGAGGCTCAGGCCATCGAGATAGAACGAGAAATCGATACCGGAGGAAATCGTGTCGAAGGCGTGTGCCGGTATCCAGTTCAGGTGAAACCGGAAGACTTCGCCCTGCGCAACGGGCTCGATGAAACGAACCAGCGCGGCAAAGATGCTCAGCGGCACAAGTGCCAGCAACCATCCCGCAAATACATGGGCAAATCGCTTGACCCACGGCGCAAGCAAGGCGGCAAGAAACGGCGCAACCGGAACGAGGGCCATTGTGGTGTCATCAGCGCCAGGAACCAAGTCGACCTCGTGTTATCTTGTTTCCCTCACCCGGAATCGCGGCCGGAGCGTTCCGAATCATTGCGCAACAACTTAGCCCGCGCACCGCATGGGGCAAGTCGCAATCGCGTCGCATCGGCCAAGGCCACCCCACCTGCGCGCAGTATACATGCACTTGTCGCAACCACTGCGCGGAAGTCTTGCGGATCCGGCGCTTGAATCGAGGGGCGATCCCCACTACCTGCATATGCATCCTGTCCCTTCGAAAAAGCCCCTCCATGACAAATCCAGTCCAACCGCCCAAGGCCGAAACGCGCCCCCATGCCACCTTGCTTCACGGCATCAGGCGCGAAGATCCCTACCACTGGCTGCGAGCGGATAACTGGCAACAGGTCATGCAGGAGCCCGATGCCCTGCCCGCCGATATCCGCGCCTATCTCGAGGCGGAGAACGCCTATTACGAATCCGAATTCGGCAAGCCGTCGGAGAGTTTGCGAGACGCGATCTACAAGGAGATCCGCGGCCGCATCAAGGAAGACGACAGCACGGTACCAACGCCGGATGGCCCATTTTCCTATTTTTCCCGGACGCGCGAAGGTGACCAGTATCCGATCCTGGTGCGGACGCCACGGGAGGGCGGCCCGGAACAGGTGCTGCTCGACTGCAACGCGGAAGCGGGGGACGGGTATTTCGGCTTTGGCGGCGCCGCGCACGACCCCTCTCACCGGCTCCTGGCCTGGGGGGCGGATCGGCAGGGGTCGGAATTCTACACGATCAGCATTCGAGACCTGGAAACCGGCAAGGACACGGGCGAAGTGATCGAACGTGCCGCCGGTCACCCGGAATGGTCGGCGGATGGCCAGTCTCTCTACTATACCGAATATGACGAAAACCATCGCCCGTTCCGGGTTCGGCGGCATCGCCTCGGAACGCCGCAGTCCGACGACGAAATCGTCTACGAAGAGATAGACCCCGGCTTTTTCGTGGGTGTGGGGATGACCCTGTCGCGCCGCTTCATCGTGATCTCGGCGCATGACCACCAGACATCGGAAGCCTATCTGATCGACGCGGCCACGGATGGCGCACCGCGACTGGTCTCCAGCCGCGTTGAGGGCCGCGAATACGACGTCGACGAGCGGGACGGCACGCTGTTCATCCGCACCAATGCCGACGGCGCGGAGGACTTCAAGATCGTCACCGCCCCCGCCGAAGCGCCCGGGGCGGAACACTGGACCGATCTGGTGGCGCATGTGCCAGGTGTGCTGATCCTTGATGTGATCGTGTTTGCCGGACATCTCATCCGGCTGGAGCGTTGCGAGGGGTTACCGCGCATCGTGGTGCGCGATCTCAAGACCGGCCGTGAAGAAACGGTGCGCTTCGAGGAGGAAGCCTATTCCCTCGGCATGTCCGAGGGATACGAGTTCGACACCAGGACGCTGCGTTTTACCTATTCCTCGCCGACCACCCCGGCCCGCGTGTTCGATCTCGACCTGGAAAGCGGCGCCCGCACGCTCCTCAAGGAGCAGGAAGTGCCCTCGGGACACGATCCTTCCGCTTATGAGACAAAGCGGCTTTTCGCCACCGCGCCCGATGGCGAGCAGGTGCCTGTCACCGTGCTGTACAAGCGCGGCACGAGACTGGACGGCAGTGCGCCCTGTCTTCTGTACGGCTATGGCGCCTATGGCATTTCGCTGCCGGCGGCCTTCTCGGTCTCGGCACTTTCGCTGGTCGACCGGGGCATGATCCACGCCACCGCGCATATCCGCGGGGGCATGGAAAAGGGATACGCGTGGTATCGCTACGGACGACGCGAACACAAGCCGAACACCTTCACCGATTTCATCGCCGCGGCGGAAATGCTGATCGAGACAGGCCATACCGGCAAGGGCCGGATCGTGGCCGAGGGTGGATCTGCAGGCGGCATGCTGATGGGGGCCATCGCCAATCTCAGGCCAGACCTGTTCGCGGGCATACTCGCCATCGTGCCGTTCGTGGATGTGCTGAACACCATGCTCGACGATACGCTTCCCCTCACCCCGCCCGAATGGCCCGAATGGGGCAACCCCATCGTCTCGCCAGAGGATTTCTCGCGAATCCTGGCCTATGCGCCTTATGAGCAGGTCACGGCGCAGGACTACCCGCCCATGCTGGTGCTCGCGGGCCTGACCGACCCTCGCGTGACCTATTGGGAACCGGCAAAGTGGGTTGCGCGGCTGCGGGCATCGAAAACCGACAATAACCCGCTCTATTTGCGCACGAACATGGGTGCGGGCCATCAGGGTGCCTCGGGACGATTCGAGCACATCAAGGAAACCGCAATTGCCTATGCGTTCGCGCTCAGGGCCGCCGGACTGATCGAAACCGATAGAGACTGGTGATTGTTGGCCGGCCCCGAATTCCCTATAACGACTTCATCCCCAAGGCGCCCCAGGCGCCACAACCCCAGAGAATGCCGGAGGATAAAATGGCTTTTGAATTGCCCGATCTCCCTTATGCCTACGATGCGCTGAACCCGTACATGTCGGCGGAAACGCTGGAATACCACCACGACAAGCACCACCAGGCCTATGTGACCAATGGCAACAAGCTGCTGGAGGGTTCGGGCCTTGAGGGTGCAAGCCTGGAAGACGTCGTCAAGCAGAGCTTTGGCAAGAACCAGGGCCTGTTCAACAATGCGGGCCAGCACTTCAACCACATCCATTTCTGGAAGTGGATGAAGCCCAATGGCGGCGGCAAGCTGCCCGGCAAGCTCGAGGCGGCGGTCAATTCCGATCTCGGCGGGCTCGACAAGTTCCGTGCCGACTTCCTCAACGCCGGCGCAACCCAGTTCGGTTCGGGCTGGGCATGGCTGGCGCTCAAGGGCGGCAAGCTCGAAGTGATGAAGACCCCGAACGGCGAAAACCCGCTCGTGCACGGCGCGGTGCCGCTGCTGGGCGTCGATGTGTGGGAGCATTCCTACTATATCGACTACCGCAATGCCCGGCCGAAATATCTTGAGGCTTTCTTCGACAACCTGGTCAACTGGGAATATGTCGCCGAGCTCCATGAAGCCGCGATGTAAACTGCCCCAACCAGACTTCGATGAGGCCCGCCAGTATCCGGCGGGCCTTTTTCGTTCCAGCCCAGTTGCTCACGTCGGCAGTGGACAGCTCAAGGTCGTACTTTCCAAGCCGCCATTCATCCTGTTACCATTCGTTAACCAATCGGAGATGCCGATTGCGAGAGGGTGGTCTGACAGGTGCTCAAATCGGTCAAAGTCGTGGCAATCCTTTGCGCCAGCCCCGCGCTGTCTTCCATCGTGGCGGGGGTTCTTGCGGCACGGCCCGGACTGCGGGTGCGCCGGTTCGAATCGATGGCCGAGCTTCTCGCCTATCTCAGGATAGCGCCGGTGGATCTTCTCATATGCGATGAAGATCCCGGAATACTCGACGCGGCCGCATTGGCGCGCACGATTCGGGTCGATCGCAACCTGGCGCGGCGCGAGATGAAGATCATCGCGCTGGCGCGCGCAATCGACGGCACCTTCCGGCGCGAAGCCATCGCCGCGGGCATTGACGAGGTAATCGCCAAACCCATGTCTCCGGGCTACCTTCGCGAACGCGTGCTTGCCCGTCTCGGCACGCCCGTTACCTTCCTTTCGGCGCCGAGCGGTTATTTCGGACCGGACCGGCGCGATCGCGCCGGACAAGCAAGCCTCCCTGTCGAGGTCGAGCGGCGCGGCAGCAATGTCATAGAGCTGTTTGGTCGCGGCAGGCCGGCGCCCGTCCGCACGCTTCCACCGCAAGCCTGAGCGCGTCGAACCGGATCAAAGGCGGCGGGCGAGCCGGTTCCACAAGTCCTCGACCGAATCCGAGAAGATCGCGTAGTTCTCGATATTCCTGAGGCTGTGGGAGACCACGTCGGCCACATAGCCGCGCATGACTTCGAATGCGCGGTCGCGATTGAGCATCGCCACCGTCTTGCCGGCCTTGCCGCCACCGCCCCGCACCCAGGTTGCGTGAAAATTGCTGACAGCCTTGAGCCCAAGGGGAAGCAGGAAATAGGCATCGGCCAGTTCGGCGACGCGTTGCTGGCAAGCGGCCGGATCGCCCGGCGTTTCGACCGAAACGTTCGGCAGGGCGCGCGGGAGAGCGAAGCCGGGCTCCGCCACGATCACGACCTTGCCGCCCGCGCTGCTGGCGGCGGCGATGAGCGGCATGCAGACGTTTCCCTCGATGGCCGGCACGACGATTTCGACCGATTTTTTTGCGAGGAGCGTGCCGGCCTGAACCAGGAGGCTGGCGCGCGCAGCGCCTCCCGGGAGCTTGTCGGAGGCAAACACCGCCAGCACGGTGTTGCGACCCTGCGTTCCGCCCGAATGCGCCGCCATCACTCAGAAGCCCCGCTTGAGGCTGCCAAGAATGCCGCGCACCAGGGAATTCCCGATCTGACGGGCGGCCGATCGGGCGAGCGACTTGATGGCGGCTTCGGTGACCGTCTCACGGCTCGACGTGCGTCGCGTCGTGCGGGTAGATGTGCGGCGGGCCGGGCGGTCGTCGCGATAGGCATCGCGGTAGCCGGTACGGCTTTGCGGGACGCTGTCCGCCTTTGCTTCCGCCTCGATCTCCCGCTGGCGGCGCTCGTCGGCCTGGCGCTGCTCGGTCTTGCGGCCCAGTACCTCGAAAGCGGAATCGCGATCAACGGTCTGGTCATAGAGGCCGGCAACGGGACTGTCGGCCATCAGCGCCTTGCGCTCTGCGTCCGAGATGGGGCCAAGACGTGACGATGGCGGCCGCATCATGGTGCGGCCGACAACCGAAGGCACGCCTTTCTCCCCCAGGGTCGAGACAAGGGCCTCGCCGACGCCCAACTGAGTGATTGCCTCTGCGGTGTCGAAATCGGGGTTGGGGCGAAAGGTCTCCGCTGCGACACGAACCGCCTTCTGCTCGCGCGGGGTATAGGCACGCAGCGCATGCTGGACCCGGTTGCCGAGCTGGGCCAGCACTTCTTCGGGGATATCGACCGGGTTCTGGGTGCAGAAATAGACGCCCACGCCCTTTGAGCGCACGAGCTTGACCACCTGCTCCACCTTGTCGAGCAAAACCTTGGGCGCTTCGTCGAACAGCAGGTGCGCCTCGTCGAAGAAGAACACCAGGCGCGGCTTCTCAGGATCGCCAACCTCGGGCAGTTCCTCGAACAGCTCGGAGAGCAGCCAGAGCAGGAAAGTGGCATAGAGCCGCGGAGCCTGCATGAGTTCGTCCGCTGCCAGGATCGAAACGAAGCCCCGGCCATCGCGGTCGGTACGCATCAAATCCTGGATGGCGAGAGCGCGCTCGCCGAAGAAATTCTCGGCACCCTGCTGCTCCAGCACGAGCAGGGCGCGCTGGATCGCCCCTATCGAGGCGGTCGACACATTGCCGTAAGTGGCCGAAATTTCCTTGGCGCGCCGCTCGACTTCGACCAGCAGGGCCCGCAAGTCCTTGAGGTCGAGCAGCAAAAGGCCCTCGTCGTCGGCCAACTTGAAGGCGACGTTGAGCACACCTTCCTGGGTATCGTTCAGATCGAGCATACGGGCCAGCAGGAGCGGCCCCATTTCAGAGATCGTGGCGCGCACCGGATGGCCCTTGCGGCCATAAAGATCCCAGAAGATCGTCGGAAAACCGGATAACGCATAGTCGTCGAAGCCGATGGCTTCAGCCCGCCTGGCAAGAAAGTCCTTTGGCTCGCCCGCCATCGAGATGCCGGAGAGGTCGCCCTTGATGTCGGCGCAAAAGACCGGAACGCCGGCACTTGAGAACCCTTCGGCCATCACCTGCAGGCTCACGGTCTTTCCGGTTCCGGTGGCCCCGGTGATCAGGCCGTGCCGGTTGGCATATTTGAGCGCGAGATACTCGGGCCGCGTACTGGTTCCGAGATAGACCTTGCCGTCTTCGAGCATTTGAATCGCGTCCGTTCCCTGCAATCGATCCCTTATACCGCGCCGCGCTGCCGGGAACACCCCTTGCGAGGCACCCCCTTCCGGCTTGGCGCACCCGGAAAGCGCACCTATCTAGACCCCAGACACAACGAAGGGGGCTCGCAGTGCTCACGACAACGACCGACACGATCGATGGGTGCGAAATCGTCGACTATCTGGGCATCGTGACCGGCGAATGCGTGACGGGCGCCAATATCCTGCGCGACATGATGGCCACGGTCACCGATTACGTCGGCGGCCGAAGCGCCGCCTATGAGGAAGAACTGGCGAAGGCGCGCCAGAGCGCACTCGACGAAATGTGCGACCGCGCCCGAGTGATGGGCGCCAACGCAGTGGTGGGGATCTCCCTTGACTATGAAACCATCGGCGGGCGCGGCGCCATGCTGCTGGTCACTGGAACCGGCACGGCGGTGCGGATGCGAAAGCGCTGAGATAGCAGCGCCCAAAGGTTTACCCTTTTGGTGGCGCGCGATGGCGGGGTTTGGGCGCGACGGGTAATATGCCGGGCGATCCCTCCGACGAAAGGCCTTCCCAATGCACATCACGCGTCGAAGAGTATTGGGCGGGCTCGCGGTCGCGGCCGGCTCCCTGCCGCTGGCGGCACTGGCGCAGGCGCAAGGCCCTGCCGGCCCTTCCCTCTTGCCCGGATCCGGACAGGATCAGACCGCCGCCCTGCAACAGGCACTCGATCGCGCCGCGCTCGAAGGCGGGTCGGTGTACCTGGCGGCTGGGACCTACCGGATCGACACGATCAGGCTGCCTTCCGGCATATCCCTTTCCGGCATTCCCGGCGCAACGATCCTGGTCAGCATGAGCGGCGCGCCGATCCTGACCGGGCGCGACGCCAGCGCGATTTCGCTCTCCGGCCTCGTGCTTGAAGGGAACGGCGGCGGTAGCGCCGACAGCCGCTCGGGGCTGTTGTCCCTGAGCGGTTGCGAGGGGGTAGTGGTGCGCGATTGCCAGGTCCGCAATGGCGCGGGCAACGGCATCTTCATGTTCGCCTGTTCCGGGCTGATCGACGCATCCGGCATATCCGGCTGCGCCAAGACCGGGCTTTTCTCGCTGGACGCAACCGGCCTGGTGGTGCGCGGTTGCCGGGTCGACAGTTGCCGCAATGGCGGCATGCGCGTGTGGCGCAGCAAGAGCGGCCACGATGGAACGATCGTTTCGCAGAACCGAATTCACGAGATCGCCGCCGATGCCGGCGGCAATGGTGAAAACGGCAACGGCATCAACATTTTCCGCGCGGATGGAGTTGTCGTTTCGGACAATGTGATCGAGAACTGCGCCTTTTCCGCAGTGCGGGCGAATTCCACCAATAACAGCCAGATTCGCGGCAACACCTGCACGGATCTGGGCGAAGTCGCGATCTATTCGGAGTTCGCCTTTTCCGGTTCTGTGATCGCCAACAACATCATCGATGGCGCCGCGCTCGGTATCTCGATGACCAATTTCGACAATGGCGGACACCTCGCGGTGTGTTCGGGCAATATCGTGCGCAACATCCTGCCTGCCTCCCGGGTCAACCCCGACACGAGCCCTGTCGGCATCGCGGCGGAGGCAGATGCCGTGGTCACCGGCAACCTGATCGAGAGCGTTCCCGGCACCGGGATCGCGGCGGGATGGGGCCCCTATCTGCGCGACGTCAATATTTCGGACAACGTGATCCGGGACACCGAGATCGGTATTGCGGTCAGCGTCGCGCAAGGCGCGGGGTCGGCTGTGGTGGGCGGCAATCTGATCAGCGGCGCGCGACAGGCCGGCATCGCGGCAATGGCGTGGCGCGAGATCAAGTCGGTCGACCTTGCCGCTGACGCGGACCGGTTCCCCAACGTTACGCTATCGGGCAATCGGGTGGGCTGATCGCACGCCCAAGGACACCGATGGCGCTAGATCGTCATGCGAACCGCATCGGTCGCCATCAGGTGCCCCACAGCCAGCTTGCGCCAATTGTGCGTGGTTCTGATCGCCCTTGCATCGAGAACAGCCTGCTGGGCTTCGTCCGCCCGCGCAATCGAGGCCAATAGGCCCGAGATCATGACTTCGGCGGCGGCGAGACTTCCATCATCGCACTTGAGGGCGAAGCCAAGCCCGAGGTCCCGAACCGCGCCGCACCAGACACCGTCGGCGCCCAGCTTGGTCACCAGCCGCCCGGAAAACGCCTGCATGACCTCGCTATCGAATGCGCCCGTTCCCGCGATCAAGAAAGGATGAGCGGTAACGGCATCGAAGATCGTTGCTGACGCGCCAGCGATATCGTCAGACAGGCTTGCGCCGGTAGCCATGCGCGCAAAACCGCCGGCGAGGCGCTTTATCGGGATCGCCCAGGTGGGGATCGAGCACCCGTCGGTGCCGCAGCGATCGGTGCTCAACGGCTCGCCGACAACTTGCTGCATCATCTCGCGCACGAGTTGCTGGACGGGATGATCGCGGCGCGTGTAGCCCTGCGGCGGTGCCCCAAGGGCGAGGGCCACCGCCAGCATGCCCGAATGCTTGCCAGAGCAGTTGTTGTAGAGCGCGGTGGGCTGGATACCGGCCGTCCTGAGTGCCTTTCGGGCGGCCGGATCGGTCGGGGGATGAGCGCCGCACTCCAGGTCGTCGACGCTCAGGCCGATGCGATCGAGAAACCGCTGGACGCCCGCGACGTGACGCGGTTCACCATTGTGAGAGGCACAGGCCAGCGCGATCATTTCGCTGTCGAGATCGAATTTCTCGACCGCCCCGGAGCGGAACATGGCGAGCGCCTGAAGTGACTTGACTGCGGATCGGGGAAAAATGGGCCGCTCGACGTCACCGGCCGCGGCGAGCACCCTGCCCTGCCCGTCGGCAACGCAGAACGCGCCCCGATGCCGATTTTCGACCCAGTTTCCGCGTACGAATTCAGCGAGTACAGGATTTGCCTGCATGAAAAGATTCCCGGCCAATGCCCTTTGCCGAGAAGAAGAAGGGCACGGGCCGGGCAAAGTCAACTGGCCGGGAGGTCAGTGGCCGGTGGCAATCAGAAATTGGTGATGGCGGGCTCGAACGAGACGCCTTGCGAGGCAGTCGGCGCGATGACACCGACGCCGGCCATTGCAGGCTGGACAACAAGGGCGGCGGCTCCCGCGATAAGGATACCGGCAAGGATGGCGGCGATGAGGTCGCGGCTGCGGTGTGTCATTTCGTCTCTCCTTGTTCGAACTTCCTCGATCATGGGAAGAGACTGGCAAACCGGACTTGAACTCGCCCTGAGAGCAATGTTCAGCCAGCATTCAGCTTTCAGGCCCCGATCAGGAGACCACGGTGACCCGCTCGGCGGCGCGGGTTATCCCGGTATAGAGCCAGCGCTGCGCTTCCTCGCGGAAGACATAGCTTTCGTCGAACAGGTAGACGTTGTCCCACTGGCTGCCCTGTGCCTTGTGGACCGTGAGGGAGTAGCCGAAGGTGAATTCATCCACCTGGCGCCGCTCTGGCCAGGACAGGGTTTCCTCCTGTCCCTTGAAGAACGCCTCATGGGTGGTGACCTTGGCCTGGGTGGTGCGTCCGCCAGCGTCGTCCGGATCGAGAACGAGGCCCAGCCGCTTGTTGGCCTTGCGGCGCACCTCGGCAATTGTCCAGATCTGCCCGTTGAGCAGCTTCTTTTGCGGATTGTTGCGCAGGCAGACCACCTTGTCGCCGACGACGGGAATCTCCGCCGGGAGCCCGAGCAGTTCCCTGATGCGGTTGTTGTAGTCGAGCCGGGTCTTGTTGCGCCCGACGAGCACCTGGTCCGCCGCCAGCACTTCGGACTGGTCGACATCGGCGCGGGAAACCACCTTCGATTCCCCGTACGACCCGCGGGACAGGCGCCTGCCCTCCCGAATGTCGAGCGACATGCGCACGATGGGGTTGTCGGCCGCCTGGCGGTGGATTTCAGTCAGCATGATGTCGGGTTCGTCGGCGGTGAAGAAACCCGCGCCCTGCACGGGTGGCAGTTGAAACGGGTCGCCTAGCACCAGAACCTTGGTGCCGAACGACAACAGGTCCCGGCCCAGTTGCTCGTCCACCATCGAGACTTCGTCAATCACGATAAGGTCGGCCTTGGCGGCGGGGGATTCGGGGTCGAGAACGAAACGGGGCTCGGCGTCCTTGTCGCTGACCAGTGAATAAATGAGGCTGTGGATGGTGCCGGCGCCCTTGCAGCCGCGTTTGCGCATGACCAGCGCCGCCTTGCCGGTGAAGGCGGCAAAGCGAACCGTTTCGACACCTTCGGCCAGGTGCCGGGCAAGGGTGGACTTTCCCGTGCCTGCCCAGCCAAACAGGCGGAAAACCTGATCGCCATTGCGGTCCTTCAGCCAGCGGTTCACCGCCCTGAGGGCATCATCCTGCTGCGATGACCAGTCAACCATGCGTTTGCCATGTCCGTTCGTGCCAATTGAGAATCAGGGGTTCAGGATAGCGCGTATGGGGCGGGGTCGACCCCGGACTCTCGCCCGGAAACCAGCGCCGCCAGCACCTCGCCCGAACCGAGCGCCAGCGTGAAGCCGAGCCCGCCATGGCCCGTATTCAGGTAGAGGTTGAAAAGGCCTGTGCGCGAAATGATCGGCAGGCCGGTGGGCGTGGCCGGGCGCAGACCGCACCACGCATCGACCGAGTCGTAATCCAGCCCGTCGGGAAAGGTCTCGAGCATTTGCCGCGTGACCAGGCCAATACGGGAGCGATTGAGGCGCTTGTCATAACCCACGAGATCAACAAGGGCGGCGGCGCGGAACCTGTCGCCGATCCTGGCATAGGCAATGCGCCGGTCGTAGTCGGTCAGGGAAAGTGAGGGAATGGCGGAGCCGTCGGTGACCGGCACGGTGAGGCTGAAACCGCGTAACGGGTAGATGGGCAGGTCGATGCCATGTGGCTTGAGCAGGGCGCGGCTGGCGTTGCCGGTCGAAATCACGAAGGCATCGGCCTCGATGTCGCCCTTGCTGGTGCGCGCAGCAACGATCTTGCCGAGCCGGGCGCTGAGGCCATCGACCCGGGCCGAATAGACGAATCGCGCGCCGTTATCGCGCAGGATCCGGTCGAGTTCGCCACAGAACAGCAAGCAGTCGCCGACCTCGTCGCCAGGTGAATAGATGCCGCCGGCAATCCGCCCGCTCATGCCTTCTAGCGCAGGCTCGAGCGCCAGGCATTCCTCGCGTGACAGGGCCTGTTGCACGGCACCGTAGCGGGCCTGCAGCAACATTTGCCGCCTTGCCTTTTCAAGGCCCGCCGGCGTTGAATGAACAACCAGCTTGCCCGCGCTCTCAAAGGAAAAATCCAGACCGTCTTCCTCGATGAGTTCGTGCAGGATCTGCCGGCTCAGCGCGGCAAGGCCAAGCAATTCAACCGTTGCATATTCGGCCTGCCGGGCGTTGCAGGCCCGCACGAACTTCCAGATCCACTTCCACTGCCCCAGATCGAGGCGTGGGCGAAAACGGGTCGCCGACGACGGATCGAGCAGCCACGCCGGCAGTTTTCCGAGCACGCCCGGGCCGGCGAACGGGGCGACATAGGAATAGCTCAGTTGCCCGGCATTGGCGTAGCTGGTCTCCAGACCTGGCCCGCCATTGCGGTCGACGACAGTGACCTGATGGCCCTCGCGAACCAGCGCGAAGGCTGAAGCCAGACCGGCGACGCCTGCTCCGATGACGCAAACATGCATGGGCTGGAAGACCTGTGGCGAGAATCCGGAAGCGAATGGAAAGCGACAATAACCGGGTCGGCCGGTTCATGCCAGCACGGACCTGGGTAACCCGCTCCGGCGTGCGCCGACCCTTACCGGCCCTGCAGGCGATCGAGCACCGCTTCGGCCTCTTTTGCGATACGTTCCACAAGTTCACCGGCGGCCGGGACGGAGGTGATGCTGCCCGCGATCTCCCCCGCATAGAGCGCGAGCGGCTCCAGGCTGCCTGTCATGGATCGAAGCGGCGAATCGGTACTGAAACGGTAGATCGGGCGCCCTTCCTCGTCCGCGATTGCAACGCGCTCCATGGTGCGCGGATCGTGGCCAAGCAATCTGCCGCCCAGGGTCCCGGTCGTGCTGTTGCCAATCACGCGAACGCGCGCATGGGGTGGCCAGTTGATGGCGAAGGCATCGGTGATGAGCGTGTCTTCCGATCGGGCCTCGACGATCCTTTGCTTGTGATAATCGTGGGCAAATGACTCGGTTGTGGCGAGAAAAGCTGAGCCGCAATGTATGCCCTCAGCGCCAAGCGCCAGGGCGGCAACAAGCCCTGCGCCCGAGCCGAAACCGCCCGATGCGACCACCGGCACCGAGACGGCCTGCACAACCTGTGGAACAAGCACGATCGACGACGTGGTGCCGCGTACATGCCCGCCCGCCTCGACGCCCTGGGCGATGATCACGTCCGCGCCCGCTTTTTCAGCGGCGACGGCATCCTCGACGCTGCCGACCTGATAGGCCACGCGACATCCTGCCTGCCTGGCGCGCGCGACGGCATCCGCGCGCACGTCCCAAAAAAAGCACATCGAGTGGACCTTCTTCTCGATGCATACCGCAAGTTCTGCGTCGAACAGTTCGCTGTCGGTCGACGCCGGGATGAGATTGACCCCGAAGGGACGATCGGTCCTTTCGCGGACCGCATCGATTTCCCGGGCGACCAGATCCGGGGATTCCCGAACCATGCCCAGGAACCCATAGCCGCCAGCCGCGACAACCGCTGCAACCAGTTCGGACCGGGCAACGCCGCCCATGCCGGCCTGCAGGATCGGATAGTCGCACCCGAGCAGGTCGCAAAGGGATGTGCGTAGTGGTGCTTTCATTTCTCGACCCCGGCGACAGTATTTCCCCGCGATCCACCTTTGGGCTCGAAGGGGCGGCAGGTTCGGATACACGTCCGGTCCCGATTATCGCAAGATGGCCATTCGACTATGTGCGACCGGCATCGCACGATAGCCATCAGATCGGCTCTTCGTTCTTTCGGCGGGATCGTTGGCATGCCCCCCCGAACCGGTCGGCATTCACTCAGACGCTGACGCCGAAAAGCCAGCCCACGCCAGCCGTGACCGCCATTGCGAACACGCCCCATGTCACCACACGCACAGTAGCGCGCAAGACAGGTGCGCCTCCGGCTTTCGCGCCCAAAGCGCCCAGAGCACCCAAAGTCAGGACTGTCACGACAAGGACTACCGGCATGATGGAGCCTGCGGGTGCAAAAAACGCGGCCAGCAACGGAACTGCCGCCGCAATGGAGAACGTCAGGCCCGACGCAACCGCGGCCTGAACGGGGTTGGCCGCATGCACCTCTGACAGTCCGAGCTCATCCCGAACGTGGCTGCCGAGCGCATCCTTCGCCGTGAGTTCCTTGGCAACCACCAGGGCAGTCTCTTTGCTCAACCCCTTTTTCTCGTAGATGGCGGCCAGTTCGGCCAGTTCCGCGTCCGGGAGTTCCTCCAGCGCCCTGGCTTCCCGCGCAATATCGGCCCGTTCTGTGTCCGATTGCGAAGAGACCGATACATATTCGCCGGCGGCCATCGACATCGCCCCTGCCGAGAGTCCGGCAATGCCCGCGATCATGACTGCACCCGGACTCGGATTGGCTGCTGCCACGCCTACGATCAGGGATGAAACGGAGACGATCCCGTCATTTGCGCCGAGAACCGCGGCGCGCAACCACCCACTGCGTGTGATGTAGTGGGGATCTCCGGGGTGTGCCGATGTTTGGGGCATGGTGGTACCACTTCGAATTTGGACCTGAAACTGCGTATGACAGCAAAGTACTACAGGCAAGGCGACGGGCGCATCAAAGTCTCCCGCCTTGCCGAGTTGCGGCGATCTCAGCACGAGTTTGGACCAAAGTCTTTCCGCAATCATGGCCTTGATCGACGATCAGAGATCGCTTCCTGGCTTGGAGCTGCCGTCTCGCCAAATCGACAGGGATGGTCTGGTAGCGCGCTTGCCGAAATGGAACGGACGACATGAAAACGATGGTGGGATCGAAACTCCCGATTTTCCCGCCGATCCTTACGCGATCGCGCGTGTATGAGGTACTGGCGTCATTCACCCTCCCGCCCTGGTTTCACCGCCGGATGGGCTGACGGTGCCGGGGGCCTTGATGCGGAACCACGCCAGATAGAGCGCGGGCAGGAAAAGGAGCGTCAGGACGGTTCCCGAAATTATGCCCCCCATCATCGCATAGGCCATCGGTCCCCAGAACACTTCCCGGGCAATGGGTATCAGGCCTAGCGTCGCCGCACCCGCGGTCAAGGCGATCGGGCGCATGCGATGCTGTGTTGCCTCCTTTACGGCAGTCCAGGCGTCCAGCCCCTCCTCCCGCAAGTGCTCGATCTGCATGATGAGGATCACGGAGTTGCGGATCAGGATGCCGATGAGGGCCAGCACGCCCAGGATGGCCACGAACCCCAGGGGCGCACCACTCGGCACCAGCGCCGCGACAACGCCAATCAGGGCGAGCGGGGCCACGGCAAAGACCAGGAAGAGCCGCTGGAAGCTCTGAAGCTGGATCATCAGGATGGTCGCGATGACGAACAGCATGAGGGGCACCACCGCGATGATCGGCGCCTGCGCCTTGGCGCTCTCCTCGGTGGTGCCACCCGCCACCACGCTATAGCCCAGGGGAAGGCCGGCGGCGAACTCGTCGACCGGACCGCGCAGCTGCCCCGCCACCGTAGCGGGCTGGATCCGGTCGACCAGGGCCCCGCTCAAGGTGATCGTGGGCACGCGCGAGCGGTGCCAGATCGTTGGCTGCTCAAGTTCATAGCCGATGGTAGCGATCGCCCCCAGGGGTACGAGGCGGCCGCTGCTGCTGGCGACCTGAAGGCTTTGCAGGTCCTCGATGGACTCGCGGTCGCCGGCCTCGGCCCGACCGACAATGTCGACCAGATAGGTTCCGTCGCGCATTTGCGTGACAGGCGTACCCTGGACAACGCTATTGAGCGCCGCGGCTACCCCGTCGAATGTCACGCCCAATTGCCGGGTGCGGTCGGGCAACAGGTTCACCCTGACCGTACGCGCCGGCTCCATCCAGTCGAAGGTCAGGCCGCCAACATGGGGATTGGCGTCGATAACGCCGGCAAGTTCTTGGGCCAGAGCGCGCAGGGTTTGCGGATCGGGGCCACTCACGCGGTATTGGATCGGCCGGCCGACAGGCGGCCCGAGATCGAGCAACCTGACAAATGCATCCGTGCCCACAAACGTCTTGTCCAGATAGGCCTGGAGCTTCTCACGCACCTGGTCGCGGACGCCACGACCCTTGGTCACGATAATCATCTGCCCTGTCGTGGGGCCGGGCGGCTGGGTGTCAAAGGAGAGAAGGAAGCGCGGGGCGCCCCTGCCCACATAGCTTGACCAGTGCTCGATGTCCGGATTGCCGATCAGCATGTCGCGCTCGAACTGCGCCATCTGCCGGCTGGTTTCCGCAATCGTCGCATTCTGCGGCAGCGCAAAATCCACGATGAGTTCCGGGCGATCCGAAGTCGGAAAGAACTGCTGCTGCACAAGTCCGAGGCCGGCAACCGACAGCCCGAACAAGGCGAGCGTGGCAGCGATCGTCACCCACCGCCAGCGCATTGCAAGCTCAAGCAACCATTCGAAAGCAGCGGTCACCCAGCGTTTCTTCTTCTGCCGGTGGCTGATCGACTTGGGCAATATGGTCACACCGAGGAGCGGTGTGAAAAGTACGGCCACGAGCCATGACACCACGAGCGCGACGGCAATCACGATGAATAGGGTGACGAGAAACTGTCCGGCCTTGCTGCTGTTCAGACCGACCGGAATGAAACCGGCAATCGTCACCAGCGTTCCGGTGAGCATGGGGAATGCCGTCGAGGAATAGACGTGAGTCGCGGCCTTGCGCAGCGTGTCGCCCACCTCGAGCCGCGCCACCATCATCTCGACGGCGATCATGGCATCGTCCACGAGCAACCCAAGCGCAATGATCAGCGCGCCCAGCGAGATCCGCTGCAGGGAAATCCCGAGCCAGGCCATCACCAGGAAGGTGATCGCCAGTACCAGCGGAATGGCGATGGCCACAACGAGTCCGGCCCTGAGCCCCAGGCTGACCAGGCTGATGACGAGAATGATGCCCACGGCCTCGAACAGGGCCCGCGTGAATCCGGAAACGGCCTCTTCAACTACTCTGGGCTGGTCCGACACCCGAACGATGTCGACACCCACCGGCAGGCTGGCCGCGATCGCCTCGATCCGCTTGTCCAGCGCCGCGCCGAAATCCAGGAGGTTCGCACCGCTCTTCATGCCTATCGCCAGCGCGATCGCCGGCACGCCGTTGACCCGGAACAGCGATGTCGGCGGTTCGGCGTAGCCGCGCGTGATCGTGGCCACATCGGTGAGAGGAAAGAACTTGCCATCAACGCTGAGGTTGATCGTTTTCAGGCTTTCTTCGCTGGTGAACTGTCCGCCCACGCGAATGCTGATGCGCTCCGGGCCGGCCTGTACGACGCCGGAAGGCGCAACCGCGTTCTGGGATCGCAGGCTGGCTATCACCGCCTGCTGGTTCAAGCCGAGGCCGGCGATCTTGCGCAACGAGAACTCGAGGTAGATGGCTTCGGGCCGGTCGCCGATCACCTCGACCTTTCCAACGTTCGGTACGCCGAGGATGCTGGTGCGGGCCTGTTCGACATAGTCGCGCAGCTGACGCGGCGTCAGGCCGTCGCCGGTGAAAGCAAAGATATTGCCGAACACGTCGCCGAAACGGTCGTTGAAGAAGGGGCCAGCCATTCCGGCGGGAAACTGCGTGCGAATATCGGCGAGCATGTTGCGCACCTGCTGCCAGTTCGCGGCCACCTCGGCTCCCGGAGTGCTGTCCCGCAGGTAGACGAAAACGATCGTCTGGCCCGGCGTCGTCAGGCTTCTGGTGTAGTCGAGCGCGGGAAGCTCCTCGAGCTTCTTTTCGATGCGGTCCGCTACCTGGTCGGCCATTTCCTGAGTGGACGCCCCTGGCCAGTTTGCCTGGATGACCATGGTCTTGATGGCGAACGCGGGATCCTCCTCGCGGCCAAGGTTGAAGTAGGCCAGGGTACCCGCCAGCACGAAGGCAATCATGAAGTACCAGATCATTGAGCGATGCTCGAGCGCCCAATCCGACAGGTTGAACGACTTCACCGCCCTGCTCCTTCGATCACTGTTTCCTGGCCTTCGACCAGGGAATGGGCGCCAGCTATGGCAATTCGCATTCCGGCGGACAGGCCCTCGACGACCGTTACGCTGTCGCCGGTTTCCGCGCCGAGCACGACTTCTTGCAAGGCCACCACGTGGGTTGCGGCATCGATCAGCCATACGAAGGTGCGGCCGTCCGCCTCATGAATCGCGCTCGAGGGAATTTCGAGAGGCGAGGCCGGACCGGCCTGTCCGGTTGCACTGACAATCGTACCGATCCGGAACGCATCGGGGGGATCGACAAGCCCGATCTTGACCCTGCGCGTCCGGGTCACCGGATCGGCTTCGGGCGCGATTTCCCGTACGCTGCCATGGGCGGCGATCGAGGGATCGAGCTGCAGGGCGACCTGGAACCCGGCGCCCGGATCGAGCGCCCTGGCCATGGCGTCGGGCATGTCGATTTCAGCGTCGCGCAATTGCGGGCTGGCAATCGAGACGACCGGCCGTCCGGCTGGCAGGTCGCTGCCCGGTTCCGCCAGCACAGCGGTAACCACGCCATCGAATTCGGCACGCAATTGGGCATAGCCGAGTTGGTCGTTGGCCTTGCGCAATTCGCTTTCGGCCCGTGACAGGCTCGCCTGGGCCAACCTGAGGCGCAACTGGGCGATCTCGAGGCTTGACTGAGGGATGTTGCCGCTTTCATGGAGCGCGCTCTGGCGCTGCGCGATCCCCTCTGCGTTGTCGAGTTGCGCCTGGGCTGCGGCGAGTTTCGCCCTTGATGCCTGCAGGGCGAGTTCGAGGTTCGTGGCGTCGATCTCGGCGACCACCTGGCCGGCGACCACGCTGTCGCCGACGCTGACGCTTCGCGCCACCAGGCGCCCGGGGACCCGGAAACCCAAGTCCGCCCGTGTCCGGGCAGTGATGCTCCCCGCGAACTTGAAATCGCCGGCTTCGCGCGGCTCAATCACCATCGAGAGTACCGGGCGGACCGCGTGCATGGGCGCCTCGTCCTGATGGGGCGCACAGGCGGCCACGGCAAGTAGCGCTGCGAAGGCAAGGATCGCCGTTGTCCGGCGCGCGATCACGGCCTTGTCTCCGCGACATCAAGGACCGGGCAGCCTTCATAGAGGAACTGCCCGCCCTCGGCGACAAGCAGATCGCCGGGTTCCAGGCCTTTGTCGACAACAACAGAATCCGTGGCGTATCTGGCGATCCCGACATGGCGCAGGAACGCAGTCCGGTTCTGCCGGTCCATCAGCCACACGGCCGGCTCGCCCCTGTCCAGGGTGATCGCGGTCCACGGAACGACGAAAGCACGGACCGGCGCCAATGCAACCCGTCCGGTTACCAGCGCGCCCAACGTCATGGCCTCGGGTGCGCGGTCGATGCCGACCGCGACGCGAACGGTGCCGGTCCGGGTATCTACGGTCGGCGATATCTCGCGCACCTGCCCGGTTGCCGTGATCTGCGGGCTGGAGACCAGGGCGAGTTGCACCTTTGTGGTCTTGATGGCCTCTGGGTCTGCAAAAAGCAGCGATTCATAGGCGTTGAACACGGCGTCCCTGGGACCGTCTATCGCAACTGAGAGGACCGGTTGCGCGGCCTGGGCGATCTCGCCCGCCTGACGATCCACGCGAGTGATGATCGCATCGGCCTCGGCGCGCAGTTCCGTATAACCCAAGGCGTTGCGCGCCGTTTCACGCATCGCGAGGGCGCCATCCAGGTTCCCTTGTGCCGCGGCCGTGTCGGCCTGCGCCTGATCGTAGCGGCTGGCCGTCGTCAGTCCCGCCTCGAACAGCGATTTCTGCCGGTCCTGTGCAGCCCGTGCCTGGTCGAGCGCCGCCTGCGCTGCGGCAACGCCGGCCTCCGCAAGGTCCAGATCGGCCTTCTGCGTTTCCGGATCGAGCCTGGCCAGCACTTGTCCTGCCGCGACATGATCGCCGACGGAGACAGCGATCTGCGCAATCTGCCCGCTCAACCTGAAGGCCAGATCAACACTCGAGCGCGCTCTTATCTCGCCCGTGAGCGTTGCGGTATCGACGTAGTTCTCGGCAGCCACCGGAACGACGCGAACCAGCCGGGCGGGCTTGACGGCACCGGTCTTGGCCTGCTGGCCGGTCGCGGGGAACGCCATCGACAGACCGATCAGGGTGACCACCCATAGCCTTGTCCGCAATCGCGCCATCATCGCACGGCCCCACTGGAAACCGGCTCCGACTCATTCCCGCCAGCTGTGAAGCCTGAAATCTGGACCGCGAGCAAACGCCGGCCGGTAGCCACGAGATCTTCGCTTCTTCCGCCGAGCGTCCACCGTAGGGCAACGCTCTGTACCAGCCCAATGAGAAGCAGCGCCGCGTCGCCGGCATTCAGGTCATGCCTGAACCTGCCGGCGGCAATGGCCTGCTCCACCAGCGCGGTCAGGCGCTGCTGGAAGGCCCGCATGGTCTGCATGAGCGCCATACGCAGCGGCATGTTTCCAGCGTGCAGTTCACGCGAAAGCAGGATCGCAGGGAGCGCTGGCATTTGGCGGATCAACTTGAACTGGCCGACAATCGCGGCCTCCAGCCTTGCCACCGGATCATCGCTTTCCCCGTCCTTGCCGGCCCATGCCGCGCGCATTCGCGCCGTAAGTTCGACTGCGACGGCGTGCCAGATGTCCTCCTTTCGGGGGAAATGACGAAACACGGTCGCCTGGGTGACGCCGATCTGGCTGGCAATCATCTCGGTGGTGATGCGATCGGGCCCCACCTTGTCGGCGAGGTCGATGGCGGTCGCGACGATATCGACCTTGCGTTCAGCGGCGGGTTTGCGCATCGGACTCGCCGCCCCGGACATGGCCCCAGAATGCGACTGCCACCGCAGCCCAGAATGCCACCCTCAGCGCAAGCGCCCCCGGCGTGCGCCAACTGAAGGCACCGCCAGAGGCGACATGGACCACGAAGGCCAGCGCGACCAGGCTTGTGGCCAGGGCAATGGCAGCTGCGGCTCCACCCGCCCAACGCAGCCGCCGAAACAGCCCGTAAGCCGCGATCAGATAGGCAAAGCCGGCAAGGAAATTGAACCACAGGACGAAGTAGACGATCGAACCGGCCGCGGTACGAAACTGTTGCGGGCCGAACAGTGTCGCCGCCGCGGTGACTATGGTGACCCCTCCGAAAACAGCAGCGGCTGCGGAAATCGCCGTACCCCACTTCGCCCAGGCGGGGCGCGGGTCGGGTGCGTGCAGGTGCTGGGCTCTGTCCATATCGGGCCTCATGGATTCTTGAGAGATAAGTTAGTGAGTAATCACTCACTTACAATTGCGATTTTGTCAAGCGGTTTCGGCGCGGTCGGGACCGATGCGCGTGGAATGCCCTGACCGGTTCATTGCCACACGGACAATCAGAAGGATCAGATGCCGGCGAGGGTCACCAGCGATCTGAACCTTCGGCGGATCCTTGAGGCAGCAGATGGTGTCCCTGGCTCATGCCGATCCTCCGATGCGGACCGGTTTATGGACCATGCCGGCTCTCGCCCGCGGGAGAATAGTTCAAGTATCTGGGAGGACTTGTGTTCTTGAGAGCCTGGCTGGGGCGGCAGGATTCGAACCTGCGAATGCCGGTACCAAAAACCGGTGCCTTACCACTTGGCGACGCCCCAAGGCGCGAGCGTCTGTACACCGTTTGCGATAGGGGCGCAACCGAAGTACAAAGGGCACTATAAGCGCTTGAACAGCGTGGGGACCGACGATATAAAGCGCCGCACCGGACAGGGTCGGGTTGTGGAGCGCGATACGTTCCGCAGCGTCTGCCGCGTCTGGGGGATGACGGAGTATAGCGCAGCCTGGTAGCGCACCTCGTTCGGGACGAGGGGGTCGGGTGTTCGAATCACCCTACTCCGACCAACCAAAGGCCGGCCTTCGGGCCGGCCTTCCTGTTTCCTGGGCAATTCAAGCGCGCTTTGCCCTGGTCACATGGCGGTGTAGGGTCGCGGCGCGCATTTACTTCCGGCCATTGCAACGATGTCTGCTGACCCCGAACCGCTTGCCTTCGACAAGACCTTCCGGCCCCGGGCCGGCGAGGCGGTGGCGGTCGCGCCGGGAATCGTGCGGATAACCGCGCCAAACGCCAGCCCCTACACCTTCACCGGCACCAATTCCTACCTGGCGGGCACCGACAGCCTGGCGGTGATCGATCCGGGGCCGGACGACAAGGGCCATCTCGACGCCCTGCTCCGCGCTATTGATGGCCGGCCCGTAACGGCAATTCTTCTGACCCACACCCACAAGGACCATAGCCGCCTGACGCCGGCACTGCGCGAGGCAACCGGCGCGCCCCTGTGGTTCGGCGGGGTGCACAGGCTGTCGCGGCCCTTGCGTGATCGGGAAATCAACCCCTTGCAGGATTCGTGCGACTGGGACCTTGTGCCCGACCTCACCCTTGTCGATGGCGCGCCGATCGAACTCGGTGGGATGGTCCTGCGCGCCATCGCCACCCCTGGACACTGTGCCAACCACCTTTGCTATGGGGTGGAGGGAAGCGAATTCATGCTGACCGGCGACCATGTGATGGGCTGGAACACTACGCTGGTCGCGCCCCCTGACGGTTCGATGAAGGATTATTACGCATCCATCGACCGCATGGCCGGCTTGCCCTATCGGGTCTATCTGCCCGGCCACGGCGGGCCGGTCGCGGACGGACCGGCCTATGCGCGCGCGCTCAAGGCGCACCGCGAGATGCGGGATGGCCAGATACTGGCCGCGGCCCGCGAAGGCGCGACGACCCTTGGGCCCTTGCTCGACCGGATTTATCCCGGTCTGGCCCCGGATCTCAGGGGCGCGGCCGCGATGACGCTACTGGCGCATGTGGAGTATCTGGAGGCGCGCGGCCGCATCGATTGCCTGTGGACCGAATCGGGCCCTCGCATCCGGGCCGTGCGCTAGCAGAAGGCGATCTCAGTTCCCCTCGCCTGCCGGCGCATCGCCCGAAGGCAGGCCAAGACGGGCGGCGACGGCCGCATCAAGGTCAGCAAGAAAGCCCTCGATACGCCGTCCATTCGTGCCCAGGTCCGCTTCCCCGAACAGCGAGGCGGAACGCATGTCCACGACCGTGCCGTCCATATGTCCGGATACGCGAATGGCGACCTCGTCCCGCCAACCCACAAGTGTCATGGCGATAGCATTCACCTGTCCTTCGCCATCGGGGCCCAAGGGCGCGCGTTGCACCCTCACCTGCCATCCACGGGCCCGAACCAGGCGCATGGCGAGTTCGAACACGGTACTGGCGTCCAGCCGATAGTCGCGGGATTTCAGGGTCGGGAAAGCGGTGGCGACCGCGTCAGTTTCTGCCGTGTCGAGCGATAGAGGGCGAAACGTGGAGAGCAATGCCGGCGGGCGCGCAAGATCGGTTGAAACATCGGCAATGCGGGGCGCGCCTGTGGACATCGCTGCTGCATAGGCAAGGGGCGAGAGACACACCCCGCCCAAAACGATCCCGGCGATTGCGCGGCGCCAACCCCTGTCGCCGGTGAACCAGAGCCTGACCATGGCCACCAGGCCAAACAGAACCGCCAGCGCCCCCAGCGCCATCGCGCCTGTTTCGACGAACAGGAAATGTTCGGACGTCAGCAAGAGCGCGCGATGCGCGAAGACCGCGCCAATTGCGATGGGAAAGGCGAGCACGCCAAAACGCTGCGCCCACTTTGCCCAACGCGATGTCCTGATGACGATCCGCATGTCTCAAGGATATAGGCGTTGGCGCGTCCATTCCCCCTTGGGTCCGCTCCTGCTGAACAGCACGCGGTCGTGCAACCGGAACGCGCCATCGCTCCAGAATTCGATCTGTTGGGGTATCACGCGGAAGCCGGACCAGTGCGAGGGACGCGGAACCGGTTTTTCGTTCAGCCTGTTCCTCAGATCCTCGACCTTGAAGACCAGGTCCGCGCGACTTTGCAGCGGCCTGGATTGTTGCGAGACATGAGCGCCAAGACGCGAATCGCGGGCGCGAGTGGCGAAATAGGCATCGGCCTCGTCCCCGGAAACCGGTTCCACCGCACCGCGGATCCGCACCTGGCGCCGCAGCGATTTCCAGTGAAAATTGAGCGCCGCTTTGGGATTGTTGGCAAGCTGTACGCCCTTGGCGCTCTCGAAATTGGTGAAGAATACGAAACCGCGCTCGTCGCGGCCGTTCATCAGCACCATGCGGATATCGGGCAGGCCGTTTGCGTCAACCGTTGCCAACGCCATGGCGTTGGGATCGTTTTCTTCTTTTTCCTCCGCCTCGGCGTACCAGAGCTCGAACACGTGGTACGGATCGATTGGCTCCTTGTCGTTATCATCGAACAGCCGATCGGCGACGTTGGGGTCTATGGCACGCATGAGGGTTCAACTCGACTGATGCAAGGCGGACTTGGTGGGGCGCTGGACAAGCCAGAGACCGATAGCCATATATGCGCATGAAGGTGCAACGTGGCAACCGCCACAAGCTGAAGCTTGAGAATTGGTACAGTCAATGCGCGACCCATATGTAGTGCTTGGGGTGGGTCGGTCGGCGAGCGAGAAGGAAATCAAGTCCGCCTATCGCAAGCTGGCCAAGGCATTCCATCCCGACCAGAACAAGGACGATCCGCAGGCGCAGACGAAGTTTTCCGAGGCGACCGCGGCCTATGATCTGCTTTCGGACAAGACCAAGCGCGGACAATTCGACCGCGGCGAGATCGATGCCGAAGGTAACCCGAAATTTGCCGGCTACGATTTCGCCAGCGCGCGCGAGGGTGGCGGGCGCGGACATTCCGGCGCGTTCAGTCCCGAGGACATCCTCAAGGAATTCATGAGTGGTCTGGGCGGCGGGCGGCGTAGCGCCGGCGGCGGGGCAGGCGGTTTTGGCGGCGGAGCCTCGTGGGATCCTTTTGCCGGGGCGAGCCGACGCACATCCGCGCCGCAGGGCGCCGATGTCGCCCTGACCCTCGCCGTCACGCTCGAGGACGCGCATCAGGGCGCATCGGTTCCGGTCCGGTTGCCAAACGGCAAGACGCTCAACGTGAAACTGCCCAACAAGGTCGAGGACGGCCAACAGATCAGGCTCAAGGGCCAGGGCCAGCCCTCTCCGCTGGGTGGGGCGGCGGGCGACGCCATCGTCACCGTGCACTTCAAGCCGCACAAGCAGTTCCGGCGCGATGGCGGCGATCTTCGGGTCGATGTACCCATTACGCTTTACGAGGCGGTTCTGGGCGCCAAGGTCCGGGTCCCCACGCTGGACGGGGCGGTCGAACTGAACTTGCCGGCGGGCGTCGACACGTCAAAATCCCTGCGGCTCAAGGGCAAGGGCCTGCACGGGTCCGGCGACCTCTATGTGGGTTTGCGGATCGTGCTGCCGGAAGGCGGCGACGCCGACCTTGAGAGCCTGATGAGGTTCTGGCGCGACCAGAAACCTTACAAGGTACGCGACTGAGCCGGCAGCGCCAGCGCGGCAATCCGGCTTCAGTCGAGCTTCAATACGATCTTGCCGATATGCGCGCCGGCCTCCATGTGCCGGTGCGCCTCGGCGACGTCCTGCAGATCGAAAACCTTGTCAATGACCGGGGCGCACCTGCCCGCTTCAAGCAGCGGCCAGACCTTGTCCTGCAATTGCGAGGCGACAAGCGCCTTTTCCTCTGCGGTTCGTGGCCGCATCGTTGAGCCGGTCACCGTCAGCCGCCGCGTCATGATCGGCGTCAGGTCGACGCTCTTTGCCACAGCTCCACCGAGGAATGCGATGATGACAAGGCGCCCGCCGTTCGCCAGGGCCGACAGATTGCGGGCGAAATAGCTCGCGCCCACCATGTCGAGCACAACGTCGACCCCCCTTCCATCCGTCGAGGCGCGAACCACTTCAACGAAGTCCTCGTCGCGGTAGTCGATTGCCAGTTCCGCCCCGAGTTCGCGGCAGGCCGCGCATTTCTCCGGCGATCCGGCTGTGGCGAACACGCGCGCGCCGAACTGGCGCGCCAACTGGATCGCGGTGGTGCCGATGCCGCTGCTGCCGCCATGAACGAGCACGGTCTCGCCCGCGCCAAGACGGCCGAGATCGAACAGATTGGCCCAGACGGTAAAGAAGGTCTCCGGCAGGGCCGCGGCACGCACGGCATCGTAACCCTTCGGCCAGGCGAGCGCCTGGCCGGCCGGCACGCTGCAAAACTGGGCATAGCCTCCGCCATTGGCGAGCGCCGTCACCCGATCCCCGATCTCGAAGCGGTTGGCCTGCCTGCCCTTGGCAACGACAGTCCCGGCAACCTCCAGACCAAGGATCGGGCTCGCGTCCCGGGGCGGGGGGTATTTTCCGGCACGCTGCAATACGTCGGGACGATTGACCCCCGCTGCTTCCACACGAATGAGCAGATCGCCTGGACCAGTCGCAGGAAGCGGACCGGTCGCCATCCGCATCGCTTCGGGGCCACCGTGCTCAGGTAGGTCGATATAACGCATCGTTTGCGGGAGAACCTGGGACATGATCGCCTTGGCCGGTTTCAGATTTCGATGATTTCGGTGCCCGATTCGGGCGAGAGCAACCTATCAGACCCATCAGCTTGACGGCCATGCCTGGCACTCGCACTATGTCCCCAATGTGAAGGGTCACAGAACTGGCGCGCACGGCGCAGGACCCGGAAACGCTCCTGTCGCCCGCGCATTTTTTTGTAGCGACCCGGTCGGGGGACCGAAATGGTCCGGCCTGCCTTGAAAGCGGTGCTTTTCGGCCTGGTGCTGGCAATGCTGCCGAGCACTTCCGTACTGGCGGCCAGCAAGACGTTCGTTGCGCCCGAGATTCGTGGGCAGAGGCTGGACTGGTGCGCGCATTTCGCCGCCGATTGCGGGAAGCCCGCCGCCGACCTGTTCTGCAAGGAAAACGGCTTTTCAGCGGCAAGCGCATTCTCCCTGGCGCCCAATATCGGGCGAAGCGGTGTGACCACGCTGGTATTCGGCGACGGCCGGCTGTGCAGGGGCCCGAATTGCTCGGGCTTTCGCGCCATCACCTGCACAAATCCGGACCAGCCGACATTCACCCTGCACCCGCTGAGTGTCGCGCCGCCATCCGAGGCACCCGCTCCCCTGAAGGTGCCTTCGCAACGCCTCACCACCGTCCCCGCACCTGTAATCGTCAAACCGACAGTCGCCGCTCCGGAAACCGTGACGCCAATGCCGAGACCCGCGCGCCAAACCGAAGGCGGCGGAGCTGTCGCTGCGCCCCAATCGGGTAGCAGCGTGACAGTCGCGAACAATATCCGGCGCGGCCTGCCGACCCGGTTTTCCGGCAAGTTGTTCGATCCTGCATTGCTGCTGCGCGCCGGTCGCAACTTGCCGGCGGGGGCGTACCTGTTCCGGCAGAGTGGGGAGTTTCCGATTTCCAACGATTTCGAGGTCGATCCCACGGCCAAGGACCAGCTCTATGCGTTCCGCTGGGACGTCAGGAAGATCGCCGCGGCCGGCGGGGTGCGCTGGCAGATCGCCGGAACCCCCTTTCCCGACTTCGCCGGCGGCACGAAGGCCGATCTCGATCCGCCAGGGCTGATCGCGCAGGGGGATCTGCCCAACGACAAGGGCCCGGTCCTTGCCGATTTCCGGCAACTTGCCGGTTCGGCCGCAGGCGGGGCACCGCCGGGCAGCTTCTATGTCCGGGTCATCCCGGTGTCAGCACCAGGCGGCAGCATCGTGGGATGGTCATCCAACGTCATCCGCGTCTATTACCGGGACAAACAACCGCCCTCCCCGCCGCTGACCCTGCCCGAACCGCCCCGGCCGCTACATCTGTTCAAGGTCAAGATCGTCTCGTTCACGCCGCCCCAGTTCTTCGATCCAAATTTGTGGGGCTGTATTGTCGTGAAATCGAGCAGCGGTCCGTTTGCGGCCGGCTGGCAGGTGGGCCACCGCTACTGCCCACCGTCCTACAAGGGACAGGGCCGTTCCATCACCTCGGTTGGCGATTTCTTCGATCTGGTATCGCACGGGCTGGCGGACGCGCTGGACTGGGCGTCCAGTACCTACAACAAACTCAAGGCCCTGGCGGTCAAGGTGGTGATGGACTACACCCCGTTCGGCCTGCAGTGCCAGGCGATGGCGAGTGCAGCGGGCATGGGTTCCAATGCGTGCCAGACCCTTGCAACAGTCGCGGTGAACTCGGGCATGGCCGCGCTCGGCCTGCCCCCGAGCATTCCCAATTTCAACCAACTCGTGGACAAGGGCGTGGATGCGGCGGTGGACCTTGCCGAACAGACCATCCAGGACCAGAGCGGCGTTCCCTGTGTGGGGCCCTGCGACACCGTCCTGCGCGATGGCTTCTCGCAAGCCGCCGCCCAACTCAAGCAGACCAGCAGCCAGCCCGAATGTGGTGTCAGCGACGACGAGGCGCATTCCTATGGCGCCGATCATGCGATTTGCGCGCCTGCGGGCGTGATCGTGGAACCCGCGCCGGGTTCTGTTTCGACGCCACCGGTGATTGTCGTTCAGGTCACCCGAGAACTCCATTTGCCGGACGCCAACAACCCCTGGCCCGACAAGTGCGGCGTCGGCGCGGGGCTGGAATTCACCAGGCACCTGCAGGCGACCACGGCCTATGGCCCGACGCCTTCGGATACCTATGAGGTCAAGGAGCAGGACGTCACCGGCCGTCTCTACCGGGCCGAGGCCACCGAGATTCCGGTCAACATAAAGCCGGGCACAACGATCACCATTCCGTTCGTACTGCAACAGCCGCTCAAGTTCGAGTTTGGCTGGACCCACGAAATGTGGCGCACATCGCAGATACCGCCGCTTGACGAACAGGGACCGATGGGACCGGACTGGTTCACGCTCTACCGGAACAGCACGATTTCGGTCAGCGCGGGAACGACCTGTGGCGGCGAGGCCGACATCACAGCCACGGCGCCACCGATGAGCTGACCCCCCGGTCAGTCGCGCGGCGCGGCAGCCCTCCGCAAGCGATCGTTGATTGCTTCTCCGAGCCCTGAATCGGGAATCGGCGCCACCGCTATGCGGGCAACGCCGGACGCATCGATTTCGTGCAGCGCGGAAAACAGATTGCGGGCCGCCTCGTGCAGATCGCCGGATGGCGAGAGATTGCGGCAACGCGGGCCTTCGGCGACAGCGCTCGGCCCGAATGCCAGATAGGCCTCACCAGGCAGGGGTTCGGCCGCATCAAGTCGCAGATCGGCGGCAGGCGCATAGTGGCTCCGGAGCATCCCGGGGGCCGCGACATTGGCGTCTTTGGGCGCAACTTCGACCGGACGACCGACCGCGAACGCAATTTCCTCCCGCGACATCGCCCCTGCGCGAAGCTGCACGAGGCGCTCGCCATCCACGGCGACAATGGTAGATTCCAGCCCGGCCTGGCATGGACCTCCGTCGAGGACCGGGACGCGGCCCCCGAAAGCCCGGCGTACCTGCGCGGCCGTGGTGGGCGAGAGCTTGCCCGAAGGATTGGCCGAAGGCGCGGCAAGCGGCCTCCCCACAGCGCGGATCAGCGATTGCGCCAACGGGTGCGCGGGAATGCGAACCGCCAGCGTGTCGAGCCCGGCCGTCACGATATCGGATATCCCCGCGTCCGCGCGCCGCGGCAGCACCAGCGTCAGGGGGCCCGGCCACAAGGCGGCAAGTGCCTCTGCGCCCGCGGGGAACGTGACCAGCCGCTCGGCCATCTCACGGTCGGCGCAGTGCACGATCAGCGGATTGAAGCGCGGCCTGCCCTTGGCCTCGTAGACGGCGAGCACCGCATCGGAATTGGTGGCATCCGCGCCAAGTCCGTAGACGGTCTCGGTGGGAAAGGCGCAAATGCCGCCACCACGCAGGATTTCGGCGGCTTGATCGAGGGTCGGATGATCGTCGTGCGCGGTTTTCATCGGCGCTGTTTGACAAGCGCCACAAGCCGCGTCAAGAAGTCGTTCATGCGGCGGATCCGGACCACCCGATGACCACATTGTATGTTTCCCAGCCGAATGGCGGGTTGCACAAGACGCCAGAGGGCCACCCCGAATGCGCGGCTCGGCTGGTTTCCGTCGACGAGGCGCTGATGCGCGAGCGCTTCATGCTGCTTGACCGCGAAAGCGCCGAGACAGGGGATCTGGCGCTTTCGGACCTGGTTCATGCCCCCGGCTACCTGTCGCGGCTGCAGGCGCTAAGGCCGGCCGAAGGGCTGAACAGGATCGACGAGGACACCTTCATCGCGCCCGGATCGCTCGATGCTGCGGCGACAGCGATCGGCGCGGGCCTGATCGCGCTCGAAGCCGTGATCCTGGGCCGGGCCGACAATGCCTTTTGCGGCGTGCGTCCGCCCGGCCATCATGCAGAGATCGACCGGCCGATGGGCTTTTGCCTGTTCAATACAATCGCCATCGTGGCGCGGCAGGCGCAACGGCTTCATGGCGCGGAACGGATCGCCATCGTCGATTTCGACGTGCATCACGGCAATGGCACGCAGGACATCTTCAAGGACGATCCGAGTGTTCTTTATGCCTCCTCGCACGAATACCCCCTTTATCCGGGCACCGGCGCGGCCAGCGAGACCGGGGTGGGCAATATCTTCAACGCGCCACTTGCTTCGGGCACCGACGGGCAGGCCATGCGCGAGGCCTATCGCGACGTGATCCTGCCCGCTGTCGACAAATTCGCACCCGACATCATCCTTGTTTCCGCCGGCTTCGATGCCGACCACCGCGACCCGCTGGCCGACCTGCACTGGGTGCCCGCCGACTTCGCCTGGATCACCGGCAAACTCATGGATATTGCCGACAAGCGTTGCGAAGGCCGGGTGGTTTCGCTACTCGAAGGCGGCTACGATATGGCCGGACTATCGTCCGGCGTATCCGCGCATGTGGGGATGATGCTGAACGGAACTTTCGGCAATCACGCCATCTGACATTTCAAGCCAAGGAGCGGACCGTGGCGGAGCAGCCCAACAAGGATATTGCAGAACTGAGCTTCGAGGCGGCTCTTGAGCAACTCGAGAAGATCGTCCAGAAACTGGAGAGCGGCCAGGCGCCACTTTCGGAGTCCATTACCCTTTATGAGCGGGGCGAAGCGCTGAAGAAGCGCTGCGAAACGCTTCTTGCAACCGCCGAGGCGCGGATCGAAAAGATCACGCTGTCGCGCGACGGAAAGCCGACCGGAACCGAGCCGCTCGACCAGTAGCCGCCGGACTTGCGGCCTTTCGACCCATTGTCAGACCCGCAGTTCGCCCATAGCTGAGCGGCACAAGCAACGCGGTCGGCAGCCCGACCAGCCCGAACGGAGAATGCCGATGGCCGAATCCACCCAGTTCAATTTCGCCCGGATGCGGCTCATCCTGTGGATCATCGTCATCATCGTCGGGGTTGTGGTCAGTGTCGTCTACATGACACGGCCGCCGGCGCCCCGGATCGGGCATCCCTTCACGCTCTCGTCGACCCAGGGCGGCACGTTCACCGACGCCGACCTCAAGGGCACGCCGACGCTGATGTATTTCGGCTATACGTTCTGCCCGGATGTCTGCCCGACGACCCTTGCCGCCCTCACCGGCTGGCGCACCCAACTCGGGCTCGGGCCCGACCAGTTGCGCATCGTCATGGTGACCGTCGACCCCGAGCGCGACACGCTTGACAGCCTTCGCACCTATCTCACCGGTTTCGGATCGCCGATCATCGGCCTGCGCGGCACCGATTCAGAAACCGAGCAGGCCAAGAAGGTCTTCGGGGTCTATTCCGAGAAGGTCAACGACGCGGGCGCCAGCGACTATCTGGTCAACCACACGGCGTCGGTGTTCGTGATGGATCGGGACGGCAATTTCGCCTCCACCATCGACTACAACGAGCCCGCCGACACCGCCAAGGGCAAGATCGAGCGCGTCGTATCGGGTTCCTGAAGATGCGCCAGCGCCTCGACATCGTGCTTGAGGCGCGCGGACTGATGCCCAGCCGTGCGCGGGGGCGGGATGCTGTGCTGCGCGGCACCGTGACGGTGAACGGGGTGGTGGCGCGCAAGCCGAGCCAGATGATCGCGGAGTCCGACACCGTGGCGATCCACGATCCGGCGGCCGGCTACGTGTCACGCGCCGCCCTCAAGCTCATTGCGGGGCTGGACGCTGGCAAGATCGACCCTGCCGGGAAGACCTGCCTCGATGTCGGCGCATCGACGGGCGGTTTCACTCAGGTGCTTCTGGAGCGCGGCGCGGCCCGCGTGTACGCAATCGATGTGGGACACGGGCAGTTCGACGCCACCCTCGCCCAGGACAGCCGTGTCGTGCTGCGCGAGGGACTGAACGCGCGCGACCTGACCGCCGACATCATCTCCGTGCCGATCGATCTTCTTGTTTGCGACGTCAGCTTTGTTTCGGTGACCAAGGTGCTCGTGCCCGCACTCGCCCTTTGCGGCGCAGACGCCAGGGCGGTAATCCTGATCAAGCCGCAGTTCGAGGTCGGCCGTGAACATGTCGGCAAGGGCGGCATCGTGACCGACGAGGCCGCGCGCACCGCAGCGATCGCCGGGGTCATCGCATTCGTCGAAGCCCGGGGCTTCAAGCTGCAGAAACGGCAGGCGTCACCGATTGCCGGGGGCGATGGAAATGTCGAGGAAGTGGCGGTCTTCCGGCGCGGGTCCTGATTCAACTTCGCCCGCCAATCGTCTGGCAGATCGGCGAAATTTACCGTTCGTTCACCATGATTTCGCGCAACGGAACGGTTGCGTGTTCGAGTAGCTTCCCTCGGGGCAGGGTCAGAAGCCGACCGGCCCTTCCCGGCCCGTCTGGCCGCGGTGACGCAGGAAATGATCGGCCAGAACAATGGCCATCATCGCCTCGCCCACCGGCACCGCGCGAATGCCCACGCATGGGTCATGACGCCCCTTGGTGACGATCTCGGTATCCTCGTTCGCGGTCGTCACGGTCTGGCGTTCCTTGAGAATCGACGAGGTCGGCTTGACCGCGAAACGCACCACGACCGGATCGCCATTCGAGATGCCGCCGAGAATTCCGCCGGCCTTGTTGGACAGGAAATAGGGTGCGTCCGGCCCAGCGCGCATCTGGTCGGCGTTCTCCTCGCCGGTGAGCGCGGCGGCCTCGAACCCGGCCCCGATCTCGACCGCCTTGACGGCGTTGATGCTCATCATGGCCGAGGCAAGGTCCGCACTGAGCTTGCCGTAGATGGGAGCGCCCCACCCCGCGGGCACGCCCTCGGCCACAACTTCGATCACGGCGCCAACCGAATTTCCCGCCTTGCGCACGCCGTCGAGATAGTCCGCCCAATGGGCCGCGGCCTTCGCGTCGGCGCAGAAGAAGGGGTTATTGTCGACCTCCTGCCAGTCGAAATTGGCATAGTCGATCTTGTGGGGGCCGACCTGAACCAGCGAAGCGCGCACGCGCACATCGGGGATGACCAGGCGCGCCACCGCCCCGGCGGCAACGCGGGCCGCCGTTTCGCGCGCCGACGAACGTCCGCCGCCGCGATAGTCTCGAATGCCGTATTTCTGGTGATAGGTGAAATCGGCGTGCCCGGGACGGTACTTGTCGCGGATTTCGGAATAGTCCTTGGAACGCTGGTCGGTATTCTCGATCATCAGCGAGATCGGTGTGCCCGTCGTCTTCAGGCCACCGGTTCGCTCATCCTCGAACACGCCGGAGAGAATGCGCACCTCGTCGGCCTCGCGCCGCTGGGTCGTAAAACGCGACTGGCCGGGCTTGCGACGGTCGAGATCGCGCTGGATCGCCTGGGGAGAAATGTCCAGCATGGGCGGGCAGCCATCGACCACCACGCCGAGCGCGGGCCCGTGGCTTTCGCCCCAGGTTGTGAAACGGAACATCTGTCCGAAAGAATTGTACGACATCGCGATGCCCTTTTTCTGTCGAAGGGCCTTCTAGACCATTGCGCACCTGAGTGTGAACAACAATCGGGTGCGCCAGGTCAGTCGTCCCGGTTCGATGTGGCGGGGTAGACAGTCATACGCCCCGAATTGAAATGGACCACCGCATCCTGGGGGGGGAACCAGTTGATCACTTCCACCCGGCCGGCGCCCTCGATCAGGTGCCGCAGCATGCGCAGGACCCCGCCGTGGGCGACAATGACGCTGGGACCGGTGAGTTCGCGGGCGAAATCCGTGATCCTGTGCATCAGGTCGTCGTAATTCTCGCCCTTTTCGGGCCGGAACGACCAGAAGGCGGCATCGCGTTCGCCAGGCGCCGCCATGATATGGGGCGGCAATTCCGAATGCAGGCACCCTTCGAGTTCGCCGAAGGAAATCTCGATCAACCGGGGATCATAGGTGACCGAGGGCGGTTCCGGGTCGAAGGCGCGCCGCACACGCAGCATGGTTTCGCGCGTCCGGTCGAGCGGCGAGGAATACCAAGCGAATTCGCCTGGATCGCGGGTATCGCGCGCCAACAGGTCGCGCAGGAGCACGCCGTTGGCGTCCGCCTGCGCCCGGCCGGTAAGGTTGAGCGGGATGTCGCGGGCCCCCTGGTAACGCCCTTCGGCGTTCCAGTCGGTCTGGCCATGCCGGATGAAGAAGAGCTCCGGCCACTGGATCGTCATGGTTGTTCCTGGCGGGTACGCCGCCCCTTCATTCACCGGCTGCAGGGTCGATCATGTTCATGCCAAGGATCGAGTAGCCGCCATCGACATACTGGATCTGCCCGGTCACGCCGCTGGCGAGATCGGACAGAAGGTACATTGCGGCGGTCCCCACTTCGTCGGTGGTCACGTTGCGGCGCAGGGGCGCATTGGCTTCCTGGTAGGCGAGCATCGAACGAAGATCTGAAATGCCGGATGAGGCCAGCGTCTTGATCGCCCCGGCGGATATCGCGTTCACGCGGATACCCTTGGGACCGAGATCGTTGGCAAGATATCTCACGCTCGCCTCAAGCGCCGCCTTGGCCACGCCCATCACGTTGTAGTTGGGCAGAACCTTCTCGGCGCCATAGTAGGTCAGCGTGACCATCGCCCCGCCATTGGTCATCAGCGCCTCGGCGCGCTGGGCCACCGCGGTGAAGGAATAAACCGAGATATCCATGGTGCGGGCGAAATTGGAGGGCGTGGTATCGACGTAACGCCCGCTCAATTCGTCCTTGTCGGAAAACGCGATGGCGTGCACCACGAAGTCGAGCGTCTCCCAATTGGCCTTGATGGCATCGAAGGTCGCATCGAGCGCGGCAGGGTTGGCCACGTCGCAGGGGAGCACGAGATCGGAGCCCACCTCCGCGGCCAATGGTTCCACGCGGCGCTGCAGCGCTTCACCCTGATAGGTGAACGCCAGTTCGGCACCCTGATCGTGCGCCGCCTTCGCGATTCCCCAGGCGATGGATCGATTGTTCGCGACGCCCATGATCAGCCCGCGCTTGCCTGCCATCAGTCCGCCAGCCATTTCTAATGCTCTCCCGGCAAAGTTGCTTTTGTCACAGGGGTTTTGACACAGGGGCTTGGGCGGGGCAAGTTCAGGCTTTCGCGGTTCAAGCCCGCGCCAGAGCCGTTTCGCTTCTCCCTGAATCATACAACGGCTCCAAGTCGTTGAATGGTCGCGCTTTCGAACCGGAAAACCGTTGCCACTTTTCCTCAAAGCGCTCTAGTCTCTCCCGATGCCACTGGACTCCCTCACGCTCAAGGCCGCTCTTGCCGAATTGCTTGGTGAAGCCGGCGTCATCACCGAAGCTTCCGACATGCCGCCTTATTGCGAGGAACCGCGCAGGCGCTTCCACACGCTGCCCGCCGCAGTAGTCCTGCCGCGTGACGTGGGGAGCGTGCAAAGGCTGTGCGCCTGGGCCAACGAGAATCGCGTGCCGCTTGTTCCCCAAGGGGGCAACACGGGCCTGGTGGGTGGACAGGTGCCGCTGAGCGGGACCGAGGTGATCGTTTCGCTGCGCCACATCCGGGCAGTACGCGAGATCGACGCCATCGCCGGGCACATGACGGTTGAAGCCGGCCTGACGCTGCAGGAGGCCCACGAGGCCGCCGACCGTTCGGGACAGCTTTTCCCCCTCACAATTGCCTCGCAGGGCTCGGCGCGAATCGGTGGGGTGCTGTCCACCAACGCAGGCGGAGTGCAGGTGCTTGCCTATGGCAATGCCCGCGAATTGTGCCTTGGCGTCGAGGCAGTGCTGGCCGATGGACGTCTCTATTCGGGCCTTAACGCGCTCAAGAAGAACAATACTGGCTACGACCTCAAGGATCTGCTGGTCGGGGCCGAGGGAACGCTGGGCATCATCACCGCGGCAACGCTGAAACTGTTTCCGGCGCCCGAAGATCACGAAACGGCGCTGGTCAACGTGCAATCGCCGCAAATGGCGCTGGACCTGTTCGCGCTGGTGCGCGAGCGCGCCGGCCATACGCTGACCGCGTTCGAACTGGTGCCGCGCATCGGCATCGACTTCCAGTTGCGGCACCGCATGCTCGACCGTGATGTTTCTGCCTCGGCGTCCCCCTGGTACGCCCTGATCGAGATCGCGCGCCCCACGGGCGGGCACAAGGGCGTGCTGCATTCGGCGCTGGAAGCGGGGATGGAAAAGGGGCTTCTGAGCGATGGCGTGGTTGCCCAGTCGCTGGCCGAGCGGACGCTATTGTGGAAGATGCGCGAGCAGATGTCCGAAGTCCAGTCGCGCGAGGGCGGATCGATCAAGCACGATGTCTCTGTGCCGGTGGCGGCAGTACCAAGGCTGATCGAGGAAGGATCTGCCGCCGCCCGAAGCGTCGTTCCGGGCATCAGGCCCGTACCGTTCGGGCACATGGGCGACGGCAATATCCACTTCAATTTCAGCCAGCCTGAAGGCGCCGACAAGGCGGAGTTCATGGCGGGCGCCGGGCCTGTCCACGATGCGGTCTACGAGGTGGTCCTCAGGCTTGGGGGATCGATTTCGGCGGAACACGGCATCGGGCAGATCAAGGCCGGGCTATTGCGCCAGACAAAGGATCCGGTGGCGCTCGACATGATGCGGGCAATCAAGCGTGCGCTCGATCCCAACAACATCCTCAATCCCGGCAAGGTGCTGGACCGGCTCTAGAACCACTCAGACCTCGACGGAATCGCTCAGAACAGGTCCATCTGGCCCGAGCCGCCGCCACCGGCCGCCTTGCGCTTGGGCTCGGGCCTGCTTTCGGTCGCCGGTTCGATGAGGTCCGGCCCCTCGTTGCGATTTGAATTGACCCTTTGCGAGACCGCATGCATCGCAAGGCTCCCCATTGGCAGAGGCAAGGCGAGTTGACGTGCGGCTTCGGCATTTCCGGCCGATCCGGGCGTGTTGTCGAGCCAGAAGTCGATATCATCGTCAGACAGCACTGCCGGCATCCGATCGTGGATATCCGCGGTATCCGGACCCGATGGCACGGTGACGATGGCGGCGGTGTCGACCTCCTCTCCCGAAGGCCCCAGCCAGGTCGAGAACAGCCCGGCAAATGCCATCGGGCCGCCGTCCACACGCGTGATGTAATAGGGCGTCTTGGCGCCCCCCGGCTCCTTTTTCCATTCGTAGTAGCCGCTGGCCGGAACGATACAGCGATGGTGGCGCATGGCGCCGCGAAAGGCCGGCTTGCCGGTCAGCCCCTCGACACGGGCATTGATGATCAAAGGGAATTCGCGCGGGTCCTTCACCCATTCGGGCACGAGCCCCCAGCGCGCCAGGCGGGCTTCGCGCCTGCCGCGCTCATTCAGCACGGTGACGATGGGCTGGGTGGGTGCGATATTGTAGCGTGGCGGATAGTCTATGGAATTGAGCGTGCGGAACAGGTCGCGCATTGCCTCGGGCGGCAGGGTGAAAGCGTATCGTCCGCACATTTGCGCCCTCGTCGTGGGTTCCGGTTTGTGGCAGGGTAGCCCCGAGGGGAGACAAGGAGCAACATGGTGACAGCCAACGCTGCCAGTCTCGCCGTATTTCTCGGCGAAAAGGTTCTTCTCATCCGCCGGGCGCGGGCGCCGTTCGAAGGGTTCTGGAGCCTGCCCGGGGGCCGTATCGAGCCCGGAGAAACACCAGCGGAGTGCGCGATCCGCGAAATTGGCGAGGAAATGGGCCTGAGGGTTGCCGACATCAGGCCCGTGAGCCAGATCACGGCCGGCAATCCACATGAGCCGTTCCGATTGCAGGTTTTCGCCACCCGCAAGTTCGCCGGCGAGCCCCACCCGTCCGACGAAGTCGCCGATTGGGGTTGGTACGTACCCGAGGACGCAGGAAATTTCGCCACCACTCCGGGCCTTGGTCATGTGCTGGACAAGGCACGCGCAATCGTTGCCCTTCTCGATGGCACGGGCGCCGGCCAGAGTGACCCCCGCGACTGAACGCCCGCTTGCGGGAATTCCCTGGTTCTGGCAGGAAAGCCCGATGATCCGGCTTCTGAACAGTCTTGCGACGCCGTATCGCCGGGGCATCGCCGCGGCGATGCTGGGACTTGCGCTGCAGGGCACGATCGCGGAATCGGCACTGGCAGTCGATCCGCCCTATGAAGCCCGGATGGAACGGCTGGCCGAAGTGCTGGGCAGCCTCTATTTTCTCCAGCCGCTATGCGGCCACTCGGAGGAAGACTGGCGGCAGCAGCTGGCCGACATCGTCACGCTCGACGAGGCGGACGATGACCGGCGGCAGCGCCTTTATGGTGCCTTCAATGCCGGATACGAAGCATTCGCGCGGCTCTATCGCCAGTGTACGCCCTCGGCCCATGAAGCGATGACGCGTTTACTGGCCGAGGGTGAGAAGACGGCGCGCGAGATCCATGCCAGATACGCGGAATAGGCGTAAGCGAATCCGCGTAGGGCGTGTTAACCTTCCGATAACTTCCAGCCGAACCGCCGATGCGGGCCGTGCTAACAGGTGGCAATGAGTGTGATCAAGTCCATGTTTCCGTTTGCAGGAATCGAGAGCCCGACAGGCGCCGAGCACGAAGAACGCCAGCTTGCGCTGGAGTATCTCGCCGACGCGTGGAACGAAGCGACCACGGACGGGCTGGAGTCCGAGGCGTTGGCCCATGCCGCCCTGTTCGCGGCGCTGGCAACCCTTGTGCGCAACTATGGCGAAGAAAACGTCGCGCAACTGACAGAAAAGCTCGCCGAGCGGATTCGGGCAGGCGAATACACCCTGGACAGATCGATTCAGTAAGGATTGGCCGCGATGCCGAACGGACCGTCTGGCGGATCAGTGTTCCGTTCGCTGCTGTTGCCCAGACCTGTGCGCCTTGCCGCCCTTGCTGCCGCGGTCGCGTTTTTCGCCGGTCATCCGGCCTTCTCGGCGACCACCGGGAATGATGCGATAGGGCCTGCTCCCCTGCCCGAGGCGCAGCCGTTCGACCTGAATTCGGTCCCCCCCTATCTCGGCGAGGGGGACGAACAGGGCGCAGCGCCGCCGGTTTTCGATGCGCCGGCCGGGCCGGTAACCGTTCATCGCGAAACGTCGAGCCTGCCGGCACCCGTCGCGGCGCTGCGCGACGCCCTGATGAAGGCCGCGCGCACCGGAGATGCCGAGAAGCTCGGGCCCATCTTCGCCAGCCAGCCCGCGCAGCCCCAACTCGGTTACGATGTCGTGCCGGACCCGGTTGCCTACCTCAAGGAAAGCTCGAATGACGGCGCGGGGCGCGAGCCCATGGCAATCATGCTCGAGATACTTGAAGCGCCCTACGCCGTTTACGACGAGGGCAAGCCCGACGCCATATATGTCTGGCCCTATCTGGTGGCGAAGGACCTGAACACGCTGACGCCCGAGGAACTGATCGACCTTTATCGGATCATCAGCTACCAGGACTACCAGGACATGTTGCAATATGGCGGCTGGTTCTTCTACCGGCTCGGCATCGACGCCCGGGGCAACTGGCTCTACTTCTCGGCCGGGGAATAGGCCCGGTCACGACCGTGGCAGGGCTTCCATGAAGCGGATCGGACGACCGGTCGACGGCGTCACCAATTCACCTTCCCACATCACCTTCCGGCCGCGCACGATGGTGCCCACCGGCCAGCCGGTCACCGCAACCCCGTCATAGGGCGTCCAGCCGGCGCGCGAGGCAACCCACTGGTTGGTGATGGTCTGGCGGCGCTTCAGATCGACAATGGTCAGGTCTGCGTCGTAGCCCACCGCGATCCGGCCCTTTGCAGCGATTCCGAACAGCCGGTTCGGGCCGTGGCTGGTCATGTCGACGAAACGCTCAAGGCTCATCCGGCCCGCGTTCACATGATCGAGCATGATCGGCACGAGTGTCTGCACCCCTGTCATGCCGGACGGCGAACTGGGATAGGGCCGGTCCTTTTCCTCCCGGGTGTGCGGGGCGTGGTCGGAACCCAGAACGTCCGCAACGCCATTGGCGACGCCCGCCCAGATCCCGTCGCGGTGCGCCTTGTCACGCACCGGCGGGTTCATCTGCGCGTAGGTGCCAAGGCGCTCATAGGCAGTTTCATCCAGGGTGAGGTGGTGCGGGGTGACCTCGACGCTCGCCACGTCCTTGTGGCCGGCAAGGAACACCATTTCCTCGGCGGTCGAGATATGCAGCACATGGATGCGCTTGCCGGTCTTGCGGGCCAGCCCGACAAGCCGACGGGTCGATTGCATCGCCGCCTCGGTATCCCGCCAGACCGGGTGAGAGCGCGGATCGCCGGCAATACGCAACGCCTTTCGCTCCTCGAGGCGGTATTCGTCCTCCGAATGGAATGCGGCGCGGCGGCGGATGACCGACAGGATCGCCTCGACCCCCGCGTCGTCCTCGACCAGCAGCGATCCTGTCGAGGACCCCATGAACACCTTCACCCCCGCGCAACCGGGCAGCAGTTCAAGGCGCGGCAATTCGGCGACGTTTTCCCGCGTTCCCCCGACGTAGAAGGCAAAATCGCAGTGCATGCGGCCAGTGGCGCGCGCGATCTTGTCGGCAAAGGCTTCCTCGGTGACGGTGAGCGGATTGGTGTTGGGCATCTCGAAGACGCCGGTCACCCCGCCCATCACCGCTGAAAGCGACCCCGATTCGAGATCTTCCTTGTGTTCACCGCCCGGCTCGCGGAAATGCACCTGGGTGTCGATCACGCCCGGCAGCACATGAAGGCCAGTGCAATCGACCACTTCGGCGGCGGCGGTCGCGTCGAGCGTCCCCAGGTCTGCGATGCGGCCATCGCGCACGGCGACGTCACCGGTCCCGATGCCATCGTGGTTGACGATCGTAGCGTTCTTGAAGATGACGTCGTATTGGGCCATGTCGCCGAAGCACCTATGTTGGTGTTGCTGGCGGCCGGTTTAACGGAACCGGACGGCCGCCTGCAAGCCAGGAGTATGAGGAATGAGTGTAGTGAACCGACCGGACCGGGTCGCCATCCGCGTTTCGGGCGCTGACGCCGCCAAATTGCTGCATGACGTGCTGACCGCGCCGGTGGCGGCGGAAGCTGGTCCGGCGCGCTGGTGGGCATTGCTGTCGCCGCAGGGAAAGATCCTTGCAGAGGGGCTGATCGGTTGGGCCGAAGACGCGTTCTGGCTCGACGTCGGCGCCGATGTCGCCGACGATTTCTTCAGGCGGATGCGCCTCTACAAGTTGCGCGCGAAGGCCGAAATCGAGGACTTGCGCCACACCCACGCCGTGGGTTGGACGGCGGGGACAACCGAGGGCGTGCTCCACGACGACGCGCGGGCGCCGAACCTTGGCAAGCGGGTGATCGCCGACAAGGCGCACGCGAGTTCGTGGGTTGCCGGCGACATGGCGGAAACGGCCAGGGTCGCCGCCGGCATCGCGCAGATGGGTCCGGATTTTTCCCCTGACAGCACCTTCCCGCACGATATCGGCATGGATCTGCTGGGAGGAGTCGATTTCAACAAGGGCTGCTATGTGGGACAGGAAGTGGTGAGCCGCATGCAGCATCGCGGCACGGCCCGCCGTCGCCCCGTCATCGTTTCCGGCCTGCCTGACGATGCGGCCAAGGGAGCCGAAGTGGTCTGCGCGAGCCGGACCGCGGGTACGATTGGGACGATTGCAGGAGGCCGCGCCGTCGGCATCCTTCGGCTGGACAGGATTTCTGACCCCGCCGCCTGCACGATCGACGGCAAACCAGTGACGCTTGCCCTGCCCGATTGGGCCACCTACCATTTCGGGGAATCGGAGACGACCGAACAAGCCGACCAGGCCGCCGGTCATCATTGACAGGGCAAAGATGGCACGCACTCAGAACCGCGCCTGGCAGCGCATGCTTTCAGGCCGGCGCCTCGACCTGCTGGACCCCTCCCCGCTCGATATCGAGCTGGAGGATATCGCGCACGGGCTGGCGCGCGTTGCGCGCTGGAACGGCCAGACCGACGGCGACTATCCGTTCTCGGTGGCCCAGCATTCCGTGCTGGTGACCGAGATTGCCCTGGCCCACAACCCGGCCCTGGACACGACCGGACGGTTATACGCCCTGCTGCATGACGCGCCCGAATATGTGATGGGCGACATCATCTCCCCGTTCAAGGCGGCAATGGGCGGGCGTTACAAGGAGGTCGAGGATCGGCTTCTTTCAACCATCCACCTGCGCTTCGCGCTGCCCGCCGCCACCCCCGAAGCCCTGGCGCGCGCCATCAAGAAGGCCGACAAGGAGGCCGCCTATTTCGAAGCAGTGAACCTTGCCGGGTTCGAACCGGAGGAAGCCAGACGGCTCTTCGGTGCGCCGGGCACCGCCAGCTTTGACATCGACGGCTTCGAGCGCCTGATCCGTCCCTGGCCGACTCATGAGGCCTATGAGCGGTTCATCGGGCTTTTCGAGACCCTGTCGCGCTGATCCACAGCCTACATTGTCGTTAACCTTTACTTAACGTCGGCTTTGACCGGCCCGCTCGTCATGGTTGATAAAGGGTAAACGCTACCAGAAGGTATGGCGGGACCCTGAAAGTGAAATTCGAGACCGTAGCCACCGTTGGATTTTGCGCCCTCGCCCTGTTCGGTGCGAACGGCATGACCAATGGCGCCGCCTTCGCGGCGCTATCGGACGCGGGACTTTCGCCCACGGCGCTGCGCCACGATCTCACCCGGATGCTGGGCGCGGTGGGTTCGGGGTTGAATGCCCTGGGCGGGCTGGTCGTGAGCAGTGCAAGGGCGGACGAAGCGGTGCCGCCGGTCGACCCATCCAAGCTCGTCAAGTTCGAGGGCCGCGACTACCGGATCGACTATCAGCCCTGGGTATCGACCGAACCGGTCTCACAGGTGAGCGTGAAGAAGATTTCGCGCGGCGTGGTGACCTATGTGAACGTGGTGACCACCTCGACAGGCGTCTATTCGAGCGAAGCCATGCTCAACCCGCACATACTCTACCCGGGCGTGAAGGTTACGCAATTGCCGCCAAACACCGACGGTCAGGCGCCGGTCGCGATGGCGTACTGGAACGGCCGCTCGACCTGGGTCGCGGTGCCGCTCGACGGCACACCCTCGTTCACCAGCATCACGCCCCTCAACGGCGGCGGCTCGATCATCTGGAACCATTCGCGCGCCTGCGTTGCGCTGACGAACTCGTTCATGTGCCTCTGAACTTGTAGAAGATGTGCATCCCGATCTTGGTGACACGCTTCAGGCGCGGCGCCCAGTCGGGATAGACGTAGCTGGCGTGGTAGTGGCTCGCCTTGCCCACTTCAGGCAGGTAGAGCTTCCCATCGACAACCTTCTGCGCGATTTCCTCGGCCTGCGCCCAGGCCTTGGGTTCGGTCACCGTCTCGGGAATCCCATCACAGGCAAAGGAGAACTGGCAGGCATTCCGCTTGTTCTGGTTCTGGAAGACGACGCCGCAAATGGTCGAGGGATAAAGGCTCATCTTGACGCGGTTCATGACCACCTGCGCCACCGCGACCTGGCCGCGATAGGATTCGCCTCGCGCCTCGAAATAGATCGCGGTCGCCAGGCACCAGAGCTCTTTCTTGGCGATCTTCTCATGGGGCGGTACCGCCTTTGAGACCGGGAGGTTGTCGCGGGCATAGGCCAGTTGCTGCGGGGCACTTACCGGCGCGGGCGCGTCGGGGTTGACGCCCGATGCGGGGGCGACGCCGTCGATGGCACCCAGCGCTGCAACCCCGGCGTTGGCAGGATCGATGGACGCAACCGAGATGCGCGGCTCATCGTTCGCGGGCTTTTCGGGCTCGACAAGCGCGGCAATCAGCGACGCTGGCGCGGGCGACATGGGCGGCTCAAGATTTACTCTGGCGAATTGCGTCCACATCTGCTCGAAACCCTGCGACAGCGAAGCCGTCCGGATTTCGGGGCGCCGGCGGTCGGTCTTGGTCGCCTGGTTGGGACCGGCGAACACGCCGCTTTCGAACAGATGACTGACCGAACCCGTGATCACCAGCCGCCCGTCGACGCGGGTGAGCGTTGGCTGGTCGGACATCATTTCGGGGGTGGGAACCGTACCGTAGGCCGGGCCGATCGCGCCGCTCGTGAGCGAGGCATAGCTCGACAGCGCCATCACGGCGACGCCCAGAGCCTTCAACGCATTACTCGCCCTGCACGCCAGTTTGACGCGCGCTGGCAAACCTCTGAACGCCATGCCTACGCTTTTCGCTACTCATTACACATGCGCCGGCCCTGTTGCCCTGCCGGTACAGGCGATGATGAGTGATTAACGTTGACGTCAGGTAAAGAGGGGCAATGAGACACCCCAAGGGAGGAACAAGGGTGATTGCGGGGCCAGAATCCGGCAAGAATGGGATGTGGCTTCCGCGCCACGCAAAGCCGAGGGGCGATCGCCCGCTCAGGCCTGGAACTGGGCCAGCGCCAGCCGCGCGACGGGCACCCGATAGGGCGAACAGCTCACATAGTCGATATCGAGACCGGCGAAGAACTTCAGGGATTCCGGCTCGCCCGCGTGTTCGCCGCAAATCCCGATCTTGAGATTGGGGTTCTTGGCCTTGCCGCGTTCGATGGCGATGCGGATCAGTTCGCCCACACCGCGCTGGTCGATGGTCACGAACGGATCGAAGTCATAAAGGCCCTTGCGCTGGTAGGCGGCAAGGAATGCAGGCGCATCGTCGCGTGAAATGCCATAGGTGGTCTGGGTCAGGTCGTTCGTGCCGAAGGAGAAGAAATCGACAGACTGGGCGATATCGCCGGCGCGCAGGGCGGCGCGCGGCAGTTCGATCATGGTGCCAAAGGACAGGACAATACGGCTGTCGGCAAGCAGGCCCGCCTGTTCGGCGATGGCCATGACCTTGGCCCGGATCCAGGACACCTCGCGCGCCGAGGAGACGAAGGGCACCATCACCTCAAGCCTGAGCGGTTCGGACTGGCGCTCGGCGGCGGCGCGGGCGCCCGCGATCAGGGCATGCATCTGCATGTCGAGGACTTCGGGATAGGTGATGGCCAGCCGGCAGCCGCGGTGGCCCAGCATGGGATTGACCTCGGCCAGCCGGTCGAGGCGCATGCGCAGCGCCCTGTCGGTGAAGCCGAGCGCCGCGGCGGTCTCCGCGATATCCTCGTCGCTGCGCGGCAGGAATTCGTGCAGGGGCGGATCGAACAGGCGCACGTTTACGGGCTTGCCGCGCATGGTGGCGAACAGCTCGGCGTAATCGCCCGTCTGGTAATCCACCAGCCCCTTGAGAGCCCGCGCCCGGTCACTTTCGCTCTCCGAAAGGATCAGCCGCCGCAGCGCCAACATGCGCGAGGCGGAAAAGAACATGTGCTCGGAACGGGCAAGGCCAATGCCTTCGGCCCCGAAATTGAGGGCCGTGGTCGCCGCCTCGACCGTTTCGACATTGGTGCGCACGGCAATCGTACGGCTGCCGTCGGCCCAGTCGAGCAGCTTGCCGATCGCCCCCCCGATATGCGGGCGCGAAAGCGGCAATGCGCCATCGAAGATGTTGCCGTCGGTGCCGTCTATGGTGATCTTGTCGCCGGCATGAAGTTGCCGCTCGCCGATCGAGCAGGTCATGTCCTCCAGATTGATCGCCAGATTGCGCACCCCGGCGACGCAGGGCTTGCCCGTGATGCGCGCCACGACTGCCGCGTGGCTGGTCATGCCGCCGCGCGCGGTGAGGATACCCGTCGCCGCCTTCATGCCCTCGATATCGGTTGGCCCGGTTTCCACCGCCACCAGAATGCAGTGCCGGCCGCGCGCCTTCGAGCGCGCCGCATCCTCGCCGCTGAACACCACCTCGCCGCTCGCCGCGCCGGGAGAGACGCCAAGCCCGGTTGCAATCGGTGTGCGCTCGGTCGAATTCGACAGCCGCGGGTGCAGCAATTGCGGCAAACGCGCAGGATTGATGTGCCCGACGGCCTGGCGGGGCGTCCAGACACCACTTTCCACGCGCTCGACGGCAGCCTCGAGTTCGGCCGCCGCGCTCACCTGCACCGGCCGCGCCGAAACGAACAGGGCGCGCGCACCGTGGATCGCCACAAGGCACGCCATGTGCTGGCCGATTTCGGCATCGAGCGCCCTGGCGATCTGCGCGCAATCCTTGGGCAGGTCCGGCAGGGACGCACCGTGCACCGGAGACGGGCCGAAGGCGCCGGTGGCGGTGTTGCGGCTCATGAACTGCTCGAGTTCGCCACCCGCCATTGCCTGGACAATGACGATCTGGCGGCCACGACGGGCCTGCTCGCTGGCATCGGCCCAGACCGGTTCGGTCTCGCCATAGCTGTCGAAAGCCGCCTTGATCGCCCTGGCGAGCGGACGGGCGGTATCGACCGATTCCAGGTCGTTGGTAGGTGCGGCGATGCCTGTGCGGGCGCGCAAAAGCCCCGCGCTATGCCGCTCGGCGGACGTGCGCACCACCAGCGGCGGGGGATCCTCGCCCTTGCCCACGAGCTTGAACAGCGTTGACACCCAATGGGCGCGCAGTCTGTTCTGGGAACCGCTGCGCTCCGCCTGGAGCGCCTCCCATGCCGTCCGGGTCAGGCAGATCGTGGGGACGACTGGAAGATTCGCCTCGGCCACCAGGTGGATCCAGAGCGCCTTGCCCACCAGTAGCCGCACCTGGGCAGCAGTCAGCCGCGCCTCGCCTTGCGCGGGTGCAACAGCGAACATTTGCTGGGCAGGGGTCAACCGGGCGTCCTCAGGTCAGATTACCGAATCATATTGCCCATGGCACAGGTGTGCCGCAACAAGACTTGACTCCAATTGACGCAGAAAGCATCTGATCCATCATGGAAAACCGTCCCCCGCTTGAAATCGTCCTGTGTGCCCCGCGCGGCTTCTGCGCCGGCGTCGACCGCGCCATCCAGATCGTGGAACTGGCGCTGGAGAAATACGGGGCGCCGGTCTATGTGCGGCACGAGATCGTGCACAACAAGTACGTGGTGGACAGCCTCAGGGCGAAAGGCGCGATCTTCGTCGAGGAACTTGACGAGATCCCCGAGACCGATGCGCCCGTGATCTTTTCGGCCCATGGTGTGCCCAAATCGGTCCCTGCCGCCGCTTCGGCGCGGAAGATGTTCTTCCTCGATGCGACCTGTCCGCTGGTTTCCAAGGTCCATGTGGAAGCCCAGCGACATCACGACGCCGGTCTCGAAATGGTGCTGATCGGCCATCGCGGCCACCCCGAAGTCGTGGGAACCATGGGCCAGTTGCCCAAGGGCGCGATTAGCCTGGTCGAGACGGTCTCCGATGCGGAATCTTTCGTTCCACGCGATGCGGAAAAGCTGGCCTTCGTTACCCAGACGACGCTTTCGGTGGACGACACGTCCGAGATCGTTGCCGTGCTTCGCCGGCGTTTCCCCAGGATCGTGGGGCCGCACAAGGAAGATATCTGCTACGCAACCACCAACCGTCAGGAAGCGGTGAAACGGGTAGCACCGGAAGTCGACGCGATGATCGTGGTCGGGGCGCCGAACTCATCCAATTCGATGCGGCTGGTCGAGGTCGCGGAACGCAACGGCTGCAGGCGCGCGGTGCTGGTGCAACGTGCCGCCTCGATCGACTGGGCACAATTCGAGGGGATCGCGCGGCTGGGGATCACGGCTGGCGCCTCGGCTCCCGAGACCCTGGTGGACGAGATCATAGAGGCGTTCGGGGAGCGCTATGCGATCTCGGTCACGAGCCGGGTGACGGCGGAAGAAAACATCGCTTTCAACCTGCCGCGCGAACTCAGGGTCATTTCCGCCTGATGAGCGACAGTGTCATCATCCATACCGATGGCGCGTGTTCGGGCAATCCCGGTCCTGGCGGCTGGGGGGCCGTGCTGCAGTACAACGGGCATGTCAAGGAACTCAAGGGCGGCGCGGCGGAGACGACCAACAACCGCATGGAGCTGACAGCCGCCATCGAGGCGCTCAATTCGCTCAAGCGCGCCTGCAGGGTGGAACTCCATACCGACAGCAAGTATGTCAAGGACGGCCTGACTGGCTGGATCCACGGCTGGAAGCGCAATGGCTGGAAGACGGCGCAGAAAAAGCCGGTCAAGAACGCCGAGCTCTGGCAGGCGCTCGATGAGGCCGTGCAGCGGCACGACATCCAGTGGAACTGGGTGAAGGGCCATGCGGGCGACGAGATGAACGAGCGCGCCGACCAGCTGGCGAATGAAGGCATGGCACCCTACAAGCGCGCGCGCTAGTCTGCGGACAGCCAAGAGCTACGGAACGGAACCGACGTGAGTCTCAAGCCCGCACCCAAGGATACCTCCGGCCAGCCGGTCACGCGCGAAACGATGCTCGCGGTTGGGCGCCGTACCTTCCAGATCGAGGCTGAGGCGCTGACGCGCGCCGGCGAGGCGCTGGACGAGAGCTTTCTCGATGCCGTCGAACTGATCCTTGCCGCGAAGGGCCGGGTGTGCGTGACCGGTATCGGCAAGTCCGGGCATATCGCCCGCAAGATCGCAGCAACCCTTGCGTCCACTGGCACGCCTGCCCAGTTCGTACACGCTGCCGAAGCCAGCCATGGCGACCTTGGCATGATCGGGCCCGGCGATGTGATTCTGGCCCTTTCCAACTCGGGCGAGACGTCCGAGCTGGCCGATATCGTGGGTTACGGCGTCGACCACGGCATCCCCATCATCGCGCTGACGGGGAACGCCGCCAGCACCCTGGCACGCGCCGCCAGGGTCGCCATCGTCATGCCTTCCATGCAGGAAGCCTGCCCGAACGGGCTGGCACCCACCACATCGACCACCGCGATGGCCGCCTATGGCGATGCGCTGGCCATGGCCGCCATGACCGCCAAGAGGGCAACGCCGGCGGATTTCCGCCGCTATCACCCCGGCGGCAGGCTCGGCGCTCGGCTGCAAAGGGTGCGCGACCTCATGCATACCGGAGATGCCCTGCCGATCATCGGGCCCGACACCGCCATGCGCGACGCCATCCTGACCATTTCCAACAAGGGTTTCGGTGTCGCCATCGTGCTCGACCCCGCGACATCCGCTTTCGGCATCATCACGGATGGCGACATGCGCCGGCACATTGAAATCCTCTGGCACTCGAGAGCGGCGGATATCGCCAGCCCCTCCCCCGTCACCATCGATCCGGACAGTTCCGTCGAAGGCGCGGCGCGGCTGATGAGCGAGCGAAAGATCACCTGCCTCGTCGTTGTCGACGAACAGCGCCAGGTCGTGGGCCTCTTGCAGATGCACGACTGCATCCGCGCCGGCGTGACCATCGAATGACCCTCCGCCTGCCCCGCACCCAATGCACGGACGCTCCATGACCGAACCCCGCACCGTCACGATCGGCGATATCGCCATTGCCAATGGCGAACCTTTCGCGCTGATCGCAGGTCCATGCCAGATCGAATCCCTCGACCACGCGCTGATGATGGCGGAGCGGATCGCCGCAGCCTCAGAGACGGCCGGAGTGCGGTTCATCTACAAGTCGAGCTATGACAAGGCCAACCGCTCGTCGATCGGCACCGAGCGCGGCATCGGCATGCAAAAGGGCCTGGAAATCCTTGCGGAGGTGAAGTCGAGATTCGGGTGCCCGGTGCTTACCGACGTGCATGAACCCGCCCAGTGCGCCGAGGCGGCGCAGGTGGTCGACGTCCTCCAGATTCCGGCCTTCCTCTGCCGCCAGACCGACCTGCTGTTGGCGGCGGGCGAGACCGGCGCGGCAATCAACGTGAAGAAGGGCCAGTTTCTTGCGCCCTGGGACATGGCCAATGTCGCCGCCAAGATCGAATCGACAGGCAACCGGCGCATCCTTTTGTGCGAACGCGGCACCAGCTTTGGCTACAACACGCTGGTCTCGGATTTCCGCAGCCTGCCGATCATGGCGGAAACAGGCTATCCGGTGGTGTTCGACGCAACCCACTCGGTGCAACAGCCCGGAGGCCGGGGCACGACGAGCGGCGGCCAGCGCGAATTCGTGCCGGTTCTGGCGCGCGCGGCGGTCGCGGTGGGGTGCGCCGCGTTGTTCATCGAGACCCATGAGGATCCCGACAACGCGCCGAGCGACGGGCCGAACATGGTGCCTGTCGATGAACTGGCCGGGTTGCTGCAAAGGTTGCGGGCAATCGAGGCGGCAGCGCAGGGCTGACTTTTCCCCCACCCCACCCGGCTTCGCCGGGCCACTGTCGCCATTCGAGCATAGGCCTCATGGCCTTGGTGCGCTTGAAAGGCTCCACTGGAGCCTTTCACTCGGCTCTGCCGAGGCGCTTCCAAGTCCCTCAAATCGTGCCACCGGCACGATTGGCCCTGCGGGACGGCGCGAAGCCCCACAAGGGGGAGGGAAGCCCAGCGCAATCGCCTCTGTGGCGCGTTAGCCCGAGACCTTGGAGAAGTCGGCGACCAGGTGCATGGTGTCGCGCAGATGGGCGAGCAGGTGCAACCGGTTTACGCGCACATTCGCGTCCGGATCGTTGACCAGCACCTTGTCGAAGAACGCATCGACCGGCGCGCGCAGACCGGCAAGCGCTGTGAGCGCGGCGGCGAAATCATCCTGGCCGACCGCGGCCGTCACCGCCACATGCGCCACTTCCACCGCCTCGGCAAGGGCGATTTCCTCGGCCATGCGCAACGCAGCGAGATCCACCTCCCCGTTGAAGGCGCGCCCATCCTTCTTTTCCTCGGCAACCACGATGTTGACCGCACGGCGATAGCCGGTGAGAAGGTTCGCCCCATCTTCGCTTTCGATGAAGCCCTTCAGCGCCTCTACCTTCTGGACGATGCGCAGCACATCGGCGCTGTCCGACTTGATAACCGCGTCCACGAGATCGTGGCGGGCGCCCTGGTCGCGCAGCGAGACCTTGAGCCGGTCATGGAAGAAGGCCAACAGGCTCAAGTCATACGGGAGCGGATAGGTGATCGCGTTCTCGACGATGATGCGTATCACCCCAAGCGCGGCGCGACGCAGCGCGAAGGGATCGCGCGAGCCGGTGGGCTTTTCATCGATGGCCCAGAAGCCGGTGAGCATGTCCAGCTTGTCGGCCAGCGCCACGGCGATGGCCACGGGTTCGCTGGGCACCGCGTCCGAGGGCCCGAGCGGCTTGTAGTGCATTTCCATGGCGTTGGCGACTTCAGGTTTCTCGCCTTGCGCCAGGGCATAGTAGCGGCCCATTAGGCCCTGAAGCTCAGGGAATTCGCCCACCATGCCGGTCACCAGATCGGCCTTGGCGAGCCGGGCGGCGCGGCGCGCGTCATCGGCATCGGCGCCCACCTGCGGCGCGATGCGCCCGGCGAGGTCGACGATGCGTTCGACGCGCTCGGCCTGGGTACCCAGCTTCTGGTGGAACACCATGTCGACGAGTTTGGGCAGCCCGTCGGCCAGCGGGGTCTTGAGATCGGTCTCATAGAAGAACCTGGCATCGGACAGCCGGGCGCGGATCACCCGCTCATTACCCGCGACGATGGTCTTGCCATCGTCCGTGGCCAGCGTATTGGCGACGAGGATGAACTTGTTGGCCAGCTTGCCATCAGGACCGCGCAGGCAGAAGCACTTCTGGTTGGCGCGGATCGTGGCGATGATGACTTCCTCGGGCAGCGCGAGATAGGCGGGGTCGAACGTGCCCATCATCACGACTGGCCATTCGACCAACCCGGCCACCTCCTCAAGCAGACCATCGTCAGCGATCACGCTGAGGTTCTGGGCAAAGGCGAGATGATCGGCGTCGGCCCTGATGACATCCTTGCGCCGGTCGAGGTCGATGATGACCTTGGCCCGTTCAAGCGATGCCACATAGTCCGAATAGCGCTTCACCCGGATCGGGTCGGGGCCAAGGAAGCGATGGCCGTAGGTCGTCTGGCCGGATGCGATGCCGTCGATCTGGAAGGGGATGACCTCCGGCTCGTCGTTCTCGGTGCCGAATGTGGCGGTGACGGCCCTGAGCGGGCGTACCCAATTCAGGCTGCCATCGCCCCAGCGCATGGACTTGGCCCACGGGAAATCGGTGACGATGCCCGGCAGGGCCTGACCGAGGATTTGTGTCGCCGGAGCGCCCTGCCTTTCGATCACGGCGACGTAGTAGTCGCCCTTTTTCGGGTCGGTCTCGACACGCAATTCGTCGATGCTGTCGAGGCCGGCGCCTTTCAGGAACCCGGTTATTGCCTGCTCGGGCGCCCCCACACGCGGACCCTTGCGTTCTTCGCGCTGGTCGGGGGAATGGGGCGGTATGCCCGAAACGGTGAGCACCAGCCTGCGCGGCGTGGCAAAGGCGGCGGCGCCCTCATAGAACAGGCCATTCTCGACCAGCGCACCGGTTACGGCCTTCTTCAGGTCCTCTGCGGCTCGGCGCTGGAAGCGGGCCGGAATTTCCTCGGAGAATAGTTCAATCAGCAGTTCGGGCATGTTAACAACCGGCTGGCGGGCGGGACGTGAGCGAGGTTGCCTAACAAGGGGCGGGCCAATTGTCCATTGGCTTGACGCGCCGCGACCCTGACAGATGCCGAATGCGTTGAGAGGGCGAGCCTTGTGCACATGAGCGAAAAGCCCGGGATCATCAGGCAAACCACTACGTCAGCTCTCGCAGAGGCGCGAGAGTTGATCGCTTCCGCCACCCATGCCGCGCTCGCCGCGATCGAGCCGGACAGCGGGCATCCTCTCGCCAGCCGCGTCGGACTGGCGAGTTTGGCGGACGGCACGCCCTTTACTTTCATTTCGGCACTGGCCGCGCACACGGCGGCCCTTGAGGCGGATCCGCGCTGTTCGCTTTTGATCGGGCATATCGGCAAGGGCGACCCCCTCGCCCAGCCCCGGCTGACCCTTTCGTGCCACGCCCGCTTTGTCGCCCGGGGCGATGCGCTTGTTGCCCAGGCGCGCACGCGCTACCTCGAAGCGCACAGGCGCGCCGCGATCTATGTGGATCTGCCAGATTTCAGCCTGGTGCTGTTCGACGTGGAGCGGGTCAGCTTCAATGCCGGGTTCGGCAAGGCCTATCGCTTTTCCGGCCGTGAACTGGGCGCCTGAAGCTCACGCTGGGCAGCGCACGTCACCAGCCGCCGCCGCCGCCGCCACCTCCGCCGCCGCCCGATCCGCCGCCGCCGCCTCCGCCCGACGATGACGACGATGCTGGCTGCGCAGCGATCATGGCCGCGCTGACACCGCTTGCCACGCTCGATACCGAACGCGAAATATCGGACGAACTGAAGTCCGCGCCACGGTACCACATGGGGTTGTAGCTTCCGCCGCGCGCATCGGCGACAGCGTTGCGGGCCAGTTGGCTTTCGAAATATTTCGACCAGGGCTTTTCCACGCCCAGTGCGATGGCAAAGGGCAGGATCTGCTCGAATCGCGACGTGGTGAGCTGCGGCTCGCCCGGCATGTTGAGCCGCTCCTTCTCCGCGGTCTCGAGATACATCCTGAACCCGTCGATCTCGTCCATGACCTGCCGCCCCTCCACCGTTGCGGCGCGCATCAGGGCCGCGAAGACCATGGAAATGACGATGATCGAAATGGCGGCGATGGCGGCAGTGTTGATGGTGAATTCGGACAGCGCGGTAATGGCGCCGCCGGCAATATTGGTGCCCATCAGACCCAGAATGCCAAAGGCGATGTAGCGCGCGATGCCGGTTGCGGTCATGAACTGGCGTATCACCGAAGTCAGGATGCCAAAGGCGACGCCGATACCGATCGCCGCAATCAGCCAGACCGGTTCGAGCACGCCCGATATCACCAGCACGAACAGGCAGACGATGGCTATGGCGAAGCCGATCGCGGTATGCCCGAAATTGTTCTTGAAGTACCGCTGCTTGCTGGCGCTGGCGACGCCGGAAATGAATTCGGAACGCTTGGTATTGAGCCCCGGCCCAGTGGTCTTGTCGATGGTCAGGCTCTGGCGGCTGTCGAGATAGCGGAACAGCGAAGCCTCCTCGGGCGGCAGGTCGTCGGCCGTCTTGCCGGTGCTCGAAATGCGTGTCTCGCCCGTATCCTTGTCGATGACGATGAGCCCTTTCACCCCCAGATCGACCAGGCCCGCCGTGAACGCGGTCCAGCCATTCTTGCTCCAGCCCATGCGATGCACGAAATGCACCAGTGCCGGCGAGAAGCCCTTGGGGGGATGGAACAGGGGAATGATGGTGCCCTTGCGCGGGTCGCGCCCAACCGCATCCCAGGCAAAGAAATAATAGAGAAGCACGAGGAACACCGCCGCGGCGGGCAGGATCGCGTCGCGATGGTCGGAGAGATAGTAGATGGCCCTCTGGCCGGCGTCCGGCTCGGCCAGTATCCCCTTCTGGAACAGGGCGGCGACCGTCATGCCTTCTCCGGGCCGGAGTGTGCGGGTGGAGCGGAACAGCGCGGTATTGTCGGACGTCCGGGTGATCGTGGCGTCCTTGCCCTTGTCGCCCAAATAGCCCGTATAGACGTCGAGCTCGGAGATCACCGCGCCTGAAGGCAGGGTGATGCTGGCCACGGCATTCTCGATCGGGAAATTCCAGAAATTGCCGGTCGCATTCCAGTAGAGTTCGTCGTGATCGGCGAACCGGCGCGCCATGCGCGTCATGGTGTAGTGGATGACATAGCGGTGCAGGCCGCGGCTGACGAACGTGTCCGCATCGCCGGCATAGATGCGCAGCCCATTGGTGATCGACTGGGTGTGGAACGGCTCGGGCCGGCCATCGCGCAGCACCTCGATCACATCGAGGCTGGAATGCAGGCGCGAATTGTCGGGATTGACCATCACCGTGGGGATGTCGCGGAAGATTCCGTGGCGGATCTCCACATTCTCCACGGTCACGTCGATGGTTTCAACAACGTCGACCGAACCGTCGGCCAGAAGGGTGGTGGCCGAGGAGAAATTGCGGATGGTCTCGGCGGCGATGGCCGGCGACGCGCTCGCCACCAATGCCAACGCCAGTATCAGCGATGTAAGGATCAGCCCGCGCAGGCGGCTAGCCAGCGCCAATGCCCTGTGCAATCGCATCTTGCCCCTCCCCGGCCGTCCCTGTGCCCAGCGTTGCGCGTTCAGTTGAACTTGACCTGGGGGGCGGCCCGATCCTGGGGGTTTTCCAGTTCGAAATATTCAGCCTCGTGAAAGCCGAACATGTTGGCCACGATGTTCGAGGGGAAGGACTGCACCGCGACGTTCAGGTTGCGCACCGAGCCGTTGTAGTAGCGCCGGGCGAGCTGGATCTCGTCCTCGACATTCTGCAATGCGGATTGCAGCTCGAGGAAGGTGGTATTGGCCTTCAGGTCAGGATAGCTTTCGGCCACGGCGAACAGGCGGCCCAGCGCGCCGCTCAAAAGCCCTTCGGCCTGGCCGCGCTCGGCCGGGCCGGCATTGGCAGCGGCCTGAACCGCGGTGCGGGCGGCGGTGACTGCCTGGAGGGTGTCGCGCTCGTGGGCCATGTAGCCCTTGACCGTTTCCATCATGTTGGGGATCAGATCGGCCCTGCGCTTCAACTGCACGTCGATACCCGACCATCCCTCCTCGGAGAGCTGCCGGTTCCTGACCAGATTGTTGTAGATGAAGATTGCGTAGGCGACCGCCGCGACGATGACGATCAGAATGATCCAGCCAATGCCCATTTGCCCGATGCCCCTTCAAAGCCTGGAATGTGGAGCCAGACAGTGACACCGGTAGGTTTCGAATTCAACTGGCGGGGAATGCGAAGGGCAAAGACTTCGTGAAATCGTAGTGGGTTGCGGACAAGATGAAAAAAGGGAGCGTATCCTTCGATGCGCTCCCTTTTGGGTGTTTGATCTTGCGGGAATAGGCCTTCTTCACGGCCACCGCCTTCGGCTTGAACAGCCTGAGCGATTTTGCCGCCACATTGGGCGGCGCAGTTATGGGGCGACTGCGGCGCTTCATTTCAGTCTCCTTTCATTTCTGGCCTGCTGGCCCGTGGGGGACTGAAATAGTCGTTCCGGCGATGAAAGTGAAGAACGCGCTTTCCGGTGTCACGTTCCCGAACCGGCAAACCGGTACCCACTTTGCCTGAGAACGCTCTTTCCAGCGTCGCGTTCTCGAACCGGCAAACCGGTACCCACTTTGCCTGAGAACGCTCTTTCCAGCGTCGCGTTCCCGAACCGGCAAACCGGTACCCACTCTGCCTGAGAACGCTCTTTCCAGTGTCGCGTTCCCGAACCGGCAAACCGGTACCCACTTTGCCTGAGAACGCTCTATTCGGCGCCGCCGCCGGTGGTCTTCAACCACGCCGCGCCGCAAGCCTTGGCCAGTTCGCGGATCCTCAGGATATAGCTCTGGCGCTCGGTCACCGAGATCACCCCGCGCGCATCGAGCAGGTTGAAGGTGTGGGACGCCTTGATGACCTGTTCATAGGCGGGAACGGCCAGCGTGTGACGCTCG
>DATCMU010000023.1:0-52319 GCA_036563245.1 Devosiaceae bacterium | reverse complement strand
TATCTCCGGCGGCGGGACACTCCTCCCCAACGAGGAGCGCCTATCTGAAAGGATAGCACATGACAGATCTCGCTCCGCCGGCGGTGAAGCCGGCAAATCCCAATTTTTCGTCTGGTCCTTGCTCGAAGCGTCCCGGTTGGACGCTCGAGGCGCTTTCCGGCGCGCTGGTAGGGCGCTCGCATCGCGCCAAGCCGGCCAAGGCCCGCATCCAGCATGCGATCGAGCTAACCCGCGAGTTGCTCGAAGTGCCGCAGGACTATCTGGTCGGCATCGTCCCGGCCTCCGACACCGGCGCCGTGGAGATGGCGCTGTGGTCGATGCTGGGCGCGCGCGGCGTCGACATGCTTGCCTGGGAAAGCTTCGGCTCGGGCTGGGTGACCGACGTGATCAAGCAGCTCAAGCTCGATGACGTGCGTACGCTCACCGCGCCCTATGGCGAGTTGCCTGACCTTTCGCAGGTCGATTTCGACCGGGACGTGGTCTTCACGTGGAACGGCACCACATCGGGTGTGCGCGTGCCGAACGGCGACTGGATCGCCGGGGACCGCAAGGGCCTGACGATCTGCGACGCCACTTCGGCGGCCTTCGCGCAGAATCTCGACTTCGCCAAGCTCGACGTCGTCACCTTCTCCTGGCAGAAAGCGCTTGGCGGCGAAGCCGGGCACGGCATTCTCATTCTGTCGCCGCGCGCGGTGGAACGGCTGGAAAGCTATGCGCCGCCCCGTCCCTTGCCCAAGATCTTCCGGCTCACCAAGGGCGGCAAGCTGATCGCCGACATCTTTGAGGGCGCCACGATCAATACCGTCTCGATGCTTTGCGTCGAGGATGCGATCGATGCCATGGAATGGGGCAAGCGGATCGGCGGGCTCAAGGCCATGCAGGCCCGGGCGGACGCCAATTTCAAGGTGCTGGCCGACTGGGTGGAAAAGACAGATTGGGTCGAGTTCCTGGCCAGGAAGCCCGACGAACGTTCGAATACGTCGGTCTGCCTGACCATTGCCGACCCGAAGGTGACCGCGCTGGATGCCGACAAGCAGGCCGCGTTCGCCAAGGCCATCGTGTCGCGCCTCGACAAGGCGGGCGTTGCCTACGACATCGGCGCCTATCGCGACGCGCCATCCGGTCTTCGCATCTGGGCAGGCTCAACCGTCGAGGCATCCGATCTCGCGGCGCTGCTTCCCTGGCTCGACTGGGCCTTTGCCACCGAAAAGTCCGCGCTCTGACCGGTTCGGGCGAATAGCGCCGAAGTCCCGGGCGAACGCCATCTGGTTCGTTCTGGTGCTCACGCCATTCGCCCCTTGCCGGGCGCATCCGCACACCTTTTTCCAACTTCCCTGGAGGCTCGAATGCCCAAGGTTCTCGTTTCCGACAAACTTTCCAAGACCGCCGTTCAGATCTTCAAGGACAATGGCGTCGAAGTGGACTACCTGCCTGACCTGGGCAAGGACAAGGACAAGCTGCTTGAGGTCATTGGGCAATATGATGGCCTGGCGATCCGTTCCGCGACCAAGGTGACCGACAAGATCATCGCCGCCGCCAAGAATCTCAAGGTCATCGGCCGCGCCGGCATCGGCGTGGACAATGTCGATATCCCGGCGGCCACCGCCAAGGGCATCATCGTGATGAACACGCCATTCGGCAATTCGATCACGACCGCGGAACATGCCATTTCCATGATGATGGCGCTGGCGCGCCAGATTCCGGAAGCCGATGTCTCCACCAAGGCCTCGAAGTGGGAAAAGAACCGCTTCATGGGCGTTGAGGTGACCAACAAGGTGCTCGGCATCATCGGCTGCGGCAATATCGGCACCATCGTCGCCGACCGGGCGCAGGGCCTTCGCATGAAGGTCATTGCGTTCGATCCGTTCCTTTCGCCGGAGCGCGCGCTCGACATCGGTGTGGACAAGGTCGAACTCGACGAACTCCTGGCGCGTGCCGATTTCATTACGCTCCACACCCCGCTCACCGACGCCACGCGCAACATCATCTCCGCCGATGCGCTGGCCAAGGCCAAGAACGGCGTGCGCATCATCAATTGCGCGCGTGGCGGGCTGGTTGACGAGGTCGCGCTCAAGGCGGCGCTTGAATCGGGCAAGGTTGCCGGGGCGGCGCTCGATGTGTTCGCGGTCGAACCGGCCAAGGACAACCCGCTGTTCGAACTGCCGAACGTGATCTGCACGCCGCACCTTGGTGCCTCGACCACCGAGGCGCAGGAGAACGTGGCGCTGCAGGTGGCCGAACAGATGTCCGCCTACCTGATGACGGGCGCCATCACCAATGCCCTCAACTTCCCCTCGATTTCGGCGGAAGAGGCGCCCAAGCTTACCCCGTTCGTCAGGCTTGCGGAAATGCTGGGCTCCTTCGCGGGACAACTGACCGAGACCTCGATCAAGGGGATACGCATCGAGTACGAGGGCGAGGTGGCCGACCTCAACACCCGTCCGATGACTGCCGCGGCGCTGACGGGCGTTCTCAAGCCCCTGTTGCAGGACGTGAACATGGTGTCCGCGCCAGTTCTGGCCAAGGAGCGCGGCATCACCGTGGAGACGGTCAATCGCGAGCAGCAGGGCGCCTACGAGAATTATATCCGCCTCACCGTGCTTACCGAGCGTCAGGAGCGCGGGGTGGCGGGAACCGTGTTCGCCGATGCCAAGCCGCGCTTCATCCAGGTGAAGGGCATCAACATGGAAGCGGAACTTTCCCCGCACATGCTCTACATTACCAACGAGGACAAGCCCGGCTTCATCGGCCGCCTCGGGACGCTGCTTGGTGTGCTCAATGTCAATATCGCCAATTTCAACCTTGGGCGCATCAGCGAGGGTGGCGACGCCATCGCGCTGATCAATATCGACAGCGAACTGACCGAAAAGGAGCTTTCGCAGATCGCGGCGCTCGAAGGGGTCAAGCAGGCGAAGGCACTCAAGTTCTGAACCCGACGGGGTTCGGGAGATTCAAGGGGCCGGCGGGTGACCGCTGGCCCCTTTTCGCTTCTTCCGGGCGCTCCGCGCCAGACCATGTCACCTTTTGATGGAATCAAGGCGCATGGTCCAGGCCCTTGAATGGTCGCATGTTCGAGTCGGAAAACCGGTACCCACTATTCCTGAACAAGCTCTAATAATGCGGGGGAGGCCGGTCGGGTATTCCGGCCTGGTCGAGGCTGTCCTCGACCTCGCGCAACTGATCGGTCAACAAGGCGAGCGCGCGCTTGAGCCTTTCGATCTCCTTCCACTGGTCGGTGATCGTAGACCCCAGGTCCTCGATGGCCCGTTCCTGGAAAGTCGAGCGCTCTTCAAGAACGCGGATACGGTCGATCAATTCCGAATCGGTCGTCATCGCTGCTCCCCGGAGACTTGCCTGACTGAATACTCGGCGAGGAATATCCCCGCGACCACAAGGGCGCCAGCGACAAGGTGGTAGGTCTGCATCCGCTCGCCAATGATGAGCACGGACAGGATCGTGCCGAAGACGGGGATGAGATTGATGAACAGGCTCGCCCGGTTGGCCCCGATCAGTTCGACGCCCCGCGCGTAAAAGAGCTGTGCGATGATGGAGGGGAAGAGCGCCACATAGACGATGATCGCCCAACCCTCTGCGCTTGTAGTGCCAAGGGCCGCGAGGCGTCCGAGACCGCCGCCGATCGTTGCCTGGAAGAGTAGGGAGAACAATAACGCGCCTGCCAGCGTGACCGCCAGAAACGACATCCAGTGGATCGCCGGCCGGTATCTGAGGGCGAGGGAATAGCCCGCATAGATCACGCAGGCGAGCATTACCAACGCGTCGCCGGAGTTGATGGTGAGCGCAAGAAGACCCGGCAAATCGCCATTGGCCGCGGTGAGCGCCACTCCGACAATGGTCAGCAGCACGCCCAGCAGCTGCAGCCAGTGGGCCCGTATCCGGAAGAAGATGAAGCTGCCGATCAGCACCAGCATCGGGATCGCGGCCTGTTCGATGGCGCCGTTGAGCGCGCTGGTATAGTGCGCGCCCTCGTACATGAGCGCATTGAAAGCGGCGAAACCGACCGCGCCAAGCCCCAGCAATAGCGGCAGGTTTTGCCGGATCAGGGGCCAGTCGCGCCGCAAATGCGGCAGTGCGAAGGGCAGGACGGCGAGCACCGCGCCGGCGAATCGTGCAGTCAGCAGCACGATTGGTTCAATATGTCCCACCGCCAGTTTGCCGGCGACCCAATTTCCGCCCCAAAATAATGGCGTGAGAGTGAGGATGAGATATGGCCGGGCAAGCAGTCCGGACCAGAAGCCTCTTGAAATTGCAGTTGCGGGGGGCGTCTTTGGCATGGCGGCTCTTGTCGTGCTGTGCTCAAGGACTTATCAGCAATTCGCGGCGCGACAAATCGCAAAGACGGTGGCCGCGCGCGCGAATTGCGAAGGCACGGCCCGGGCGGGCCGGCGCCGGGTTCCGGTTTGGGGAAAATGATCAATGGCGAATGTCGTGGTGGTGGGCTCGCAGTGGGGCGACGAGGGCAAGGGCAAGATTGTCGACTGGCTTTCGGAGCGCGCCGATGTGGTCGTGCGCTACCAGGGCGGGCACAATGCCGGGCATACGCTGGTGATCGACGGGGTGAGCTACAAGCTGAGCCTTTTGCCCTCGGGCGTGGTGCGCGGCAAGCTCAGTGTCATAGGCAATGGCGTGGTCGTGGATCCGCACCACTTCGCCGCCGAGATCGAAAAGCTCGCGGCGCAGGGCGTGAACGTGACGCCGGACGTGCTGCGAATCGCGGATAACGCTCCGCTCATTCTTTCCGTACATCGTGAACTGGATGCAATCCGCGAAGGCTCGACCACAGGCCTTCGCATCGGCACCACAAAACGCGGCATCGGGCCGGCATATGAGGACAAGGTGGGCCGCCGCGCCATCAGGCTAACCGACCTGGCCGAACCCGACACGCTCATGGCCAAGATCGAACGCCTGCTCGGTCACCACAATGCATTGCGGCGCGGGATGGGGCTGCCCGAGATCGATCCGGCGACCATTCACGAGGAACTGACATCGATCGCCGGGAGCATCCTGCCCTACATGACGCAGAGCTGGCGGCTGCTGGACGAAAAACGGCGCACCGGGGCGCGGATCCTGTTTGAGGGCGCGCAAGGCGCATTGCTTGACAACGACCATGGCACCTATCCGTTCGTTACGTCCTCGAACACGGTCGCGGGGCAGGCCGCCGCGGGCTCGGGCATGGGACCGGGGGCAATCGACTACGTACTGGGTATCACCAAGGCCTATACGACCCGTGTCGGCGAGGGGCCGTTTCCGTCCGAACAGGATAACGAAGTCGGTCAATTCCTGGGTGAACACGGGCGCGAGTTCGGCACCGTGACCGGCCGCAAGCGGCGATGCGGGTGGTTCGACGCCGTCATCGTGCGCCAGACGGTGAAGACCTCCGGCATCAACGGCGTTGCGTTGACCAAGCTCGATGTTCTGGACGGCCTTAAGGAAATCAAAGTCTGCGTGGCTTATGAGCTGGATGGCGAACGCATTGACTACCTGCCCGCCTCGATGGGGTCGCAAGCCCGGGTGAAGCCGGTCTACGAGACCCTGGAGGGCTGGCAGGAGACAACGGCGGGCGCCCGGAGTTGGGCCGACCTGCCTGCACAGGCGGTCAAATACGTAAGATATGTCGAGGAACTCATCGGCGCGCCGGTGGCGTTATTGTCAACGAGTCCTGAACGGCTGGATACCATTTTGGTGCATGACCCGTTCCAAGACTGATATTTTTTGATAGAACGTTGCGCGGGAGAGCGAGTAGCAAACACGTTATGGCAGATTACCGGGAATTGTTACGCAGGGCGGTAGCCGTTCTGCCAGAAAACAACGGCGCTGCCCGGCGCGATGTATATGAAAAGGCTCGCGCCGCGCTGGTCAGCCAGTTGCGCGCGATCAATCCCCCGCTGCCCGCACGCGAGATCACCCAGCACCAGCTCCAGCTCGAGGATTGCATCCGGCAGGTGGAGCAGGAAGCGACCGAGATGCTGCTCGGGGGCCTGAAACGATTCGATGACGAGCCGGCGCGGCCCGTCCGTCAGGCCCCGCCGCCTGCGCGTGCACGCCAGGAACCCGCTTTCGTCCAACTGCCCGCGCTCGAGGAAGAAGACGAAGACCTCCCTGCCGAAGAAGATGATTTCGAGGTTGCGGCCGACGAACCCGACCCGGTCGAGGACGTATTCGAAGAGGCCTACCAGGCCGAGGCGGAAGACGAGCCCGAATACGAGCCGGAACCTGAACCCGAGCCGGAACCTGAGCCCATGCCGCCGCCCCGCGCGGCACGCGATCGGGCGCCCCCTCAACGCTCAACGACCCCACAGCGCGCAGCGACCGCGCAAAGGAGTGCTGCAGCCGAAAAAAGCACTCCGGCCCGAAAGAGCACCATAGAAGACATCATCGCGAAGGCGCAGGCAGCGACCGGCAGCAGTCGCGGCAGCAAGACAGCGGTGGTTGCGCCGCCGCCGCCAGCGGCGCCTGCCAGTCGGGGCAATGCGCGGCACGTGACCCCGCGATCTGCGGGTGCCGCGGCCACCGCCGTGCAGGCCCGGCAAAATTCCTCGCCGGCCAATGGTCCGGCTGCGCGGGAGAATCCGCCAGGGGCCAAGGTGGCAGACCCCAAACCGATGTCCAACGGACATGCCGGTCCGGCCAGGCCCGCCCCAAGGGCGGAACCGGCCCAAAGGCCGGCGACCGAAGGCACGCCGGCGCGCGCGAATGGCAAGGCGCCGACGCCGGCCCGCAGGGCCCCACCGCGCCCCGCGCCGGAACCTGAAGCTGAATACGACCTCGAACAGGACGATATTTCCGTCGCCGACGATCTCGGCAATGCCTATGGGCAGGCGGCGTCGAGTGTGCGCGACGTTGCCGTCGAGCCGGCCCGCGGGCGCAATGCGGATCCGCAGGCAGCGATCGACCGCGCCATCGCAGCGCTGGACCGGGAGGCGCGCGGCGAGACGTCCTATGAGGAAGAATTCGAAATAGAGCCGGTGACGCGGCCGGCGGTCGCCTCGACGCGCGGCGCTACCGCCCGCCGCAGGCCCGAACCCGCATTCGATCGGTTCGTGGGCCCCGACTCGCGTTTTGCCAGCAGCGAGATCGAAGACGAAAGGGGCGGTATCAACGCCCTGACGATCTTCCTTGCTGTCTTCCTCGTCCTGTTACTCGCTGCCGGTGGTGCAGGGTTCTGGGCCTGGCGCGAGGGCTATGTCGACCTTGGCGGCATGTTCGGCCAATCGTCCACAACCCAGACCAGCGAACGCGCGGCGGGGACGCCTTCGTCCCAGCAGTCCGCCTCGAATTCGGCGCCGGTCAACACATCGGCCGGGACGCCCGCTGCCGCACCCATCCAGGTCGAACCCCAGGGTAGTACTGCCAACGACAATACCGCCGGCTCCACGCCGCGCAACGTGACGCCGCCGGCCGACGCGGGCAAGGATGCCGAACGGCTCACGCCGAACACGGCGGACAACCAGACGCCGGCGGCCGCGGCAAACGCCAACGACCAGAAGAGCGAGGAGAGGCTCTCCACTTCCGCCCCGACAACCACGGAGCAGGCTTCTCCCGCCGCTGCCAGCGCATCGTCCGGACAGTCGCTGCTGCTCGAGGCGCAGGCGGCCGGCACGACGGGGGCCGTACCCTTCTCGGGAACCGTGGACTGGTCGCGGGGAACCGATGAGCGCGGTCAGCCCACGCTTCAGGCGAAGGCGGCCATTCCCGCGCGTAACCTCGTGGTCGAACTCACCATTCGCAAGAACGCCGATGCCAGCCTGCCGGCGAGCCATCTCATGGAGATCAACTTCAAGGTCAATGAGAGTTTCGTTGGCGGGTCGATCGCCAGCCTTCCCGGCGTGCTGCTCAAGAACGAGGAACTGGTGCAGGGAACGCCTCTGGTCGGCGCGTCGGCGAGGGTGGTGGGCAATTCGTTCCTGTTTGCCCTGAGCGCTTCGCCAGAGGATGTGAAGACCAATATCGACCTTCTGACTTCGCGCAAATGGATCGATCTTGCCCTGATCTATGGCACGGGACGGCGGGCGATCATCACGCTTGAAAAGAACGATGCCGCCACGGCACTGTTCAACGATGTGTTTAAGGCGTGGGGCGAAGGCACCCAGGCGCAGTAGCGAGGCCGACGTGCCGGTCAGCCGGCGTGAAGGGTGCCATGGTGCAGGGCGAACCTTCGGTCAGCCAGCGCGTCGACGTCATCCTGCTGATGGGTGACCAGGATCGTGTGCCACCTGTTGGCCCGTGTGAGACGGGCAACGAGGTCGCGCATCTGCCCCGCCGTATCGCGGTCGAGCGCGGAAAACGGTTCATCGAGCAAGAGAACAGGCTTGTTGCGCGCGAGTGTACGGGCGAGCGCCACGCGCTGTTTCTGTCCACCCGAGAGCCGTGCGGACGGGCGATCGCCGAGGCCGGACAACCCCACTTCGTCCAGCGCGGAAGCGATCGTGCGGGCGCGGGCCTGGCGTGGAAGGTCGCGGGGCAGGCCGAGCGCGACATTTCTGGCGGCCGTCAGGTGGTCGAAGAGGTTGTCGCCCTGGAACAGGATCGAGACGGGACGGCGTTCGGGCGGCAGATCGTCGAGGCTTTCGCCGTCCAGTCGCACGCTGCCCGATAACGGTCGCAGGAACCCGGCGACCAGATCGAGCAGGGTGGACTTGCCCGATCCGCTTGGTCCGGTGACGGCAACGATCTCGCCTGCCTCGACGACGAGTTCGAACACGTAGCGGTCCGGCCAGCCGGGCCAGGCGAAACTGACAGCGTCAAGTGCGAGCATGGCGGCCTCGATCGAACAGGTAGGGCACCATAAGGAAGACGGACAGGCTGATAATCAGCAGGACCAGGCCCACCCCGGCGGCATCGTCGGAGCGATAGGCGCCCAGCGCGCGCAGCATCAACCAGGGCAAGGTGGAGAAGTGTTCTGTGCCGAACAGCGATATGACGCCGAGATCGCCCAGCGAAAAGCAGAACCCGAGCGCAAGGACGATCCCGGTCTCGCGCCCGATCAGTGGCCATTCCACCAGGGTGAAATGTTGCGTGGCGGTGAGGCCGAGAGCGCGGCTGAGCCTTGTGTAGCGATTGTTGATCGCCTCGATGGGCGGGGCGAGCGTGGACATGGCGAAGGGCAGGCTCATCAGCGCATTGGCGAGGATCAGCACAACCGGGGCAAGCGTGCCTGAGGGAAGACCCATGGCGCGTACCACCAGGAAAAACCCGAGCGAGAGCACCACCGCCGGAACCGCGAGATAGGCGAAGGCCGGCAGGCCAAGGGCAATCCGCTGCGTTCTGTTGCGCGATGCGGCGCGCGCGGTTGCAAGCGTCAGGGCGAGTGCGAGCGTGAGGAGCGCAGAGCCGGCCCCGACGGCAAGGCTGGTGATGGCCGCCGAGCGAAATTGAGGGCTTGTCAGCAAGGCCGCAAGACTGGGCCGCAAGCCGTCGGCGACCACGCCGCCGATCGGCAGGACGTAGCCAAGCCCTCCAAGCACGATGACTGTTGAGGCCAGCAGGCGCGGGCGCGGACCGTCCCGCCAGGTCGTGGGGCGGGTGGCGCCCGCCAGCGCCGTGGTGGGCGCAAGGGTCGAGGCGGGCAGGATGATGGCGCTGCAGACGACGAGTTGTATCACGGCGAGCCTGACCGCCGCGCCCAGGTCGAAGTCGAGCCGAACCGCGCTGTAGATGGCAACCTCGAAAGTCTGGTTGGCCGGACCGCCGCCCAACACCAGGACAATGGCGAAGCTGGTGAAGCACAGCAGGAAGATGGTTGCCGCAAGGCCGGGAAGGCTTGAGCGGATGACAGGCCAGTCAAGCACGACAAAACGGGTGAGGGCATCCAGGCCAAGGCTCTGGCCGAGCTTGAGACGGTTGGCGGGGAGGGCCTCGAGGCGAGCCAGCAGCACGCGCGCGGCGAAGGCGCCGTTGAGCAGCACATGGGCGGCGAGGATGCCGCCAAGACCATAGGCGGAACTGCCGAGCGACAGTCCGGTCAGCGGTTCGAGCATGTGGTTGATCCACCCGTTGCGGCCCCAGACCGACAGCAGGCCCGCTGCAACAACGACCGAGGGCAGCACAAGCGCGGCGGCGAACAGGGCAACGAGCAAGCCGCGACCCGGAAAGGCAAGCCGGTCCAGCGCCCAGGCGATGGCCATGCCGGCCAGAATCGAAAGGATCGTGGACAGGCCGGCCTGAATCGCGCTCATGCGCAGGAGATGCGCGATGGCCGGCGTTGCCGCTCCGGAACCACCCCGGCCCGCGCTCATGGCCATGGCGGCAAGCAGTGCAACGATGAGCAGGGCTATGGCCCCGGCCACCGCAAGGCCAGCGGCGAGGCGCGCTCGCCGCCAGCCAATAAGAGCGTGGGTCCTGTTACTGGCCAAGGGCCGACAAGGCCTCCTCGACCCAGGCGCTCTTGTTGGCTAGGATGTCCTTCTCGTCGATATGCAGCACCTTTTTCGGCTCGATCATTCCGGAGAAACCCTCGGGCAGGTCCTTGCCGAGATCGATGACCGGATACATCCAGTTGGTGGTGGGCAGCACCTTTTGCGCATCGTGCGAGACAAGCCAGGCCATGAAACGCCGGGCCAGCTCCTTGTTGGGGGACAGTTTGAGGATCCCGGCGACCTCGATCTGGGGGTAAAGCCCCTCGGTGAAATCGGCGGCGGCGTAATCGGGATTGTTTTCCGCGATCAGATGGTAGGCAGGCGAAGTGGTATAGGAAAGAACCATGTCGGCCTCGCCCTTGAGAAAGAGATCGTAGGCCTCCGACCAGTCGCGCGCCACCGTGAGCACATGGGGCCTGAGCCCCTTCCAGATTTCCGCCGCGCGGTCGCCATAGGCCGCCTTGATCCACAGGACCAGGCCAAGGCCCGGCGTATCCGAGCGCGGATCCTCGATGGCGATCTTGAAACTGTCGGGTCTTGCGATCAGTTCCTCGAACGAAGCTGGCGGATTGGCAACCGTCTTCTTGTTGTAGTCGAAGGCGAAATAACCGTAGTCGAACGGCACGAAGGTGTCGTCGGTCCAGGCAAGCGGAAGGTCCAATCCCGAAAGGTCCTGTTCGTGCGGGGCGAAGAGCCCGGTTGCCCGCGCCTCCGCGGCTACCGAATTGTCGAGGCCGAGCACGATGTCGGCCTTCGAGGTGTCGCCCTCCAGTTGCACCCGGCGCAGGGCGCCGATGGACGAACCGGCCGCCACGAAGTCGAGCGTGCATCCGCACACAGCTTCAAAGCCGGACTTGAGGCCGGGGCCCGGGCCCCAGTCGGCGGCAAATGCATCGTAGGTGTAGACGGTCAGGGTGGGCTTGTCGTCGGCGATGGCCGGCAGCGCTGCCAGCCCGATCAACACCGCAAGGCCCAAGCGGAGACATGACGCCATTTCGGGTCATCCTTTGCCTGTGTTCCAGTGCGAACGGGCCAAGGAGGGCGGGCGCGCCTGGAACGATTGCGTTGCGGTCGTGCATTTTGGGGGATCGTCATGGGGGACCGGCGCTGGCCGGACCTTGCCATCTCGAACTTCCTCCGCCAGCATGACCTGGTTCAGGTTCAATGGGTAAACTCTCAGCTCCGGAAGACCGGAGCACCCCAGCGAGACGCCCGCAAACTAGTCAGAGTGCAAGCAAAGTGCAAGAGGCTGAGGTCCCCGCCAACACGCATCCGATTCTGAGGTTCGCTCGCGCGCTGGCCATCGTGGGCGGGGGGGACAGCGACCCCGAGGTCCTGACGAGGCTCGCTGCCGACGGGGTTGCGGTGATCGCGGCCGATGGCGGCGCCTGGTCCTGCGAGCGGGCCGGCATCATCCCCCAGGCAATCGTGGGAGATCTCGATTCACTGGGAGATGTCGACAAATGGGCAGGGCGTTCGCGCCTGGTCAGGATCGACGAGCAAGTCAGCACCGATTTCGAGAAGTGCCTCTACTCCACAGAGGCGCCGCTCACGATCGCGCTTGGCGTGACCGGCAGGCGGTTCGACCATACCCTGGCGGCCCTGAGTGCCGTCGCCCGGTTCGCCGCGACGCGGCGGGTCGTTGTTGTCGGCGAGGAAGATATTGCAATTGGATGTGTGGGGCGCTTCGCGTTCGCGGCCGACAAGGGGGAGCGGGTTTCCGTCTTTCCGCTCGAAGATGTGCAGTTTTCATCCTCGTCCGGCCTTGAGTACCCGCTTGATGGCCTGAAACTGGGGATTGGCGGCCGCACTGGCGTTTCAAACAAGGCGCTGGGCGGTGACGTGACGATCGAGCCGGTGCCGGGAAACACGGGTGTCTGGCTGCTTATGCTGGGTCAGCATCACCTCTGGCGCATGCTGGAATCGCAAGGCGCTCACTAGATTACATATTTTCGTGCAAGTGGGCATGCCTCAGCGGCGGCGGGTCGTTGCCCATACGACCAGCGACGAAATGAACAATCCGGCCGCCACCGGTGCCCAGATCAACCGCTCGCCGGCCGAAGGCGTGGCGAGGTTTGCGGCAAGCGAGAACCCACAGACGATGACGACCAGCAAGATGGCCGCGGGCGGGGCAAAACGCAGGCGGAACATGCCGGCGCGGGCCCAAACCACCGCGCCGAACCAGGCCAGAAGCGCGCCCTGCAGGAACGCTGTCGCACGAAGGGCGGGCGGATAGCGCCCTGGCACGGCGCCGCCCATCGCATATTCCCCCCAGGGGGCGCCGGCTGCCAGGGCAAGCTGAAAGCAGACGACGACGAGCGTCAGTCCGAGATAGAGCACAGCGGCGGCGCGCGTCATCATCATGGCTCTTCCGGGTCAGCCGGGCCCTAAGGTCAGTGCCCGGCGCGCAGCGCTCAGGCGTCCTCGTGCTCGCGTACCTGATCCGAAGCAGCCTTTTTCACGGCGTCCTGCACCTTCTCGAAGGCCCGAACCTCGATCTGGCGAATGCGTTCGCGCGAGACGCCGTATTCCTGGGCCAGTTCCTCAAGGGTCGATGGGTTCTCCTGCAGCCGCCGCGCCTCGAAAATGGCCCGCTCACGGTCGTTCAGCACGTCCATGGCATTGGTGAGCAGACCCATGCGCTCGCTGTATTCTTCGGAGTCGCCGAGCGTGGTTTCCTGGTCGGGCGTGTCGTCAACCAGCCAGTCCTGCCATTGCGAGGCACCTTCGTCGGCGCGCATCGGCGCATTGAGCGAAGCGTCGCCGGACAGGCGCTGGTTCATCGACACCACGTCCTCTTCGGAGACGTCGAGGGTCGTGGCGATCTGCTTGATCTGCTCGGGATGCAGGTTGCCGTCGTCAAGCGCCGCGATCTGGCTCTTGACCTTCCTGAGGTTGAAGAACAGGCGCTTCTGGGCGGCTGTCGTGCCGATCTTGACCAAAGACCATGAGCGCAGCACGTATTCCTGGATCGCCGCCCTGATCCACCACATGGCATAGGTGGCGAGGCGGAAGCCCTTGTCGGGCTCGAAACGCTTCACCGCGTGCATCAGCCCCACATTCCCCTCGGAAATGACTTCCGAGATCGGAAGGCCGTAGCCGCGATAGCCCATGGCGATCTTGGCGACCAGGCGCAGGTGCGAGGTGATCAGCTTCTGGGCGGCGTCGGGATCGGCATGCTCGCGATAGCGCTTGGCGAGCATGAACTCCTCGTCCGGCTCGAGCATTGGAAACTTGCGGATTTCCTGCAGATAGCGATTGAGTCCGCCTTCCGAACTCAACACGGGCAGGTTTGACTGGGCCATTGGCACCCTCCTTAGTGGACGAGCAAACCGGGCCGTCGCCCCATTCGCAGCGCCCTGTTCCCCCAACGGGCGGATTCCCGACCCCCACCCATTGCGGCGTGACGATCAGGTTCGGCCATATATAAGGCGGAAATTGGAGATTTCACCCCTTGGGAGGTTACGATCACGCAACATTGATCGTAAAATTACGATGAAGCGGAGTTTGCCCTGCTCCGGTCGTATGGGTCAAGGGAATTTTCAAGGGCTTCCAGATCCTCGGGCAATGGGGCAGTGAACTGCATGTGTTCGCCGGTCGCGGGGTGCTCGAACCCAAGGACCGAGGCGTGCAGGGCTTGTCGGCCAAGATTTCGGACCGCCTCCTGCGGCGCTTCGGGCAGGCGGTTCGCCTTTGTCGCATAACCCGAACCGTAGAGCGCATCGCCGACAAGGGGATGGCCGATATGGGCCAGATGCACCCGGATCTGATGGGTCCGGCCGGTCTCGAGCCGGCATTCAAGGCGCACGACGTCCCAGTTCTCGCCGCCGAAACGGCGTTCGACACGATAGTGGGTGATGGCGAAGCGCCCATCGCGGCGTACGGCCTGCTTGAGGCGGTTTCGGGGATCGCGGCCGAGGGGCTCGTCGATGGTGCCATGCATCGTGGCCATTTCGCCCCAGACGAAGGCGATATAGGCGCGCTCGAGCGGCCCGGAACGCCCGTGGTCGGCAAATTGCGCGGCCAGCCCGTTAAGCGCGGCCTCGGTCTTGGCCGCAACCATGACGCCGGAGGTGTCCTTGTCGAGGCGGTGCACGATTCCGGGCCGGCGTACGCCGCCAATGCCAGCGAGGCTGTCGCCGCAATGGTGCAGAAGGGCGTTGACCAGGGTTCCGTCCGGGGTGCCGGGCGCGGGATGAACAACCATGCCGACGGGCTTGTCGATCACGATGAGGTGCTCGTCCTCGTACAGGATATCGAGCGGAATATCCTGGGGTTCGGGTTCGGCCTGAACGGGCTCTGGTGCGACCAGCAAGAGTTCGTCGCCCTGTTTGACGCGGGTTTTCGGCTCGCTTATGGTCGCGCCGCCGATCGACACCGCGCCGGCGAGGATCAATTCCTTGATCCGGTTGCGGCTGAAGGCCGCGAGGTTGCGGGCCAGAACGGCGTCGATACGGTTGCCGGCATCCTCGGCCTCAACCGACATGTGCCACTGGGTTTCCTCGTTCGGATCGTCCTGCATGACCGCTCCCAATCCACATTCCGGCGATGCGCCGGAAGAACTCACCCCGGAAGCCCGCGCCGTCATTGGCCGGGCCCGCCGTTCGTTCGGGTTGTCCATCGCCGTTCTGATGGTGGGCTTTATCGCCATTGCGCTTGCGCTTGTCTATCGCTCGGCGCGCGATGGCGGCTCACCGGCCGATGGATATGCCCTTGGCGAGATCGCATTGCCCGCCGGGGCGAGTGTGGTGTCCATCGTTCCTTCCGAGGGGATGATCGCCGTAACCTACGATCTGGGAGGGGTTACGCAATTGCGCCTGATCGACGGCAAGACCGGCGCGGTCCTGCGCGACGTTTCGACCTCAGTGAAATAGGCCTGCCCGGTTATCGGGTGCGCATGTCGCGCAGCGCGGCCATGCGGGCGGACAGCTTGCCGCTGACGATACGGGCTGGCCGTGCGGGCTTGGCGCCGCCATTGACCGGAGCGGATGGCTTGTCGTCCACCGGCGCGGTGCCGGCGAAGCGCTGGACGCGGTCGAACAGGCTTTCTTCGGCCGCTTCCACCGTGTCACCATCGACGGCATAGACCAGCCGGCTGACTTCCGACGCGATGTCGTTGAGACGCTCGCGCATGTGCGACTGCTCCAGGCGTTCGGCGTCCCAGTCGTTGATGACCGCCGTTTCCACGCCGACCACCTTCTCCCGCAGGTTCTCAAGCTGTTCCTCGAGCGAGAGCTTCTCGGCGAGAAGCTGCGAGGTCCGCGCGTCGCCGTTCTCGACGATCTCCTGGGTTTCCTCGAGCAACTGGTTGAGCCGGTTCTCGGCGCTGGCAATGCGCGCCTCGGCCTCGACCAGGGCGGATCCCTTGCTGGTGGCCGCATCCTCGTTCGTCGCCGCCTGCTCGCGGAGAGTGGCGACGGCTTCGCGGGCGGCGCTGCTTTGCCTGTCGGCGCTTTCGAGTTGCGCGATCAGCCGACGTACCTGTTCCTCAAAGGCGTTGGCCCGCTCGCGTTCGCCAGCCAGCACGGACAGCAGGTCCTCGATGTCGCGGGAGTAGTCTCCACTGAGCTGGCGCCCCATGAGGTTGGCCCCGGTGGAAACGGTGTTGCGGCGCCCCTCGTGTATGATCTCGAGTTCGGTGACCTTGTCGGCCAGTTGCCGGTCGCGGGTCCGCAGGCGCTGGGCAAGCTCGGCGCCTTCCTTCTCCAGATCGAGAATGCGCCGGCGCAGGTCGGCCTCGCGTTCCTCGAGTTCGCGCACCATGGACAGCTGCTGGTCGCGCTCGACCTTGAGATGCGAGAGGTTGGATTTCTTGGAATTCATGTCGCTGAGCTGTTCGGCCAGACGGGCGCGCAGCTGTTCCACATTCTGTTCCAGGCGGCGGGTGGACAATGCGAATTCGGCGCGCAACTGGTCCTTGTCGGCACGGAACTCGGCCATGGTCATCGGTGTCGCCGCCTCGATGCGCTTCTTGGTCAGCCGGACCGCGCGGTGCCATATCGAGGGCATGATCATGAGCGCCAGAAGACCCGCGGCAAGGAAACCCAGGGCGAAATACATGATGTTTTCGATGACCATGGCTTACTCCCGCAGGGGCCGGGCGGACGCCCCCGGACACAAGGCAACAGGCACATACAAGCATGACAGCATCGTTAACGGGCCGCCATCTTCCCATTGGGTTAACCTTACCGGAATTGTTGAGGGCGGTCACGTCACTGCTTGCGGCGCGGCGCAAAATGCGCGATCTCTCCGAGGCCTGCAGCGGCTGTGTCGCGGACCCGGCAGGTCCGGTTTAATGTACCGTCCCCTTGAAAGGACGTTTCTGTGCTTCTTTCGCTCGTTGCAACGCTTGCCTATGTCACCGGCTTCTTCTGCCTCAACCTGGCAGTCGCCATGCTCCTGCCCATGGCCATCGACATCTATGACGGCAATCCCGATTGGCAGGCGTTCTTCGCCTCGGCGATCTTCGTGGGCGTGCTGTCGCTCCTGGTCATCGTCACCACGCGGGGGCGCAGGGCAACCTTCTCGCTGCGTTTCGGCTTTCTGCTGGTCAATGTGCTCTGGGTCGCCACCACCATCGTCTCGGCGCTGCCGTTCATGCTCTCGGGGCTGCATGCCTCGCTCGCGGACGCCGTGTTCGAGAGTGTCTCGGGGCTGACCACGACCGGCTCGACCGTACTGTCCGGGCTCGACAGCATGCCGCGCGGCCTGCTGATGTGGCGCTCGGTCACCCAATGGCTGGGCGGCATCGGCATCATCGCCATGGGTGTGTTGCTGTTCCCCTTCCTGCAGGTTGGCGGCATGCAGTTCTACCGCATGGAATCTTCGGTGCAGTCCGACAAGCCGGTGGCCAAGTTCGCCGAATTCTCGCGGGCGCTGGTGCTGATCTATGTGGTGATCACGCTGGCCAATATCGTTTGCTACATGTTCGCGGGCATGGACCTGTTCGACGCGGTCAACCACGCCATGACCACGATCTCGACGGGCGGATATTCCACCCATGACAAGTCCATGGCCTATTTCGGGCGGCCTGTGCACGTGGTCGCCATGGTGTTCATGTTCATCGGGGCAATGCCCTTCGTGGTGTTTCTCAGGGCGCTGGTGTCCAAGGATATTCGCAAGGCCTATGATCCGCAGATTACCGGGCTGCTCGTGATCTTTGCCCTGTTCACGCTGTTGTTGACCGGGTCGGCGATGCTGTTCTCGCATGTCGGGGCGGGGGAAGTCGCGCTTGACGCCCTGTTCAACGTGATTTCGGTGGTTACAACCACGGGCTTCGTGTCCGCGGACTACAGCCAGTGGGGGCCGCTGGCGATCGCCGCGATCGTTGTTGCGACATTTCTGGGCGGTGCGGCCGGGTCGACAGCGGGCGGCGTCAAGACCTATCGCCTGATCATCCTGTTCCAGAGCCTGAGGGTTGCACTCAAGGAACTGCTCTATCCGCACGGGGTGTTCGTGGTGCGCTATGATGGGCGCAAGGTGACGGATCGCGCCGTGCGCTCGATTACCATGTTCCTTGCGATGTATGTGGTCATTCTCCTGGTGATGACCATGGCGCTTGCCGCGACTGGCCTGGATCTGGAAACCTCGTTGTCCGGCTCGCTCACGGCGTTGACCAATACCGGTCCCGGCATCGGTTCGGTTATCGGTCCGGTGGGGAATTTCGCCACGCTCAGCGATCCGGCCAAGTGGGTGCTTTCGCTCGGCATGCTGGCGGGGCGTCTCGAAATCATGACCGTCCTGGTGCTGACGACGCCGGCATTCTGGCGCACCTAGGCCATGTCACGTTTTGATGGACTCAAAACGCATGGCCCAGGTCTTTGAATTGTCGCATGTTCGAACCGGAAGACCGGTCCCCACCTTTCCTGAACATGGTCCCGGTAGCCGGGCGGCCCGCCGCTAGAAGGGATTCCAGGTCGCGGTGTCGGTGAACTTGAGATAGCCCATGTTCACCCCGAGCCGGGCGCCGAGGCCGGAACGGATCGGGACGATGTAGATGTCCTTGTACTTCATCACCGTCATGCCAAGGCCGCCCACCATGTAGGCGGACCCGTCGACGCCGGGATAGCGCCCATAGATCGCGTCCACCGAGGGCAGGTTATAGACGAGCATCATCACCTTGGAGCCGTCCGCGCCAACATCGAACCCGACGGTGGGCCCCTGCCAGTAGAGGGTCGAATTACCCGCATTGCGGGTATACATCGTGCCGTCCCCATAGCGCACCCCGCCGAAGAAGGCGCCCGAGCCCTCCTGGCCAAGGATGTAGGCATTGGGCAGCCCGTACTGGGAAACGGCGCGCTCGACGACGGAGGCCAGGCCCTCGGTGATCGAACCGAAGAATTCCTGGCCCGTCTTGACCAGCTCGTCCGCGGTATAGGTGTCCGAGACGGCCCCTTGTGTCTGGGCCTGGACGGCGACAGGGGCGGCAGCCAGCAGCAAGAGTGAGAAAAGGCCTTTGATGACAGCTTTCAGCATTTGAACGGCGCTCCGCACGATGGCTTGGACGATGTTTACAAACGGCACACGCTTTGTGGCGTATTCTGGGCCGCTAACGCACCAGAGGCAGGTAGTGCGCGATCGCGACAATCATGGGGCAAATCGGTAAACAAATCTTAACGATAGTGCTGCTGCTGGTCGCGGGGGCATGTGTTTGCGCCCATGCGCAGGAGACAGGACCCGCCGACAAGGTGGCGAACCTGGCCGGTCCGGCATCGGCCGTGGGCGCCGGAGACGTTGCATTGCCTGCGGCGGGGGCTTCCGCGATCGGCTTCGTTGTCGACCCCCTGACCGGGGTCGCGCTCAACGGTTTTGACGTGGTGAGCTATTTCACCGAAGCCACGCCGCTGCCCGGCAAGCCGGACTTCGAATATGACTGGTCGGGCGCGCCATGGTATTTTGCAACCAAAGCCAACCGTGACGTCTTCATCGAACACCCGGAGGTCTATGCGCCGCAATTCGCCGGGCATGGGGCGATGGCCGTTGCCCGCGGCTTTCTCTCGGATGGCAATCCGCGTGTCTACCTTGTGTTTGGCAACCGGCTTTACCTCTTCTATTCGGCGGGCAATCGCGACGCGTTCGTCCTGTCGGGCAACGAGATCGTGGATCGTGCCCATGCGCAGTGGCGGGATCTCGTGACGGCCGCGAATGCGGGCCGATAGCCACAAGGCGCGCGCGGTTGCCGGATCGGCTTGAGCGGGTAAAGTTGACCGGGACTGATTCTCTCGCACAACCTCCCCCGGAGACACCTATGGCCGATCTCATCGAACTGAGCGCCAACGACCTTGCCGCCATGCTGTGCTCGCGGGTATGCCACGACCTCATCAACCCGGTCGGCGCCATAGGCAATGGCCTTGAGGCACTCTCCGATCCCGCACAGGCGGAAATGGCGCCCTTCGCGCGCGACCTGATCAACAATGCGGCGCGCCAGGCCTCCGCCAAGCTCGAATATGCTCGGCTCGCATTCGGCGCGTCGTCGTCGGCGGGCACCGATATCGACACGCGCGAGGGCGAGCGGGTCGCCAAACTGCTGTTTGCCATCGAGAAGGCGGACCTGGACTGGCAGGTGGCGCCAATGCTGCTGCCCAAGAACAAGGCCAAGCTGCTGATGAACATGCTGCTGATCGCGGCCAGCGCGGTGCCGCGCGGCGGATTGGTGACCGTGGAGGTGAGCGGGGAGGCGGGCAGCGAGCGATTCCGGCTGACGGCGAAAGGCCCCAAGACCCTGATACCGTCAGGCGCGCCCGACCTGATCGCCGGCAATCCCGAGGAAGGCGTCGATGCCCGTGGCATCCAGCCGTTCTACACGGGTCTTCTGGGGCGCATGACGGGAATGGGGCTCAGGATCGGCCTCGAGGACGAGACCTTCGTGTTCACCGCCGAGCCCGCACCTGCGGCCTGAGGGTGCCGTTCAACGGTTCCTTAACGCTATTTGCGGCAACATGCCTGAGCCTTTGCGCGCGGTGCCAGTATCGGTTGCCGACCGGGTCGATGATGCTTCGGCAGTTCCGGGCGGACCTGGCTGCATCGGGGAGTTTGGAACATGAAATCCTGTCTCGTGGTCGACGATTCCAGCGTGATCCGCCGGGTAGCGCGCCGCATCCTCGAGGATATCGACTTCGTGATCGACGAGGCCGAAGACGGACAGGAAGCCTTCGAGAAGTGCCGCAAGGAAATGCCGGACGCCATCCTGCTCGACAGCAGCATGCCGATCATGAACGGGCTGGAATTCCTTCGTCAGTTGCGCTCGTTCGTCGGCGGCGAAAAGCCGAAAATCGTCTTCCTGACAACCGAGAACGATGTCGGGCACATCGCTATGGCCCTGAAGGCCGGCGCCAACCAGTACTGCATGAAGCCGTTCGACCGCGACATCCTGGAATCGAAGTTCCTCGACCTGGTCGCCAACTAGACCGGACCCATTCCCTTCCTGGCTTTGCATCTGGCCCGCGACAGCCATTGAACTGGCGCGGACCGGACCAGCGCCGTGCTGTCGAACCCTCGCCACGCCAATCTGGAAAGCCGTTCGCACAAACGACAAGCCCCGCGGGTTGCGCGGGGCTTGCGGGAGCCGTCGGAGACAGGAGAGGGAAGGGTCAGGCGCTTTCGGAGAGTTCGTTCTCGTCGGGTTCGCGCAGCACATAGCCGCGGCCCCAAACGGTCTCGATATAGTTCTTGCCGCCGGTTGCGACAGAGAGCTTCTTTCTGAGCTTGCAGATGAAAACGTCGATGATCTTGAGCTCAGGCTCGTCCATGCCGCCATAGAGGTGGTTGAGGAACATTTCCTTGGTCAGGGTCGTGCCCTTGCGCAGCGAGAGCAATTCGAGCATCTGGTATTCCTTGCCCGTCAGATGCACGCGCTGGCCACCGACCTCCACCGTCTTGGTGTCGAGGTTCACGATCAGGTCGCCGGTGGTGATCACGGACTGGGCGTGGCCCTTGGAGCGGCGGACAATGGCGTGGATGCGGGCGACCAGCTCATCCTTGTGAAAGGGCTTGGTCATGTAATCGTCAGCGCCGAAGCCGAGGCCGCGGACCTTGTCCTCGATACCGGCGAGGCCGGACAGGATCAGGATCGGCGTCTGCACCTTGGCGACGCGCAGGGTGCGCAGCACCTCATATCCGCTCATGTCGGGCAGGTTCAGGTCCAGAAGAATGATGTCGTAGTCGTAGAGCTTGCCCAGATCCACACCTTCCTCGCCAAGGTCGGTTGTGTAGACGTTGAAGCTTTCGGACTTGAGCATCAGCTCGATGCTCTGCGCGGTGGCGCTATCGTCCTCAATCAGCAGTACCCGCATGCTTGTCCCCTTAGACGTCGGTTCCTTGCTGGAACACAGGTTCGGCTCATGCGTGGCCGATGACCCGATCCAACCCTACTGGATATGATTCGACCCTAGACGCGATTAGTTAACAAAGTTTAATTCGCCCGAGCAATATGCGAAGCCGGAAGGGTTCGAAAATATATAACGCACTGAAATAAAAGGGAAAAACGCCTTTATCTTTCTTAACAAAAAACATTAAGAAGGTAGCTTAACCGACTCTTGCGACTCGGTGATTTGCGGAACATGGAGGGGGAAAGGGGGAGCATGAGGAATTCGGAAAAATTTTACTCCAATACTGCCATTAACCCTTTTTTCCTTAACGCGGGGTTACCGTAGGTCCAACAAACGATTCGGAGTTCCCCAACCCGTGAAGTCACTGATCGGCGATATCGGCGCAATCGACGCGATCGAGGTGTTCGGCCGGGTACGCGCCGTGCAGGGCCTGCTGATCGAGGTCGTGGGTCCGGTGAGCGAGCTGCGGGTCGGCGGCCGGGTCACCATCGAGACGCAAACCGGGGCTCGCCTGGTCACCGAAATCATCGGTTTCCGCGATGGCCATGCCCTGTGCCTGCCATTCGGCCCGCTCGAAGGGGTTCGGCTCGGCTGCAAGGCGGTGTTTGCCAGCCATGACGGCGCGGTGCATCCCGATCCAGGCTGGCTTGGACGGGTAATCGACGCCAATGCGCGCCCGATAGACGGCAAGGGGCCGCTGGCGCGCGGGGAAACAGCCTATGCGCTCAAGGCGCGTCCGCTGGCCGCCCATACAAGGGCGCGGGTCGGCGAACCGCTCGATCTGGGGGTGAGGGCGCTCAACACCTTCACCACGGTATGCGAAAGCCAGCGGCTGGGGATTTTCGCGGGGTCGGGCGTGGGCAAGTCGGTCCTGATGTCGATGCTGGCGCGCAACACAGATGTCGATGTCGCGGTGATCGGACTGATCGGGGAGCGCGGGCGCGAGGTCCAGGAATTCATCACCGACTATCTCGGCGAGGCCGGCATAAGGCAGGCGGTGGTGGTGGTCGCAACATCCGATGAAAGCGCCCTGATGCGGCGGCAGGCAGCCTATCTCACCCTCACGCTCGCCGAGTACTACCGCGACCGGGGGCAAAGGGTCCTGTGCATGATGGACAGCCTGACGCGGTTCGCCCAGGCGCAGCGCGAGATCGGATTGTCGATCGGGGAGCCGCCCACCGCCAAAGGCTACCCGCCGACCGTGTTTTCGGAATTGCCGAGGCTTCTGGAACGGGCTGGACCGGGCCTTCCGGGTTCCGGTTCCATTACCGGGTTATTTACCGTTTTAGTCGAAGGTGATGATCACAATGAACCGATTGCTGATGCTGTGCGTGGCATCCTCGATGGGCACATTGTGATGGAGCGCGCCATTGCCGAACGGGGACGGTATCCGGCGGTAAACGTGCTCCGGTCGATTTCGCGCACCATGCCCGGATGCGTGCCGGAGGATTTCCGGCCCGTCCTGCAGAAGGCGCGGGAGTATCTGTCGGTGTTTGCCGACATGGAGGAACTGATCCGGCTGGGGGCTTACCGGAAGGGATCGGATCCGAAGGTTGACCGCGCGATCGCCATCAACCCGGACCTTGAGGCATTTCTCAGCCAGGACCGGGAAGAACGGACATCGATAGCACAGGGCTATGCCCTGCTCTCGGCTATCGTTGCGAAGGCGGAAGCGTCGGCGACGACTTGATGAGGTAAGGAGTGCAGGTCATGAAGTCGCGCAGCCAGAGCTTGATCCGGCTCAAGAAGTTCCAGGTGGACGAGAAGCGTCGCCAGGTGACGCAGATCGAAATGATGATTGCCGATTTCGAGCGGATGGCGAGCGAACTCGACCAGCAGATCGAGATCGAGCAGCAAAAGACCGGGATCACGGATGTCACCCATTTCGCCTATTCGACATTCGCCAAGGCGGCGATGACGCGGCGCGACAACCTGATCGCCTCCGCCGATGACATGCGCGAGAAACTCGAGGCCGCCCAGGACGAACTCGCCGAGGCTGTGGAAGACCTCAAGAAGGTGGAACTTCTGGACCAGCGCGAACACCAGCGCGAAGCCAGCGCCGAAGCCAAGGCCGAACAGGCCGAATACGACGAGATGGGACGTCTCCGCCACAGACGCTGATCGCTTCGGACTGACCTCGGGAACGACCTGCGTCGGCCTTGCCCACTGCCGGGTTTCCGCCCTGAAGACGGCCTCCATTGGAGGCCGTTTTTCGTTTCGGGCGGCTCTTTGGCTTGAAAGTTTCAGTGGCGCACGGCGCAGGCGGTGACGGCACAGACATGAGGCAGGCTGGCGGGTTGCGACCGGTCGGTTGCGCGTCCGCATGTGGGCGCCCCCGTTTCATGCGGTGCGGATACCAGGGCGATCGATCGTTGAGGCGCCCCCAGACGCCTGGCTCGGGGACGGTGAACCCCCATGGCGACCAGGCCCTTTGCCAGCAGGCGCTTTGCGGCGTTGCCGGCACCGTCAGCCGATGGTGCTGCCGGTGCGATGCCGAACCAGCGGCGCAAGTATGCATTGGCGAGGTAGATGTCGCGCATGCGCAAGGTTTCCGGCGTGAAGAACTTGGAGGAAATCGATACGTTCAGGCCGCTCCCGTTCATGGCGCGATGCGGGGCATTGATCGGCCAGCAGACTGCGCGGCCGGCGCGCAACGTATAGCGGGTCGCGGCGCTGTCCCATGCTGCTTCCTGGCCCACGCGCGCTTCGACACCCGACACGATCATGGCTTCCCTGCGCCTCTGGGACCAGTTGTGCAACCGATCTGCAGGATAGAGCCACATCTGCTTTTCGCCACGCATTTGCCAACGACACACAAGCGGTACGTCGGCGTGGCACGCGAAACTCGCGCCGGGAGGCGAAATCAGCAGCGAGGATTCGCGCTGCAGGACACGCAGGCGCGGCGTGGCGCGTTCGATTTCGTCGAAGCCCGCGGTCACCAGTGCCCCGTAGATCGGTGCGTGCCGCTCCAGGTGCTCGAGCTTGATGCAATAGCAGCCGGCCCTGATCGCCTGCAGCACGCTGCGCCCGTTCAGACCCGCCAGATCGGTTCGGCACCAGCCCGAAATCACCGCTCCCTGCGGTCCGAGAAGCGAGACCAGGACCTGATCGCGCGGATAGGATTCGATGAGGTTGGCGAGGGCGCGATCCGAAAAAAGGTCGGTCTCCGCCATCATGTGGCCAAGGGTAACAATGTCCGTGCCAAGATGCCCGGGCAGGCCATCAAGGAATGCAATCTTTCTCATTCTTGCGTAGTCCTGAAATTGCAGTCATGAAAACTGGAACAATCAAAAGTAACAATACGATATGTTCTAACGCAGCCGGGGTTCCAGCGCGTTAATTTCGCGTGGTTGTTCCCGCTCGGCTGCGCAGGTGCCTAACAGGACATTAACGCGCCGCTGGCAATTGGGCGGCACCTCCGCCGGGCGAGAATATGCCTTAGGCTCAGATGCTCCCTATGGTCTTGAGCCGGATCCTTGGATGAACCTCATTCTGGCTCATCACTACGGTTTGCGGGCGGAACCGCTCGATGATCGATCGAACATGCGGGCGGATGCCGGGCGAGGTGATCAGCACCGGCATTTCGCCGATACGGGCGGCGTTCTCGAAGGCGGTCTGGACGCCGGAAATGAATTGCTGGAGCCGTGAGGGGGCCATGGCGAGGTGCCGCCCGTCGCCATCGCCGACCATTGCCTCGGCGAAATCGCGCTCCCATTGGGGGGAGAGCGTGATGAGGGGCAGATTGCCGTCGGCGCCCAGATTGGCGGCGCAGATCTGGCGGGCGAGCCGGGTCCGGACGTGCTCGGTGACCATTTGCAGCGAGCGCCCCGGCCCGGCAATCTCGGCGATACCTTCGAGGATCGTGGGCAGGTCGCGGATGGAGATGCGCTCGGTCAGGAGCGCCTGCAGCACCCGCTGGATGCCCGAGATCGAGATCTGGCCCGGCACGATGTCCTCGACCAGTTTCTGCTGTTCCTTGGGCAGGCCCGCAAGCAGCGACTGCACGTTGGCGTAGCTGAGCAGGTCGGCGACATTGGCCTTGAGCACTTCGGTGAGATGGGTGGAAATCACGGTCGAAGGATCGACAATGGTCAGCCCCTTGAGTTCGGCTTCGTCGCGCAGCGCCACGTCGATCCAGGTCGCCGGCAGCCCGAAAGTGGGCTCGGTCGTGTGATCGCCGGGCAGGTCGATGGGGTTGCCCATGGGGTCCATCACCATGAGCTGGCTGGCGTGGACCTGGCCACCGCCCGCGTCGACTTCCTTGATCTTTATCCGGTAGCTGTCCGGCTGCAGCTGCATGTTGTCCAGAATGCGGACCGCGGGCATGATGAACCCGAGTTCGGCCGCCAGTTGCCGGCGCAGCGCCTTTATCTGCTCGGTGAGCCGATCCGCGCCGTTCTCGTCCTCGCGCACCAGGGGCAGGATCCCATAGCCGAGTTCGAGCTTGAGCTCATCGATCTTGAGGCTGTCGGTGATTGGCGCTTCCTCGGTGGCCGCGTTTGCCTTTTCCGCCTTGGCCATGGCCAGGGCCGCCTCGCGCGCCTGCTCGGCGGCCTTGCGCCGGCGCGCACTATACGCCGCATATCCCATGGCTGCGGCAATGCCGATGAAGGGAATGACCGGCATGCCGGGCAGGAGCGCCATCACCGCCATGACGGCGGCGGACATGCCCAGGGCCCTTGGATAGCCGGAGAACTGACGCGCCAGTGCCTGGTCGGCACTGCCGGTGACCCCGGCCTTGGAAACCAGCAGGCCCGCCGCGGTGGAGACGATCAGCGACGGGATCTGGCTGACAAGACCATCGCCGACCGTGAGAAGCGTATAGTTGTTGCCCGCGGCGGCAAAGCTCATGCCCTGCTGCCCGACACCGATGATCATGCCGCCGATCACGTTGATGAAGGTAATCAGCAAACCCGCGATCGCGTCGCCACGCACGAATTTCGACGCGCCGTCCATCGCGCCGAAGAAGGCGCTTTCGTCTTCCAGCGTCCGGCGCCGCTGGCGGGCCTGGTCCTCGTCGATCATTCCGGCGGAAAGGTCGGCGTCGATGGCCATCTGCTTGCCGGGCATCGCGTCGAGGGTGAAGCGCGCCGCGACTTCCGCGATGCGCCCCGATCCCTTGGTGATGACGACGAAATTCACGATGATGAGAATGATGAAGACGATGATGCCGATGACGAAATTGCCCCGCATCACGAAATTGCCGAATGCCTCGATCACGTGTCCGGCCGCAGCGGTTCCCGTGTGGCCGTTGGACAGGATCAGTCGGGTCGAGGCGAGGTTGAGCGCAAGCCGCAGCATGGCCGCGATCAGCAGCACCGTGGGAAAGGCCGAGAATTCGAGCGGCCCCTGAATGAACAGGGCGGTCATCAGGATCAGCACCGAAAAGACGATCGAGATGGCCAGCAGAAGGTCCAGCATCACCGACGGCATCGGCAGGATGAGGATGACGATGACCGCCATCACGCCGAGCGCCATGACAATGTCGGTCTGCCGGAGCAGCCCTGTGATTTCCCTCAGGCTGGGGAACCCTGAGAAACGGGGCAGGCCTTTTTCGGGGCCGGTGGTATCCGTCATCGCCGCGGCCTAGGCGGCCGAAACGCGCTGCTCGCCCGGGCCGGGCACCGTCACGCCTTCATCGGCGTACTGGTTGAGCTTGTTGCGCAGTGTGCGGATGGAAATGCCCAGGATGTTCGCGGCGTGCGTCCGATTGCCAAGGCAGTGATCGAGGGTGTCGAGGATCAGGTCGCGTTCGACTTCGGCCACTGTTCGCCCGACAAGGGCGCGGGTCACGGCTTCAGCCGTTTCCGCCGCTCCGCGCGCGATGGCATCGGGCGTCGGCGCGTGCGAGAGTCCGGAGCCATCCGGCATCAGGATCGCATCGGCCTCGATGACCCTCCCCGATGACAGGAGCACCGCGCGGTGCAGCGTGTTCTCGAGTTCGCGCACATTACCCGGCCAGGGCGCGCGCATCAGTTCCTCGAGGGCCTTTGTGGACAGGACCCTCTCGCCCATCCCGTTGGCCTTGGCATATTTGGCGACGAAGTGCTCGGCCAGCGCGGCGATGTCGCCCGGGCGCTCGCGCAATGCGGGCAGCTTGAGATTGACCACGTTGAGCCGGAACAGCAGGTCTTCGCGGAAACTGCCTTCGCGGACCGCCACAGCCAGGTCGCGGTTGGACGTGGCGATGATCCGGATGTCCACGGGAACCGGGCGGGTGCCGCCAACCCGGTCGATCAGCCGCTCCTGGATGGCCCGCAAGAGCTTGGCCTGCAGGCGGATATCCATTTCAGAGATTTCGTCAAGCAGCAGCGTGCCGCCGCTGGCTTCCTCGAACTTGCCGATGCGGCGGGCGACCGCGCCGGTGAAGGCGCCCTTCTCATGACCGAACAGTTCGGATTCAAGCAGCGCCTCGGGAATGGCGGCGCAGTTCACCGAGACGAATGGCTTGCCAGCGCGGCGGGAGCGGGCATGCAGGAATTTCGCCATCACTTCCTTGCCGGTGCCGCTTTCCCCGGTCACCAGGATGCTTGCCTCGGATGGGGCGATCTGCTCGGCCAGCTTGACCACCCGTGCCATGGCCGGGTCACGGAACAGCAAGTCGCTCTGCTCGCGCGCCACCGCGGCGATGACCGCGGCGATCAACTCGGCATCGGGGGGCAGGGGGATGTATTCCTTGGCGCCGGCCCGGATCGCGTTGACCGCTGCCGCAGCATTGCTCTCGGTGCCGCAGGCGACCAGCGGGACATGGATCCGCTCGGCCTCCAGCGCCGCGATCAGGCCAGCGATATCGGCCATCACGTCGACCAGCAGCAGATCGGCGCCCTTGCCCGAGCGCAGTGACGCAAGGGCGATCTCGACGCTGGCGGCGTGCGCCACCTTGGCGCCGCCATCCATGGCGATTCTGGTGGCGGTGCTGAGCTGTCCTTCGAGGGCTCCAACGATCAGCAGTCTCATTCGGGTCTCTCCAATCGGCTCAACCGGCCTTGACGATCTCGGTCATGGTCACGCCGAGCTTGTTTTCCACCAGCACGATTTCCCCACGGGCAACCAGGCGGTCGTTGACATAGATATCCACGGCCTCGCCCACTTGCCGGTCGAGTTCGACAACCGTGCCCACATCCATCTTGAGCAACTGGCTGACCGGCATGCGCGACTTGCCAAGCACAACCGAAATGCGGACCGGGACGTCAAAGACCGCCTCCAGATCGGCGGCGGTGCGCTCGGTGGGGCTCATCGGCCCGCCGTCCGGGTTCGGAGCCATTTCCTCGAAGGTCACGGATTCGGTGGTGCCGTTTTCCGTTTCGCTCATTGCTCGTTTCCTTCATCGGATAGGTCTTGAAGGGCGTTCCCGCCGTGACTGGCGAGATAGTCGGAAAGCGCCCTCGATATTTCGGAGTCGATCTGGGCGGTGTCGCGCACAAGGCCGCCATCGGCCCATTCGATGCGGGCGTCGCCGGGCGCGATGTCGGGATCGCCCATGACGACCAGGCGGCCCGCGTAACCGCTGGTCTTCATTGCTGTTTCCGCGGTCTCGCGAACCGCATCCGCCAGATCCGGCGCGCACTGGATCACCACGTGCGGGACGCGATTGAGGGAGGCCAGGCTCTCCTCCACAAGTGCCTCGATTTCGGCAATGGGCTGGCGTTCGACCAGGCGCCCGGCCAGCTTCCGGCCGACTTCGACGGCGAGTTGCGCGGCCTCGGCCCGGTACGCGGCGCGGGCCCGGTCGAAGGCCTCGGTCAGGCGACTTGCCTCGCTGGTGAGGATGCCGGCGGCCGCGATCATGGCTTCGCGCGCGCGGGCCTCGGCGTCGCCGCGCGCCTCGTTCCAGCCCTGTTCGAAGCCCTGGCGCCGCGCCTCGGCGACCAGCGTATCGACATCGGCCGCATTGATGGTGCGGCCGTGTTCTTCCATGCAGGAGAGATCGAGGTCGAAAGTGAAGCGGACCGGTGCCGTGGCTGCGCTCATCCAATCATCTCCTCGTCGCCGCGGGCCTTGGCGATGACGATTTCGCCGCGCGCCGCCAGGTCCTTGGCGATGGACACCATGCGCGACTGGGCCTCGTCGACATCCTTGAGGCGGACAGGGCCCATCGCCTCCATGTCGTCGCGCAGCATGCGCGCGGCGCGGGCCGACATGTTGGCGAAGAAATATTCGCGGGCCGGCTCGCTCGCGCCCTTGAGCGCGAGGGCCAGTTCCTTCTTCTCCATGGCCTGCAGGAGCGTCTGGATCGCGGCGGACTCGAGCTTTGTCAGGTCCTCGAAGGTGAACATGAGCGCCTTGATGCGCTCGGCGGCCTCGCGGTTGGTCTCCTCGAGGCCGGTGATGAAGCGGGCCTCGGTCTGGCGGTCGAATGCGTTGAAGATTTCCGCCATCTGCTCGTGGCTGTCGCGGCGCTGGGTGTGGGAGAGCGTGGACATGAATTCGGTGCGAAGGGTCGCCTCGATCTTTTCAAGGATCTCCTTTTGCACCGGGTCGAGGCCGAGCATGCGCTGCACCACGTCCATGGCGAGATCCTCGGGAAGAACCGCGAGCACCCGGCTGGCATGATCGGTGGAGAGCTTGGAAAGGACGACGGCGATAGTCTGGGGATATTCGTTCTTGAGATAGTTGGCGAGGACGTCTTCCTGGACGTTGGAGAGCTTCTCCCACATGTTGCGGCCGGCGGGGCCGCGGATTTCCTCCATGATTGCATCGACCCGCTCGCTGGGCAGGAAAGAGAGCAGCAACCGCTCGGTGGTTTCCGCGTTACCCGAGAGCGAGCCATTGGAGGAAATCGTTGTGACGAATTCCACCATCAACGCGTCGAGCATGCCCTGGGTGATGGCGCCGAGCCGCGACATGGCGCGCGAGACCAGCCGCAATTCCATGTCGTCGAGCTCCTCGAGGATCGGCCGGCCATAGTCCGGGCCGAGCGCGAGCAGCAGAACTGCCGCCTTCTCGTCCCCGGCCAGGGCGCGCTCGGTGGCGTCGGCGCCCACGACAAGCCCGCCGCGCTTGATCCCGAAACCTTCCTCGCTCATGGCTGCGCTCGTCGCCATACCGGTCATGCCGCCTGGTTAAGCCAGTCCCGCACGATGACGGTGGCCTGTTTGGGGTGTTCCTCGACCAGCGACCCGACGGTCTTCAGGGTCTGCTGCTGCGCTTCTCCCAGCGACTTGGCCTGGTCCACCCAGGGGGCTGCAGAGGGTGGTACCCTTGGGCCGGAAACCTGTGCCGGCTCGAACCCGGCGATATCGTCGCCTGCCGATTCGGTGGGATGTCCGCGCGTGGGCGCGGGCAGGGGCATGGGTGCGGATTCAGGGCTGAGTACCTTGGAAATCAGCGGACGCATGACGAACACGATCAGCGCGAGCCCAATCAGCAGCGACACGCCGATCTGGGCGGCGGAGAACAGGTCGTCGCGGGTGAAATCAAACAGGCCGGGGGCCGATGTGCCCGCGGTGAGATCGGGACGGGAGGCGAACTTGAGATTGACGACCTCGATCTGGTCGCCGCGCGAGGCATCGAACCCAACCGCCGAACTGACAAGAGCCTTGATCTGGTCCAGCTCCTGCTGGGAGCGCGGGGTATAGGTCGCGTTGCCCTTGCCGTCGTCGGTGTAGGTTCCGTCAACCACTACCGCGACCGAGAGGCGCTTGACGCCGCCGGCCTCGGCAACGCGCGTCTCCGTGGTCTTTGAAATCTCGTAATTGGTCGTTTCCTCGGTCGTCTTGGAGTTCTGCGACGCCGCCGATGTTCCCGCCGATGTCTGACTGCCAGGCAACTGGTTCGCCACGCTGACCGGTCCGCCGTCGGTGGGCTTTGTTTCGTTGGATGCCAGGTCGCGGGTCTGGGTGGAGCGAACCACCTGCGAATTTGGGTCGAAGGTCTCGGAGGTGACCGTGGAGCGGTCGGTATTGAGCTCGGCGGTCACCTGGACGCGGGCGCGGCCGGCCCCCACCACATTGGCGAGCAGTTCCTCGACGCTGGTGCGCAAACGGTTCTCGATGCTTGCGGTACGGTCCTGCAGGTCGGAGGCCGCCATGCCCGGGTCGCTGCCGTCGGCGCCGGCGGCCAGAAGCGTGCCGCTGTCATCGACGATGGATACCTCGTTGGGTGTCATGCCCTCGACCGCCGAGGCGACGAGATGCTGGATGGCGCGCACTTCGCCCGAAGAGAGCTGCCCGCGGACCGCAAGGACGATCGCGGCGGAAGGATTTTTCGGCTGGCGCTCGAACAACTGGCGCTCGGGTAGCACCAGGTGCACGCGGGCCGACTTCACACGGGCGAGCGAACTGATTGTACGGGCCAGTTCGCCCTCGAGCGCCCGAACCGCATTGATGTTCTGGACGAAGCTGGTGGCGCCCAGGGTGGATTGCTGATCGAAAATCTCGTAGCCGACCTGCCCGCGCGATGGCAGGCCGTCTCCGGCAAGGGTCATCCGGAGGGCCGTGATCTGGTCGCGGGGCACCAGGATGCTTTCGCCGTCACCGCGCAGTTCATAGGGAACGTTCTGCGCCTTGAGTTCCTTGATGATCGCCGAGGAATCGTCGAGCGAGAGGCCCGTATAGAGCGGCGCCATGTGGGGGGCAGTGAAGGAAAACATCAGGTAGGCGAAGAAGGCGAGCAGCAAGGCCGCCACAACCCCCATGGCCGCAAGCCGCGCCATCCCCAACCTGTTGAGAAACTGCAATAATCCGGACACGTGCCCCCCGGCGGTCTTTTTTTTCGGGGGTGCCGAATCCGGCCCCATCCGACTAGGCAAGAACTACCTAGCGGATGGTAAACACTATCTTAACGGTTCGTTTCAAAATGCAAAAATCGGCAGAAATTGCCTGCGCCGGGCGGCGGACCCGTGTGCGGAGGCAGTGTTGCATCGCGACGGACGCAAAAACCCGCGACGCCTTGCGGCTCGCGGGCTGCGAATTGGCCAATCGGAGAACGATTGTTGCGATCAGGTCTCGCGGTAGTGCTGGATCCAGGTCGTCCGCAAGCCGGCCAGGCCGTGCTTGTCGATGGCGGCCTGCCAGTTCAGGAACTCGTCGACGCTCAAGGTATAGCGTTCGCACGCTTCCTCGAGAGACAACAGGCCGCCTCTTACGGCTGCCACCACTTCGGCCTTGCGCCGGATGACCCAGCGCTTGGTGTTCTTGGGCGGCAGATCGGCAATCGTCAGCGGACTGCCGTCGGGGCCAATGACATATTTTACGCGCGGACGCATCTGAACGGTCATTCTACTCTCAATACTCAACCTGACCATGCACAACGCAAAGTACCGCGCCTCGCTTAAAATTTGGCTAAGGCATTGGTTAGAAAGCTTTAAGAGTTTGAACGATTTCGAGCCTGCCGCGGGGCGACCGGGGGAAGGCTCAGGCCGAGTTGACGGCGATCACCGAGGACATCGGAACGGTGGCGCCGCCGTTGAGTTTCAGTACCGGCTGGGAGCCGGAGAGATCGACGCCGACAACCTGCCCGGTCATCTGGGTGGACACCGGGATATAGTTGCCTGAACTGTCGCGGGCATCGATGGTGATGGAATAGGCGCCATCGGGCAAGGCGACGCCGGCATCGCCGACCCCGTCCCAGGTGAAGGAACCGGTCCCGGCCGAAAGCGGCATCTTCTTCGTATATACCGCGTTTCCATTGGCATCCTTGATGGTGATGGCGGCGCTGTCGGCATTCTTGCCGATCGAATAGATCCAGTTGGCTGACCCATCGACAAGCTGCGACTTTGCGTTGGCCGACGTCACCTTCTTGCCGATGAACGACACGGCCTGGGTGTTGGAGGCGACCTGGCTCGATTCGATCAGGGTCTGCAGATAGGTGTTGGTCTTGAGCTGCTGCTCGACGCCGGAAAACTGCACCAGTTGCTGGGTGAACTGGTTGGTGTCGAGCGGATCGAGCGGGTTCTGGTTCTTCAGCTGCGTGGTGAGCAAGGTGAGAAACGTATTGAAATTGTCGGCGATCGACGGGCCGGCTGCCGTCGTGGCGGCTGCTGCGGTGCTCGTTGCTGAGTTGACGTTCATTCGCTGCTCCTCGGATTACCGTTTCGGCGAGGTGCCGGTATGTTGCTTCATGCCCATCGATCGAGGCCTCCCGGCCGTGCGATCCCCCGATAGACCAGGGTCTGGATACCGGGCTCAGGCGACGGGCCGGGGGCAATCGCCGTGGTGCCCTTGGTTGGCGCGGGGCGCCGGTTGTTCTCCTGGCCCTGCCACGCACCCTGCTGCGTGCCGGAATCGGCCTGGTCCTGGCGCAGCGAAAATTCGAGCGTGGTCCTTGAATCGTCGACGCCGGCATTGGCCAGCGCACGCTCGAGGCCGCGCGCGTCGCGCTGCAGCATGTCGAACGTGCCCGGATGGTCGACGGTGAGATGGGCGTGAACGTTTCCGGCTGAATCGACCCGCATCTTCACATCGATCCGGCCAAGCTCGGGCGGATCCAGCCGTATCTGGAAGCGGCTCTGTCCGTTCTGGACCTGCCGCGCCATTTCGAAGGCGACTTGTGGCACGTTCAGCATGGCGTCGGCGCGCTGGTAGGCGGCCGCGGGGGGTGTTGCCTGCGCCGTGGGCGGCGAAATGTGCTGGGCAGGTGGAAGTGCCGACGGGCCGGCGGGCTGGCTGGCGGTGCCTGATGCCGGTGCGTCTGTTCGGGAGCTGGTCGCCTGCGCGCCGGTTGTATCGGCCTGCGGCGTCGCAGTGACTTTGGCGGCATCGGATGGCGTGGTTTTCCTGGAAGCGGTTTGGGCGCCGGGCGTCGGCGCCGCCTTTGCCGCCCAGGGCGGTGGGCTGGCGCCCGCCTCGGGGCTTGCCACAGGCGCGCCGGCACCGGACGGCGGCGATAGCGCCGCGCCCGAATCCGGCCTGGCACCCGCCGCGGCGGATTGCGACGGGGCATTTGCGGTTGCGGGCTGCAACTGCCGCATGACCGTTTCGAGGCGCGCGGAGAATTCCGGCTCGCTGCCACCCAGGGTCTTCAGGACATCGGCAATTCCGGCGGAAAGCCTTGCCGATAGCGGGCCCGGCGCGTCGGAACGGGCGGCGACAACAGCGGCAGGCGCCACCGGGTCGGTATTGGTTCCGGCATCGCGGGATTGGGGAGGGGGGGCGGTGGGCGCGGACGCCCCGTTGGCAGTCGCCGCGGCGAGAATCTCGCGCAGGCCATCGAGCTTCTCGATCAGCTTCGCGCCGTCGACACTTGCGACCAACTGCGTTGCGTCGGGCGCTTTGCCCGTTTCCGGCGCGCGGGCGAATTGCGCCAGCGCGGTGACGGCGGCAATGGCATTCTCGATCGTCGATTTCCGGGGTTCGCCGCCATGCTCAAGCTCGCTGGCCAGCTTGTCGAGCGCTTTGGCTACATCGGCCATGAGCTTGTGCAGGGCGGACTGGGGGGAGGTCGTCTCCGCGTTCGTGGCCGACACCGATGCCGTCGCGGCTGCGGTCTTGCCCGCTGCCCGCGATTCACAGGCGGGAACAGCGCCCGGCGCGGCGGGCGCACCACCTTCTTGCCCCGCCGCTGCGAGGAGCGCTGCCAGCAACCGGTCGAACGGCGTTGCCGGGCTGGCCGGCTGGCCCGAAGTTGTGCCCTGCGCTGAAGGGGCAGGTTGAATGGCGATGTTGACCGGGGAAGGCACGCGTGCTCCCGCTCCTGACACAAGGGTGGCAGGGAGACGAATGCAAGCCGCCTGCCAGTTGCCGTTGAAAAAATAAACTCACGCGAAATCAGTGCGTTAAATCGCAAAGGCGCCGAGCGCTCTTTCATCGGGACACGCCCTTTGGGGCCAAAGCTGCCGGGCTGTCCGGCAAAATCTGCCCATGCGCGGCACGGCGATTGCGGGGCGCGGGCAAAGGGCGTAAAAGGCAGCCGTCCGTTGGACCTTGAACCCATCCGGATCGGAAAGACATGCTGAATTCTCTCGATATCGCCAAGAACCCGGGCGAGACCCGCGTCGTGGTCGCCATGTCCGGCGGCGTCGACTCCTCAGTTGTGGCTGGCCTTCTGGCCCGCCAGGGCTATGACGTGGTCGGCATCACCCTGCAGCTTTACGACCACGGCGCGGCGACGCACCGCAAGGGGTCGTGCTGCGCGGGGCAGGACATCCACGATGCGCGGCGCGTCGCCTCGGCGCTGAACATTCCCCATTATGTGCTCGACTATGAATCGCGGTTTCGCGAAGCGGTGATCGAGCCGTTTGCCCAGAGTTATGCGCAAGGCGAAACGCCGGTGCCCTGCATCGCGTGCAACCAGACGGTGAAGTTCGAGGATCTGATGGGCGTGGCGCGCGAACTGGGCGCCGATGCGCTGGCGACCGGGCACTATGTGCAGTCGCGGTTGGAAGACGGGCGGCGGGTGCTGACGCGTCCGGTCGACGAGGAGCGCGACCAGAGCTACTTCCTGTTCGCCACCACCCCGGCGCAACTCGAGTTCCTGCGCTTTCCGCTCGGCGGCATGACCAAGCCCGAGACCCGCGAACTGGCCCGCGAACTGGGGCTGGAAATCGCCGACAAGCACGACAGCCAGGACATCTGCTTCGTGCCGCAGGGCAAATATGCCGAGGTGATCCGCCGCATGCATCCCGAGGCGCTGGTGCCTGGCGAGATCGTGCATGTTAACGGGCGCGTGCTGGGCGAGCATCAGGGCATCGTGAACTATACCATCGGCCAGCGGCGCGGGCTTGGCATCGCCACTGGCGAACCGCTTTACGTGGTGCGGCTGGAGCCGGAAACGGGCCGCGTCGTGGTGGGCCCCTACGAGGCGCTGGCAACCCACAGGGTGCGTTTGCGCAACGTGAACTGGCTGGGCGAGGGCACGTTCGAGGACGCGGCGCGCGAAGGGCTGCGCGTGGAGGCGAAGGTGCGCTCCACAAGGGCGCCCCAGCCGGCGCGGCTCTCGCTGGAGGGCGGCGAGGCGATGGTGGACCTGGTCGAGGGCGAGCACGGGGTTTCGCCGGGGCAGGCCTGCGTTTTCTACAGCGACGACAGCGCCACGGCGCGGGTGCTGGGCGGCGGATTCATCGCCGCGGCCAACCGGGAAGCGGCGGCGGCCTGAACAAGGCGTGGGCAATGCGCCCCTGCGCCGCAGCGCGTTCTTGACAGGGGCACGGCGCGAACCTAATAAGCACCGTCGCTTCGGGCCGGTATCGCCCGTGGCGCAAGCCCGCCGCGAGGCCCTGCAATGGGGCACGAAAGCGGACCTGGGGCGGAGTAGCTCAGTTGGTTAGAGCAGCGGAATCATAATCCGCGTGTCGGGGGTTCAAGTCCCTCCTCCGCTACCACACATCCAGTGTGATTTTTCTTTTTTATTCAAACGGTTGGTCGTACGCGCAGGGTTGCGCCTTTGCGGGCGTGCTTACGCGTGGAGTGCCCGGGGTTGCATTCTGGGTTGCAGCAAACGTGGGCTTGGATGCGATGAGTTGGGGTGGAATGCACTCACATAGCTTCACTGTACGCGTCAAACGCGCATGCGCCTCAACTGGCGGCTCAAGGCTTCATCTGGTTCGTCACTTGGGTGCTTGCCGCCGCCCTTCCAATCGTTCGACACAAGCCACTCCTCGAAATAGTAGAGCCAAATAGCCGTCCATGGGACGATTGTCTGGTCGAGCCTTTTTGATGGTTTCCATTGGCCAGAGCTTGGCAAGTAGAGGCACAGCCGCAGAGGATTGTGATAAACATGGGGCAGTTTGCGCTCCCCGGCTAAAACCTGAATATCTGGGTTCTCAACGAAGATATCAGGGGGCTTCCCGCGCAAGTATTCTATACGCACGGAGTATTCTCGGCTCAGTGGGGTGGGGCGCATTATCAATCGCCAGACTAGACCCTTGGGCGAGAGAATACCTCTCCCATTCACAATTGGTGATCTCGTCAGAAAGAGGTGTTGCTGGGCGGGTGTTAGGCCACCTCTGTTCCCCCACTTGAGGGCACTAGTCGCCGAAAAAGTCATTCTTGAGGACCGGTGCTGCGCCTGCCGAACTTGTCGTGGTAAGTCCAATTGATGGTGCTACAAAAAGGCCGTTTGACTTCCGCGCGGATGAAATGGCTTCAGTCCTTGAGGCGAGAACGCGATTGACTACCCTGTCGCCAAACTGCAATTGCATTTTTCCAACGATCGTATCGAGCCCAACGGCGTCACGTATTGCTTCAAAATCAGCCAGTGCCTTTGCGTGCCACTCATAGAAAGCCATAACGCGGGCGGGCTCACTGTTCCACCGCTCCGCGAAATTTTCGCCTGTGGTGGTTTCATTCCAGATCGCGAATATCTGATCGCCATCCATCACCGGACGCTCGATGAAGTGAGGCATCATCCGGATTGTTTCAACGAGCACCTCAAGTTCGTCGGCAAAGACGTGCTTACTTACGCAGTATTCGTAGGCTTGCATTGCGAGCGTCGTGATGATGATCGAAATAGGAGCAATTTCCTCATTCACATTGAGAAAGTGATGGTCGCGATGCCGCTTCAATAGCTGAACAAGGCGTCTGAGAATGCCTTTAACGGCCTTCTGTTCAGGAAACGGATCAACGCTCGCTTGGTCACGCTTCAACGCTCTCAGAGCGTGTGTCAGTCGAGGTCGAAGCTCAGCACGGCGATCGAACAGCTCCCGGTAGCCACGGGGATTTGTCGGGTGCCATCTTCTGAGCTTACGATCAGGGACTAGCTCGCCGCCCATATAACAATGCGGATTAGCGATGGTAGGTGATATATCGAGATGAAAGTCGCCAGCGTAGTTCAGGCGCCAACAACGCTTCTTTTCCTCTAGAATGCCAGCATATGTTCCGTGTTCTTTGAGACGCTGGCCGACAGACGCTTTGAGTTCAGCCGGGGCTGTTTCCTTCCCAATACCCTCGGCAAAGCAAATCAAATCCACATCGAATTCATCGTGCCCAATCGGCTTTGTTGAAGTTCCAAGAGCACCTGATCCATGCAGATAGATTAGTGTGGAGGCGAGTAACGGATCATCTGACCCTGAAATCCAGTTGCCCACCGCCTCATAACTGGTTTTTGCTTTTTGAAACTGTGTTTCAGACCAATCTAAGTCCTGACAAATCTCCTCAAGCAAGAGAAAGGTTTCGGCTCGCCTAAGGATAGCGGCATCGTTGAGTGATTTGTGATCAATCTGGTTCATGCGATTGCCCTTTCTAGACTATGCACTGGTTCAAATGGTTCTGCAGGAAATTGGAGAAATTCCGCTTTTATTTTGGGCTTCGCCTGGCGAGCAGAAGATGCGCCAAGCCCTTTGAGGCGACTGATCTTGCTTGTGTCGTCGAGCGAGAAAAAATTGGCTGGCACTGTGGGGGAATAACGGAATATTGCCTCGCGTTCATGCGGGTGCCCGGTGATCAGTTTTGAAATGCCCATAGCCCCACGGGACTGACCGTCAAGAAGGAGTTTCAAGATATCAAGGCCAAGACCGGCTATCCCGGGTGCCTCGGGGATCATGTAGACCTCGTCAACGCATCCGAGACTCAGAATGCGCAGGCTGTCGGGTCGCCATCCCAATAGCGTTGTGGCCTCCACAGTTGCGATGCCGATGGGATTGTTGGCCCAAACTCCACCATCGAGAAGTCCGATGTCATCAATGGTCTTGTGTCGCTTGTAGAATACGGGCGCAGCAGCAGTCGCCATGGCCGCATCGAGAACGGGTTTCTTGTAGTCAGTATCCAATCTTTGATGGTGGGCTGTTTTGTAGATGTAGACGCTACGAAGATCAGCATCCCAAGCGGGAACGATCAGTCGTGTTCTGGCATCGCCAACGCGGGCATCACCTAATACTTCTTTGAGTTCTTTGCGAAGGAGTGCTGCGTCGTGCTTGGGGCCGATAACTTGTCTTGCGCCCGATCGCACACGATGAATGACCCCAGCGAGGCCTTTGCGCTTCCTATCCTGGCCGAAAATATAGGGGCCGCGCTCCTCATACAGGTGAAGCAGTTCTTTCGCAGGCAAACCCAACGCGAGCCCAATCGCGAGAATGCCGCCTGTGGATGTCCCTGCTATGAGGTCAAAATACTCTCCAATGGGCCGATCTAGATCTTCTTCAAGCGAGGCGAGAAACGACGCCGGCACCGTACCCATGATGCCGCCTCCGTCGATGCAGAGAATTCGGCGCATTGTATAGGAGGGCTGCGTGTCCGGCGTCATTTGCTAGCCTTTCGGGGGATACGGGTCATGCCCATAGGAGTCTTTGTCGCGGATTTGCCCATTGGGGCGATGGACCACAACTTCGCTCCCTTGGTTTATCGCGATTTCGCGAGCAGCACGCTGCGCATCGGCCTGAGTGTCATGAAGCGAATTAGCCCTTTGGTTACCTGCTCCACGAACTGCCCACTGACCGCCGTGCGGCACTACATGTTGGTTTTTGCCTGCCATATTTACCTCTGTCAGTCCCTTGACCTTACCGATCCGTCGTCATAGATATGTTGACGATTTGTCATAGGTCGATACCAAAAAAATGCCCAAACCGGGCAATCGACAAACGTCATAGAAAGCTATACGAAATCGTCATGAGTGAGTCAAGCCTACCTTCGAGCTTTGCAGAACGCCTCCGCGAGATGCGAGACAAGCGAAAACAAAGCCAATCAGAATTGGCGCGGAAAGCAGGAATGCAACCTAGTGCGATCGCCCATTTTGAGGCTGGGCGGCGAAAGCCATCATTTGACAACGTTCGCGCTCTAGCGAAGGCGTTGGACGTTTCAGCCGACTATCTGCTGGGTTCAAAAGTCGCAACAACGGCATTTCGAGACGAAGACAAACTCACGACCAATGATCGACTTTTCATACAGAACATCATCGATACGATGATTAACAAGAAGACGTAGGCGCGCCGATGGCTGGGTTTCGGCTAAAGATGGCAACCAAGCACGGTGAAAAGGTCGCCGAAGATTTTGGCTTTACCCAATTCCCCATCCGCCCTCGAGAAATCGCCGAAGCAGCGGATATTGCTGTCCAAGCAAAACCGCCTGATATGAAGGGGGTGTCAGGCGCGATCATCTTTGCAGCCAATTCTGCAACCATTATCTATTCGACCGAGCACGAAAATGAGGGGTTTGAGAATTTTTCGATTGGCCACGAGCTTGGGCACTGGTTTTTGCCGGGACATCCTGATGAGATAATTAAGTCTGGCGGTGCACACATATCCCGTTCCGACTTCACCCAAAACACTTCTATCGAGCTGGAAGCCGATCATTTTGCGAGCGGTCTTCTGATGCCTTCTCGTCTCACCCGCGATTTTTTGTCTGATAACCCAATTGGTCTAGACGGAGTCATCGGCCTAGCTGAGAAGGCGGGCTCTTCGATAACAGCCGCAGCCATTCGTGCGGCAGAATGCGCGGCGTTCCCGATGGCGATCGTTGTCAGCGAAGGTGAGGAGATAGCGTACGCGTTTACTTCTGAGTCCTTCAAGAGTTTGGGTAAACTGGCTTTTTTACGGAAGGGCTCGCCCCTTCCATTGGGGGCAACTCGCCAGTTCAACTCGGTGGTTGAAAACGTGTCGCACGCGGAACGGGCGGTTGGTGAAACGGACCTCGCCACATGGTTCGACGTGTCAGAAAGGGTGCCTTTGGACGAGGAGATCGTTGGCCTCGGAAAATATGGCTACACGCTGACGATCCTGAGCAGTGAAGAGCTGCCGGAAGACCCTACAGACGAGATTGACGAAGATGCGGAGTTGGAAAAAAGTTGGACTCCTCGATTTGCCTACGGTCGGTAGCGCAACGCACCTTCTTGCGGTTAGTGGTGGTCGATTGTCCAGTCTCGGGCTTGAATTCGACGAGCAGAAGTACAATAGCGGCGATTGCGCGGAACTACGGGCGAGAACGACTATCTCTTTGTTCTTTTCTGGACCACGGTGTGATTAAGTATTCTTCGATTAATTTTTCTTTTCCATTCAACCTGTTTGGCTGACAAGTTTCTCTTGTTCTTTGTCTGCTTCAAAAAATTGTATTCTTTTTCGCCGAATAGGTGGCCATTTTTGAAGGCGTATTCGATCACGTCATCATTTGCATTTGCTTCGTCATCTTTGGCAATCCGCTTCAAGCCCGCAAAAAGATTGCCAGTCGAGATTTCCATAAAGCGGTTGATGCAGACGTTCCCAACATAGGTTTGTGCGCCCGTTAAGCGATTTCGTATGAAGCAATGCTCTTTGATGTCCTGCCCGCAAGGACACTGATCCCATTCCTCACTGACCTCAACCGCTACCAAGTCCCATTCCGTGCGCGCGATATTGAAGTTCTGCGATACTGACATTGGCAGAATATGAGCCTTTAGCTCTTCAAAGTTGTGGCTCAAGGTATTGCCCTCAAATACACAATCAAAAGGTGATATATAACGTCGTTGGCAATCGATGTTTAGAAGTGTGAACCCGATAGCGCCTGCCATCAAGTTCGAAGTTGTAGCGAGTACAAGCTAAATAGACCTAGGAAGGGGCATAGTGCCGCTCTCAAACGAAGAAAAGATCTGGCTTCTTGATGAAGTTGTTTCGACGGCATTTGCTTCGTGGCTCATCTATCTCGAGGGACACGAGAAATTCGCTGACCGGTCAGAGGAGGAGCAGACCCGTCCGGAACACAACGGCTACACCACCTTAAAAGCCCTGCTTAGCCATAGCCTCATGGCGGCGTGCTATGCGCTAGTCGACACACGAAAAAACTCCTACTCAATGCATCACGCGGTCAAAGATCGGGATTTGATTGTGACTCGGGTAGCAGAGCAAGCGTGCGAAAAATGCTGTGACCTGCGGCGCAAAATCGCGACCTACCGTAACAACGTCACAGCGCATGTGAATTCCACGCGAACACAGGCGGATTGGGCACAGTATGCCGATATCAAAAATGGTGAGATTTCTGACTTTTTGCAGAACGCCAGAACATGCATTGAGGAGCTTGGGCGAGCCAATTTACATAAAGACTTTGTTCCAAGCTCGAGAATGCAATTCAGAAGCGACTTTCGCGCTTTCTGTCGGGTGATAGTTGGTCAGGATGAATAAACGTCCGGTAGGGCTGAAAACAGCCCCGCCGGCGTGGCAGCGATCCAGTCAGATATTGCCTTCAAGGCTTCAATACCGTTCTGGCTTCCTTTTCCCCTGCCGATCCTTTGACCCAGCTCCACGGGGCGCGAGGCTTGTGCAGCTTTGCCAGCTCTGGATGCTTTTTCGGATCACGAGCGGCTGAGCGCAGGCGCTCACGAGCTTCGCGGGGATCGAGTTTCAGTTCGGTGCAGAGCTGCTTGAGGGTGATGATGTCGGCCATTGATCGTCTCCTTTTGGTTTCAAGACGATCTATCCAATAAGACGACCAAATCGGCCTTGTCAGGGAAAACCCTAGAGGTCGCGCTGTAATTCTTCGCACACGCGTTTCAGGAACCTGTGGTGCTGCCGGGTCGGCGCGAAAGTGGCGGCCAGCATGTGGTCACCTATCACCTCAAGCGCGCGATCCTTGTAGAACTCGCGGTATCGAGCGGCAGCGCGCTGGATATCGGCGTCAGATGGTTCCTTGGGGCGTCGCAAGGTGTCAACGACGATAACCGCGCCTCCGATAGCGAATGGAGCGAGGAAAGCAGCGCCCACTACATTCTGCCAATTGCCGAACCAGTCAAACATGACCCACATCCCCAAATGGAAATGTAGATTATCGTCTACACAAAAGAAAATCTAAACAGCAAAATGAGACTCATCGTCCGTGGGCTTATGATCAACATTCTGGCGTCTTTCGTACATGGAAGACGTTCGCCAAATCCTCGCAGTCAATTTGCGCCTCGCTCGGCTCGGGCAGGCCATGTCGCAGGAGGACCTTGCGAGCGTGGCCGGGATCGATCGCACCTACGTATCGGGCATCGAGCGCGGTGTGCGGAACCCAACCATAACGGTGTTGGCCCGTTTCGCAGATGCGCTGAAGACCACGAGTGCCCAGCTTTTGACCAAGGGCGCCTTTAACTAACCAGCACTCTACACGGACATACGCGCACGCGGCGGCGTTGCAATGAGCCAGCAGCGACGTTTGCGCTATTTGCTGAGGGTGTATGCCTGAGCACGTGCAAACGCCCAGCGCTGGCTCGCTGAGGCGCGTCAGTGATGCGCACTACGTGGATGCAAGTGATTTGGATGCGTGGGCATCGAAAAGCACCTAAAGAGCACCTGAAACCCACTATTGCCACCCATCTGTCACCCAGCGTGAGCAGCCACAGGTAAGGATGAGATTGGAGCTATTGATTTCATTGGCGTTTGACGAGCGGGAGACCATCCGACAGTCTGATCAAATATCAGAGTGTCGCTAATGAGCCGCATCTCAACCTAACGGGGCGATTTTGAATGACCGGCAAAAAGGTATCTGGGGACCCACTAGAGGCAGCAGAAGACTATCGCAGGCAGAGGCAATCAGCTGATGCTCGCCGCTCGGGCTTCGAGTCCTTAGGCAAGGAGGGCTATTTCGAGTGGGCTAGTATGAACGGAGAACGACTTCTTGAAATCGCCCAAAAAAACGGGATCTCCAGCCAAGATGCTCAAAGGAGCGTTGACGAGTACCTCGGCCTCTTAAGGGAGTCTCCAGTGGCCGGAGAATTTGACGACCCAAACGCATACTTTCTTCTTTCGCAAATAGTGCGCGACATCGAAGATGCCTGCGGCAGCAAGAACATTCCTACCAGAGATGGCGTCGTTTTCGGGGTGTCGCCCAAGATGGGTGTGCAGGCTCAGCAGATGCCTGTGCTCGAGACCGAAGCAAGCATAATATCCGTAACAATTCCCTTTTTGCCGTTCTGCAATGAGGTCAGCAAACTTGTTGCCTGTTCTCTTCCACACATTCCTGAAAACGAAAGGTTTAAGGTCGTCAATGATCCGACATCAGTGCGAGAGCGCATCAAGGGATATGCGAGCATAAAGGCGCGGTGGTCGGAGTTCATATCCAACTACGCAATCACAGGTTGGCTACCTGATCAGCAGTTTAACATTGAACTTGGGCACGCGCTGCCGACGCGTATTCTTCTTCTTCGATCTCTCGAAGTATTTGCGGTTGCGCACGAGTACGGACATCACGTTTTTGCTCATGGAACGAAATCATCATCGAGCGGCGACCAGTGTCATGCGGAGGAGTATGAAGCTGACCTCTTTGCTCGGGCCGTCTCCATTTCTGTCGGTCTGAACGACGATCCAATCAACTTCTACGCAATTTCAGGCGTTGGCGGTGTTCTGATCTTGGGCGCTTTGACGCTTGTTGAGAGAGCGAAGGCCATGCTTTCAAAGGGCAGCGATGAAATTCCGAAAAGTGAAACACATCCTTCGTTGCAGGAACGCGTGAAGAGGATCGCGCTACTAGATGAAGTAGCACCTCAAGATTATCGCGCCGCATTCGCGGATGCCCGCAGATGTTTTTCTGAAATTATCGATATTATTTGGGCCGAGATCGTAGATGATATTTATTCTCTACACGTCGAGGGTTTTAGGCCGCAAAACGACTCAAAGGAGCATGGAGGCTGGCTACCTTTGTATTACGAGGAGTAGCTTTGCAACCCCGTGTTGGATGTCTGGCACGCAATAAGGATGCTGGGCGGTCTAAATCGACATCGAACGCAACCCAAAAACCAAGCTTTGCTACCCAGCTGTCACCCAGAATAGCCAGCCACAGGCAAGGGTGAGATTGGACCTGTTGAATTGGTTGGGTAATTGGTGCCGACCAAGTGCCCGACAGCGTGACGATTGGTCAGCGTGTCGGTCTCGATGCTTCTGACCTGCCCATTTCGGAACGACTGGAGCTATCGACCACAGGGGATGGGGAGAGGGTTTTTTATTCGCGACCTTTATTAGCACGGATAGGTGGCCATACATACTGCCAAGATTTTGGCTCTGTAGCCGAAACGCGTTTTACTGAATATCGATCACTTCGATCACATCATCACATTCATGTAGTCAAAGTGATTTCGTGATCAAAGTGATCGCACATGCTCAGTTTACGGCAAAACGTATTGCCCGCGTCCTTCCTTTTTGACTTCGCCATCTTTTGCCATGCTCGTCAGCAACTGACGCACATTTGGTTCCTGCTGACCCAAGGCTTCCGCGATAGCTTTTGGCCCCACGGCCTCATCCGTGTTCTGCAAAAACTCGATGATCGCTTTGCGCTCACTGGAGATTTTCACCGAGTCACTGTCGCCAAGGATTTGCCAAAGCCCTTCTTGGAGTTCCATCGTAATGTCGATGTCGTCCATTTCGCGGCCACGACCATATAGGGTTGTGCCGTGGCTTTGGCGATCAAGGACAAGAATGCTGTCAGCAGCCCCAGTCAATCCTGTGGTTCCCGACACCTTGTCCAATGGATCATCGCCACTCATTTTGCGCAGATGATGAATGACGACGATGGCGATACCGTACTCGCCTGCGAGCTTCTGCAAAGGCGCAAGTGCTCCATAGTCAGCATCGTAACCGTTGTCCTTGTTTGATTTCGGCCTGATGCAAACCAATGTGTCAATGATCACCAAACTGGGCTGATGGTCTTCGATCCACTGCTCAAGCTGTTCAAGTCCACCCTGATCAAATTTGCTCATCTGGGTTGTGAAGTGAAAGTTCGTCGGCCATTCGATTTGGTCCCCATAGACATGGCGCATGCGTCGCTGAAGGCGCCTTTGATTGTCTTCCAGCGCACAATATAGGGTCGTGCCCTTCTTGCACGCACGCTCGCCAAGCGCCTCGCTGCCGATAGCGACCGACATTGCCAAGTCGAGTGCCATCCATGACTTGCCCATCTTGGGCTTGCCGGCCAGCAAGGTTAAACCCTCAGTGATCAATCCATCGACGAAAAATTCGAGGGGAGGAAAATCCATCGCTTGTAGGTCATTTGCCGTGAAGGTCTGCAACTCATTAGATGACCGAGATCGAACAAGCTTCTTCTTAGGAAAGCGTGCAATGCGCGGTTTTGTGGAGATCTGCTTTTTCATTTCGAGACCTCCAACTTTGACGTGATGCGCGAGATTTCGGCATCCAAGCGATCAAGGTGGTAGCCATGCTTCTCAGTGAAGTAGGGGCTGTTCCACATGATGCTGGCGATCTCGTCAGGTGACGCACCGGCTTCGTGCAAACACGAAACAATGAGATGGATGCAAGATGAGCGGTCCTTCTCTTTCACGCGTGTGTGCCTGATCAGCGTTCGCGCTTTTGCGTGCAGCTGGCTCTTGTATTTATCGAACACCTGCTTGGGGTCATGCGCATCAGGATTGACGAACTCACCAGCTTCCATTGCGCTTGCAATCTCGGGCAGGGGTGGGCGACCTGTGATCCTGTTCCAGTTGCGATGAACAAGCTGAACGAACGGCTCATCATATTCGGGCTTGTGGTTTAACGAGCCGGGCACACGCAGCATTTTGGTCATCGTCCAGCCACTGTCGCCACCATGCCGTTCTGCAAGCGAGCGTGAATAGCCTTCGGCTTCTTCAATGCTATGCCAGCCGTCCAATAGCCAAAGCCCTTGATAGCGGCCCGGCGACGTTTCCCAAATAAGGCTGGCGTCGGGGCGATAAGCGAACGGGTCGCTTGCGTCCATGTCGCACCAGCTCAGCCGCGAGGGACGCGCAAATTCCTTTTTCCTGCGATCCTTGGAGAAGGGATTTGGGCAGAAATACAGGTTGAAGTCCCAACGGGAGTGTTCACGAAAGAACCTGTTCAAACCCACCGTGATGTTGTCGCCATGGACAACGTGTTCACGCCACTTGTTGCCATCGGGGTTCGATGTAGCGAGGAAGAAGCAGCTATCGGTCGGCGCGCCTTTCCAAATGCTCTCAAGAAAGCCCACCATGCTCTGATGGATGTTGCCATCGTCATCATAGTCCTTGAAGGCGTAAGGGTGCCCTTTGCGCGGGCGAGCGCTATCGTTCACGCGTTTACGCATGTTCGTATCCTTTTCAAATGTCTTGGAAAGCGGCAGGGCGCAAACGCCCCACCTGCGTTAATTCGGTGTCGCTAGATCAGAAGTCAGCGTAGAAGGTCCGGGACCGTTCTTCGGCACGATCAGCGAGCCATTGCTCGATTTCGTTGAGCAACCACGCGACGCTGGTTCCAGCCATTCTGATCCGGCGCGGAAAGCGACCTGCAGCCTCCCAGCGTAATAGGGTGCTGTTGCTGACTTTGATGCCAAGCCGTGCAAGGTCTGCTCGGTTGGCGAGGGCCTGTTGCCCAGATGTGAGTTCCATTGTGTCTATCCTTATTCAGCGTTGAGTTGAATGAAGGAGCGCTCCGACACGAATGAGGATGGCGATGTTTGAGACAGGATGCGAGCGAAGGTCTTGAAACTCTCAGCGGAGTTTCCGGCGAGATTTCCTAAGAAGCTGAATTGTACTTTTGATTGGGGCATCTAGCTTTTCGCCTGAGCCTGTAATTTCCTCATAGGCAGCCCGAACAAAGTCAGGAACAGTGCCAATTGTTTTGCCGAGTTCGGTGTAATACTCGCCGCGCGACAATCTGATTTCAGGAAAATGACTCTGTAGGAGTTGGACCAACTCGTAGACGATGTCGTATCGCATTTCTGAAAGATGGGAGACGTTTTGCTCCAGCTGCGATTTCAGGCTGGCGTGCAATCGGATTGAATAATCGAGAAGACCTTCGATCTCACTGGACATGCTGTCCAAATCGATCGGGTTTTTGATCGCGTATTCTTCGGGCCAATCTGAGAAGTGGGGCCGTTGCTCCGGCTGAAGCGCACCCAGCAATTTCTGTGCTGGATTGATTACCTGTGTTTCGAGCCATTCGATGCGGCGAGATAGGGAAGCATCAAACGGCCCAATTGGGAGGGCAATTGGCATAGACCGAATGACTTCGCGGCGCTGGATACCGAACGCCCTCAGATCGTCAGCGAGCTCTCTGAGCTTTGGGTCATCTTGGACACCGAGGATTTTTGCGAGTTTCGCAATGCACTCGTCTCCGAAGATTTCGCCGTCATCTCCTTGACCTTCTTCGCCCACAGCTCCAGCGCCTCACGCTTTTCATCCAGATATGCATGGCGATTGTAGATCGCGGCGACGCCGGAGACGATACCGGATTTGTGATTGAGGACGGCCTCGATGATGTGCGGGGCGACGCGCAGCATGGCCATGTTGGTCGCCATCGTTCTGCGCAGGTCATGGAAGCGCCAATCCTCAGCATCTGCGAAGGCGGCATCGAGGCGCTCCTTGAGGCGGCCGAAACCCGAAATGGAAGTCGTGCCGGTGGTCGTGAACACGAAGTCCGAGTTCTGAAAGCGAGGGATCGACTTCAGGATGTCGACTGCCAAGGGCGCGAGCGGGACGATGTGCGCTGTTGAGTTTTTCACCCGCGTTGACGGCAGACTCCATAGCCCCTGTTCAAGATCGAGTTCGGACCAGCGCATGCCGGACACTTCGCCCCGGCGTTGACCAGTGAGGATCATAAGCTGGACGCATTGGGCGAAGGGAAAGCCTTCAAGCTCGGCCATGCGCCAGCAGGTCTTCAGCTCGGCATCGCTCAACACGCGTTCGCGTGCTGTTTCCTTCGTAGGCGGCTTCAGATGAGCCACAGGCGATGTTTCGATCATGCCGCGATCAATGCACCAGTTCATGAGCTTTTTGATCGCGGCCAGCGCCCGGTTCGCCCGTTTCGGTGCGCCACCGGCAATGATGGTGTCGAGAACGCGTACCACGTCAGCGCGCTTGATCTGGTCGATGGGGCGCGAGAACAGCGAGGAGAATTTCAGCAGCACGCGTTCGCTGCCCTTCCAGTCCTTGGTGCGCTGCTTGGCGTAAAGCTCGATGAATTGCGGCACGACCTCGCCCAGCGTCATCATACGCTGTTCCTCCTCGTGCGGTGCCTTCTCGACATAGCGGCCAAGTTCGATGGATCGCAGGAGGCTCCGTGCCTTTTCGCGAGCATCGTGCAGCGTCAGGACGGGCCACGAACCTATCTTGATCCGTTTCATGTGACCACTGATGCGCTTGGAGACATAAAACACCTTCCCACCTGTGGCCGACACACGCAGGTGCAAGCCGGGCAGCAAAGTGTCATGGACTTCATAGCGTTTGCCAGTCGCAGGCGTCAGCGCATCAATTGATTTGGGTGTCAGGCGTCGTTTCATAACGCCGAAATTAAGATCGAAAAATCCGCGTGTCAGGGTATGGTTTGGGGCGGTTTGTGCCGAATGCAAGCAGCTAGAACAATGAACCTGTGTTCGCCGGTTTCGGCTTTCGATCTTTTTTAGGCTTATCTGGGTTGTTGCCTAATTCATCAAGACGCTGTGCAAATCCATCATAGTCCAAGCTGAGCCTTTCTTTCGCCATCTGCAAATACTCAGCGCTCATGTCGCTCTGGATCGCTTGGCGCTTCCGTATAAGTGCAACTGCGCCTGTCGTGCCCGAGCCGCACATAGGGTCAAATATGAGATCATCCTCAACGGTAGTCATTCGGATGATTTTGTCATAAACGGCGATCGGTTTTTGTGAGGGGTGTCCTGTCTGTTCTTTCTTGCCCACAAAACCTATGAGGAGGGATGACTCAATGACACTAGTAGGGCCGGGCACATATCGGAGCTTCCCCTCCTTGTACTTTTCCTTTTGGACTTCATTTAGAAAGGACTCTGGGTACAATTTCGCACCTGGACGTGCGATATGAAGGCAAGCGTTTTGACTGCTTCGCCACCCTCGAATAACCGACGGATTGTTCTTATAGAACCAAGTTAGCCACGCTACCAATTCATGACTTGACGGTATGCTACGCACATATGGTCCGATTATCTCTGGAAAGCCCCAAAGAAATACGTGCTCGCTTAGTGCGCAGGAACGCTGCAGTAGCTCTTCGATGAACTTGTTATAGTCATCATCGTTGATGACCCCCCCAAAGCCTTTATTGTACCAAGGATCAAGAATGGTAACGCGAGGTTGCGCCCCCATTTTTTCAACCTGATCAAATGCTGAGAAGACGTCTTGAGGCTCAAGGAAGCGCACTCGATCAGTGTCGCAGTCTTTTTTTTCAGTGGGGAGTGGCGCAAGCGAGTTCATCTTCGTTTTATATTTCCCTGATCATCTTCTGCGAAACCATAATAATCTAGCAGCATGTCGAATACCTGCTTTTTTTCAGAGGCTGACGCCGCTTGAATAATGGCGACAGCATTTAGTTTGCCCGTTATGCTGTCCCAATAGTTGCGCTTGGTAACCTGATGTCGCCCACAAAGAGCCTGCCACTGGTCGGGATCATTGGGGTCAGTGGCCGGGTTAATTGAATGCGGCTGCATGTGGTCCGGAGTAAGCTTTACGGTGCCACCCCCAATTGGATCAAAGTCGCCGTTGTGTAGGCCACACTTGATCCCTTCTTCATTCCATTCGCAACAATTGTTAGCTCGCTCGAGCACCGCTTTCCACGTGGCTGGTTTTGGGCGAATTCGCTTTGCAGCGACTTCTCGTTGTTCATCGGTTTCCATGAGGTACTGGCCAGGTTTCAGCTCCTTTCGGTCGCGATAGGAGAGAATGGTGTAGCCCTCATCAGTGCGCAGTTCTGATAAGCGCTGATGCCAATTTTCATAATCAGAGACGCCCAACCCCTCAGTGATCGCAGTTATTATTTCTTCTTTCGTCACCACCGTCCCGAGACTAGATAAAAAAAGCTCTCGAACGATTGCACGTCCACTCTTTAAAACTTTGCGTGCCACCTGACCCCCCATCCACCGTCTAGATATAGGGTCTACGATTCTCTCGATAGGGTCCACTTTGATGCTGTCGAGGTTTTCAACGGCTGGGTTGCAATAGGGGTGCAGTCGTTTCTGGGCTTAAATGCAACGGGCTAGAAAAGTTTGAGACAGTTCAGAGACTTATTCCTGAACGCGATCAAACGGTCCATGAAACAGATTGGGGCGGGTTGTGAATAAGTGATTGAGATTTAAGGCTAAATCATAATCCGCGTGTCGGGGGTTCAAGTCCCTCCTCCGCTACCACTTCAAGCTGGTTTCAACGCAGTTGAAATTGATCGATCCGGTGGATCGATCAAAAGCGCCGAAGGCCATGAGAGCTATGCTCGAATGGCAAGAACAATCCTCGACATTGCAGGTGGTTAGGTCTGGCGCTCGATGGGCGTATTCACGTGTGCAGCGCCCGGGGTTGCATTCTGGGTTGCACACGGCGTGGACTTGAATGCGATGGGGCGGGGCGGAGAAGCGTGGTTCGTTTAGGTTTGGCTGGCATGTTCGTTTTCTTGACGCTATTGAAGTACGGTTAAAGGCTTGGTTCTATGAACGCTGAGAACTAAACCTATTGCGGAACTCGTAGATTGAAAATTGATCTGAAGCTCAACAAAGAACAGGGTGCTCCGCTGTTTATCGACCTGTTTGCCGGCGCAGGGGGGCTGTCAGAAGGGTTTGTGAGAGCTGGTTATCGACCGGCAGCGCACGTTGAAGAGGACATGGCGGCGGCCTATTCACTGCGCACTCGGGACGTATTTCATAAACTGAATGGATCGGGTGATCTCGAAACCTATGATGGTTATCTAACCGGCAATATTACACGCGATCAATTTTATGAGGCGGCTCGTCATTTTGGTCCAAATTGTACTATAAATGCAACAATTTGCACCGAGAATTTGCCTTCTATATTTGCTCGCATCGATAAACTACTTGATGGTCGACGAGCCGACTTAATTATCGGCGGGCCGCCCTGTCGGGCATACTCACTGGTT
>DATCMU010000007.1:0-58816 GCA_036563245.1 Devosiaceae bacterium | reverse complement strand
TCGGGCTTGATGCCGTCGATATCGATCTCGCCCGACCCGATCATCCAGTCGATATGGATGAGGCTGGAATTGCCGCCGCGCGCCTTCACCTCGTCTGCGGTCACCGTCTCCCCATCCACGAAGCACTTCGCATAACACTGGCCAAGCGCGATATGGCTCGCCGCGTTCTCGTCGAACAGGGTGTTGAAGAACAGCAGGCCGGACTGCGAGATCGGCGATGAGTGCGGCACCAGGGCCACTTCGCCCAGGCGGCGGGCGCCCTCGTCGGTATCGAGAACCTTGAGCAGCACCTGCTCGCCCCGGCTGGCATGGGCTTCCACGATCCGCCCCGCCTCGAAGCGAACCTCGATATTCTCAATCAGCGTGCCGTTGTGGCTGAGCGGCTTGGTCGAGCGCACATGCCCCTCCACTCGCATCGCGTGCGGGGTGGTGAACACTTCCTCGGTGGGAATGTTGGGATTGCAGGTGATCCCGTTCTTGGCCTTGGATTCCCCGCCCTGCCAGGAGTGATTATCGGCCAGCCCGATCGTGAGATCGGTGCCCGGTCCGGTGTAGTGCAGCGCGGAAAACCGGTGCCCGTTGAGCCAGTCGCGCCGCTGGCGCAGCACTCCGTTGTGCTCGGCCCATGCAGCGATGGGGTCGTCCCGGTCCACGCGCGAGGCGGCAAATATGGCATGGGCGAGCTTGCTCACCGCCATTTCCTCGGGATCGTCGGGAAACACGACCCGCGCCCATGCAGCGCTTGGATAGGAAACGATGTTCCAGTTGATGTCGAAACCGGCGATCTTTTCCAGCGCCGGCTTGTAGGCGATGGAATTGGCCTTGTTGGCGCGCGCCACCTTCTCGGGATCCTCGTCGGCCAGCAGCATGGGATTGCCCCCCGCGATCGCCAGCCGCGCCGTATTGTTCGCGAATGCCTTGCCCATGCCTTCGTAGAGCCAGCCCGGCGCCCGGTCGAAGCTTGCGTCCTGTGCGAAGCGATAGCGGCTGAGGGCGGTCGCCTCGTCGTTGTAGAGCGTGGTGACCAGCCCCGCGCCGGCCTTGTAGGCTTCATCGGTAATTCGGCGCACCAGCGGCAGGGCCTCGATGGGCGCCGTCATCACCAGATCCTGCCCGGGCTCCAGCCGCAGGCCCACCTTCACCGCTACTTCCGCGAGACGGTCGAGCTTTTCGGGTTCAATACCGGAATCGGGCAGGAACATGGCAAATCTCCTTTGCTGGAATGCCGCCTTTCATGGCCCAGATCGCCGCGGATTTCCAGTGCTGCCGACACGCGCCTCTCCGGGCCTTGCATCCCCACTCGATTGACAGGTTTCCCCCTGCGGCCTATAAGCCGCCAACTCTGTCCAGGAGCGACGGTTTCGAGCCACTGGCCTGCCCGAGAGGCAGGCGGTCACCACCCGCCAGCGCGTTGCGCCCGCGGGTGCCATTTGGCTTTGGGGTTTTCCACCCCATATGAAGCGCGTGAAACGGGCGCAGAGCACATGGCGTATCCGGCGCGATGCGGCGGCCGGAACGATCCGTGAGCCAGGGAAGTGAGAGCATGTTCGAGAGCCTGAGCGATCGCCTCGGCAACATCTTCAAGGGCCTGACCGGCCGCGGCGCATTGTCCGAGAAGGACGTGGATGCCGCACTGCGCGAAGTTCGGCGGGCGTTGCTCGAGGCCGACGTTTCGCTCGAAGTGGTCCGGGCCTTCGTCCAGCAGGTCGGCGAACGCGCCATCGGCGCCGAGGTCACCCGTTCGGTCACGCCCGGCCAGCAGGTCGTCAAGATCGTTCACGACGAACTGGTCCGCGTGCTCGGCGACACCGCCGCGCCGATCGACCTCAACGCGGCCCCGCCGGTCACCATTCTCATGGTCGGCCTGCAGGGCTCGGGCAAGACCACCACCACCGCCAAGATCGCCCGTCGCATCAAGGCACGGCAGAACAAGCGCGTCCTCATGGCCTCGCTCGACACCCGCCGTCCCGCCGCCATGGAACAGCTCCGTGTGCTTGGCGAACAGGTCGGCGTCGATACCCTGCCCATCGTTGCGGGCGAGGATCCCGTCGAGATCGCCAGGCGCGCGGCGCGCGAAGGCCGGCTTGGCGGCTATGACGTGCTGATGCTCGATACCGCGGGCCGCACCCATATCGACGAAGAGCTCATGGCCGAAACCGCCGAGATCAAGGCGGTCTCCGATCCCCACGAGGTGCTGCTGGTCGCCGATGCCCTGACCGGCCAGGACGCGGTCAACCTTGCCCGCTCGTTCAACGAGCGCGTTGCGCTGACCGGTATCGTGCTCACCCGCGTGGATGGCGACGGGCGCGGGGGCGCCGCCCTGTCGATGCGCGCGGCCACCGCCGTGCCGATCAAGCTGCTCGGTGTCGGCGAAAAGATGGATGCCCTCGAGGACTTCCATCCGGGCCGGGTCGCGGACCGCATTCTGGGCATGGGCGACATCGTTTCGCTGGTGGAAAAGGCCGCCGAGACGGTTTCGGCCGAAGACGCCGCGAAGATGGCCCGGAAGCTCAAGAAGGGCCAGTTCGATCTCGAGGATCTCAAATCCCAGCTTCTCCAGATGAAGAAGATGGGCGGCATGAATTCGCTCATGGGTCTTCTGCCCGGCATGGGGCAGATGAAGAAGGCGATGGCCGGCGCCAATCTCGATGACAAGGTCTTCGACCGTCAGGTCGCGATCATTAACTCCATGACCAGGAAGGAACGGGCCCGGCCCGAGCTTCTCAACGCCTCGCGCCGCAAGCGGATCGCCGCCGGCGCCGGCGTGGAGGTCTCCGACGTCAACAAGCTGATGAAGCAGCATCGGCAGATGGCCGACATGATGAAGAAGGTCTCGAAGGGCGGCATGGGTTCTCTGGCCGGCATGTTCGGTGGGCGCATGCCCCCCGGGCAGATGCCGCCGGGAATGCCCGATATCGACCCTGTCCAGCTTGAGCGCATGGCGCGCGAGATGGGCATGGATCCCGCCGCGCTGCCCGCGCAGGCGCCAAAGGATGTCGCGTCCGGCCTGCCCGACGATTTCTCCAAGCTGGCTGGAAAGCCCACTCTGCCGGGCCTGGGCGGTGCGCCGCGCTTCCCCGGCCTGCCCGGGCTTGGCGGCTTCCCCGGAGGCAAGAAGAAATAACGACCAGTTCCCGGGGCCTGACCGCTGCCACATACCGGCACGGTCCGGCCCGGTTCCAATCCTGAACGACATCACCAAGGAGCAATACCAATGTCACTCAAGATTCGTCTCGCCCGCGGCGGCTCCAAGAAGCGCCCGTACTACCACGTGGTGATCGCCGACGCCCGTTCGCCGCGCGATGGCCGCTTCATCGAGCAGGTCGGCAAGTACAACCCGATGCTGGCCAAGGACGACGAAAACCGCGTCAGCCTGAACAACGAGCGCATCGAGCATTGGCTCAAGGTCGGCGCACAGCCCACCGACCGCGTCGCCCGTTTCCTCGACGCAGCCGGCCTGATGAAGCGCGAGGCGCGCAACAATCCCGAAAAGGGCAAGCCCGGCGCCAAGGCCCTCGAGCGCATCGAGGCGCGCAAGGCCGCCGAGGAAGAAGCCAAGGCGGCGGCGGAAGCTCCGGCAGAAGCTCCTGCCGAAGAGGCTTCGGCCTGATCCACGGCCATGTCCGCAGGCGGCAGCGACGAATTGGTGCTCATGGGCCGCATTGGCGCGGCCCATGGCATCAGGGGCGAGGTTCGCATCCTCTCCTTCACGGCAAACCCGGTGGACATAGCCGCCTACGGCCCGCTGGCGACATCGCGGCAAGGGCTCAGCGTCACCATCGGCAAGGTGCGCCCCGCCGGCAACATGGTGATTGCCAGCCTTGCCGGAATCTCGGACCGCACAGCCGCCGAAAAGCTGAACGGGGTTGAATTGTTTCTGCCCCGCTCCCGCCTTCCCGAAGCCGGGGGGGAGGATGACTTCTATCATGCCGACCTGATCGGCCTCGCCGCGCGCACTCCGGACGGCACGCAACTGGGCGAAGTCATCGCCGTGCCCAATTTCGGTGCCGGCGACCTGCTCGAGGTGCGGCGTCCCGACGGCAACACCGTGTTTTTCGCCTTCACCCGCCAGATCGTTCCCGAGGTGAATCTGGGCGAAGGCTATCTGGTCGTCATGCCTCCCGCCGAAGTCAGCGGCGAGCCGGAAGACGGGGAGGCGCCGTGACCTTTCGGGCCGACGTGATCACGCTTTTTCCCGAACTCTTTCCCGGTCCGCTGGGCGCCTCCGTGATCGGTCGGGCGCTCGACAACGGCGCCTGGACCCTGACGGCGACGCAGTTGCGCGATTTCGCCGCCGACCGCCATCGTACCGTCGACGACACCCCTGCGGGCGGCGGGCCGGGCATGGTACTCAAGCCGGACGTACTGGCCACCGCGATCGATGCGGTATCCGCGCCGGAAGACAGGCGGCCCCGTCTGCTGATGAGTCCGCGCGGTACCCCCTTGACCCAGCAAAGGGTTCGCCAACTGGCAGAAGGCGAAGGCGCGGTGATCGTGTGCGGGCGGTTCGAGGGGATCGACGAACGGGTGATCGAGGCGCGCGGCCTGCAGGAAGTCTCGATAGGAGACTATGTGCTCGCCGGCGGCGAGGTCGCCGCGATGGTGCTGCTCGAGGCGGTGGTGCGCCTGCTGCCCGGGGTTCTGGGCGACAGCGACAGCCCTGTCGAGGAGAGCTTTGAATCGGGGTTGCTCGAATACCCCCAATATACCCGGCCGCAGGTTTTCGAAGGCCGCCCCATCCCTCAGGTTCTCACCTCGGGCGATCACGGCAGGGTAAAGGAATGGCGGCGCGAGCAGGCCGAGGCACTGACCCGCTTGCGCCGCCCGGACCTGTTGGGAACATCAGGCCCGAAACGCCCGGGGACTTCTTGACAGGCCCGGCGATCGCCCGCACCGCCGCCTCGGCATTGAGACGGCCGGCTGCGCGGTTGAGTTCCGCATCACATTGAGTGGCGGATCGCCAGTCCGATCCCCGTGACGCAAAGCGCCAGCCCGACCGGCACCGTGTTCACCTGAACCAGTACCTGCCAGCCGGACATGCGCCCTGTCGCGGTTTCGAAACGTCCGTTGAGGAATTCGCTGAAGCTCGTTGCCGGGCCAAGGTGCCCCCCGATCCGCATGAGCATCAGAGGTGTGCCGATATACATCAAGAAGAAGAACGTGCTGACTGCCACCACCAGCGCGCCCGGCGCAGAGGCGTAGAACAGCAGCCAGAATACGCCCAGCAGGTATGCGTAGGAGATGGCCATCGTCGCCAGCACCCCGCCATGCAGCCGGTTCTTCAGATCGTACTCGGCAAGCTCTTCCGATTTTGCCATCGCCTGTGAAGGCTCGAAGTCGCCGCTTGCAATGCGATTCATCTTCTCTCTCCGTGGTGCACGGTACCCTCGGCGCATTTGCTGCATGAGGTATCCTGCTTTTCCGCTACGCCTTCACGCCGGATCAATCAAATATTTCATGTGCATCTTTTTGTCGCAGCATGCCAATCCGGCCGGCGCCAGGGCCCGCCTGTTATCCATGCGCCCCCGCCGGGTTTCCTCTTCTTGCGAATGCGCCTGGAGCAGGTTCAGGAAAAGTGGGTACCGGTTTTCCGGTGCGAACATGCGACTAATCAAAGACTTGGATCATGTGTTTTGATTCCATCAAAAGGTGACATGGTCTAAGGTCCGCTCAGTCGCATCCCAACCGGAAACGGATCGAATGAACCGCCGGCTCGCCACCCTGTTCGCCGCCGTCCTTGCACTCCTGCCCGCGGCCGCCTTCGGCACCGAGGTGCATGTGGCGGTTGCCGCCAATTTCTCCGCTGCCGCAACCGAGATCGCCGCTGCATTCGAGAAACAGACCGGCGATCGCGCGATCCTGAGTTTCGGATCGACGGGCCAGCTGTTCACCCAGATCGTGCAGGGCGCGCCTTTCGAGGTCTTTCTCGCTGCCGACCTCGCCCGGCCGCAAAAGGCCATCGATACCGGCCTCGCCGTCAAGGGGTCCCTCATCACCTATGCGGTGGGTCGACTGGTGCTTTTCAGCGCCGATCCGGGGCGGGTGACGGGGCCGCAAAGCCTTGCCGATCCTCTGCCGGACCGCATTGCCATCGCCAACCCGCTGACCGCCCCTTATGGCGCCGCGGCCATCCAGACCCTCGATGCCCTGGGCCTGAAGGCAAAACTGCAGGATCGCCTGGTGGTGGGACAGAGCATTGCCCAGGCATTCCAGTTCACGGTCACCGGCAATGCCGAGATGGGGTTTGTCGCCGGCTCGGAGCTGCTGGAGGCGCAAGGCGGCTCGCACTGGGTGGTGCCAGAAGACCTGCACGCCCCGATCGCGCAGGGCGCGGTCCTGCTCGAAGCGGGCAAGGACAATGCCGCGTCCACGGCTTTTCTGAACTTCCTCGATTCCGACGGTGCGCGGACAATCATCGCCCGCTATGGTTACGGTACAGGAGTGCGGTAGAGGGAACGGAGCGCCACCATCATGTCCGATCTCGCCGAACTGTGGCCGCCGGTTGCGTTGACGCTTGGTCTGGCGGCCGTCACCACGCTGGTGCTGCTTGTGCTTGGAACGCCGCTCGCCTGGTGGCTCGCCCGTTCCCGCACCCGCGGGAAGGAGATCGTGGCAGCCATTGTCGCCCTGCCCCTTGTCCTTCCGCCCACGGTGCTCGGTTTCTATCTGCTCATTGCCCTGGGGCCGTCCGGGCCGGGCGGCCTTGTCGCCGGCCTCTACGGCGCGCGGTCCCTGGCCTTCAGTTTCGAGGGCCTTGTGATCGGGTCGGTCATCTACTCGCTGCCCTTTGTGGTGCAGCCGATCCGCAACGCCTTCGAGAGTTTCGGCGAACGCCCGCTCGAGGCGGCCGCGACGCTGCGGGCCGGGCCGGTCGACAGGTTCTTCTCCGTGGCGCTGCCGCTTGCGCGACCCGGGCTGATGACCGGCGCGGTACTCGGGTTCGCCCACACCGTCGGCGAATTCGGCGTCGTCCTGATGATCGGCGGCAACATCCCGGGCCGTACCCGGGTTCTGTCCATTGCCATCTACGACTATGTGGAACAGCTCGAATGGGGCAAGGCGCACATGCTGTCCGCCGGGCTGCTGGTCTTCGCGTTCCTTGTCATTCTTGCCACCATGCTTCTGGAGCGCCGCATGCGGCTGAGGGTCCATTGACACAGGACGGTCCCACCCTGCGCGCGCATTTCGAAACGCAACGCGGCGACTTCCTGCTCGATGCCTCCTTCGAGGCGCCCATGCTTGGCGTCACCGCCCTGTTCGGCCCCTCGGGCAGCGGCAAGACCACGGTGCTGCGCGCCATTGCCGGGCTTGAAAGGCTCGCCGGCGACCTGTTCGTCGGACCCGAGACCTGGCAGGATCCCGATACCTTTCGCCCCCCGCATCGCAGGCCGGTTGGCTATGTGTTCCAGGAGCCCAGCCTGTTCCGGCATCTCGATGTCCGACAGAACCTGTTGTTCGGCCTCAGGCGCACCCTGAGATCTCCCGCCCACCGTCCGATTTCCGCCGACGAGGTCATCGAGCTGATGGGTCTCTCGCATCTTCTCTCGCGGCGGCCGCACTCGCTGTCCGGAGGCGAGCGCCAGCGGGTCGCCATCGGCCGGGCACTGCTGAGCCAGCCGCGTCTCATGCTGATGGACGAACCGCTGACCGGTCTCGACCTGGAGGCCAAGGACCAGATCATGCTCCATCTCGAAATGCTGCACGACGCATTGTCCATTCCCGTCCTGCTTGTCAGCCACGACATGGCGGAAGTCGAGCGGCTGGCCGACCGGCTGGTCGTTATGTCGGCAGGTACGGTCGCCGCGAGCGGCCCGCTCAACGAGGTGCTCACTGGCGATATCCTGCCCCTCAGGAGCCGCCGGGATGCTGCCGCTGTGCTCAGGGCGCGCATGGAAGTGTATGAGGAGGAGGACGGGCTGAGCCGCCTCGATATCTCAGGACAATCGGTCTGGGTGGCCGGCCGGGCCGCCCGCCCCGGTGAATGGCTGCGCGTGCGCATTGCCGCGCGCGACATTAGCCTGGCGGTCGAACGCCCGTCGAAGACCACCATCCTCAACACCCTGTTCGCCAGCATCTCCGCGATCGAGCCGCATGGAGAGGCGGAAGCGACGATCCTGCTCGCGCTCGGAGCGGATGGCGATGGCCCGCACTTCGTCGCAAGGGTAACCGGCCGCTCGGTGCGGGCCCTGGGCCTGCGGCCCGGCATTGGCGTCTACGCCCAACTCAAGAGCGTGTCCCTGGTCGCCGGCCCGGCCACCCTTTGAGCCGCGCCAAATGCGGTGGACATGCCGGCCTGCCTGATGTATAGCGCCGCGATCGGAAACTCCGTGCAACCAAGACCGGGCGTCTCAAGGCGCCCCTCAGAAAAGATCAGGACGGACTGAAATGAACATCATCCAGCAGCTCGAAGCCGAGCAGGCTGCGGCGCTCAGCGCCCAGCGCGAGACGCCGGTTTTCTCCCCCGGCGACACCGTCAAGGTGTGGGTAAAGGTACGCGAAGGCAATCGCGAGCGCCTTCAGGCATATGAGGGCGTGGTCATCGCCCGCTCGGGATCGGGGCTCATGGAGAGCTTCACCGTGCGCAAGATTTCCTACGGCGAAGGCGTGGAACGCGTGTTCCCCGTGCTGTCCCCGATGATCGACCGCATCGAGGTTCTGCGCCGCGGCAAGGTCCGCCGCGCCAAGCTCTATTACCTGCGCGACCGCCGCGGCAAGTCGGCCCGCATCTTCGAATCGACCAACGCGCGTACCCGCAAGCTGCAGGATATCGAGCGCCAGGCCGCCGCCGAGGCGCGGACGGCCCGCGAGGCTGAAAAGGTTGCCGCCGCCGAGGCGCTGGCAGCCGAAGCCGCCGCCGCGGAAGCGGAAGCCAAGGCAGCCGCTGAAGCTGCAGCCGCCGCCGAGACGGAAGCCAAGTCCGAGTAGACGGTATCCGGCGGGGCCTTTGCGCCGCATTTTGTCCGACGAATCCAACCCGGTTCGCACCGCACTGCGAGCCGGGTTTTTTGTCGCTCTTTGCCCCTTTCATGTTCAATCAGCGTTTGATACGATGATAAGCCAAGCAGGGGTGAGCCCCGGGTAGAGCCCGTCGCCAGCCCCTTTGACGTCACAGAGGGGAGGACCGGGGCTTGAACGAACTTGGCACCAGATCGAATCGGCAGATGCAACGCGCTTCTGCCGCGGCGCGTATCGTGGAGCGGCTCGAAGGGGTCATCCGCCCCGACCGGCTGATGACCGACCCGCTCTACACCTATGCCTATTCGGGCGACGCAAGTTTCTATCGCCTGGTGCCCGCGCTGGTTGCCATCGTCAATACCGAGGCCGAGGTTCAGGCGCTGCTTGTTGCGGCGCGCGCCGAAGGCCTGCCGGTAACGTTCCGTGCCGCGGGCACGTCGCTTTCCGGACAGGCCGTCACTGACGGCGTTCTCGCCGTGCTCGGCGATGGATGGCGCAAGATCGAGATTTCCGCGGACGGACACAGGATCACCCTCGGCCCCTCGATCATCGTCGCCCAGGCCAACCGGGCGCTGAAAGCCCACAACAGGCGCATTGGCCCCGATCCCGCCTCCCAGGCCAGCTGCAAGATCGGTGGCGTGGTGGCCAACAACTCATCCGGCATGTGCTGCGGCGTTGCCCAGAATACCTATCACACCATGCATCGCCTGCGCATGATGACCAGCGACGGGCAGGTGCTTGATTCGGGAGACCCCCAGTCGCGCGCGGCCTTTGCGGCGGCGCGGCCGGACCTGGTCGATGGCCTGTCGGCCCTGCGCGCCAAGGTGCGCGGCGACAACGAACTGGTCGACCTGATCCGGCGCAAATACGCGATCAAGAACACCGTGGGTTATTCCCTCAACGCCCTTGTCGACCATGACGATCCCATCGACATCCTCACCCATCTCATGGTGGGCTCGGAAGGCACGCTCGGTTTCGTCTCCGAGATCACCTACGATACGGTCCCCGACCACCCGTTCAAGGCGACGGCCGTCGTGCCCTACGCCACCAGTCACAAGGCCCTGCAGGGCGTGCAGGCGCTTGCCGCCGTCGGCGTCTCCGCCGCGGAATTCATGGAGCGAAGGGCACTCGCCACGGTCGAGGACAAGCCGGCAATGGCGAGCATCGTTCCCTCGCTGACCGACAGTTCGCCCGCCGTTCTGGTCGAGATCATGGGCGCGGACGCCGAGGGCCTGGAAGCCGAAATCGAGAAGGCGACCAGCGCCATGCAGGCCGTTGGCCCGCTCAGCCCCGTCCAGTTCACCAGGGACGCCGAATTGCAGGCCGCGCTCTGGGACATCCGCAAGGGCCTGTTCGCCAGCGCCGGCGCGACCCGGGAGCAGGGCACGATCATGCTGACCGAGGACGTCGCCGTGCCGATTGACCGGCTGGCCGACGTCGCCGACGATTTGCGCACCCTGCTGGACGATTGCGGCTATCCCGACGCCATCATCTTCGGCCATGCGCTGGCCGGAAACCTCCATTTCCAGATGGCGGAGAACTTCACCCGGCCCGGCGCCCTGCAGAAATTCGACCGCTTCATGCGCGAACTGGGCGAACTGGTCTCCATTCGCTACAAGGGATCGCTGAAGGCCGAACACGGCACGGGACGCGCAATCGCCGCTTTCGTCGAGGCCGAATGGGGCCCGCGCGCCTACCAGCTCATGCGCGAGATCAAGGCCCTGATCGAGCCGGAGAACCTGCTCAATCCGGGCGTGCTGCTCAACGACGACAAGGAAATCCATCTCAAGAACCTCAAGTCGATGACCGCTGCCGACGAAATCGTCGACATGTGCATCGAATGCGGGTTCTGCGAGAAGGTGTGCCCCTCGGCCGGCTTCACGCTCACGCCGCGCCAGCGCATCGCGGTCACCCGCGAGACCGCGCGGCTTGCCGCATCGGGCGAGGATCCGGCCATGCTCCAGGCGCTCGAGGACGGATTCGAACATGCCGGCCTCGACACGTGCGCGGCATGCAACCTGTGCTCGACCGTGTGCCCGGTGGGGATCGAGACGGGCACCATGGTGCTCGGCAAGCGTGCGGGCGAACGGCGCGGGCTCTCACACTCGATCGCGGGCATGATCGCAGCCAATACCGGTCTTGTGGAATCCGCCATGTCGGCCGCAGTCGGCGCGCAGCACGTCGCCCGCCGCGTGATCGGCGACGGCGTTGTCGAAGGCATTGCCGCCGCGGCCCGCACCCTCACCGGCGATCGCCTGCCCCGGCCTTCGCGCGGCCTGCGGCCCGGCCCGGGCGCCCCCAGGCCCGTCCCGCCAACCGGCGAGGCGCCGCTGGGCAAGGTCGTCTATTTCCCTTCCTGCGCCGCCCGCATGTTCGGCAGCGACCGTACCGAGTTCGACCTGCTGCCGGTGCCCGAGGCCATGATGGCGCTGCTGGCGCGTGCCGGCTATGCGCCGGTCATGCCCCAACATCTGCATGGCATGTGCTGCGGGCAGCCTTTCAAGTCCAAGGGCTTCCCCGAAGAGGCCCGCAAGGTCGGTTCGCGGCTGGCCGACGCCCTGCGCGAGGCCGGCAGCGAAAGCTGCTCGGTGGTCACGGACGCCTCGACCTGCGCCTTGCACATGCGTGGGGCCGAAGACATGCCCCCGGCCAGCGACAGCGTGGAATTCCTGCTGGACGCGGTGCTGCCGCATCTCACGATCGAACGCCGGCTTCCAGTTGTCGCGGTCCATCACAATTGCTCGGCCCAGCGCCTCAGGGAACAGCCTCGGACCGAGGCATTGGCCGCCGCCTGCGCCGACGACGTGGCGGTGCTCACCTCGATCACCTGTTGTGGTTTTGCCGGTGACAAGGGCCTGTTCGAACCAGAGTTGAACGCACACGCCCTCAGGTTCGTGCGCGCCGATGTGCCTCAGGGATGCAAGGTCGGCGTCACCACCGTCTCGACCTGCGCAACCGGGTTGACCGAACACGCCGGAATCCCCTTCGTGGGGCTCGCCAGCCTGCTCGAATGGGCGTCGCGCCCCTGACATCGCGCGCCAGGGGAAAACACGAAAGGGGCGATCCGCGAAAGATCGCCCCCCATAGGCTGCGCCGTCGGCCCGGCAAAATAATCTCGCTCGAAAATTTCTTGCTGCTGAAATCCCTTGTGCTGCTCCACAAGCCCAACCGGTTCCGCTGGCAGCGCCAGGCGCCACCAATTTGGAATCGCCTCGGCACGATTGGTAGTCTAACCGAGCGGAAGATGCCTGAAACCCTGTAGAAATACATAGGTAACAACCGCCAGGCGAGTTGGCTGAACCTGCGGCGTCAGGCCTGTTCCAGCGCGACCACGTCCACGGCTTGAGTGGCCTGGTGTCCGCCGGCCGCGCGCAACACCCCCACGATTGGCGCCACGTCCGCATAGTCCCGGCCATAGCCCACGGTGATGTGATCCGCGCCTGCCATGATCCTGTTCGTGGGATCGAACTCGACCCAGCCCAGGCCGCCCCCGCAATAGGCGCTGACCCAGGCATGCATGGCGTCCGCGCCCTCGAGCCTTGCCTGGCCGGGGGGCGGCAGCGTACGCAGATAGCCGCTCACATACCCCGCCGGAATGCCGAGCCCCCTCAGCCCCGCAATCATCACATGCGCGAAATCCTGGCAGACGCCCCGCCGCAGGCGAAACGCATCGGCGGGCGCGGTGTCGACCTCGGTGGCGGCCGCGTCATAGGCGAATTCGTCGTGGATGGCGTTGCACAAGGCCGCGACATGCCCGAAGACGGATGCGTCCGCACCCGCCGCCTCCCGCGCGAAAGCGGTGATCGCGGGGTCGAGGGTCACGCGCGTACTCGCCCCGAGGAAATGATGCGGCGAGTGCGGGTCGAGCGTGCGTATGCCGGCAATCTCCCGCCACAGCTCCGGCAGGCCCGGCGACACATCGACCACGCCCTGCCCGCGATCGACGCTCACCCGCGCCGTCATCAGCACCTCGAAGCGGTCATGGGTCTCGCGATAGGCCACGGTATCGACGCTGTTGCCGAAAAAGTCCTTTCCCGAAACCCGTTCCGCCGGCACGGGCAGAAAGGTCAGCGTCGTGGCCACGACGCGCTGGCGACCGGGCAGGTTGGCCGGCGTCACGCGCACCAGGTGCCGGCCGCCGGCCACCGGGGCGTCATAGACATAGTCGAGCCTGAGACGTACATCGTAGTTCATGGGGGCGCGCCGATTGCCATCATGCGAAATAACGCTCCGCGATCCGGTCCGCGAGGGCGCCCAGATCCACCACGAGGCTCCACAAGCGTTCGCCGGTCAATTCGCCGGGCTCGGCGATGGCCAGCGAGGTGCGCAGCCGCAGCGCCTCCCGCGCCACCCCGCTCAATTGCCCGTCCTCCTCCCCGCCCGGAAGCATGATCGCCTGCGAGAACAGCTCGGCAAGCTGGAAATGCACCGAGCGTGGATTGAGCGCGTCGAGCACAAGAAGATCGATCACGCTGAGCGGGCCTGCGTTCACATTATAGCGCCGCCGATGGGTCATCACGCTGTCGCCCACCTCGAGCAGCAGGTCCGACGAGCCGAACGCGGCACCAGGACGCGTCATCCAGGTCGCGGCGCGGGCGATCTGGATTCCACGTTCCAGCCGCCGACCCACTTCGAGGAACCGCCAGCCCACGAACCGATACATGTTCTCGTTCACCAGGCCTGAAAAGCCGCCCAGCTTGCGCAGCAGCACTGTCATGGCGCGACTGGCGTCGTCGCCGGCCTGAACCCTTTGCTCGAACATGCGCGCGGTCTTGAGCAGGTCCGTCAACGCCAGCCAGCCATCGGGCGAGAAGCGGTCACGGATGCGCCCGGCACTGGCCACCGCGCCTTCTATCGCGGCGACCAGGCCGGCCGGGACAGGCCTGCGGGCATCGACATCGAGGCTTTCCAGGTATTCCGCCGTCTCGGTCAGAAGGGCCTGGCCGGGTTGCGTCGCGTCGGCCAACCGCGCGTGATAGGCCCGCAATATCCGAACCGTCGCCTCGCAGCGTTCGGCATAGCGGCCCAGCCACAACAGGTTCTCGGCAGCGCGGCTGGGCAGGCTGCCCGATCTGTTGCGTTTCACAGCGCGGTCGTCGCCGGGCAAGAGACTGACCGCATCCACCGGCCGGCTGCCGAGCACCCATACGTCCGCCGCCTGCCCCCCGCGCTGCATGGCGATTGCCGACGGGTCCAGCGTCTCCCCGATACGCGCCTGTCCACCCGGCATGACGGTCCATCCCTGCGCTGTGCGTGCCGCAAACACGCGCAACGAGACCGGCCTGGGAACCAGCCGCCCGTCCTCGTAGACCGGCGCCGTGGAAAGGCTCACCGCCTCCTGCGCGACAAGGCTTGCGCCCTCGGCACGCAGCCGGTCGGCCAGAGCGGCGCGCCCGGCAGCGTCGAGCGCCGCGCCATGCACGGTATCCGTGCGATCCTCGAAGGGCACCCTCGTGGAAAAGGCGGGTCCCACGATCATCGTTCCGAGATTGGCGGCCACGTGCTCGAGTTCGCGCGGCTGCCCGCACCACCAGGTGGCGACCGAGGGCAATTGCAGGTCCTCGCCGGTCAGATGCCGGCTCAACCCGTTGAGAAAGGCCGGCAGGGCCCGCGACTCGACTATGCCCGAACCGATGGCGTTCACCACGGCAAGCGTGCCGCTGCGAACCGCTTCGGCCAGGCCCGGCGTGCCGATCTGGCTGTCATGCCGGAATTCGAGCGGATCCATGAATGCGGCATCCATGCGCCGCCACAACACGCTGACCGGCGCCAGCCCGCTGACCGTTCGCACCATGACCTCGCCGTTTGAAACGGTCAGGTCCTCTCCCTCGAGCAGCAGGAAACCGAGATAGCGCGCGATATAGGCGTGCTCGAAATAGGTCTCGTTGTGCGGCCCCGGCGTCAGGATCGCCACGCTGCCGCCGCGCTCGGCGGCCAGGGACTGCAGGGCATCACGGAAATCGCGGAAAAAGCCGGCCAGGCGCTTCACGTTGAGCAAAGCGCCGACATCGGGCAGCGCCCGCGTGGTCGCCACCCGGTTTTCCAGCGCGAACCCGGCGCCAGAGGGCGCCTGGGTCCTGTCGCCCAGCACCCACCACCGCCCGTCGGGTCCGCGCCCGAGTTCGAAAGCGCAAAAATGCAGGAAATGCCCGCCTGCCGGCTTCATCCCGGCCACCGGCCTCAGATATTCGGGATTGCCCGCGACCAGTTCGGGCGGCAGCAAGCCCTCGGCCACCAGAGTGTTGTCGCCATAGATGTCGGCGACCACCTTTTCCAGGATCTCCGCGCGCTGGGCGATGCCGGCGGCGAGCACATCCCACTCGGCTTCTTCCAGAAGAAGCGGCACATGCGCCAGCGGCCATTCGCGCTCGCGGGTCTGGGCGCCGTCATACATGCGATAAAAGACGCCCGCGTCGCGCAAATACTGGTCGGCGCGCTCGAAACGCTGTTCGAGCTCCCCAGAACCCAGCGATTCAAGCGCTGAAACCAGTTGCTGCCAGCCCGGCCGCACACGCCCGGCGCCATCCACCATCTCGTCGGGAATGCCCGGGATCGGCCGGTAGGACCCGATCAGGTCCGGCTTGGGCAATGCGGCGGTGGGCGCGCGGCTGGCGTTCTCGTTCATGCGAGCGATCTGAACCGCGCCTTGCCCGCAAGGTCAAGCGCGATTGCGCCGGTTCAACCCTCAGTTCCGGCCCGTTCCGCCACAAGGCTCCCCTCGGTCAACTGGTCGTTGGGGTGGAGAATGACCGCCTCGCCCTCGCTGAGTCCCTTCGTGACCTCGGCATGCGAGGCGTCGCGCGCACCAAGAACGATGTCGCGCAGGTGCGCCACGCCGTCGCTGGCCACCAGCACCGCCCAGTTGTTTCCATCACGAAAAAGCGCCGCGTTGGGAACGAGCAGGGCGTCCGGCACCTTGGTCACCTCGATACGGGCGAACACGCGGTAATTGTGGCCCAACCCCTTCCAGACCTGCGGCGCCGAGAGGATGTCGAGATGCACGCGCACCCGCTGTTCCTCCACGCCAAGGGCGGAAACCTTGGTGAAGCCGATCGGCTCGATCCGCGCCACCTGCGCCACCAGCACGGGATCCCCGCCCCAGCGTTCGATACTCGCCGGCGCGCCGGTCCGCACCCGCACCGCGTCCGCCGACAACAGGTCCACCACCACCTCGAGATTGGACGGGTCGCCGATCGTCATCAGCGGCACACCGGCCGCCAGCGTGCGCGTTCCCTCGTTATCCACCTGCAGCACCTCGCCCGAAGCAGGCGAACGCACATCGAACCTTTCGCTGCGCTGTTCCAGGGCATCCGGCTCGAGCAGGCGCGCGCGGGCCTGGTCGAGTTCGCGCTCCCGCAGGTCGAGCATCGCTTCCGCCGTGGCCAGGTTGACATTGCGCCGCTGAAGCTCGAACTGCACCTGGTCGGCCAGCTTCTGGGTTGTGAAGCCACGCTGCAGCAATTGCTCGGTGCGATTGAGTTCGCCCTGCCAGAAGCTCTGTTCGGCCTTGGCTCCTGCAATATCCGTGCGGGCGGAAACGACCGCGGCCTCCGCCGTCCGGACGGCCGCCTCTGCCTCGGCGCGCGAGCGCTCGTCGAGGAACGCGCTGCGCGCCGGCGCGACCGTCGCCACCACCATGTCCCGCGTGACCCGGTCGCCGACCTTGAGTGGAATGCGCTGCACGTCCCCCGCCATCGGTGTCGAGATCACATAGGTCTCGCGGATTCGGGCAACGCCTTCCTCGTCCACCGTGACCACCAGCGTCCCGCGCGCGATCCGCGCCAGGTCCACCGCTACCGGTCGCGGCGAAAAGGCCCACCAGAGGGCGGCTGCGGCTGCAGCCCCCAGGACAACGATTGCCGCGATATTGCGCAGTTTCATCGGTTCAGTCCCTTGTCTTGAGCACAGCGATCAGGTCGAGCCTGTGCACCCGCCGGCGCACCACGATCGCCGAGAGCAGCGCCGCCCCCAGAACGATCAGCGCCGCCAGCGCATAGGTTGGCCGTTCGATGCGGAACGGTATGCGGTAGAGTTCGCTCTGCATTCCCTCGGTCACCCCCAGCGCGATCCCATAACCAACCAGCCAGCCGATCGGTATGGCGAGGGCGGTGAGAATGGCCACCTCGGCCAGAAGGATCCGCGCCACCTCCGACCGCGTGAACCCCAATACCCTGAGCGAAGCAAGCTCGCGCGCCCGCTCCGAGAGCTGGATGCGCATGGAGTTGTAGACGACGCCGAACACGATGATCCCCGCCAGAAGGATATAGATGCCGCGGGATATGCCGATATTCTCCGCCATGGTCTTGCGGAACATGGCGAGTGTCTCGCGCTGCAGCGTGATGCCGGCGACCGCCGGCGTGGCCTTGACCGCTGCATAGAGATCGTCGGTGCTAAGGGTATCGAACATCAGGTTCGCGCCGTTCGCGTTGTCGCCCTCGCCCAGGAGCCGGTTGAGCGCCCCGATCTCCATATAGGCGCCCAGCCCGATATACTGGCGGACGAGCTGCGCCACCGTGAGGTCCAGCACCACACCGCGCCCGTCCAGAATCTCCGCCTCCAGCCGGTCACCAACCTTCACCCCCAGAAGCTGCGCCAGCTTGTCCGACAGGGCCACCCCCGCTTCGGGCAGCGCGACCGGCTCCAGGTCGGTATCGACGACCCGGCTGAGATCGGCGTCAAGCGGCTTGCCGGTCAGCGCCCCCCGCCTGGTGCGCGTTCCATGGCGGAACTCCACCGGCACGGTTCTCACCGGCTCCACCGAGAGGACGCCCGGCAGCCGCTTTACGCTCTCCAGCCCCGAAGCACCGATGGGTCGCGCGAACCCAAGGCTTGCCTGCTGCCGTTCGGTCTTGAAATAGGTGGCGTCGATCATGAAATCGACCGAGTCCTCGGAGAAGAGCCCCGCGACCAGCAGCCCGGTCGCCAGCGAGATGCCGACCACGGTCAGCGTGGCGCGAACCCGGGTGCGCCCCATGTTGCGCAGCGCCATGGTCAGGCCCTGCGGCAGGCGTTTCAGAATGCCGAACGCATCGAGAATCGAGCGCCTGAAGCGCGGCGGCGCCGGCGCGGCCATGGCGACCGCGGGCGAAAGCCGCAGGGTTGCCGATACCGCCTGCAGCGAACCCAGAACCGCGGCACCGCCAGCGGCCAGCGCCCCGATGGCGAAGATATCGGGACTGTCGCGGAAATACAGGAACGGGAACTTGAAGAATTCCTGGTAGAGCGCCGCCATTCCCCTGCCCAGCATGCCGCCGGCTATCGAGCCGATCAGCGTGCCCACCACCGCAATCAGCAGCGCGAACTGCACATAGTGCCAGGCAATCGTAGCCCGCCGATAGCCGATGGCCTTGAGAAGGCCGATCTGCTCGCGCTCCAGCGCCACAAGTCGCGCCAGCGTGATGTTGACCAGGAACGCCGCCACGCCCAGAAAGACAGGCGGCAATATCCAGCTCATGCCACGCAATTGCGTCAGTTCGGCATCGAGAAACGCATGCGAGACCTGCTGGTCGCGCCCCACCGCACCCCGCCCGCCATAGGGCTTGAGCTCGCGGTCTATCCTGTCCACCACCGCCGCGCGGTCGGCATTGCGGGTGAGCTTGACGGTGAGCGAATTGAACGCCCCCTTCATGTCATAGAGCGGCGCGACGTCGGAATAGGCCATCCACAAGATGCCGAACCGCTTGTCGTCCGGCATCAGTTCGCCCGCGCCAACCGAATAGATGAACTCGGGCGACAGCGCGATGCCGGTTATGGTCAGTACGCGCCTGGCGCCATTCATCAGCGCGTCGATCCGGTCGCCCGGCCGGAATCCATGCGCCTCGGCGAACGCGCCCGAAACCGCCACTTCCCCGCCCGCGTGGGGGTCCGGCAGCCGTCCTTGCGTGAGCAGCAGCCTGTTCAGAAGCGGCTCGCCCGCGTCCGGGATCGAGAGCACCAGGCCGGTGGCCGGCGCCGACAGCCCGGGTATGTCGAGAACCGCCGCCGCCTCGATCCTGCCCTCGGCCGTTGCGACACCATCGATGGCGGCCACGCGACCGAGCACCGCATTGGGTGTGCGGCCGGCGCGCGCGAAAAGATCGGCGAACTCGTAGCGCTGGTAATAGGCCGTGCGCGTCTCGCTGAGCGCCCGATAGGTGCCGATGCCGATCAGAAGCGTCATCACCCCCGCCGCCATCACCAGGGCAATGGCCAGCGCCTGGGCCCATAGCCGGCGAAAGTCGCGCAGGAGCTTCTTGTCGAGGGCCCTCACCAGTCGATCTCCGAGGGAAGCTGGCGCTCGGCATTCACCACTGTGCTCACGATGCGCCCGTCCGCCATGTGCAGGACGCGATGCGCGATACGCTGGATGTCGGCGTTATGGGTGATGAGCACGGTGGTGGTGCCAAGTTCGGTATTGATCGCGGCAAGCGCCTCGAGAACCGTGACACCGGTTCGGCTGTCGAGTGCGCCGGTCGGTTCATCGCACAACAGGACTTCGGGGCGCTTGGCAATGGCGCGCGCAATGGCCACGCGCTGCTGTTCGCCACCTGAAAGCTGCGAGGGGAAGTGATCCATGCGCGGTCCGAGCCCGACCCTTTCCAGCGCCTCTTCGGGCCGCATGGGGTGCGCCGCGATCTCGGTGACCAGCGCCACGTTCTCGCGCGCGGTCAGGCTTGGCACGAGATTGTAGAACTGGAACACGAACCCCACGTGATCGCGGCGATAGCGGGTCAGGCCGCTGTCGTTGAGCGCGGTGAGTTCATGGTCGCGGAAGAAGGCCCGTCCCGAGGTGGCGCTGTCGAGCCCGCCCAGGATGTTGAGCAATGTCGACTTCCCGCTCCCCGAATGTCCCAGGATCACGGTCATCTCGCCCCCGGGCAATTCCAGGTCGATGCCGCGCAGGGCATGGACAGCGGTTTCGCCGCTGCCGTAAACCTTGGTGAGCGCTTCGCAGCGGAAATCCGGGTCGGTCATGGCGTGGATCGTGCCATTGCCCGGATGTGGATGCATTGCGCAAAATCAAGCCGGAATGTCCGGCAAGGAGCAACCCACAGTGCCAAGCCATCGCCCCGCGACAAGCCATCTTCTTCTCGGCGATGCCTTTTACGATCCCGTCGAGCCAGCAAGTTTCCCCAATCACATCCTGCGCTTCCGCAACCGGCGCGCCGCCGCGCAGGTCGGCCTCGACAGCCTCGGCGATGACGAATGGATCGCCCATTTCGGGCGCTTCGAGCCGCTGCCCGGAAGCCTGAAGCAGCCCCTGGCCCTGCGCTATCATGGCCACCAGTTCCGCCAGTACAATCCCGACCTCGGCGACGGGCGTGGCTTCCTGTTTGCCCAGCTTCACGATCTGACTGACAATCGCCTGCTCGATCTTGGCACCAAGGGTTCGGGCCGTACCCCCTGGTCGCGCGGCGGCGACGGGCGCCTCACGCTCAAGGGCGGCGTCCGCGAGGTTCTGGCGACCGAAATGCTCGAGGCGCTGGGCGTTCCGACCTCGAAGAGCTTTTCGCTGATCGAGACCGGGGAAGCACTGCGCCGCTCCGACGAACCTTCTCCGACGCGCTCATCGGTTCTGGTTCGGCTATCCCATTCCCACATCCGTATCGGCACGTTCCAGCGGCTCTCGTACCTGCGCGACACCGAAAACCTCGAACGCCTGCTCGACTATTCCATCCGCACCTACATGCCGCATCTCTGGCGCGAAACGGTTGGGGAACGGGCCACCGCCTTTCTCGAAAACGTTGCGCAGAGCGTTGCCGAGACAGGGGGCCGCTGGATCGCCGCCGGATTCGTGCACGGTGTTCTCAATACAGACAACATCAACATCACCGGCGAGAGTTTCGACTATGGGCCCTGGCGCTTCCTGCCTGCCTACGACCCGGGCTTCATCGCCGCCTATTTCGATCACACCGGGCTCTACAGTTTCGGGCGGCAGCCCGATGCCCTCGCCTGGAACCTCACCCGCCTCGCCGAAACCCTGACCCCCCTGGCCGGGATCGAGGATCTCGAAATCGCGCTCAATACCTTCTGGCCCGCCTTCCGTGCAGCGGTCGGCCGGGCATTCGTCGACCGGCTCGGCCTCGTGTCAGAGGGCGAGGAACGCGATGCCGGATTGCTCGCGGCGCTGCTGGGGTTCCTCGGACAGACCGCCGCCCCTTTCGAGCAGACCCTGTTCGACTGGCGGGGCGGGACGGCAAGCACTGATCGGGCCGAACGAAGCCCCAATGCCGGGCACTATGCAGACGCCGCCTTTTTGCCCTTCCGCGAGATTCTGGCCGGCTACGAGACGGCACCCGACGCCAATCTGGACCACCCCTATTTCGCCCGGCGCGCACCCCGCACCATGCTGATCGAGGAAATGGAGGCGATCTGGTCGCCCATCGCCGACAGCGACGACTGGTCGGCGTTCGAAAAGACGCTCACCGAAATCGATGAAATGGCAGCGGCTTACGCGAGCAGGCGCTAATCCGCCCTTGGCGCTTCCCGCTCCAGCTTCGGCCCCAGCCGCTCGAGCATCGAGAGGCACTGGCCGAGCTGGTCGAGCGAGACGAATTCGTCCGGCTTGTGCGCTTCCCCGATCGAACCCGGGCCGCACACCACCGCCGAAATGCCCGCCTTCTGGAACAGCCCCGCTTCGGTGGAGAACGACACCACTTCAGTGCTGTTGGAGCCGGTGAGTTCGGAAACGATGCGCAACGCCTCGCTGTCGGCGACCGGTTCGAGCCCGTCCACCTCGCCCACCACATGGGTGAGGATGCGCGCATCAGGCGATATCCGGCACATGTCGGGCAAAAGCACATCGTTGACATAGGTGGCGATATCGTTGCGCACGAAATCGGCGTCGCTCTGGCGCACCGGCCGCATTTCCCATTCCAGCCAGCAGTGCTGGGCGATCACGTTGCGGGCCACACCGCCGGCAATCGAGCCCACCTGGATCGTGGTGTAAGGCGGATCGAACCGCGAGCTGCCTGTGGGCGCCTCGGCCAGCGCCTGCCCGATGGCCATCAGCCGCGAAACATATTGCACCGCGTATTGCACCGCATTCACGCCGTGCTGGGGCAGGGAGGCGTGGCCGGAAAGGCCATGGAATTCGGTCGTGTATTCGTAACACCCCTTGTGTCCCTCGATGATCCGCATTTCGGTCGGCTCGCCAATGATCGCCGCCGATGGCCTGACCTCCAGCCGCTTGAGTTCGTCGATCAGCGCCCGGCCGCCGAAGCACCCCACTTCCTCGTCATAGGTGAAGGCGAAGTGCACGGGGCGCTTCAGGTCAAGCTCGGCATAGCGCGGGGCCATGGCCAGGCAACAGGCAATGAAGCCCTTCATGTCGCAGGTGCCGCGGCCATATAGCCGCTCGTCGCGCTCTTCGAGCGTGAACGGATCGCTCAGCCAGTCCTGTCCGTCGACCGGCACCACGTCCGAATGGCCGGACAGGACGATACCGCCATTCCCCTCGCCACCCAGCGTCGCGAAGATATTGGCCTTCTGTCCGCTTTCATCCAGCGTCATGGACAATTGCGCCCCAACCGCCGACAGCAGGTCTCCCACATAGGCCATCATGTCCAGGTTGGACCTGTAGGAGATCGTTTCAAAGCCGATCAGATCGGCGAGTATTCCCCTGGTATCCTCAAGCAGGCCCATTTGCGCGCCCCCTCACTCCTTGACGATCAGCCTTCTCGGGCGGTCGCAGAAGCATTCCGCCGCGGCGTTTTCGCGGATCAGGATGCTTTCGGTGATCTCCAGGCCCCAGTCCTCCATCCACAGCCCCGGCATGAAATGGAACGTCATGCCGGGTTCCAGGACCGTGGTGTCGATGCTGCGCAGCGATACCGTGCGCTCGCCCCAGTCCGGCGGGTAGGAAAGCCCGATCGCATAACCGCAGCGCGGTTCGCGGTCGATGCCGATGGCCTTGAGCGAAACATGCAGGGCACGGGCGATGTCGCCGGCGGTATTGCCCGGCCGCGCCACCTCCAGCCCCGCCGCGATCCCCTCGGCCAGCGCATTCTCCGCATCCTTCATGAATTGCGGCGGCTTGCCGAGATAGACCGTCCTGCAGAACGGCACGTGATAGCGCCGATAGCAGCCCGCAAGCTCGAAAAAGGTCGCCGCGCCCTTTTCGAACGGCCGGTCATCCCATGTCAGGTGCGGCGCGGCAGCGTCGGTGCCGCTGGGGAGCAGTGGCACGATGGCGGCATAATCGCCCCAGGCATCGTCGACCCCGTTCACCGCATCGGCAAGGATCTGGGCCACCAGTTCATTCTTGGGCAGGCCGGGCACCACCCGTTCGGCAACGCCATCGATCAGCTTCTCCGAGATTCTCGCCGCCTTGCGCATGAAGGCGATTTCCTCGGCCGATTTCACCCCGCGCTGCCAGTTGACCAGCGCGGTCGCATCGACGAACCGCGCGTTCGGCAGCTCCTCCTGCAACGTCAGGTAGGCCTTGGCGGAGAAATAGTAATTGTCGAGTTCGACCCCGATCCGCTTCGCGCCATACCCGCTATCCCGGATCATCGCCCCAAGCAGTTGCATGGGGTGGCGTTCGGGCGACTGGACATAGATATCGGGATAGGACGCGATCCGGTCGTCCCGCATCCAGACGGTGCGCACCGCGCCATTGGCATCCTGGGCGCGTCCCCACCACACCGGGTCTTCATCGTGGAACACGAGTACGCCCTGGTGCACGTAGAACGACCAGCCATCATAGCCGGTCAGCCAGGCCATGTTCGAGGGGTCTTCCACGAACAGGATATCGATCCCCTTGTCCGCCATCGCCTGCCGGGTTCTTGCAAGACGACGCTCATATTCCTTTGCTGAAAACGGCAGGGCGGTTGCGCTCATCTGAGGTTCTTTCTGCGCTTTGATGAAGTCAGGTGGAAATGACCTGCCCTGCCCCCGCGGCGCTGGCGCGCTGCCGAGCAAGGCTGGCAATGGCCGTATCCTGCACGCCGGTGCCGGTCAGGTCGGCATATGTGATCTGTTCGGCGCCCGAGCGGCCCGCCGCCTGGCCGGCAACGATCGCGCCGAGTTCGGTGAATTCGTCCGCCGGGTCCACAAGCCCCGCGGCGATCGCATGATGCAATTCACCCAGCACCCGTGTCTGCGACAGCCGGTCCGGCACATAGAGATCGGCGCGCATGATCGCCGCGGGATCGATTTCGTTCTTGCCCTCGGCATCCGACCCCATGGCGGTCAGGTGCTGGCCGGGCTTGAGCCATTCCGCCTTCAGGATCGGGGAGTTGGCGGGCGTTGTCGTGACGATCACGTCGGCCCCGGCCACCGCCTTTGCCGGATCGGTTTCCGCCCGCACCGCGATTTCAAGGCTCTCCTCGAGTTCCGCCGCGGCGGCCCGCGCCTTTTCCGGGTCGCGCGCCCAGATCACCGCGCGCTCGATCGGGCGTACCAGGGTCAGCGCCCGCAATTGCAGGCGCGCCTGCACGCCAGCACCCAGGATCGCCGCGGTCCGCGCATCCTTTCTCGCCAGGTGCCTTGCCGCCACCGCGCCCGCTGCCGCGGTCCGCACATCGGTGAGATAGCCGTTGTCGAGCAGCAGCGCCTCGGCAAGTCCGGTCCTGGCGCTCAAGACCACCATCAGCCCGTTGACCGATGGAAGCCCGATTGAGGGATTGTCGAAGAAGCCCGGACTGATCTTGATGGCGAAACTGTCGAGGCCCGGCACATAGGCGGTCTTTACGTCCACCTCGCCATTGGCCTCGACAATGTCGAGCCTGAGGATCGGCGGCATCACCACCGGACGCGTAACGAGCGCCCGAAAAGCGTCCTCGACGGCATCGACGGCCGCAAGATCGAGCGCCACCAGCCGTTTCAAGTCGCGCTCGGTCAGGATCGTCACGTCCGGCATGCCAATCTCCCCCCCTTGCCTCAAGCCTCGATCCTTTCCCCGTTCACGATACGCCGATGCAGGTCGGCGGCAATGTTCCTGCCCGAAAGGACAAGGCCCGTCTCGCCGCGCGGCCGCAGCTTGCCGCAGACAAGGGCCGCAATCCCGACCGCGCCGCCGCCCTCCAGGATTTCGCCTTCCTGTTCATAGGCGTAGCGCACTCCTTGAGCGATTTCCGCCTCGGTGAGCAGGATGCACTCGTCGACAAGCCGCTGCACCATGGCGAAGGTATGCCTGTTTTGAAGACCGACCCCACCGCCCAGCGAATCGGCAAGGGTCGGTTCCTCGCGCACATCGACCGGATGCCCGGCCTTCAGGCTTTGAGCCATCGCCGCGCCGCGCTCCATGCTCACCCCGACCACGTGGATCGAAGGGTTGACCGTCTTTGCCGCCAGCGCCACGCCCGATATCAGTCCGCCGCCTGAAAGCGGCACGACCAGCATCGAAAGCCCCGGCGCATCCTCCAGCATTTCCAGTCCCAGCGTGCCCTGTCCCGCGATCACCAGTTCATCATCGAACGGCGGGATCGCGGTCAGCCCCTCTTCGGCGACCAGCCGGTCGACCTCGGCCTGGGCATCGTCCTGGCTGCGGCCCACGATACGTACCTCGGCGCCAAGCGCCTTGACGGCCTGCACCTTGTTTTCCGGCACCAGTTCCGACATGCAGACCACCGCCCGCGTCCCCGAGATCCTCGCCGCGTGGGCGACCGCGCGGCCATGATTGCCCGTCGACGCTGTCGCCACCCCTGCCTCGCGCCGCGCCCTGTCGAGCGACAGCACCGCGTTGGTCGCGCCGCGCAGCTTGAAACTGCCGGTGACCTGCTGGTGTTCGAGCTTGAGCCGCACCCCCACCCCGAAGCGGTCGCCAAGCGAGACGCTGACCCCGAGGCGGGTGCGATGGATGTGCGGAGCAATGCGCTGCCGGGCTGCGAGTATATCCGTGAACACAACCGGCATGGGCTCACCCGATCGTTTCGGGTGGCGTGATCGGCGGTCGGACACGCAAGGCATCTGTGGGAAGCAAGGGCCTGCTCGCAATCGACAATTTCGCGGATCGGACCGGCGTCGCCATCAAGGCGCGCCACCGGTCCTTGCCAGCCAATATGCCTGCGAGCCCGGTAGGCGATCCTTCCAATCTGGGGCGGCGAGATAGCGGATCTTGCTGTCATGCCTGCGACAAAAAGACGTTCCGTCGCTCGACTTGGCCGCGGTTCAGCCTAGGCTTTACGGGTGCGTTCGACTTGGGCCGGAACAGTAACGGCATCGCCGTCGGCAATTTTCGCACAAACCCCGCTGGCGGGGCCTCCGGAAGGCGTCAACACCGCCTCACGTCGCGAATTGTCGTTCTGGCCGAAAACTCGACGAAGCCTGTTCAGGAGACTTCGAGACAACAGATCAAGACTTCGAACAAGAACCGAAAAAACAGGGAGACATAGCATGCTCAGCAAGTTTACTCGTCGCGCTGCGACCGTGGTCATCGCCTCCGCTTTCGCGCTGGCGGCGGCAGGTGCCGCGAACGCGGTGACCCTCAAGGAAATCAAGGACCGCGGCTATATCCGCATCGCGGTCGCCAACGAGATCCCCTATGGCTACATGGATCCCAGCGGCGAGGCCAAGGGCGCCGGTCCCGACGTCGCCAAGGCGGTGGTGAAATCGCTCGGCATCGATCCGGCCAACATCCAGTGGGTGGTGACCAACTTCTCCTCGCTCATCCCCGGACTTCAGGCCAACCGCTTCGACATGACCGCGGCCGAAATGGCCATCCGGCCCGAACGCTGCCAGAAGGTGGTCTATTCGGAGCCCAACACCTCCTATGGCGAAGGTCTTCTGGTCGCAGACGGCAATCCCAAGGGCGTCACCTCCTATTCCGACTTCGCCAAGGCCGGCATGAAGGTCGCGGTGATGGCCGGCGCCGACCAGCTCAACATGCTGCAGAAGCTCGGTGTGCCTGAAGGCAACATCGTCACGATCGCCGCCAATGCCGACGCCATATCCACTGTGGCGACCGGGCGCGCCGATGCCTATGCCGCCACCGGCCTGACCGCAAGCGAACTGGCCGGCAAGAGCGACAAGGTCACCATCGTGTCCGACTTCAAGGATCCCGTGGTCGACGGCAAGGAAGTGCGCTCCTGGGGCGGCTTCAACTTCAATTCCGATTCCACCGATCTGCGTGATGCGTTCAACGCCGAACTGGTGAAATTCAAGAAGACCGACGAGTGGAAGAACATCCTGTCCGGCTACGGGTTCACGCCCGCCGACATCAATGGCTCGTCCGCCACCACCACCGAGAAGCTTTGCTCGGGCATGTAGGCGCGGCCTTCACGATCTCGGACGGGGCGTTCGACACGCCCCGTCCCATCCCGCCGGCAGGAAGACGGATAGCGGCGGCAACTGCATGTCGGGCGAAAGGGGGGTTGGACGCCGATGCACTGGGTTGAATACCTCACGCCGCTGTCGCAGGGCGCCTGGGTCACGGTTCAGCTGACGGTGTTCTCCACCGTCCTGGGCGGGCTGCTGTCCTTTGTCTTCGGCATTGGCAAGCTTTCGCCCAACTGGGGCATACGCGGCTTCTCCATCGCCTATATCGAGATCTTCCGCGGCACTTCGCTCCTGGTCCAGCTGTTCTGGCTCTATTTCGCCCTTCCGGTGGCCGGGGACGCAATCGGCATCAACCTGCGCCTGCCTCCGGTGGCCGCCGGCGTGCTGGCCCTGGGGCTCAACATCGGCGCTTACGGTGCCGAAGTGGTTCGCGGCGCCATCCAGGCCGTGAGACCCAGCCAGTACGAGGCGGCCAAGGCGCTCAACTTCACCCCGCGCCAGGCCCTGTTCCGGATCGCCTTGCCGCAGGCCATTCCCGAAATGATGCCCAGCTTCGGCAACCTTGCGGTGCAGAACCTCAAGGATACCGCCCTCGCCTCGCTGATCAGCCTTGGCGATCTCGCATTCCGGGCCGAGCAGGTGCGCAATTTCACCCAGGACTCCACGACGATCTACACCATGATCCTGTTCATGTATTTCGGCATGGCGCTGGTGCTCACCGCGATCATGCGGCTGCTCGAGCGCTCGGTCGGCCGCTGGCGCAGCGCAAGGAGCTGACCCGATGCTGTTCGGTTTCCATTGGGACACCGCGCATGGCGAATGGGCCTTCGCCCTTTCCATCCTGCCCATCCTGTTGCGCGGACTCGTCGTCACCATCCAGGCATCGATCGTGGGCTTCTTCATCGCCATGGTGCTGGGACTGGTGCTGGCCGTGCTCAAGGGTGCGCCGTCGCGCATCATCGCGTGGCCGGCGGCGCTGGTCACCGAGTTCATCCGCGACACGCCGCTCCTCGTCCAGCTGTTCTTCCTTTACTACGTGCTGCCCGACTACGGCATCATCCTGCCCGCCTTCCTCACGGGCGCCCTGGCGCTCGGCATCCAGTACAGCGCCTATACGTCCGAGGTCTACAGGGCCGGCCTGGAGGCGGTCGCCAAGGGTCAGCACGAGGCCGCCAAGGCGCTCGACATCACCCCAACGCGCACCTTCACCCACGTGATCCTGCCGCAGGCCGTGCCCAGGGTCATTCCCGCGCTCGGCAACTACCTCGTCTCCATCATGAAGGACGTGCCGGTGCTCTCGGTCGTCACGGTCCTCGAGATGCTCAACGTCGCCAAGATCATCGGCGACCAGACCTTCGACTATCTGGTGCCGCTGTCGATGGTGGGCGGGCTCTACCTGATCCTGACCATCCTGGCCTCGGCCGCCGTGCGATATGTCGACCTCAACCTTCCAAAGAGAGGCTTGCCCCTGAAATGAACGAGCCAATCATCAAATTCGACAAGGTCGTCAAACGGTTCGGCTCGCATATCGTGCTGGACGAACTCGATTTCGAAGTCGCCCAGGGCGAAAAGGTCACCATCATCGGGCCTTCGGGTTCGGGCAAGTCGACAGTTCTGCGCATTCTGATGACGCTTGAGAAGATCAACGACGGCGTGGTCTATGTCGGTGGCGAGCCGCTATGGCACGAACAAAGGAACGGACAACTGGTGCCGGCCAGCGAGGCGCACCTGCGCAAGATGCGCAAAGAGCTTGGCATGGTCTTCCAGCAGTTCAACCTGTTCCCGCACATGACCGTGCTGCGCAACCTCACCGAGGCGCCGGTTTCCGTTCTTGGCATGTCGAAGGCCGAGGCCCGCGAGCGGGCCAGCGAACTGCTCGAAATGGTGGGACTGACCGAGCATGCCCAGAAATTTCCCAACCAGCTGTCGGGCGGCCAGCAGCAGCGCGTCGGCATAGCGCGGGCGCTGGCCATGCGCCCCAGGATCATGCTGTTCGACGAGCCGACCTCGGCCCTCGACCCCGAGCTGGTCGGTGAAGTGCTCAATGTCATCCGCCGGCTGGCCAAGGAGCATGATCTCACCATGCTGCTGGTGACCCACGAGATGCATTTCGCCCGCCAGATCTCCGACCGCGTCTGTTTCTTCGATCAGGGAAAGATCAAGGAGCAGGGGCCTCCGGAGCAGCTGTTCACCGCACCCAAAGAGGAGAGAACCCGGGAGTTTCTCAAGGCGGTCCTCGACCCCGAGGACTGATCGCCGGCGCCGCGATCCGCGCGCCGTTCATTCCTGCCCCGGGGCCTTTCGGTCTCGAGGGCCATGGGCTGTTCTTGCGTGATGCTGGACGCGCGCCCGATTCCGGTTCTATTCTATGGCCTTATCCGCCATGGACCGTTCCCGGAGACCAGCGATCGCCAGCGCCCAGTTCAGACTCGATGACCGCGATTTGAAGATCCTGAGCATTCTGCAGCGTGAAGGCCGCATTCCCAAGGCCGCGCTTGCCGAGCGGGTCAATCTTTCCGCCACCCCGTGCTGGGAACGTCTCAAGCGCCTGGAGGAAGCCGGGATCATCGAAGGGTACGGCGCGCGCATTTCCCTCAAGGCCTTCGCGCCCCTGACGCTGGTATTCGTCCAGATCCAGCTCGAGAGCCACCACGCCGAGGATTTCGCCCGTTTCGAGAACGCCATCGCCGCGATGCCCGAGATCATGGAGTGCTGGGCGGTCGGGGGTGGCATCGACTATTTCTGCAAGGTCGTGGTCAAGACGATCGAGGCCTATCAGGAACTCATCGACCGGCTTCTGGCCGCCGATATCGGCGTGGACAAGTACTATTCCTATGTCGTCACCAACCCCGTCAAGCAGAGCCCGCTTCCCATCGGAATCGTCGCCCAGCCGGTGGAAGTGCGCACCGTTCCCGACATCTGATCCGCGCCGGCCAGCGCCCGCGTAGACGATTCACCGCCCATCCCCCGGTTCGCGGGGAGAATCCATCCCCTATCGCGGGGCAGTTTGGCGGCCAATTCTCCGGCGTGCCGACTATTGTGCGCACCATCACCCTGAATCGGGAACGATGCGATGCCGAACGCTGCTGCAAGCCGCCACCAGCCGGCCGGGTTGGCCGGCCGTCTCTCAGACTCGACCCTTCTGCGCGAAGCCGCGTTCATCGACGGCGGTTTCGTCGCGCCCGAAAGCGCCCATTGGCTCGACGTGACCGATCCCGCGTCCGGGCAGGTGATCGGGCGAATTCCCGCCCTTGGCGCCGCCGCCTCGCGCGCCGCCGTCGACGCGGCGGACCGGGCCTTTGCCGACTGGGCCGGGCTCCTGCCCCAGGAACGATCGGCGATCCTGAGGCGCTGGTTCGATGAAATGACAAGGGCCCGCGAGGACCTCGCCCTCATCATGACCTTCGAGCAGGGCAAGCCGATCTCGGAATCCCGCGGCGAGATCGACTATGCGGCGTCCTTTCTGGAATTCTATGCCGAGGAGGCCAAGCGGCCCAATATCGAAGGGGTCACCTCGCACCTGCACGAGGCCGAAGTCGAGGTCTGGCGCGAACCCTCCGGCGTCGCCGCCCTGATAACGCCGTGGAACTTCCCCTCCGCCATGCTCACCCGCAAGGCCGGCGCGGCCCTGGCGGCCGGGTGCACGACCGTCTGCCATCCCTCGCACGAGACCCCGTTTTCGGCCATTGCGCTGGCGGTCCTGGCCGAGCGGGCGGGCATGCCGCCCGGCGTGTTCAACCTGGTTACCGGCAATGCCGCCGAGGTTGTCCGGCCATGGACCGAGGATGTCCGGGTACGGGTATTGTCCTTTACCGGTTCGACCGAGATCGGACGGCTGCTCTATCGCCAGTCGTCCGACACGGTGAAGCGCCTGGTGATGGAACTGGGCGGCCACGCGCCGTTCCTCGTCTTTGCCGACGCCGATCTCGACCAGGCCGTCGCGGAGGCCGTAAAGGCCAAGTTCGCCACATCCGGCCAGGATTGCCTGGGCGCCAACCGGTTCTATGTGGAGCGGCCGGTCTATGACGCCTTCTGCAAGCGCTTCGCGGCCGCCGCCGGCCAGCTCACGGTAGGTCCGGGGATCGACGACCCCGATATCGGCCCCCTCATGAACACCAGGGCGATCCGCAAGCAGGAAGCCCACGTCTCCGACGCCCTTCTCAAGGGCGCGCGCTGCATGGCCGGCGGAAAGGTGCATTCGGCAGGGCCCCTTTTCTTCGAACCCACGATTCTCGCCGATGTCAGCGACGACGCGCTCATCTTCGCCGAAGAGACGTTTGGCCCGGTCGCCGCAATCGCCCCGTTCGACACCGAGGCCGAGGCGGTCCGGCGCGCCAATGCCAGCGAATACGGCCTGATCGCCTATGTGCATACCAACGACCCGCGCCGCATCTACCGGCTCAGCCGATCCTTGCAGACCGGGATGGTGGCTGTGAACCGCACCAAGGTGACCGGCGCGCCCATTCCCTTTGGCGGCATGAAGCAGTCCGGCCTTGGCCGCGAAGGCGCCCGCTACGGGCTCGAAGCGTTCACCGACATCAAATACGTATGCCGCGCCTGGAGCCGAAGCGTTTCCCCGTGACGGCGGCAGCGGTTCACCGTTCCAGGACGCGACAGAACAGGATCCCGGAGCCGCAATTGCGATTCCATCAAAACCAAAGCGGCCCCAGGGGCCGCCGCCAATCTTCAGGAGGGACCAACCCATGTTGACCAATGACCAGCTCGACGCCTGGGATCGCGAGAGCTTCTTTCACCCCTCGACCCATCTGGCCCAGTTCGCCCGCGGCGAAGCCCCAAGCCGCATCATCCGCACCGGTTCCGGCGTTCATATCGAGGACCGGGACGGCGTGAAACTGCTCGATGCGTTCGCCGGGCTCTACTGCGTCAACGTGGGTTACGGCCGGCGCGAGATCGCCGATGCCATTGCCGCCCAGGCCCATGAACTGGCCTATTATCACGCCTATGTCGGGCACGGGACGGAAGCCTCGATCACACTCGCAAAGATGATCCTCGACCGGGCGCCGGACAACATGTCCAAGGTCTATTTCGGCCTGTCCGGATCGGACGCCAACGAGACCAACATCAAGCTGGTCTGGTACTACAACAACGTGCTCGGCCGGCCGGAAAAGAAGAAGATCATTTCCCGTTGGCGCGGCTATCACGGCTCGGGACTGATGACCGGCTCGCTGACCGGTCTGGAACTGTTCCACAAGCAGTTCGACCTGCCGTTGCCGCAGGTCAGGCACACCGTTGCGCCCTACTATTTCCGCCGCGACGATCTCTCGATGACCGAGGAGCAGTTCGTTGCCCATTGCGTCGCCGAGCTCGAGGCACTGATCGCCCGCGAGGGCGCCGACACCATCGCCGCCTTCATCGGCGAGCCGGTTCTTGGCACGGGCGGCATCGTGCCGCCGCCTTCCGGCTACTGGCCGGCCATCCAGGCGGTGCTCGACAGGCATGACATCCTGCTGATCGCCGACGAGGTGGTCACCGGCTTCGGCCGGCTCGGTTCCATGTTCGGCTCGGACCACTACGGGATCAGGCCCGACATCATCACCATCGCCAAGGGGCTGACATCGGCCTATGCGCCCCTGTCCGGGTCCATCGTCTCGGACAAGGTCTGGAAGGTTCTCGAGCAGGGCACCGATACCTATGGCGCCATCGGGCACGGCTGGACCTATTCCGCCCATCCCATTGGTGCGGCGGCGGGCGTCGCCAACCTGCGGCTCGTCGACGAGCTGGGCCTTGTTGAAAACGCCGGGCGTGTCGGCCCGATCCTCATGTCCGGCCTGAGCGACGCGCTTGGCGACTGCCCCTATGTGGGCGACATTCGCGGCGAAGGGTTGATGTGCGCTGTCGAGTTCGTCGCCGACAGGGACACCCGGCGCTTCTTCGACCCGCAGAAGAAGGTGGGCGCCCTGGTCGCCGCCGCCATGCTCAAGCGCGGCGTGATTGCCCGCGCCATGCCGCAGGGCGACATCGTGGGCTTCGCCCCCCCGTTGTGCCTGACCCCCGAGGAAGCCGGCGTGATCGTGTCGGCCACGCGAGACGCCGTGGACGAGGTCGCCGCCGCGCTCTAGAGCGTTTCCAGGTGAAGTGGACACCGGTTCACCGTTCGGAAACGCGACACAACAAAAGTCCGGCGCCCCGGCAATACATGCCGGGGCGCCGGTTTGCCCCCTGATCCGGGCCGGCCATGAAAACCGCTAGAATTAGACTCGTATTCAACCGTTCGCCTTAGCCCGTCCACAACACAAGTGCGGGCATGTGTCCAAAGGGTAATTGGCCCACCGGGCAATGCAGGCGCGCCGACGCACCCAAGCGCGCCAACGGGAGAGTCTGATGGCGGATCAAACACAGGTTGTCGTCCTCGCCTCGCAAAAGGGCGGATCGGGAAAGACCACGCTGGCCGGCCACATCGCCGTGCGCGCCGAACTGGCAGGCGCCGGTCCGGTGGCGATCATCGATACCGACCCCCAGGGCAGCCTTGCCAAGTGGTGGAACGCGCGCGAGGCGGAGGCACCCGCCTTCATCCAGGCGTCATTGCCGACCCTGGGATCGGATATCGCCCAGCTGCGCGACAGCGGCTTCAGGCTCATCATCATCGACACGCCGCCATCGGTCACCTCCTCGATCGTGGAGGTCGTCACCCATGCCGACCTGGTGATCGTGCCGACCCGCCCCAGCCCGCATGACCTGCGCGCCGTCGGTGCGACGGTGGACATTGTCGAGCATCAGAGAAAGCCGCTGGTTTTCGTCGTCAATTCCGCCACGATGCGCGCGCGCATCACGAGCGAAACTGCGGTCGCCCTTTCCCAGCACGGCACCGTCGCCCCGGCCACCATCCACCACCGTGTCGATTTTGCAGCCAGCATGATCGATGGCCGCACCGTGGGCGAGGTCGATCCGGAATCGCGATCCGCCAAGGAAATCGAAGAGCTCTGGACCTATCTCGATGGGCGCCTGAAGCGCCTGCGCGACGGCCCGATAGCCGCACGCATGGCCAATGAGCCCGTCTACGAGCCACAATTGCGGATGGATGATCCGGTCGAGATCGTCGAAGAGCCCGCCCCAGCCCCGGCCAGCACCTGGGACGGCGTCGATCGCCGGCAGCGCGATCTCGGGCCGCCGCCGAACCTGCCCGATCGTCGCCAGCGTCATGCGGTCTTCGGCCGCCGCGGCGCGGTCTGAGCGCAATCCTTGTGACGATGGACAGGCATCCCATGACCAGCAAGCTCGCCAGCCTTCACGCCGGTCTCGTTGCCCGCAAGGGCGAGGCGTCGCCGGCCCTTTCCAACCCCGGCTTTTCCTATGTCGACACACCGCGCCCGATGCCTCGGCCCGCCTTCGGCAACGAGTTCGAGCCCGAACGCCGCGCGGGCGCCCAACGAGCCGCCGAGCGCCCGGCAATGCAGGTGGTGCCCCGCCAGGTCGTGCCGCGCGAACCTCAACGCCCGGGGCCGGACCTGAAGGCGGTCGCCGCCCAAGCGGCTCCGGACGCCCACCACAGGGACAACGAGACCCACCACGGCCCCTACCGGCTGACCTTTCGGCTGACCCATGACCAGCGTCGCCGCATCCGCATCGCTGCGGCCCAGAAGGACCAGTCACTGCAGCAGATCCTGTCGGATGCGCTGGACAATCACCTGGACGGCCTTTGCGCCTGCTCGCTGAGCGACTGCCGGTGTCTTGCACGCCAGGAAACGTCACCCAATTGAATTCGTCCCAGTAGATCCCCTGTTTTCAGGCGAAATATTTCCGTCCTGCACGCCAAGACTTGTAGCGCCTTCAGCATTGGTGCAAAATCCATCAAAGGTTCTGGCCGGTTGTCATGCCAGGTGCTTGGGGACGGATTGATGAACAGACTGCTCGCGACGACCGCACTCGCTCTTTTGCTGCCCATCGCCGGCGCCTTTGCCGGCAGTCCGGTACCATCGCCGATGCCTGCGGATCAAAAAGGCGTCCACCCCACGTTCATGCTCGGAATTGCGGTCGAGTTCGGCGACAGCAGCCAGACGCCCGATGTCGGCGTGACGGCCAAGGTGATTTCGTCCAACAAGCCGAACCAGTTCGTTGCTGGCGCTGGGGTGAGCTACTTCCCCCTCTCCGGCGATCCATTCGGGATCGACCTGAGCGCCGGCTTCAATCTCCACAATGTCACGATAATGGGCGGCTATGACCTCCTGCGCCAGAAGCCGCAGATCAGCGCCGGCTACGCGCCCACCGACGGCGGTGACTATTTCTGCTCCCTGCCCGGCTACAGCCTGAGCGGCAGCACCTGCTATCCTGCGGCACTGTCCGATCGTCGCCTGAAGCGCGATATCGTTCATCTCGGCACGCTGAGCGACGGCATCCGCGTCTATTCCTTCCGCTATGTGTGGTCGGACACGGTCTATGTCGGGGTGATGGCGCAGGACCTGCTCGAGGATCCGCGCTACCGGCATGCGGTCGTCACAGGCGACGATGGATTCTATCTCGTCGATTACGATCAGCTCCAGCTCACCATGGTCACCTTTTCGAGCTTCAACGCCTTCGGGCTCGACGCCATGGTGCTTGGCTCACGGCGCGCCGAATTCATGGCCGAGGCCGCCTGACGGAAGGACAAATTCTCCAGGGTCCAGGGGCGGCTCGCGGGTCGCCCTTTTTTTGGGCCACCCGTATGGCGCGCCCAAACCGCCCACGCAGCAGACGCGGCGGGTTCGGCATCACCTTGAAATGGCCTCACCCCTGCGCCATGGCCAGCGAGTGAAGGGAAAGGCCAGCAGCGACAGGACGCGAAAGCCATCGGGGCGCGCGCCTTGCGGCAGGCCCATGACCAGTTCGGCTTCGGGAACGCTAGGGTGGGCGACATAGGTCCCGAACAGGCGATCCCAGAAGCTGAAGATCTGCCCGAAATTGGAATTGCCTTCCCTCAGGTCGACCGAATGGTGGGTTCGGTGCATGTCGGGCGTGACGATGGCCCAGCGCAGCGCGCCGTCCACCGCGCGGGGCATGCGGATATTGGAGTGCGTGAACGCATTGTGCACCGCGAACACCAGCGAATAGATCGCCGCAACCACCACCGGCACCCCAAGGATCACATAGACGAACAGAAGAAACACGTAGGCGGCGACGGTCTCCAGGGGATGGTGCAGCTGTCCCGACACCGCGGTGACGTGCTCGTCTGAGTGATGGACCGAGTGCAGACGCCACAGCGGCTGCACCGCATGGCTGAGCCAGTGAAAGACATAGGTGAGGAAATCGACCAGGAGAAAGCAGGCCGCAAAAAGGAGCGGCGCGGGCAGATCGAGCTTGGCAAGGCTCATCAGCTTGATGGCACTGAACGCACCGATCAGATGTCCCTGTGCGCCATGGTTGAGAACCATGGTTGTGATGGTCGTCAGCGCGGCAAGCGCGAGAATGGGTGGCAGGTGTTCCCGCCAGGCCGGCCGGGCGCGCATGCGCGGAATGACCCTCTCGACAAGCGCGAAGACAGCGACCGCGCAAAGGGCGATCACGGTCGGCAGCTCGGTCATGAAAAACTGGATCAGGTTCGCCATCTTGTCCCGCCTTCATTGCAGTTATTCTAGCACGAATGCGGCGCCGGCGTGCACGCGCCGCTCGTTGGCCGGCTTTCGCTGCCGCGCTTCGGGCCGCCGCCATTCCCCACTTGCTTTGCGACCGTCAAGCGAATGTAATGATCGGGATGATAATGCACTGCTGCGCCGCTTGTGGCACAGCGGCGCAAGATCGTCCAACAGTCCGCCGCTCGGTCCGGAATGACCCGGCAACCCGCGGCGCGCCAAAATGTTTTGGGAGGCTATTCATGACTATAGCTAAAACACTAGCCCGGCTCGCGCTGGCGGGGGCGGTGACCGCCCTTGCGCTGGGGGCCACGCCGTCCTTCGCGGAGACGCTCCGCCTGCTCACCTGGGGTGGCTATGCCCCCGATGCCCTGGTTGCCAAGTTCAAGCAGGAGACAGGGATCGACGTCGAGGTGACGCTCTCCAACAACGAGGAGATGATCGCCAAGCTGCGCGCCACCGGCGGCAGCGGATTCGATCTCGTCCAGCCCAGCCAGGACCGGATCACCGGCGCCCAGCAGGAATTCGACATCTACAAGCCGATGGACCTGAGCAAGATCGATCAGTCGGCCTATATCCCCTCCATGCTGGAGGCCACCAAGAAGAACACCACGCTGGACGGCAAGGTCTATGGCGTGCCCCTGGTCTGGGGCACCGATGGCCTGGTGCTCGACACCTCGAAGGCGGCCGACATCAAGGACTATACCGACCTGTGCAACCCCGCCTATGCGGGCAAGGTCTCCTACCGGCTGAAGCGCCCGACGCTGATTGCCTTCTCCTTCGCCATGGGCATGGACCCCTTCGCCGCCTATGGCGACGAGGCCAAGTACAAGGAGATCATGGACAAGGTCGAGCAGAAGCTGATCGAGTGCAAGCCCAACGTGAAGACCTATTGGTCGGGCGGCGACGAGATCCTGAACCTGATGCGTTCGGGCGAAGTGGTGGCGGCGATGGCCTGGGATACCGGCGGCTGGAAGCTGAACGCGGACAACCCCAATATCACCTTCGTCGCGCCCAAGTCCGGCGCCCTGGGCTGGATCGATACCTTCGCCCTGCCGCGCAATGGCAAGGCGGACGACGCGGCCTACAAGTGGATCAACTTCGTCATGAAGCCTGAAAACGCGGCGATGGTGACCGCCGCGGCAGGCAACTTCACCTCTTCCAAGGGGTCCGACGCGCTTGTGGATCCGGCCCTCAAGGAACGCTACCAGAAGAGCTTCCCCCAGGAAGCCATCGACAACATCAAGTGGTACCCGCCAGTGCCCGCAGGCCTCGAGACCATCGAGGGCGGCGTGCTCGACCGCGTGAACGCGGCCCAGTAACCGGCATCTGACACATCAATGGACGCCCGGAGCCTTTCGCCCCGGGCGTCCGCATCGTCGCTGCAGGCGGACACGGGGCAGGCCGGGCAGCGCGGGCGCAAGGCCACCGAAGATGGCACAGCAAGAGGGCAAGTGCGCATGGGAGACACTGGCGGGCAGACTGCCGACCTGGAATGCCGTGGGGTGTCCAGGTCGTTCGGCGATTTCAGGGCGGTGCGCGAAATCTCGTTCTCCGTGCCGGCGGGCAGTTTTTTCTCGATTCTGGGACCATCGGGCTGCGGCAAGACCACCTTGCTGCGCATGATCGCGGGATTTCTCGAACCCGATAGCGGCGACATCCTGATCAAGGGCCGCTCGGTGCGCAACGCGCCGCCCAACAAGCGGCCGGTCAACATGGTGTTCCAGCACCTGGCGCTGTTTCCCATGATGAATATCGCCGACAATGTGGGCTTTGGCCTCAGGCGGCGGGGCGAGGATCGCAAGACGGTCGAACGCAAGGTGGCCGAAGTGCTCGAGCGCGTGGGATTGCCGGATGTGGGCCCGCGCCGGGTGGACCAGCTTTCCGGTGGCCAGAAGCAGCGTATCGCCATTGCACGCTGCATGGTGCTCGAGCCGGACGTGCTCCTGCTCGACGAACCGCTCGGCGCGCTCGACCTCAAGCTGCGCGAGCACATGAAGATCGAACTCAAGAAGCTGCAGAGCGCCTTCAACACCACATTCGTCTACATCACCCACGATCAGTCCGAGGCGCTGGTGATGTCCGACAATGTCGCGGTCATGAACCACGGCGTGTTCGAGCAGGTGGGCGCCTCGCGCGAACTCTACTACAACCCGGCCACCGCCTTCGTCGCCGGCTTTGTCGGCGAGAGCAATCGCTGGCGCGGCAAGGTCGAGGCGGCCTCGGGAAACACCCTCAAGGTCCGGGCCGACGACGGTTTCGCGCTGATTGCCGAAAAGACCGGCCAGGGCTTTGGCGAGGGCGACAGGGTCGAGGTTTTCGTGCGCCCCGAATCGGTGAGGCTTTCGCTCGACGCGGCCCAGGTTTCCGGCATGGAGAACCAGGTGGAGGGCGAGGTGGTCAGCGTCCTGTTCAACGGCGCCAATTCGCGCTGCCTGATCCGCAATCCCGCCGATGGCGGCGAAATCGACGTGGCCATTCCCCAGACCGGCGAATTTGCCGATCTTCGGCGTGGACACACCGTGCATATCGGCTGGCTGCCCGGCCAGACGCGCTGCTTTGCGGCGTCAGGCGAGGGCGCGTAATGGTCGGGCCTCGCACAAGGCTTGGGCTGATCCTGCTGATGGCGCCGCTTGTGTTGTGGCTTTCGGCGCTGATCATCATCCCCCATATCGACATGTTCTATGTCTCGATGCGCGAGAAGATCGGCATTCGGCAATATCAGTTGGGCTTTGCCAACTACCGCACCTTCTTCGCCGAGCCGCTTTACTGGAACACCTTCGCGCGCACCGCCTACATGTCGCTCGCCGCGACGGCCCTGACGCTGCTGATCGGTTTTCCGGTTTCCTACTACATCGCCAAGATCGCCCGCGGGCGCCTGCGGCTGACCCTGTTCCTCCTGTGCCTGGTGCCATTCTGGGTGAGCGAGCTGGTGCGCACCTATGGATGGATGATCCTTTTGCGCGAAACCGGCATCTTCTCCTCGCTGCTGCAATGGATGGGCATCGTGCACCAGCCCGTCGAGATGCTCTACAACGACGCCGCGATCATGGTGGGGCTCGTCTACACCTCGATGCTGTTCATGGTCGTGCCGCTGGTCACGACCCTTGAAAGCCTCGACGACTCGCTGATCGAGGCCGGCTACGACCTTGGCGGCAACGGCATCTCGGTCATGCGCGAGATCGTCATTCCGCACGCCGTGCCGGGCATGGTCTCGGGGTCGATCGTGGTGTTCATGCTCTCGCTGGGCAACTATCTCACCCCGATCCTTCTGGGCGGAAAGGACAGCCTGTGGTTCACCGGCCTGATCTACTCGCAGTTCATCACGCGCTTCAACTGGGAGCAGGGCGCCGCGTTCGGCTTCCTGTTGCTCGGCCTGTCCTCGGCCCTCGTCTGGATTGGCCTCAGGCTGACCGGACAGACCCTTTCACGGACAATGGGGTAGGCACATGATCCCCACCATCCGCACCCATCCGGCCCTGAAGCTGGTCTACAACGCCTATGTGCTGTTGTTCTTTGTCTATCTGGCGCTGCCGCTGACGGTTGTGGCCGTCTTCGCCTTCAACAACTCCCAGTTCCCCTCCCTGCCCTGGCAGGGGTTCACCTGGACATGGTTTTTCGGAACCGAACAGCCATGGCTCGGCGTCTTCCACGAGGGGCGCATCCTTGGCTCGGTCGGCACCTCCGCCTTCGTGGCGGTGTGGGTGTCGCTGCTCTCGGTTGGCGTGGGCACGGCCAATGCGTTCCTGTTCGAGCGCAACGAGTTTCCCTTCAGGAACGCGCTCTACGTGATGATGCTTTTGCCCCTGGTCATTCCGGGTATCATCCTGGGCATCTCGATCCTGGTGTTTTCCAACCTCATCGCCAATTCGGCGGAGAACTGGTTCGGCTGGGATCTCGAGCCGCTGCGTCCGGGCCTGTTCCTGGTCATCCTTGGCCAGTTTTCCTTCATCACCACCATTGCGACGCTGGTCATTTCGGCAAGGCTGAAAAAGTTCGACAATTCGCTGGAAGAGGCCGCGCTCAATCTCGGCGCGACCCCGTGGCAGGCGGTGCTCTACGTCACCATTCCCTATCTGCGGCCCGCCATGCTTGGCGCGGGCATCGTCGCCCTGCTGATGAGTTTCGAGAACTTCAATACCACCCTGATGCTGGTGGGGTCGGACGCACCGCTGACCATCACCATGTTCGACCGCCTCAAGGAAGGCTCGACGCCGGTCCTGAACGCGGTCTCGCTTCTGCTCATGCTGGGCTCGTCGCTGCTGGCGCTCGTGATGATCGTCTTCCAGCGCGACGACGGCGCGGCGGCCGCGGGTGGCAGCAGCGGCCGCTGATCGAAGGGCGGAGCCGCCACCCCGCATCGCCGCGAGCCGTCTGGCGCGGCATTGCGGGCAGCCGGATCGGATACCTCCGCTGGCGTCCTACTTGTTCGCGTGCGAATTGCGCGGATTATTGGCCTCGGTCGCCCCTTCCGCGGTGGAATCGCCACCGTTGCCGAACCCCTTGTTGTTCGTGCCGCCATTCCCCTGCGAGGGCGCTTGCGGGGGAGCGGTTGGAACCGGCACGATCTGTTCGAGCGCGGGAACGCTGGAATGCGAGCCGCTGCCAAAGCTGAACGACGGCGGCGCCAGGCAACCGCTTGGCGCTATGACGTGAAAGTCGTGCAGGAGTTCGCCCTGCGAACGCGCATAGCGAAACCGCGACTTGAGCGCGGCCAGCCGGTCGGCCTCATCCCGGATCAACTGCAGGTCGTAGTCGCCGCCGATCTCGGCAACCGAGCATCGCAGCGACTGGGTGGCGCATTGTCCGTTGTTCGAACAAAGAATCGTCTCGCCCTGGTAGAGCACGATGCTTGTGCGGCCCGTCTGTTTGTCGATCGTGAAGTCGAATTGCGTCCCCCTCACCCCGATCGTGCCGGTCGGCGTCTCGATCGAATAGGCGGGTTTGGCACTGTTGCCGGTGATGAACCGGAACGTGCCGCCAAGCGCCTTCACGGCAAACTTGCCCACGCTCTTGTCGTTGCGAAGCAGATAGGTCTCGATGACGAGCTGAGAATCGGGTCCCACGACCATGTGCGTATCGTCGCTGAACACGATCTGCACCTGGGCGTGCGCCGAGGTGACGATCCTCTCGCCCTGATAGAGATCGCTGCCGTCGACGATCCGGGTCTGCTCGGCGCCCATCAATCCAATGACCGAGGGCCGCACGGCGACCGCCGTCCCCAGGGGATCGGCCGCCATCGCGCTGCCGCACAGCATGAGGGCAGAGGCAAGCGCAATTCCGCCCGCAAGTTTTCGGGCGCTGGATCTCTTCAGCTCAGGCTTGTTAATGCGCACGGTCTTCGAGCCCCCTCTTCGTTCCCGGATCGCACACTGGCATTCTATTGGGTTGGCGACAATGACAAGAACGGACCGGATCGCGGGCGACGGGTCGCAAACGCAAATATCTTATGTGGTCGGGGTGACGTCAGGACTTTTGCGCTGCCGCTTAGCGGTGCCGCGCCCAAGATTGTGACAAGATAATCGATGTTTCCAAAACACCGCGCCCACAACCACCGGCAAAATCCCCAGCCGGGCGGTCCAAAATCCGGGAGCACCTCACAACGGAGGTGAACCACACAGTCAATACCTCACATCTCGTAGAAGTATGCTTCTTCACCCGGCTACGCAGATTCGTACGCATGCCAAAATCATCGTCGTTTGGAGCCGTGAGCTACCCGGCAAATACGATCAAGCCTTCACCGGGATTGGTTTGCACTCGAATGGTGTTGGGGGTAGGCATACAACACTATGGTACTCAAGGTGCTGGAGCCTAATTCATGGCCGAAGAAGACGATATTGAATTTGAAGACGAGGATGATACCGCTCTCCCAGAAGACCGGTTTGCACACTTTTCTGAGGCGGTTCTCTATTCGACCGACTGGACAGTCGAAACTCTACTAAGCCAGCTGCGGCGAGAGAACATACAACTCAACCCAAACTTCCAACGCCGGGATGCGTGGGAGAACCCTCGCAAAAGTCGCTTCATCGAGTCGATCATAATTGGGCTGCCGATACCTCAATTGGTGCTTGCAGAACACCGCGACGAGCGCGGAAAATACCTCGTTCTCGATGGAAAGCAACGACTACTGTCGCTTCTGAAATACACAGATGAAGAGAATGGATTCGCTCTATCTGGATTGGAAGCAAGACCAGATCTCGTTAGAACTAAGTATAAAAAGCTAAGCTCGGACCCACAACTCGAGCAGGATCATAATGCATTTCTGAATTATACGATAAGGACAGTCATAATACGGAACTGGCCAAATAGGGATTTCTTGTATCAAGTATTCTTACGTCTAAATACTGGGAGCGTAAAACTTTCTCCGCAAGAACTACGTCAGGCGATGGCCCCAGGCCCATTCACTTCGTTCGCCGACGATTTCTCCGCCGGCTCTGGCCAGCTAATGCAGTTGCTAGGGCGAAAGTCTCCTGACCCGAGGATGCGCGATGTGGAACTCCTGGTGCGCCACCTAGCTTTTCGGAATCGAGTCCGCGAGTATGCCGGAAGAATGAAGAACTTTTTGGATGATACTTGCATCGTTGAGAACCAGGCGTGGGCCGACAGAAATGAAGAGATAATAAAACAAGCCAAAGGATTCGAAACGGCAATCGAATGTCTCACGGAAGTCTTCGGAGACAAGCTTGCGAGAAAGCCGGAATCGAAGGCTTTCAACAGAGCATTATTTGACGCGTTAGCTTTTTACACCGTCTATGAGGATGTGAGAAAGGCGATGCTCCGCCACCGCGACGACGTATTGAACGCGTACGCGGCGCTATTTGAAAACGAAGAATTCTCTGATGCGGTCGAGAGTGACACAGCAGGTATTCCGAATACGTACTCCAGACTTCGACTCTGGGGAGCGACGCTAAGGGATACATGCCAGATAAATCTGGAGTTGCCTGAACTTCACAACGGACGCATCCGCTATCAGGGGCAATAGTGGCGATGCCTTCGACTCACTACAGAGAGCTGATCGCTGGCGTCCGGACGCTCAGAAAGCACTTGCTGCCCGGGAAGTTTGACCCAAACGGAAATTATCGAGAGCGTGTTTTCACAGGAGTGGTTGCGTTCCGTGTGCTCAGCCATGCAGCAATTGAAGAATATTTTGAGAATCGAGCAATTGAAATTGCGGTAAGCGCCTTAAAAGCGTGTCAGAACAGCGGCAAAATTTCCCGCCCAGCGCTGACATTGCTGGGGTTTAGCGGTACCGAACTTCGGCTTCCTCCAGATACGATAGACCCAACCCAACCATCAAAAACAACGGACTGGGCAAGTGAAATAGATATTGACCAAAAACTAAACGATTGTGTCACTTCATTTATCAGAAGGCTGAAGAATGACAATCATGGTGTGCTGGAGAGAAACATATTGTCCGTGCTTCTGCCCGTGGGTATCAAGCCTGGTGACATTGATCGATTATTTCTTTCTGACATGAATGATTTCGGAAAGACTCGAGGAGAGTATGCCCATACCGCACCAAAGCGGCATACAACCAAGAAACCAAACCCTGAAATAGAATTTAGAAGAGTAAGCCAGCTCGTCGGCCAAATCCGCCCGATCGACGGGCTACTCGATCAATTGCTCAAGGCAGCGCAATAACCTCATAATTCCAGATGGCCGGCGCTTGGTTTCAGGGGATCTGGACCCATATTATGCATGGAACCCGATTGGAACCGCGGACTCTAACCGCACCCGTTTCGACGATGTCCTGAAATGCAAAAAAGGGCCTCGCGGCCCTTGTGAATCCGGCGCATGCCGGCCTTTTGCGATTGGAGCGGGCGATGAGATTCGAACTCACGACCCTAACCTTGGCAAGGTTATGCTCTACCCCTGAGCTACGCCCGCGCTCCAGACATCCGCTTTGCCGCACTTGGCACCGCGTCGCCGGGCGCTTATATGCCCAATCGAAGTGGCATTTGCAACCCTAATCTCCGGGGCGGTGCCCAACTTTTGACGAGCCCTTGTAAAGCCCCTCCTGGGCGGGCACAAAAGGTCCGGGACAGCCCATGGCAAGGAACCAAGGTAATCATGGACGCTTTTTCCAATCCGCAAGCAGCACAGGCCGGCCACAGCGGCAATGGCGCCGGCACGCTGGTCAAGGACTCCTCGACCGCCGAATTCAAGCAGGACGTCATCGACACCTCGATGCACACGCCGGTCCTGGTCGATTTCTGGGCGCCCTGGTGCGGCCCCTGCCGCCAGCTCGGCCCGGCCATCGAACGCGTTGTAAGCGAACAGGGCGGCAAGGTGCGCCTGGTCAAGATCAATGTCGACGAGAACCAGCAACTGGCCGGCCAGATGGGCGTGCAATCCATCCCCGCCGTCTTCGCCTTTGCCGGCGGCCGCCCGGTCGACGGCTTCCTCGGCGCGGTGCCCGAGAGCGAGATTCGCCGCTTCGTGCAGGGGGTGATCGACAAGGCGCCCGCCGGACAGGCGCCCGAGGCCGGCGGCATCGAGGAAGAAATCGCCGCTGCGCTGGAAGCAGCCGACGAGGCGTTGGAGGCCGGCGATCTTGCCCGCGCCTCCGAGATCTACGGCGCCGTGCTGCAGCACGCACCCGACAATGCCAAGGCCATGCTGGGCCTGGCACGGACCCAGCTCAAGGCCGGCAATATCGATCAGGCGCGCCAGGCCCTCTCGATGATCCCCGAAGACGCCAAGACGCTCGATGGCTATCAGTCTGTCGCCCAGGCGATCGCCCTTGCCGACCAGGCCGCAGGGCTTGGCGGCGTCGAGGAACTCGAACAGCGCCTGCTCAAGGATCCAAACGACCATCAGGCGCGTTACGATCTTGCGCTGGTGCTGAGCGCCGACGGATTCAAGCTCGAGGCTGTCGAGGCCTTGTGCAAGCTGATGCGGCTCGACCGGGACTGGAACGAGGGCGCGGCGCGCAAGAAGCTGCTCGAGATGTTCGAGGCCTGGGGACCCAAGGACCAGGCAACCGTCAAGGGCCGGCGCATGATGTCCGCGGTCCTGTTTTCATGAGGTAGCACGTTGCAGAGCCCCCGCAGCCACGAGGAACTGCCCCAGACCGTCCCGGTCTTCCCTTTGTCGGGGGCCCTGCTGCTGCCCAATACGCACCGGCCGCTCAACATCTTCGAGCCGCGCTATGTCGCGCTTGTCGACCGCGCGCTCGCCACCGACCGGCTGGTCGGGCTGGTCCAGCCGCTCGATACCAGGGTGGAATCGCCGCGCGGCCATGTGCCCCTGCAATCCGTGGGCTGCCTGGGGCGGATCACGCATTTCGAGGAACAGGACGACGAGCGTTACTTCATCATTCTGGAGGGCGTGAGCCGCTTCGACATTCTCGATGAAATCGAAACACCTGATCCGTTCAGGATCTGCCGCGTCTCGGCGGCGCGCTTCGCCCGCGATTTCGATCACGAGTACGGATCGACCGAGGTGGACCGCAAGCGCTTCCTCGCCATGATGCATTCCTATGCCGATTTCGCCCAGCTCGATATCGACTGGTCCGAGGTGGAACGCACCGACACCGCCGACCTGGTGAATTTCTGCTGTGTCGTCAGTCCTTATGGGGCGGCGGAGAAGCAGGCGCTCCTCGAGGCCATGACGCTCAACGAGCGCGCCGAAACGCTGATCGCAATGGCCGAGATCGAAATGGCCCGCTCGCGGCCGGGATCGACCCTGCAATGAGCTCTGCGCGCCATCAGCTCGATCCGCGCACCCTTGAAATCCTGGTCTGCCCGCTGACCAAGACCCGCCTGAGCCTGAGCGATTCCGGCGACGAACTCCTCTCGGCGGTGGCGCGGGTCGCCTTTCCCATCCGCGATGGCGTTCCGCTTCTGTGCATCGAGGAAGTCCGCGATCTCAGCGACGAGGAAGTCGCGCGCATCTCGCGATAGCCTGGTTCACAGGCCCGAGCCACGCAGCAGCTTCGGGGTCGAGCCCCCGATCCCGGCCGCCTGGCGGATCATCGCCGCCTTGACCGGCGTCAGCCGGTCCACCACGCCAAGGCCCAGGTCGCGCACGGCCCGCAAGGGCGCCACGTCGTTGGAAAACAGGCGCGTCATCGTGTCGGTCACCATCGCCATCAGGGCCGTGTCGAACCGCCGCCAGCGCTGGTAGCGTTCCAGCACGTCGGCCCCGCCCGGATCCTGCCCGAGCCTGAGCGCCTCGACCACCACCTCGGCCAGCGCCGCCACATCCTTGAGCCCCAGGTTCATGCCCTGCCCGGCCACCGGGTGCACCACATGCGCCGCGTCTCCGATCAGCGCCAGCCGGTCCGCGACGAAATCGCGCGCCAGTTGCATGCGCAGCGGGTAGAGCTGGACCGGCGCCTCGAGGGTCACCTTGCCAAGGCTCGACCCCATGACCGCCTCGATGGCGAGCGCCACCGCCTCCATGTCCATTGCAGAATAGTCCCTGGCCGCCGATGGGTCTTCGGCCCAGACAAGCGACGATCTTTGTCCGGGCAGGGGCAGGCTGGCAAACGGGCCGGCGGGCCGGAAATGCTCGTAGGCAGTATCATCATGCTCCAGTTCGTGCCCGATCGTGGTCACGATGCCGGTCTGGCCGTAGTCATGCGTAATCACGCCGATCCCGGCCATCTCCCGCAATTGCGAACGCACGCCGTCGGCGGCCACCACCAGCGGCGCGCTGAGCCGGCGTCCGTCCTCAAGGGTCACAACCGCGGCGCTCCTGCCTCTTTCCAGGGTCTTCACGCTGGTCGGGGCAATCAGGTCCGCATCACCAAGGGCACCCAGCAGCCCCCCGATGGTGGCGGTATTGGGAACCATGTGCGCAAAAGGCCGTCCGGGCGCCACCTCGCCGTCGAAGGACAGGAAGAGCGGCCGCGATATGTCGCCACGGCCCGAATCGGTGATCCGCATGTGCCGGATCGGATTGGCCGCCTCCGCCAGTCCCGGCCAAAGGTCCAGCGCCTCGAAGACCCTGGTGACCCCGGCGGCAAGAGCCGAGGCCCTTCCGTCCGAAGGCACCGCGAACGCGCGCCGGTCGATCACCGCCACTCCGATACCGGGAACGAACCGCGTCAGGCTCGCAGCCAGCGTCAGGCCGACCGGTCCGCCGCCGACAATGATCACGTCATGGGTGTGGATGGACATTGGATCTCCTCACCGATTGGTCCGCGTTGGCTCAACGAGCGTCTTGCACCCGGCGCGCAGGCAGCGCAAGCATCTCGTATTGCCTAATTATCGATCAATCGTGAAGTGAATGGCTATATTTTGTGCAACTTGTATCCCGATCGACCCTGGCTGTCGCGGCCCACAAGGCTTCGCAATTCCTGAAACTCATAAATATCAGAGACATAACTGGGCCTGAAGGGAGTCTGGCACAGCCCTTGATTCGTTATGTCCGACACCACTTCTCAGCGGGTCTTGAAAGGAGCAACCATGAAACTGGTGATGGCAATCATCAAACCATCGCGCCTCGAGGATGTGCGTCAAGCGCTCAATACGCTCGACGTTCACGGCATGACCGTGACCGAGGTCAAGGGATACGGCCGCCAGAAGGGCCACTCGGAAATCTATCGCGGCGCGGAATACGCCGTTCACTTCCTGCCCAAGCTCAAGATCGAAATCGCGGTGGACGATGCCTTGCTCGACGCCGTGACCGCCGCAATTCGCGAGACGGCCCAGACCGGCCGAATCGGCGACGGCAAGATCTTCACACTCGACCTCGAGCAGGCGCTGCGCATCCGGACCGGTGAAACCGGCACAGCCGCGCTGTGACCGCCGCGTCAAACTTCAGGAGAAACCACCCCATGAACGTCCCAAAGATAGCCAAGACTTCGGGAGCCGCGCTAGCCGCCCTGCTCCTTGCAACCCTTCCGGTCCTCGCCCAGGAAGCGGATGCCGGCCCCACCCTGAGCGCCGGCGATACCGCCTGGATGCTCACCTCCACCGCGCTGGTCCTGATGATGACCATACCCGGCCTCGCCTTGTTCTATGGCGGCATGGTGCGCAAGAAGAACGTCCTCGCCACGGTCATGCAGAGCTTCGCGATTACCGCCGCCATGACCATCGTCTGGTTTGTCGCCGGCTATTCGCTGGCCTTCTCCGATGGCGGGCCCATGAATGCCTGGGTCGGTGGCCTTGAAAACTTCATGCATAACGGTATTGGCGTCGATTCGCTGTCAGGCACCATTCCCACCTACGTCTTCTCCATGTTCCAGATGACCTTCGCGATCATCACACCGGCCCTGATCGCCGGCGCGTTTGCTGAACGCATGAAGTTCTCGGCCATGCTCATCTTCATGGTCCTGTGGTCGCTGGTCGTCTATTCGCCCATCGCGCACTGGGTCTGGGGCGGTGGCTTCCTTTCCGATGCGGGCGTCCTCGACTTCGCCGGCGGCACCGTCGTGCACATCAATGCAGGTGTGGCGGGCCTCGTCGCGGCGCTGGTCCTTGGCAAGCGCAAGGGTTATGGCGAAGTCAACATGGCGCCGCATAACCTGGTGCTCTCGGTTATCGGCGCCTCGCTCCTGTGGGTGGGCTGGTTCGGCTTCAACGCCGGCTCCGAGCTTGCGGCCGATGGCCTGGCCGGTGCGGCCATGATGAACACCCAGGTCGCCACCGCCGCGGCAGCGCTGGCCTGGATGTTCGCCGAATGGATCATCGTCAAGAAGCCTTCCGTGCTCGGCATCATCTCCGGCGCGGTCGCAGGCCTCGTGGCGGTCACTCCGGCCTCCGGCTTCGTCAACCCCACCGGCGCCTTCGTCATCGGCATCGTCGCCGGCGTCGGCTGCTACTGGTCCGCCGCGCACCTCAAGAAGATGCTCGGCTATGACGACTCCCTGGACGCCTTCGGCGTGCACGGCGTCGGCGGCATCATCGGCGCGCTGCTCACCGGCGTGTTCGCCGATCCCGCGATTAATGCCAACGGGGCCGGCGCCTCGCTCGCCACCCAGTTCTACGGCGTGATCGTCACCATCGCCTGGACCGCGGTCGCCTCCTTCGTGATCCTGATGATCATCAAGATGATCATCGGCCTGCGTCCCACCGAGCAGGAAGAAGAAGAAGGACTCGACATCGTCCTGCACGGCGAAAGCGTCAGCTGACGACACGGTTACGGCGCGGCGGCTCCTCCTCCCCCGTCGCGCCGATCCGGAAAGGACAGGGCGGCCCCACCCTTTTCGTGGCTGCCCTGTCCCGCTACTCAAGCCGCAACATTGTCCGCGGCGTGCAGCCCGCGCCTCTTGACCCGCTCAACGAGGCATCCCTCTCGCAAACCAGCGGGCTGCACACCCCGGGCAATTGCCCCTCAGGGCCGCATGCCCGCTTGTCCCTGTCGCTGCCCAAAACTTGGGCATGCGAGTGACGCAGCTTGCCCAAAATTCAGGCAATGGCGGCGGCGCCTGCGATGCGGTCACTGCGCGCGCCAGCCAACACACTGAAATCCCGCAATTATCTCCGCCGCCCTCCTTGGCACGGCATTTGTAACCTGTGGCGCGGTTTGCGCCGGCATTGCCGGTTCTTTTGAGAGGAATGCAGCCGGGGCGTGCACTGCCTGCCCCGGCGAGCGGGAGAATTGCCATGACCACCCAAAACGTCGGCTTCGACGTCTTCTTCCTGTTGCTGGGCGCCATCCTGGTTTTTGCCATGCACGGGGGCTTCGCCTTTCTCGAGGTCGGCACCGTGCGTCACAAGAACCAGGTCAACGCGCTGGTGAAGATCATTGTCGACTTCGCCTTCTCCACCATCGCCTACTTCTTTGTCGGCTACTGGGTCGCCTACGGCACCAGTTTCCTGATGAGCGCCACCGATCTCACAGGGGGCGGCTCCGCCCCGATGCCGTTGCAGGGCCTGGGGCTGGTTCGCTTCTTCTTTCTCGCCACATTCGCCGCCGCGGTGCCCGCGATCATTTCCGGGGGCATCGCCGAGCGGGCAAAATTCTGGCCGCAGGTTTTCACCGCCGCCGTGATCGTGGGGCTGATCTATCCGTTCTTCGAAGGCATCGTCTGGAACAACAATTTCGGCACCCAGGCGTTCTTCACCTTGACGTTCGGCGCCCCGTTCCACGACTTTGCCGGATCGATCGTCGTGCACGCGGTCGGCGGCTGGCTTGCCCTCGCGGCGGTAAGGGCCCTGGGTCCGCGCATCGGGCGCTATGGTCCGGGCGGCCGCCCATTCCCGCCGTCTTCGCTGCCCTGGCTGGCGCTTGGCACCTGGCTGTTATGCGTAGGCTGGTTCGGCTTCAACGTGATGTCGGCGCAGTCCCTGTCGGCGGTTTCGGGCCTGGTCGCCATCAATTCGCTCATGGCCATGGTCGGCGGTATCGTTTCGGCCACCGTGATCGGCCGACGCGACCCCGGCTTCGTGCACAACGGCGCCCTCGCTGGCCTGGTGGCGGTCTGCGCCGGGTCCGACGTCATGCATCCCATCGGCGCACTCGCCGTGGGCGGCATTGCCGGCGCGATATTCGTCTACTGCTTCCACATCACCCAGGAGCGGCTCAGGATAGACGATGTGCTCGGTGTCTGGCCGCTGCATGGCCTGTGCGGCCTTTGGGGCGGCATCGCCGCCGGCATTTTCGGGCTGCAGGCGCTCGGTGGCCTCGGCGGGGTCAGCCCGCTCAGCCAACTCTTCGGTTCGGTGCTCGGGGCAGGCTACGCCTTCGCGGCCGGTTCGCTGGTCTATTTCGTGTCGCGCCGCATGGTCGGTATCCGGCTTTCCGACGAAGACCAGCATCGTGGCGCCGACATCGCAATCCATTCCATCGGCGCCAACCCCGAAGCCGAGTACTGACAGGCTGCCATTCTCGCGAGTATCCACCAAGGGACCCGGTCGCCATGCGGCCGGGTCTTTTTCGTTGCTGCACGCCCGAATGGTTAGCCTTGGATTAACCACGCCGCACTAGCATGCGAACTGACAATTCGCGTGCCCTCCAACAGGACGAGAAGTCTTTAGATCCAGATGGCTGCACAAACTTCCCGAGCGCTTGGCGCACCCCGTCCGCGGTCCCGAGCCGCCGCCGAGCCCGCCGCGCCCAATACATTCGCGATTCGCATCCCCGTCCGGCTCGCCGGTCTTGCCGTGCTGGCCCTTGTCGGCCTCACCCTGGCCGCGCTCGCGTCCTGGTCGGTGGACGATCCCAGCCTCTCCTATGCGACCAGCAAGGTCCCGGCCAACTGGCTCGGCTTCCCTGGCGCCGTTGTCGCCGACCTGTTGTTCCAGCTGTTCGGCCTTGCCGCTGTCCTTTCGCTCATCGTGCCCGCCCTTTGGGGGTATACCCTCACGCTGCGCCGGATTCCGTCGCGATTCGGGTTTCGCCTTCTGGCCTGGATCGGTGGGCTATTGCTGTGTTCGGGCCTGCTGTCGTTCTTCGCCGTGCCGGCCACATGGCCGCTGCCCACAGGACTCGGCGGATTTGTCGGCTCCGGCTTTTCAAGCCTTGCCGCCATCGTCATGGGTGCAGAGCCCGATGGCACCGCGTCGGTCCTTTTCGCCGCCATCCTTCTCGCGCCAACCCTTGCGCTCTACTGGCTCTCTTCCGGCGTGCGGACGGCCATCCCGTTCGTGTCGCGCAAGACGCGGGCTGACGCCGATCCCGATGCCCCCGAAAGAGGCGACGGTTTCCTCTCCGTCGTCGTCGGCGCGCTGGTCCATACGGGATATTCCGCCCGCACCGCCTGGCGCAAGGCGCGTGTCAACGCCCGCCAGAAGGCCGAGGCGGAGGAACAGAACTGGCGCGAGACCGCGGTGGAACCCCAACTCGAAGGGGAGCGTCCGCCACAAGGCTATTCAGCGCGCCGCGAACCGGTTCTGGAGGAGTTTGAAGTGGCGCGCGACTATCCGGAGGACGACGATGTCATCGACATCGATGATTTCGACACGCCTCGCCCCACAGTCGCAGACGACGACGGCATCGGGCGCCTGATTGCCGGGCGCGGCCAACAGACCGCCCCACGCCCCCAAACCGCCGCCAGCCAGCGCGTGTCCGCGCCAGCGCCGAAACCTGCGGAGGGAAAGCGCATCGTTCTGGAGGCGCAGGGGAGCCTGCTGGACCCCGAGGGCTTCGAACTGCCCCCGCTCGGACTGCTCGCCGAACCGCGCCACAATAGCCCCGGCGTCGACCAGCAACCTGAAAAACTCGAGCAGAACGCGCGCCGCCTCGAAGCCGTGCTTGAGGATTTCGGCGTGAAGGGCGATATCATCAATGTGCGCCCCGGCCCCGTGGTGACCCTTTACGAACTGGAACCCGCACCGGGCATCAAGTCGAGCCGGGTGATTTCCCTCGCCGATGACATTGCACGCTCCATGAGCGCCATTTCGGCGCGTGTCGCGGTGGTTCCGGGCCGCAATGCCATCGGCATCGAACTGCCAAACCAGACGCGCGATACCGTGTTCCTGCGCGAGATGCTCGCTTCGGCGGATTTCGAGAAGATGAAGGGCAAGCTGCCGATCTGCCTTGGCAAGACCATCGGCGGCGAGCCGGTGATTGCCGATCTTGCCCGCATGCCGCACCTGCTGATCGCGGGCACCACCGGATCGGGCAAGTCCGTTGCGGTGAACACCATGATCCTCTCCCTGCTCTACCGCATGACGCCGGAGCAGTGCCGCCTGATCATGGTCGATCCCAAGATGCTCGAACTGTCCATCTACGATGGCATCCCCCACCTTCTCACCCCCGTGGTCACCGATCCGGCCAAGGCGGTCGTCGCGTTGAAATGGGCGGTGCGCGAGATGGAGGACCGCTACAAGAAGATGTCCAAGATCGGGGTGCGCAATATCGACGGCTTCAACCAGCGGGTCACCGAGGCCGCCCAGAAGGGCGACGTCATCACCCGCACCGTGCAGACCGGCTTCGACAAGGAGACCGGCGAAGCCATCTTCGAGAGCGAGGAATTCTCCCTCGAGCCACTTCCCTATATCGTGGTCATCGTCGACGAGATGGCCGACCTCATGATGGTGGCCGGCAAGGACATCGAAGGCGCCATCCAGCGCCTGGCGCAGATGGCGCGCGCCGCGGGTATCCACCTCATCATGGCCACGCAGCGCCCGTCGGTGGACGTGATCACTGGTACGATCAAGGCGAACTTCCCGACCCGGATTTCCTTCCAGGTGACCTCCAAGATCGACAGCCGGACCATTCTGGGCGAGCAGGGGGCCGAGCAATTGCTGGGCATGGGCGACATGCTCTACATGGCTGGCGGCGGACGCATTCGCCGACTGCACGGCCCGTTCGTCTCCGACAACGAGGTCGAGGAAGTCGTTGCGCACCTCAAGTGCCAGGGCGCCCCGGACTATCTGGAATCGATCACTGCGGAGGACGATGAGGACGGCATGCCCGGCCAGGACTTCGGCGGCTCCGGCGACGAGCTCTACGACAAGGCCGTCAACATCGTCCTGAACGACAAGAAGGCTTCGACAAGCTACATCCAGCGCCGCCTTTCGATCGGCTACAACCGGGCGGCAACGCTCATCGAGCGCATGGAACACGAGGGCGTGATTTCCCCGCCCAACCATGCGGGCAAGCGCGAGATCCTGGTGGGGGACAACGCGGACGGGTACTGAGCCGGTGGGACGTCGAAGGCCGACCCGGGCGGCCCACCTGTTCAATGCGCGGTTTCGTGACTACATTTCGGACAATCGCTTCGCGCTGCTGCCGCATTTGTCCGGCAGTGTCCGCCGCCAAAGCCGCAACCAGATCAGGGTCCGCACGCATGTCCGCCAACCGCCTGCTTGTCCTATTCGCGCTCGGGTCGATTCTGGCCGTCCCCGCCCTTGCCCAGGAAGATGCAGCGCCGATCCCCATGCCGCCGCAATCCGCGACGCCGGACTCGTCCGGCTTCCCGCCCGTTCCCACCACCAACGCGCCCAATGTCTGGCCCGACGGAACCCCGATCGATGGCGCCCCCGTGCCGGCGACAGACCCTTCGGCCGCGCCGGATGCGACAGCCGTGCCGCCGGCCTCGTCCATGCCCGTTCTGCCGCTCGATCACGTCCTGACGCCGGAGGACAAACAGTTGATCGCCGACATCGGCGCCCACAATTCGGCCATCAAGACGATGACCGGGCGCTTCGAGCAGATCAATGGCGACGGCTCCCGGATCCAGGGCACCTTCTACCTCGACCGCCCCGACAAGATCCGCTTCCGCTATGACCCGCCGTCGCGCGAGGAGATCATTTCCGTGGGGCGCGGCTTCTACGTCATCAACCGCAAGGACCGCACCAAATATGCCTATCCGCAGGACATGGTGCCCTTGCGTGAATTTCTGACCGACAAGATCGATCTGTTCTCCGCCAACATCGTGGACGTGGTGTCGTCCGAAGCGTTCATGTCGATTACCATACGCGACCAGACGCCGATGGGTCCGGTCGACGTGGCGCTGATCTTCGACAAGCAGACCAAGGATCTTCGGCAGTGGACCATCGCAAATTCGGACGGCAGCCAGATCACCTTTTCCATCTATGACGTGACGACCGGCGTCGACATCCCCAAGTCCTATTTCTATCTCGACCCCACCTACACCGCCGTCCAGCAATAGAGCCGTTCTGGAAGGCAGGCCCGCCGCCGGGCACCGACAACCGCTCCCGTTCACATGGGGTTTGCCGCCCCCCTTTACGCCTGAAGGCCACCAAGAATGTCCGCCAAGATCGCCACCTGGAACATCAACTCCGTCCGCCTGCGCCTGCCCATGGTTCTCGACTTCCTGGGCTCCCACCGGCCGGACGTGCTCATGCTTCAGGAGATCAAGTGCACCAACGACCAGTTTCCGGGCGCCGACCTCGCCGCCGCCGGCTATCCCCACCAGGCTGTCGCGGGACAGAAGGGCTATCATGGCGTCGCCATCGTTTCGAAATTTCCGCTCTCGGACCCGCAGTCGCGCAGCTTTTGTGGCATACCCGAAGCGCGGCATATCTCGGCGGTGCTTGATCCGGGAAGAGGCGCCTTGCGCGCCCATAATTTCTATATTCCCGCTGGCGGCGACGAGCCCGATCCGGAAATCAACCCGAAGTTCCGACACAAGCTCGATTTCCTCGCCGAGCTGGCGGAATGGTTCGACACCGACGAGTTCTCCACCGGGCAGCTGATCGCGGGCGACTTCAATATCGCCCCGCACGAAAACGATGTGTGGAGCCACAAGCAATTGCTCAAGGTAGTCAGCCACACCCCGGTCGAAACCGAGGCGCTCGACGACCTGCGCGACCGGCGTGGATGGGTGGATCTGGTGCGCAAGCACGTACCCGCCAGCGAGAAGCTCTACACGTGGTGGAGCTATAGGGCCAGGGACTGGGATGCCGCCGACAAGGGCCGTCGGCTCGACCACATCTGGTCGACCCCGGATGTCGCCGCGTCTTCACGCGGTATCGAAGTCGTGCGCCCGGCCCGCGGATGGGGCGACAAGCCATCCGACCACGTCCCCGTCATCGTCGAACTGGGTTGAGGCCGGGCGGGCCTATTCCCCGTCGCGCAGCAACCTGGAACGCAGCGGCCTGAGCGTCCGGATATATTCGGAAAGCTCCTTGCGCACCTGCTCGGCCAGCCGCCCCGCCAGATCCGGATAGGAGCGGACCAGCTTCATGAACGCCGTTCGGGGGATGAACAGTGTTTCGCTTTTCGTCCTGGCGACCAGTGTCACCGGGCGCGGCTTGGCTACGATCAGCGACATGGCGGCCAGAAGCGCCCCGGGTTCCTCGAAAACGCGCGTGGTTTCGCCGCTTTCCCCTCGCGCTTCAAGCACACCGGAAATCAGGACATGCGCGCCCTCCGAGATGGCACGTGCGCGATAAAGCACGGCGCCTTCCTGGTGGGTCACACGCTCGGAAGAAAATGCCAGCAATCTGCGCTGCGTTTCGTCAAGATCCTTCAGGAACTCCGCCGCAGCCAGCACCGTCTCGTTGTCGTCGAGATCCATTCACCCGCCCCAACACCCGGAGGCGACATCGGAAGCTCCCCTCGTGCTTCTCCTGCCGTCGCGCACCCCGGGCGATTACTGAGGGCCGTGCGCCGATTCGCCGGTGTCCATCGGCCCCTATGGGACCAGACGATAGCCGCCTTCCTCGGTCACGAGCAACCTCGCATTGGACGGGTCCCGTTCTATTTTTTGCCTGAGGCGGTAGATATGGGTTTCCAGCGTGTGCGTGGTGACCCTGTTGTTGTATCCCCACACTTCCTGCAGCAGCACATCGCGCGTGATCGTCTTGGGTCCCTGCCGATAGAGATATTTCAGTATCGACGTTTCCTTGTCGGTCAGCCGCACCTTGCCCCCGTCCGGGCTCTCCAGAAGCTTGGCGGCCGGCTGGAACGTATAGGGCCCGATCGTGAACACCACGTCTTCGCTCTGGTCGTGCTGGCGCAATGCGGCGCGGATGCGCGCAAGCAGGACCGAGAAACGGAACGGCTTCGTCACATAATCGTTGGCGCCACTCTCCAGCCCAAGGATCTGGTCGGAATCGGTGTCGTGCCCGGTGAGCATCAGGATCGGGCTCTTGAACCCGGAGCGCCTGAGGATCTTCACCGCTTCGCGCCCATCCATGTCGGGGAGCCCCACATCGAGGATCATGAGATCGACATGCTGGCTCTTCGCCCTATCCAGGGCGTCGCGGGCCGTACCGGCCTCGCTGATATCGAATTCACGATAGTGGTTGAGCTGTTCGACCAGCGTCGAACGCAGGTCTTCGTCATCGTCGATGATGAACAGACGGCGCTTGTTCATTGTCCCTACTCCGCAAGGGTTCTGCACTTCGGCCCCACCGCGGGACCGAAACTCACGCCCTTAATGTAGGATTCACGCGTTGACGCGCCAATCACTTGCGCGTGACGCCAAGACTGCTCCCCGCCAGGGTTAATGGCGCGCGCCGAACAGCGCCGAGCCGACCCTGACCTCCGTGGCGCCCATTTCGATGGCGGTTTCGAAGTCTCCGCTCATGCCCATCGACACCCTTGCAAGCCCGCAATCGCGCGCCAGTTCGGCGAGCATGGCGAAATAGGGTCCCGGCGGCTCGTCGGCCGGCGGAATACCCATCAGCCCCACGACATCGAGACGATGGACCTCCCGGCACCGCTCAACCAATGCCCTTGCCTCTTCGACACTGACGCCGCTTTTTTGTTCTTCGGCCCCGATATTGACCTGGACATAACAGGGCAGTCGCCGCCCGGTCCGCGCCATTTCGTCGGCCAGCGCTCTTGCCAGCTTGTCGCGGTCGACGGTCTCGATCACGTCGAATAAGGCCACGGCATCTTTCACCTTGTTGGTCTGCAAGGGGCCGATCAGGTGCAGTTCGATATCGGGGTGCATCTGCTTGAGTGCGGGCCATTTTGCCTTCGCCTCCTGGACGCGGTTCTCCCCGAACACGCGTTGCCCGGCATCGATCAGCGGCACGATCGCGTCCGCGCCGAATGTCTTGGACACGGCGATCAGACGGGTCCGCCCCGGGGCATCGCCGAACCGCGCCGCTGCCTTGGCCATGCGCCTGCGGATGTATTCGAGCCGCTCCCGGGCGGTTTCGACCGGTTCGCTCATTGCGTTCACCGTTGACCTGTTAACTCTTTTCTGGTGATGGTCCCGTAACCCGTTTTCCCCACAAGAGACAAGTACAGGTAGTTCAAGTGAGCGCTAGAGGCGGCGAGCGATACAACCCGCGTGAAATGGAGCCCCATTGGCAGAAGGTGTGGGCTGAGAAGGACTGTTTCACGGTCCGCAATGACGACCCGCGGGAACGCTATTACGTCCTTGAAATGTTCCCCTATCCGTCCGGCCGCATCCATATGGGGCACGTCCGCAACTACGCGATGGGCGACGTGGTGGCGCGCTACCACCGTGCGCGAGGCAAGAACGTGCTGCATCCGATGGGCTGGGACGCGTTCGGCATGCCCGCCGAGAATGCCGCCATGCAGAACAAGGTGCACCCCAAGGAGTGGACCTACAGGAATATCGCCACCATGCGCTCCCAGCTCAAGTCGATGGGGTTGAGCCTGGACTGGTCGCGCGAGTTCGCAACCTGCGACGTCGAATACTATCATCGCCAGCAGATGCTGTTTCTGGACTTCCTCCAGGCCGGACTGGTCGCGCGCAAGCAGTCCAAGGTCAATTGGGACCCGGTGGACATGACCGTGCTCGCCAATGAACAGGT
>DATCMU010000053.1:0-226254 GCA_036563245.1 Devosiaceae bacterium | reverse complement strand
CGTGCGGGGCGAATACCGTGTGCGTCCACGCGTCAGATCAGCGCGTCCTGTCGGCCATTCCTGCCGCCCACCGGTTTCCCGTAGGCCGCTGTCACGCCCCAGATCAGTCCGGTGATCAGGAAGAAGTGCCGCCAGTGATCGGTGTCGATGATGGCCGATTCAATGACAAGCGGCAGATAGGTGGCCACCAGCGGAATGAGCAGAAGCCGATGCGCGGAGGGGCGCAAGACCGTCGAGTAGCCGCGCCAGAGCGTCATGGCGATCAGCGCCCAATAGGCCAGGCCGCCGCCCCAGCCATATGAAAGCAACACCGTCACATAGGTGTCGTGGGGTTCCTCGTTCACCCTGAGATGGGCGAATTCAAGGGGGCCGAGCCCAAGCGGGTGCTCCAGGGCCAGCCCGAACGCATAGCCCTGCCGCGCGAATCGCCCGGTCGAGCCCGAATCGTAATTCTGCACCAGGTTGGCCCGCGTCTCGAACAGCTGGCTGACCGAGGGAATGCTCAGCATGCCGAGCAAGGCGACCACGACGACGACGGCACCGGCTACCCCGATGCCCGTCATGCGCAGTCTCTCGGCCGCCTTTGCCTCGAGCAAGTAGATGAGGGCGAATACCAGGACCGAGGAACCGAAGAGGTGCCCCCAGGCGCCGCGCGAGAAACTCACGAAGATCCCCAGCATCAGCACGAGGAAGACCCCACCCGCCAGCCACGCGCGCCTGCGCGTTCCCAGCAGCACGCGCTGCAGGGCATACATGGCCGGCAGGATCAGGAACGGCCCGTAAACATTGGGATCCTTGAAGGTCGCCTTGGCCCGCCCGTAGCGCAGGAACAGCTCATGTCCCGGAATGAGCTTGAGATAGGCCAGGATGCCGATCGCCGCCACGATGACGGCCGCCACGGTATAGGCGTTCATCATCAGCTTCAGATGCTTGCGCGGCGCGTCGGCGACGTAGTTGGCCGCCACATATCCGGCGAACCAGAGAAACATGGTGATGGTCACGAACAGGAAGCCCCTGCTCGGATCGTTGTATTTGACCTGGAACCCGCCGATCAGGGCGAACGGGATGAAGACCAGCAGCAGGTTGAAAAGGTTCAGCGTTCCGCGGTGAATGCCGACGCCGGCCAGCATCGCCGCCAGGAAGACCAGAAAGACCATGAGCTCGTGCGGTGAGGGCTCGATGATGACGAAGCCACCGGACACCATCCAGATCGCAACGAGAACGCTGAGCCATTTCTGCGCCTTGGCGCGAAGATAGCCATTCGCCAGCGCCCGCCTGGCGTCTTTCTGGTCGCCGCTTTGCGCAACGTCGGTCAATAGGCGTTCTCGTTCTTCGAGATCAGCGAGAATGGCGTCATGAACAGCACGTAGATATCGAGAAGAATCGACCAGTGCTCGATGTAGTAGAGATCATGATGGACACGTTGCATGATCTTTTCCACCGTATCCGTTTCGCCCCGCCAGCCGTTGATCTGCGCCCAGCCGGTGATGCCGGGCTTCACCCTGTGCCGGGCGAAATAACCATCGACGGCCTCATGATAGAGCCTGTTGGCGGCCTTGGCCTCCAGGGCATGGGGGCGGGGACCGACGATGGACAACTGGCCCAGAAGGACGTTGAACAACTGCGGCAGTTCGTCGATCGAGGTGCGGCGGATGAAGCGGCCCACCGGCGTCACGCGTGGATCGTCGCGTGTCACCAGCCTGGTCGCGCGCGCGTCCGACTGGTTGGCATACATCGAACGGAACTTGAAGACTTCGATCAGCTCGTTGTTGAACCCATAGCGCTTCTGCCGGAACAGTATGGGGCCGGGACTGTCGAGCTTGATGGCGATCGCGGTGGCGATCATAACTGGCGCCAGCAGCAGCAGCGATACGAGGGCGACGGTCTTGTCGAACAGCCATTTGACAATCAGGTTCCAGTCGCTGATCGGGCGGTCCGCGACGTCGAATACCGGGACATTCCCCAGATACGAATAGGCGCGGGGCGCAAAGCGCAGCTTGCTCATGTGCGCGCTGAGCCGGATATCGACAGGCAACACCCAGAGATGCCCCAGCATGTCGAGGACGCGCCGCTCCGCGGCAATCGGCATGGAAACGATGACAAGGTCGACGCGAGTGCGCCGGGCGAAATCGGCAAGGTCGGCGACACGCCCCAGCTTGGGGCACCCGGCAACCACGTCCGGTGAGCGCTCGTCGACGCGATCGTCGAACAGCCCCAGCAGTTCGACATCGCTGTCTGCGCTTTCCCGGATCGCCTTGATCAGCGCCCCGGCGGAGTCCCCGCCACCAACGATCACCGTGCGGCGCTTGAGCCGTCCGGCTACTGTCCAGTTGTGCACCGCCGCGTGCAAGGCGAGGCGATAGGTGACCAGCGAAATGGCGCCGGTCGCAAACCAGCTGACCATCCAGATGCGCGAGACGTGGTCGGACGCCTTCAGCATGAACGCGAACATTGCCATGCCGACGAACACGACGGACCAGGCCGCAAGAACGCGCCCGGTCTGCATCACCACGGTGCGATAGGCTGCTATCCGGTGCGTCCGTGCCGCATTGAACAGGACGTTCGCCGACAGGACCGCAAGCACGATGACGGGCACATAGACGATTTCCTCGCCGCTGCCGGGATAGACCAGGTAGACACCCAGGCCGACCATTATCAGCATCAGCGCCTCAAGCGCCTGGGCGACACCGACAATCACCGCGGCCGAGTACCCTCGCTCCGCCGGTGCGGCGATGATCTGCTCGGCCCGCGGCCCGAAAGTGCCCGCTCCGGGGCTCATCTGGCCTCCAGCGAGTCGCTCGATGATGATGTCTTTTGGATTCAGTCGGATCATGGCGCTCCTCTATGGCAGGAAAATACCATCCCGCTATCGAACCGGCGCGCACATAGTTGATTTACCGTGAAGGCGATAGGTTAACGATCGTTAACGCATTGATAATAAACAGACTCTATGCGGGAGACCATACGCGCAGCGGCGAAGTTCTCACTGACATACTGGCGACGCAGGAGCGTTTGTTCCCGATCCTCGTCGGGCGAGGAGAGGAAGGCCTGCATGGCCCGGCGAAGCGCTCTCACATCGTCGGGCGCAACGAGGCGGTCTTCGGTCGGGCCGAATATCTCCGGAATGCCTCCGACACGGCTGGCGATGACCGGTTTGCCGGCGGCGGCCGCTTCCATCACGATATAGGGAAGCGATTCCGCCCGCGACGGGACGACAACGCAGCGGCCTTTTGCGAACATGTCACGTGCGGGCTGGGCGCCCGGCAACTCGACGCGCCCGGACAGCCCCAGTGAATTGACCATTTCATGCACCTGCGCACGATCCGGGCCGTCGCCCACCAGCATGAGCGATGCAGGCGCGCCATCGGGCCGCGTCAGGGGCGCCAGAGCCTCAAGCAGCAGGTCGTAACCCTTGAGGCGCCGCAGTTCGCCCACAAAAACGAAATCGGCGGCGGTGTCGTCTGTGACAACGGGCTGGAATTCGTCGTCGGCAATCCCGTTATGAATGACGACCTGACGGCATTTGGGCTGGCCGATCAGTCCACAATAGCTTTCCTGTGCGAAACCGCTTTCGAAAATCATCGTATCTGCCAGCGGTAACAGCAGTTTTTCAATGGTGTGGAAGGCGCGCCCGGAAACGCTGCGCGGCGAGAAATGCAGGACGCCGCCATGTGGGGTGTAAACGGCTTTCGGTGCCTGGCGTCCGATTCGCGCCACCCGGGCGTGGAAGCCGCCCTTGGCTCCATGGCCGTGCAGAACGGCGACGCCACGCTCGTGCGCCAAGCGACGAATCGTACGAGAAGCGCCGATATCCGCGATCCCCAGGAGACGGGGAATGGGCACCCTGTGAATGCCGAGGGCGGTGTGTTGGGCGAGGTCTTCCAGAGTGGCTTCAGTGCGCGCGTCGGACGCCAGGCTGTCCACCACTATGCCGACGCGATGACCCCTTGCGGCCAGTCCCCGCGTCAGGTCGGCAACATGCCGGAACAGTCCGCCGACTGGCGCCCGCATGACCTGCAAGACATTCAGGCCCTTGTCTGCCGAGCGCATCGCGCCGATCCCGGCTCAGAGCATGGAAGTGGTATTGATGGTAATGGTGTCGCCCGGCTGGATGGGAAAGTCGAGACCAACGACTGCCTTGACCACCCGGTCGCCAACCCGGCGATAGACAGTTGCCCTAGTCGGGTCGCTCTTTCCCGAAGGACCGCCGGCGGTGGCAATGGCCGCACGAACCGTCATGCCATAGCTGTAGGGGAACTGCCCGCTGCTCTTGACGTCGCCCTGGATGTAGAAGGGACGGTACTGGTCGACTTCGACGGCAACGTTGGGATTGCGCATGAAGCCCTTGCCCAGCGCCGAGGCAATTTCCGCTGCGACCTGGGTCGTGGTCAGTCCTCGCGCCGGCACCGGCCCGACCAGGGCCATCGCGATTGCGCCGCTGTCGTCCACCTTGTAGCTCGAAGAAAGGGTCGCATCGCCGTAGACGGTGACCTTTACGACATCGCCGCTGTCCAGGTGATAGGGGCCGGCCGTTTCCGCCAGCGACCCGTCAGGGCGGGGATTGAGCGCGCATGCCGCGATCGGCAGCAAAAGGAAAATGGAAAGAAAACGCAGCCAGCGCATGTTCCGGACCGTCCACACTTGAGGTGATCGATAGCTGCCAGATCATGGTTAACAATCCCCTAGCGTCCCTGCCGGCATCGGCGCGGCTTCACCGGGTTTAACGGAATGCTTACCACGTTGGGGCGATAACGCTTTGCGCAGATAAGCGGGATTGCAGAATGAGCATTGATCAGCCGGACGATACACTGAATACGCGTGCCGACATGCATGCGATTGGATCGGCGCTCTGGCGGAGGCGATTGCGCATCTTGCTGGTGACGGCGCTTCTTTGCGCGGCAGCCTATGCGGTGCTCCTTTTCGTTCCCAAGGCATATGATTCCAGCGCCAGCCTGCTCGTTGGGCCGCGCGACGTAACTTTCACCCGAGCCGCGGGCGACAACCAGAGCGGTAGCGGAGTGGTGGACGATGCGCTGATCACGAGCCAGATCGAGCTCATCCAGTCCCGCAGCACGCTCCTGCCAGTCATCCGGCAGGAAAAGCTCGACCAGGTACCCGAACTCAACGGGAGCCAGCGGGCCTTTCCGTTTTCCTTGATCTATCGACTGCTGGGGCGCGGGCCCGCCAATGTGGGTGGGGAGGATGTGGTTCTTGCCCGGCTCAAGGATCGGCTGACTGTGATCCAGGAGCGCAATTCGCGCATCATCTCGGTCATAGCCGAAACCGGCGATCCCGTTCTCTCCGCGCGGATCGCCAACGCGGTCGCTCATACCTTTGTTCAGGTGCGCTCGGATCTGATGCTGCAGGATACCGCCGATGCCACCAAGTGGCTGCAGGGCGAGATCGAGACCCTGCGCCAGCGTGTTGCAACCGCAGAGAAGAAGGTTGCGGATTTCCGGGTCAACAAGGACCTGTTCGTCGGCGTGAACAATACAAGCCTGGTCGACCAGCAATTGTCCGACATTGCCAGCCAGATCACGGCGGCCCAGCAGGCCAAGAACACGGCGCAATCGCGCGCCGAGCTGATCCGCAAGCTGCTCGACTCCGGGCAGCCGATCGACGGGGTGGCCGATGTTCGCGATTCGGCGGTCATCCAGCAGCTCTCCGAGCAGAAAGCGCAACTGCAGGGGCAAAGGGCGCTCAAACTCGCAACGCTTCTTCCGGATCATCCCGATGTGCGCGCCCTTACCGCACAGATTGGCGAGATAGACCGGCAGATAGCCACCGAGGGACGACGTGTCGCTGATGCGCTTGAGTCCGAAGCCAAGGTTCAGGCAAATCTCGAACAATCGCTGCGGGCCGACCTGGCGCGGCTCAAGGTCAGCGCGTCGCAGGCCACCCTGGACAATGTCACGCTCGCCGAACTGCAACGCGAGGCGACCGCGGAACGCGATGTGCTCGAAACATATCTCCAGCGCTACAGGGACGCCTCAGGGCGCACCGATCCCAACTCCGCGCTTCCCGATGTCCGCGTCGTCAGCGATGCCGCCCCCGCCGTTGCCCCGGCCTCACCCAAGACCAAGCTGATCGTGTTGGCGGTCGGCATGTTGTCGCTGGCGTTGCAGGTGGGCAGCGTGGTGTTTGGCGAAATCGTCAGCGGCAGGGCATTGGTGGAAGGCAATCCGGCATCGGCGGGCGACGGCGAATTGGCCTGGCGGCCAACCGCAGGGGCAAATGGCCGTTCGCGGGACGATGCGGAACCGGCAGCGGGGCAAGGTGGCGCGGCAATCGCCAAGGCGCCTGAATCGCCCGAAACGGATTCCGCCAGTCGGCTCGATGAGTTGAGTGAAGCGGGTTTCGAACTGCTCGCCGCTGCTGAAGCGGAGCAGGGTAGTGGCGTTGCGCCGGACGATACCTTCGACGAGCCGCCGATTGTCGCCGACGATCTTGCCGTGGATGCGCAGGACGGTGATGACGGAGACGTTGCCGAAGAGACCGCCGAACAGGTAGGCGCGATTCCGACCGAAGGCGCGGACCCCTACGCCGATGTTGGCGGGACGACGGTGCCGGATGCGCTGACAGCAGAGGCCGACGCCAAGGCTCGGCGCGAAGCAGCCCGCACCTCATTGCCCTCGCAGCGGATCTCAATGCTCGGCGCCATCGAGGCCGAACCGGATCTCGACGATCTCGAAATGCCCGAAAGTGTCGAGTCTGCCTGGTCGGATCTTGCCGATCTGGTCACGAGAGAAACCGCACCGTCCGATACCGAGGAACAGGCGCCCGCCGGACATGCGGAAGGCGCGGATCGTGTCGCAGCGGCCGAACCGGTGCCGGCCAGCGCGGGGCCTTCGAAGAAACGGGAGCCCGCCAGAAATGTCGAGGCCGCGCAGGACCCCAAGCCGGGCGAAGCCGAGTCGGGTGAGGACACCGAGGCGATAGCGGCTCTTTGCGAGAGCATGGCTCGGGGTGAGGAGCGCTGCGTGCTGATCGTCGAGGTCGGTGAACGGGGCTCCGCGTCAGAACTGGCGGAGACGCTTGTTTCCGGCACGCTTGCCGCCGGATTGTCCGTGGCGCGGGTCGATGCCGGCAGCCAGAAGCCGACCGCCGAACTTGGCCTGACCGACCTGGCCGCAGGAGGCGCTGATTTCGGCGACGTGATCCAGCCCGGCAACCGCGGCGGGCTTGCCGAAGTGCCGTGGGGGCAGGGGCGGGTCGTCGATCGGTCCTCGGATCGCCCGGCGCTGCTCGTCAACGCGCTCGGAGACATCTATGAATCCGTGGTGATCGTGGCAGGACGACTGGGCGTCGGGTCCACCCTGCCGCTGTTCCGCGACCTCCGGCCCTTTGTGGTGATTTCCGTGGACAATGCGCAGGTGGAGCAGGTCGAGGCCGCGGTTGCGGGCATCAAAAAGCTCGGTTTCCAGCGTATCGAGCCGATCATGATCAGTGCCAAGCGCAATGAAGTCGCCTGAATTGTCCGGTTCGCAATGGCGTCCCTGAGATATCTTGCCTATCGCGCAGCGTTCGAAGCGCTTTGGCTGTCGCATCTGCCAAGGCTGATCAGGCGCTACTCGGCCTGCAAGGGGGTCATCTTCACGCTGCACCGGGTTCTGCCCGAGGCGCCGGCCGACTTCGCTCCCAATGCGATTTTGCAGGTAACGCCGGCATTTCTCGAGGCCGCGATCGTGCGCGTGCGCGCGCTCGGCATGGAAATTGTCAGCCTTGACGAGGCTATCGTGCGCATCGAGGAACCGCGCACCCGGTCTCCGTTCGCAGTATTCACCTTCGACGATGCGTACCGCGACAACCTGGACCACGCCCTGCCGATACTTCGCAAGCATCAGTGCCCTTTTACCCTTTATGTCCCCACAGCCTTCGCGGATGGAGAAGGCGAATTGTGGTGGCAGGCGCTGGAGGACATCATTGCCGGGCATGACGCACTGGCCCTGCCGGGCAATGGCGAGACCGAGTATGTCGAATGCGCCACTCTTGAGCAGAAGAATGCGGCCTACGACGCGCTATACTGGCGCATGCGGGACATGCCGGAGGAGGTTCGGGTCGAATTCATGTCAGACCTGGCGCGGCGATACGGTTACGACATGAAGGGGCAGTGCCGCGACCTGATCATGGACTGGAAACAGCTCGAGGTCTTCGCCAGCGATGCGCTGTGCACGATTGGCGCGCATACCGTGCATCACTACGAGCTTTCCAAGCTCACGCCCGCCCAGGCCGCGAACGAGATGGAGCAATCGCGCGCCATTCTCAAGACGCAGTTGCGCAAGGATCCGGTCCATCTCTCTTATCCCATCGGAGCGCCGCGTTCGGCTGGCCGACGCGAGTTCGACCTCGCCCGGGAGATCGGCTTTCGCACCGCTGTCACGACCCGGCCGGGGGGCCTTTATGCCGAGCACGCGGCACACCTGACGGCGCTGCCGCGCATATCGCTCAATGGCCATTTCCAGGAGCGCCGCTATCTCGACGTGTTCGCCACCGGCGCGCTGTTCACCGCACTGGGGCGGCGAGGCAAGGTCGATCTGACCTGAACCGGACGCCTTTCATTCACGCGTCGGGCTTTGCCATCCACCGGATGACCGCCATTGCCGGCACGGTCCATCCAAGGCCGGCCACCGCGAAATAGACCAGCTGCGCCCAGGTCGGCAGGCCGGTGAGGAATTCGGTGAACAATGCGCTGGCAAGCGCCGCGTAGGCAACAAGCACCACAAGGGTCAAGATTACGCCCACGAACTTGCGCTGACTCTGTGTCATCCCCGAATTGTCCCCTGTCTGCCTGCGTCAAGAGCGCAGTTGCCAACCGCGCCGGCCCCCTTTACCACTGCGGCCCGCATTAACAAAGCCGGGACGACCGATATGGCCGATGCAACCGCAGCACAAGCGATCCATACCGAGACCAGCGTCGATCCGCTGCGGCCCGTTCGCGCCTGGCTCTATCTGGTCGCAGGACTGATCCTGGTGCTTGTGATGGTGGGTGGCGTGACCCGGCTCACCCATTCGGGCCTTTCGATCACCACATGGAAACCGATTTCGGGCGTGCTGCCGCCCATGTCGCTCGCCGACTGGCAGGCCGAATTCGACGGATACCGGAAGATTCCGGAATTTATCGTCGACAATCCGGGCATGACGCTCGACGAATTCAAGATGATCTTCTGGTGGGAATGGACCCACCGCCTGCTGGCGCGCGCCATCGGCGCCGTATTCCTTGGCGGATTCCTGTTGTTCCTTTTCCAGAGGCGTCTCAACTGGCGGCTTGCGCCGCCGCTGGGGCTCCTGTTCGTGCTGGGCGGCTTCCAGGGGTTGGTCGGCTGGTGGATGGTTTCGTCCGGCCTTGAAGTGCGTACCGACGTTTCGCAATACCGTCTTGCCGCACACCTGGGCACGGCGCTTGTGCTGTTCCTCGCCATCATCTGGGTCGCCAGGCGCCTGCGCCCGGTCGATAAGCGCATGATGGTGCCGGCGGGCTGGTTCTGGTCCGTTGGCCTGTTGGTGGCATTGATCTATGTGCAGATCATTGCCGGCGCCTTTGTCGCCGGCACCGACGCCGGTTTCGGATACAACACCTGGCCCCTGATGGATGGCGGCCTCATCCCCGCGGGACTGGGCGCGATGTCGCCCTGGTGGCGCAATCTTTTCGAGAACGCGCTGACCGTCCAGTTCGACCATCGCATGATCGCCTATGCGGTGACCGCCTATGCGATATTCCTGTTGTGGAAGGGGAGGCTGTCGCCCGGGTTTGCCGGGGTGCATGGATGGATGCCGCGGCTCATGCTGCTGATCCTGGTGCAGGTGGGGCTGGGGATCGCGACGCTTCTGAGCGTGGTCTCGATTCCGGTCGCAGTGGCCCATCAGGCCATGGCCTTCATGCTGGCCGGGGCCACTGTTGCCTATCTGGCCGATATGTCGCGCGCGGTACGGTAATATAATACCGCAATTGTAAGTGATTGAAATATAAGCACTTAAAGATAGTGCTTGACGTCATTTCTGCGCGCTTATATGACCCTGCGCGAAACCGGCCGCCGATCTGACGGCAGGCGGAAATCGCCAGCATTCCGGGGATCCAGCAAGGGTCGCCATCTGAGGAACATCGACATGAAGACTTACTCGGCCAAACCGAGCGAGATCGAGAAGAAGTGGGTCTTGATCGACGCTGACGGCCTGGTGGTGGGGCGTCTCGCCTCGATCATCGCCATGCATCTTCGCGGCAAGCACCTGCCCACCTTCACTCCGCACATGGACATGGGCGACAACGTGATCGTGATCAACGCCGACAAGGTGAAGCTGACCGGCCGCAAGCTCGACCAGCGCCGCTTCTATTGGCACACCGGCTATCCCGGCGGCATCAAGGATCGCACCCAGCGCCAGTTGCTCGAAGGGCGTTTCCCCGAGCGCGTGCTCGAGAACGCGGTGCGTCGCATGATGCCGGGCGGACCGCTGACCCGCGCCCAGCTCAAGAACCTGCGCGTCTATGCCGGCGCGGAACACCCGCATGCCGCCCAGCAGCCTGAAGTGCTCGATGTCGGCGCGCTCAACTCCAAGAATGTCAGGGCATAGCATCATGGCCGAGACCATCACCTCCCTCGAAGAGCTGGGCAATGCGAACGTCGTGACCGACGAGAGCGCCCCCGTCTACGTCCAGAAGCTCGACCAGCATGGCCGCGCCTATGCGACGGGCAAGCGCAAGGACGCGGTCGCACGTGTCTGGGTCAAGCCGGGCAGTGGCCGCATCACCATCAATGGCAAGGAATACGCAAAGTATTTCGCCCGTCCGGTTCTGCAGATGATCCTGCAGCAGCCGATCGTGGCCGCCGACCGCAAGGACCAGTACGACGTCGACGCCACCGTGTCCGGCGGCGGTCTTTCCGGTCAGGCCGGCGCTGTCCGTCACGGCATCTCCAAGGCTCTGACCAACTATGAGCCCGAGCTGCGCGGCGTCCTCAAGCGCGGCGGCTTCCTCACCCGCGACAGCCGCGTGGTCGAGCGCAAGAAGTACGGCCGGGCGAAGGCGCGCCGTTCGTTCCAGTTCTCCAAGCGCTAGTCCGCTTCGGAAAATCAGCATCGGGAAGGGGCCGTCTTGCGGCCCCTTCTTTTTATCCGTTAATTAGACTTGCATCTAATTAGGGAATTGACTAATGAATGCCGCGAACGAGACAGGGAGTGACGCTTGAACGCGGTATTCGAGGCTCTGGCGCATCCGGTGCGACGGCAAATCCTGGCCTTGCTGGGCAACGGACCGCTCAGCGCGGGGGATATTGCGGGTCATTTCGAGCTGACAAAGCCGACGCTTTCCAGCCACTTCGCCAAGCTCAGGGAGGCGGGGCTCGTCACCGTCGACCGGCAAGGCACCAGTCTGATCTACCATCTCAACCTCTCGGTACTCGAGCAGGCCCTGGCCGGGCTGCTCAGCCTGGGAGACAGGAAGCACTGACCCCGGGCGGTCCTTTCCGCCCGGATACTGGAGACAATCATGCGGTCCTATTTCGTCGACGGCTTGCACTTCGCCTTCCTTTTCCTCTTGCTGGCATTCATGCTGGCGGGGTTTGCGGGCATCCCCTATGGAGCTGTCATTCCGGTCCACTGGAACTGGAAGGGTGAGATCGACGGGACCTTGCCGCGCGAATGGGCACTTCTGGTACCCGTGGCGATGGGCCTGCTCCTCTGGGGCGTCTTCCTGCTCATGCGCAGATACATGGGCAACGCTTCAGTCGCCGCTTCGAGATATGTTCTTGGCGCCGCGATCACCGGAACGACAGGTCTGTTGTGCCTGGTGGAGGCGACCATCGCGCTTGTGGGAATGGGAACCGAGGTGCCCGTTGTACGCGTGGCGGCCCTGGCAATTGCCGTTTTCCTGATCTTTGTGGGCAACAGCCTCCCCAAGTCCCAACCCAACCATTGGGCCGGGATCAGGGTGCGCTGGACGCTCGACGATGCGCGCAACTGGCAACTGACCCACCGTTTCGCGGGAATCGCCTGGATACTGGCCGGGGTCGGGTTGGGACTGGTGGCGCTTCTGGTGTCGAGCGCGCCGATTCTCTCGGTTGCGGTCCTGGCTGCGCTCCTGCTGCCAAATCTCGGCGCGGTCGGCTACAGCTACTGGCTGACCTTGCGTAGTGCCCGCGACACACGCGCCTGAAGCGTGCGGGCGCGATGCCGCGCCCGTGCCCGGGCGAGGGGCCGATAGCGCTTCATGACCTGTTCGATCACTTCGATCGCCCGCGCAGTGCCGTCCTCGGCCTGCAATTGCCTGGAAAGGGCTGTCGCGGCCTTCTGGTAGCTGGCGTTCTCCGAAAGATCGCGCAGCGCCTCGGCAAGAATTTCAGCGGTCAACTTGCGCAGGCGGACCGGTTCCGGCCCGCAGCCCAGTTCGTAGACGCGGCGGCCCCAGAACGGCTGGTCGACCGCTTGCGGCACGACGAAGGTGGGGCGCCCCGCATACAGGCCGGCGGCGGTTGTGCCTGCGCCGCCGTGGTGAACCACGCCCTTGACGTGGCGGAACAGCTTGTCGTGCGGCGCCTTGGCTATGGCATAGATGCTGTCGGGGAGATCGTCAGGGTTGATGCCGCCCCAGCCACGCGCCACCACCACGCGCCCGCCCCAGTTCCTGACAGCTTCCTTGAGAATTTCGGTATTGCGCTGGGCGCCGAACGGCATCGATCCGAAACCCACATATATCGGGGGTTCGCCCTCCGCGAGAAACTTCCTGAAGCGTTCGGAAGGCTCCCAGCCGGTATTGTCGGGCAACGGCCAGTAGCCGGTGATGATCGCTGTGTCCGGCCAGTCTGCCGGGCGTGGCGAGACGTGTTCGGAAAAGGCGTAGAGGATGGTCAGGTCGCGTCCGTCATTGTCCTTGAAGAAGCCGCCCTTGGCCCGCGGGTCGAGACCGATGAGTTCGCGGCGCAGCCGGTTGCGGGGCAGGTTGTAGTAGATCTGCTGCACGCTCATCGCGGTATAGCTGAGCTTGTTGAACGCGCGACCGAACGACGGGCCATAATAGGCGCAAAGCGGGAACTCGCTGGTGGTGTTGAGCGGCTGGAGCGCCACCATCACGGCGGGAATATCGAGCCCTTCGGCAATATCGATGCCGAACGAGGTGTTCATGTTCAGCACGAGCGCATCCGCGCCCTGTGCCATCACCCAGAAGCGCCGGGCCGCCGTGTCCACGATCTTCTGGCCCTGGGCGAGCAGGGCGGGTGCGTTGAGCAACATGTTGTGGCTCATCGCATTCTCGAATCGCGATTGCTTGAGGAACTCCTGGATGCTGTCGCCCAGGCTGTGAAACTCCAGCCCGCGGCTTTCCACCATGTCGCGGAAGTCGTCCGGCGTTCCCAGTGCTACCGAATAGCCGCGCGCCTGCAGCGCTGCGGCAAGCGCAACATAGGGCTGCACATCGCCTTGGGTGCCCATCGTGGCAATCGCGATGCGTTTTCCCATCGATACCCTCACAACTCACAGACGAGGCGGCGGGTCCCGCCCACCGGCCATTTACATCGCCCGAACGTGCAAGTAGAAACGGCTCCTCGCGTCTCCGCTTCAATTACACAATCGATACCCAAGGGCAAGAGTCATGCCGTCTCCAGTCAATGCCGCCCTGCTTGGTGCTTCCGGATATACCGGCGCAGATCTTCTGCGTCTTGGCGTTCGCCATCCGGGCCTGCGTTTCGTGGCGTTGACGGCAAACACCCATGCCGGCAAACCCATGTCGGCAGTCTTCCCTCACTTGGCAAGTGCCGGCCTGCCGGATCTGGTGACCAATGAAGCGGTAGACTGGAAATCGGTCGATGTCGTGTTCTGCGGTCTCCCGCATGGCGCGAGCCAGGCGATCATCAAGCAGATCCGGGCCGACGCCCCCAATGTGCGGGTGATCGACATGTCCGCCGACTACCGGATCGAGGATCCGGCGACCTATGCGCAATGGTATGGCGCCGAGCATGTGGCGCCCGAGTTGCAGAAAGAGGCCGCCTACGGCCTGACCGAGCACAATCGCGAAAGAATCGCCACGGCCCCGATCATCGCCTGTCCGGGGTGCTATCCCACCGCTGTGCTGATTGCGCTTCTGCCGTTGATCCGGGAGGGGGGGATCTCGACCGGCGACCTGATCATCGATGCCAAGTCCGGCATAACCGGCGCGGGCAGGGGCCTCAAGCAGAACACCCTGTTCGCCGAGGCCGGCGAGAGCGTAAGCCCCTATTCCATAGGCAAGCATCGCCACGCGCCTGAAATCGAGCAGGAGATCTCCAAGGCCGCGGGCACGCAGGTCACGGTCAACTTCACGCCGCACCTGATCCCGATGAGCCGTGGTGAACTCATCACCGCTCACGTCCGGCTCGGCAAGGCCACCAGCGCCGCCGACCTGCGGGCCGCGTGGTCCAGGGCCTATGCCGGAGAGCCCTTCGTGGTCATCGCCCAACCGGGCGAAATCCCCGCGACGGGCCACGTGCGCGGCTCCAACCTGGCGCTGCTCAATGCTTTCGACGACCGTATACCGGGGCGGGCCATCGTGATCGCGGCCATCGACAACCTCGTCAAGGGTAGCGCGGGGCAGGCGATCCAGAACTTCAACGTGGCGTTCGGGTTCCCCGAGACCACGGGGCTCGAGGCTCTGCCGCTCTTTCCCTGATACGGGCTGTCGCGAGCTGTAATAACTTTGAAAACCATATTCATGGCACAATTGGTGCCAAAGGATATCCGCGTTGCGGGTGCGCAGTGCGCCCGAACCACCGGAGAGACCGGCCCCTGACGGGCCGCAGAGGAAACCATGACCGAGGAATTCCACCGTATTCGTCGTCTGCCGCCTTACGTGTTCGAGCACATCAACCCGATCAAGGCGAAGGCGCGCGCGGCAGGAGTGGACATCATCGATCTCGGCATGGGCAACCCCGACCTGCCCACCCCGCAGCACATCGTGGACAAGCTCAAGGAGACGGTGAAGGACCCGCGCACCCACCGCTACTCGGCATCCAAGGGAATTCCCGGGCTGCGCAAGGCTCAGGCTTCGTACTATGGCCGGCGCTTCGGGGTGAAACTCAATCCCGATACCCAGGTCGTCGCCACGCTTGGGTCCAAGGAAGGCTTCGCCAACATGGCGCAGGCGATCACCGCCCCGGGCGACGTGGTGCTTGTGCCCAATCCGACCTATCCGATCCATTCCTTTGGCTTCATCATGTCCGGCGGTGTCGTGCGCTCGATGCCGGCCGAGCCGAACGAGGATTTCATGCGCGCCCTTGACCGGGCCGTGCGGCACTCGATCCCCAAGCCGATTGCCCTGATTCTGAACTACCCGTCGAACCCGACCGCCTATGTGGCCGATCTCGACTTCTACAAGGAGGTCGTCAGGTATTGCCGCGAACAGGAAATCTTCATCCTGTCCGACCTTGCCTATTCCGAGGTCTATTTCGATGGCAATCCGCCGCCCTCCGTCCTCGAAGTGCCCGGCGCGATGGACATCGCGGTTGAATTCACGTCCATGTCCAAGACCTATTCGATGCCCGGCTGGCGCATGGGTTTTGCCGTAGGCAACGAGCGGCTCATCGCCGCGCTCGCCCGCGTGAAGTCCTATCTCGACTATGGCGCGTTCACGCCTATCCAGGTCGCCACCGCCGCCGCCCTCAACGGCTCGGACGAGTGTATAGAGGAGATGCGCGAGATCTATCGGTCCCGCCGCGATGTGCTGGTGGAGAGCTTTGGCCGGGCCGGATGGAATGTGCCGTCGCCGCCAGCGACCATGTTCGCATGGGCGCCGATCCCGGACCAGTATGCCGAACTCGGGTCGGTGGAGTTCGCCAAGCTTCTGATCACCGAAGCCGCGGTTGCGGTGGCTCCCGGCCTCGGCTTTGGCGAATATGGCGACCAGTACGTGCGCATCGCCATGGTGGAGAACGAACAGCGCATTCGCCAGGCGGCGCGGAACATCAAGAAGTTCCTCGGGGGCGCAAGCGGCGGCAACGTGGTGTCTCTCGCACAAGCGAAATAGCCGCCTCCAGGACCTCTTGCTGAAGACCTGAGCGTTCGGCGAAACTGGCGCGCCAGGCAAGACCTATTGACCTGCAGGAATAATCCTATAGATATCGCCGCATGAGCGATATCGACAGTTTCCGTCAGGCCGTCGAGGCCTTCATTGGTGCGCGTGGCTGGTCTCCGACCCGTTTTGGGCGCGAGATCGCGGGCGATCCGCTATTCGTCTTCGACCTTCGTGAGGGGCGTGAACCGCGCTCCGATACCCGCGCCAGGATACTCAAGGCAATGCAGGACGCGGCCGAACCGGCCGTGTTGCGTCCCCTGCGGGTTGGGGTGGCGGGCCTTGGCGTCGTAGGTGCGGCCCTGGTCGGCATCCTGCAACGCGACGGCGAAATGCTGTCCCGCAAGCTCGGGCGCAAGCTCTCGGTGACCGCCGTCAGCGCGCGCTCGCGGTCGCGCGACAGGGGGATCGACATATCCGGACTCGAATGGTTCGATGATCCGGTTGCCCTGGCGCGCTCGGAATCCATCGACCTGTTCGTCGAACTGATCGGCGGGGAAGATGGCCCGGCCTTTGCTGCGGTAAAGGCTGCACTCGATGCAGGTCGTCCCGTCGTGACGGCCAACAAGGCGCTGCTGGCCAAGCATGGCGTGAGCCTGGCGCAGATCGCGGAATCGACGGGCGCCCAACTGGGGTTCGAGGCAGCGGTCGCTGGCGGTATCCCGGTTATCAAGACCCTGCGCGAGGGGCTGGGAAGCGCCCGCATACACCGCGTTTACGGGATCATGAATGGAACCTGCAACTACATCCTGACGCGGATGGGCGAGGAGAACATCTCGTTCGAGGATTGCCTGAAGGAGGCGCAGGAACTCGGCTATGCCGAGGCCGACCCCACCTTCGATATCGAGGGATATGATACCGCCCACAAGCTGGCCATCCTGACCAGCCTCAGCTTTGGCGTGGAGATCGCCGCCGATCAGATCTTTGTCGAGGGAATCACCGGCATCACCCAGGCCGATCTCAAGGTCGCGGCGGATCTGGGCTACAAGATCAAGCTTCTGGGCCTGGCGCAGCGCTCGAGCGACGGGATCGAGCAGCGTGTGCACCCCACGCTCGTGCCGCGCCACAGCGCCATCGCGGGCGTCGATGGGGTTCTCAACGCCATCGCGCTGGAGACGGACCAGGTTCACGAATTGCTGCTGGCCGGCCCCGGCGCGGGCGGATCGGCTACCGCCGCGTCGGTTCTCTCCGACATCCTCGACATTGCGCGGGATTCGCGCGTGCCGCCGCTGGGCGTGCCATCGACCGAACTGGCGGCCTATGTCCGCGCGCCGATGCGGGCCCACGCCGGCGGATACTACATTAGACTAAATGCCAAGGATGTTCCCGGGGCGCTGGCTGCTATAGCGACACGAATGGCGGAAAGCGGCATCTCGCTCGAGAGTGTCATTCAGCGTCCGGACCTGCGTGTTATCAATCCTTCCGACGGCGGCGAGCCCGTGCGGACCGTAGTGCTGATCACCCACGAGACGATGGAGCAGACCGTCCGCGAGGCACTCAAGCGGATCGCGGAGGATGGGTTCACTGCTGGCAAGCCGCAGTTGATCCGCATCGAAGCGCTCTGAGACCTCAGGTTTCTTCACACGGCGGCAGGACCTCTGCCGGCTAACTAGGGGGCGGCCCGGCAAGCGGTCGCAGGACACATGAAACTGGTCAAGACCGAAGAGGATCGCAGCCCGGCCATCGTCGATCGCAACCTGACCCTCGAACTCGTTCGGGTGACCGAGAGCGCGGCGATCGCTGCGGCGGGCTGGCGCGGCAAGGGCGACGAGAAAGCGGCGGACCACGCCGCCGTGGAGGCCATGCGCGGCGAGATGGAGCGCGTGCGCATCAACGGTCGAATCGTGATCGGCGAGGGTGAGCGCGACGAGGCGCCGATGCTTTACATCGGCGAGCACGTGGGCCACGGCACGGGCGCCGAGGTGGATATCGCGGTCGATCCGCTGGAGGGCACGACCCTTTGCGCCAAGAACCAGCACGATTCGATCTGCGTTCTGGCCATGGCGGAACGCGGCGGCCTGCTCAATGCGCCTGACGTCTACATGCAGAAGATCGCCATCGGCCCCGGCTATGGTAGCGACGTTGTCGATATCGATGCGTCGGTCAGCGACAATATCCGCTCGCTCGCCAAGGCGCGCGGCGTTCCCGTTTCCGAAATCACTGCCTGCGTGCTCGACCGTCCGCGCCACGCCGCGATCATCGAAGAATTGCGCTCGGTCGGCGCGTCGATCAAGCTGATCGGCGACGGCGATATCGCCGGCGTGATCCACACCACCAATCCCGAGGAAACCGGGATCGACATCTATCTGGGTTCCGGAGGTGCGCCGGAAGGTGTGCTGGCGGCCGCGGCGATGCGCTGCGTTGGCGGGCAGATGCAGGGGCGGCTCATCCTCGATACGCCCGAGAAGCGCGAGCGCGCCACCCGTTTCGGGATCAGCGACCCGAACCGCAAATATGCCGCCGAAGATCTCGCGTCCGGCGACGTCCTGTTCACCGCGACCGGGGTCACCGACGGTTCGATGCTTCCCGGCGTAAAGCTGCGCGCGCACTGGGTCGAGACCTCGACCGTCGTGATGCGCTCCTGGTCCAAGACAACCCGCTGGATCACCGCCCGACACGCCCGCTGATCCCGGGTGCTTCGGGCGACTTGTGTCGCGCCATTGGACCCAAGAATAGCGTTTTGACCTTGCTGCACCTGATGGCTCATGTGATATTTGCTCAGTCAATGTCGTCGTTGCCGCTCTAGTTGATTCAAGAGGGGGCATATGTGTCGTCCGTAACAGGTGTCGAACCATTTGCGGTGTTGGCAGGAAGTGACAGGTTCGCGAGCCCTGTCAATTTCCTGAACGGCCGTTTCGACTGCAAGGTGTCTTCAAAGGATACCGGCGGTGCGCTGTGCGTATTCGATACCTACCGATTCAAGCAGGGCGGGCCGCCTGTGCATTTGCACCTCGATCAGGACGAATGGTTCCTCGTTCTTGATGGCGAGTTCCGTTTCCAGGTGGGTGAACAGATGCACCACCTGCGGGCGGGCGACTCCATATTCGGCCCGCGTGGCGTGCCACACGCCTTTCGCAACCTGACCGACTCCGCGCAACTGATGGTGACCTTCCTGCCTGCAGGCACAATGGAAGGGTTCTTTGCCTCGGAAATGGTTGATCCGCTGTCACAGGAGTTTCGCGATCTCAGCCGGCGCCACGGGATGATTGTGGTCGGTCCGCCCCTTGCGCCGTGATCTGGAAAGCGCAGATCGTGATCTCGACCGCGCCGCCTGAAATGGCGTAACCCTCGCATATGCAAGACGAGCGGCGCTATTTCCTGAATGTGGAGCGGTCGGTGCTCGATCGACCCTGGGTCGATCGCCTGGACCTTGCGGCCATGCGCGCCGCAACCGCCATGTCCCAGCGCACGGGACTGTCGGAAATCGTTGCGCGCATTCTGGCGGCGCGTGGCGTCGATATAGACGGCGCGGAGGGGTTTCTCAGCCCCGCGATCCGCGACCTGATGCCGGATCCCTCGACCATGACCGGGATGGACGCCCTTGCCGACAGGCTCGCCAGGGCCATCGTGGACGGCGAACACGTGGGGCTGTTCGGCGACTACGATGTCGACGGGGCCTGTTCATGCGCGCTGATGACCCGGTATTTCGACGCGATGGGGGTGAAGGCGGACTGCCATATTCCGGATCGCATCTTCGAGGGCTACGGCCCCAACATCGCGGCCATGGACAAGCTGATCGATGCTGGAGCCACCCTGATCGTCACGCTCGATTGCGGCACCACGAGCCGCGAGCCGATTGCCCACGCCCGCGAACGCGGCGCCGACGTTCTGGTGATCGACCATCACCTATCCGACGCGGAATTGCCGCCGGCCTTGTCCCTGGTCAATCCCAACCGGCCCGACGACGTATCCGGACTTGGTTATCTGTGCGCCGCCGGAGTAACCTTCATGGCGCTGGTTGCGACCAACCGGGTGCTGCGCGCCAAGGGCATTGGACCGCAGCCGGACCTGCTGCAAATGCTCGATCTGGTGGCGCTGGCGACGGTGTGCGACGTGGTGCCGCTCAAGGGGCTCAACCGGGCGTTCGTGACGCGGGGCATCGAAATCATGCGCCAGGGCCGCAATAGTGGAATATCGGCCCTGGCGCTCGCTGCGCGCATCAATGGACCGATCAATCCCTATCACCTTGGTTTCCTGATCGGGCCGCGCATAAACGCCGGCGGGCGGATCGGTGACGCGGCGCTGGGTATGCGCCTGCTTTCCACCAACAGCGAACACGATGCCATCGCGATTGCCACCCAGCTCGACGAGTTGAATGCGGAACGCCAGCGAATCGAGGCGGACGCCGTGGAGATGGCCGTTGCTGCCGCCGAAGCCGAGATCGGTGGCGGCGAGGGGCCGCCTGTTCTGGTCATGGCATCCGAGGAATGGCATCCGGGTGTCGTGGGTCTTGTCGCCGCGCGGTTGCGCGAGCGGTTCGAACGGCCGGCTTTTGCCATCGCGCTTGGCCGCAACGGATTGGGCACTGGCTCCGGACGGTCGATGCCGGGCGTCGATCTCGGCGCTGCGGTGATCGCGGCTGTCGACGAGCATGTCATCGTCAAGGGCGGCGGCCATGCGATGGCGGCCGGCATTACGCTGCAAACGGCGCAGATCGGTCCCTTCCGGGCCTTCATGTCTCAGAGGCTTGGCGAAGCGGTGTCGGCCGCGCGCGCCAGGTCGACGCTTGGCATAGACGCAGCCATGACGGCGCGGGGGGCATCGGTGGATTTCGTTCGTGAAATCGAAAGGGCGGGGCCATTTGGTTCCGGCAATCCGACACCCATCTTCGCCTTTCCCAGTCACCGTGTCCGCCACGCAGAGGTGGTGGGCAAGGGTGGGCACGTTCGATTCTCGTTGTCATCGGACGATGGCGCGCGGCTGAAGGGCATAGCCTTCAAGGCGGCCGCAACCCAACTGGGCGCAGCGCTGATCGACGCGCGCGACGGGCGTCCCCTGCATGTCGCTGGCACACTGGGGCTCGATCACTGGCAGGGGCGCGAAACGGTGCAATTGCGCGCCATCGACGCGGCAATTCCCGCGCTCTGACCGCGCCGGCAGGTGATCCGTTCGCCGTGGCGATGCGTAACCCTGACGTGTCCAGTGTGGGGAATGCCAACGCCATGAATTCACGCAAGATCGCCATTGTCGGATCAGGAATAGCCGGCCTTTCGGCCGCCTGGCTGCTTGCCCGCGACAACCGGGTCACGCTGTTCGAAAAGGCCGCCGACCTTGGCGGACACACCAACACCGTGACGGTGCAAACGGGCGACGGCGCGGTGGCGGTGGACACCGGCTTCATCGTCTACAACGAGCGCAACTACCCCAACCTGACCGCGCTTTTCGATCATCTCGGCGTGACGACATCCCCTTCAAGCATGTCTTTTGCCGCCTCGATCCGCGATGGACGCATGGAGTATTCCGGGGCTCATCTGAACGGACTTTTCGGGCAGCGGCGCAACATCGTCCGGCTCGAGCACTGGCAATTGGTGCGGGACATCCTGCGGTTCTTTCGCGACGCACAGGCAGAGGTCGCATCCGTGGGGCCCGATGTGACGATCGGGGAATTCCTGCAGCGCTTCGGCTATTCGCGGACCTTTGTGGCCGATCACATTCTGCCGATCTCGGCGGCGATCTGGTCCACCCCGGCGCGAAACATGCTCGATTTCCCGGCGCGCACCTTCGTGGAGTTCTTTTCCAATCATGGACTGATGCAGGTCAGCGGCCGGCCAAGCTGGCGAACCGTGACAGGGGGTTCGCGCAACTATGTGGAGCGCATGCTCGCCGAGGTCCCCCTCGACATCCGCACCAGCGCGCGCATCGAAACAGTCTGCCGCCACATTGGCGGCGTCGAGATATTCCATGCAGGCGGGCAGCGCGAGCATTTCGACGAGCTGGTGCTGGCCTGCCATGCCGACGAGGCGCTTGCATTGCTCTCGGACGCGACCGGGGCGGAGCGTGAAGTGCTCTCCGCCTTCCGGTTTACGCCCAACCGCGCCGTGCTCCACACGGATCCCGGCTTCATGCCTCGGCGAAAACGTCTCTGGTCGTCGTGGAACTACATAAGCGGCGGCAGGGCCGAAGAGGAGAAGCTCTCCGTCACCTACTGGATGAATCGCCTGCAGCCGCTTCCAACTTCCGAGAACCTGTTTGTCACTCTCAATCCGCACGGCGATTTTGCGCCGGAGGCGGTCAGGTACGACACCACCTACATGCACCCATTGTTCGACGCCCGTGCCATTGCGGCGCAGAAGCGCCTTTGGCAGGTGCAGGGCGTGCAGAACACCTGGTTCGCCGGTGCATGGATGGGGTACGGTTTCCATGAGGACGGATTGCAGGCCGGACTTGAAGTGGCCGAGAGGATCGGGACGGCCAAAAGGCCCTGGTCGGTGCCCGGGCACAGGGCCCGCATTGCGCACAACTGGGCAGAAGGAGAGCGCGTTCTTTGGGCCGCCGAGTGATCGATGCCGCGCCAGCCGATGGCGCGCTGTATCTTGGCTCGGTCGTGCACAAGCGTGCACGGCCCAGGCGCCATGGCATGCGCTATCGCGTTTTTTCCATGCTGGTGGACCTTGACCGACTGGACGTCCTCGATCGCGGCCTCAAGCTCTTTTCGCACAACAGGTTCAATCTGTTTTCCCTGTACGACAGCGATTTTGGACCGAGGGACGGAACGTCCATTTCCGCTTTCATTCGCGCAAGGGCCGAACGTGCCGGGGTCGCGGATCGCGTCGCGCGCATCAGGATGCTCGCCTATCCGCGCCTGCTCGGTTACGCATTCAACCCCCTGACGGTATACTTTCTGGAGGATGCCGAAGGCCGAACAGTCATGGTGGTGCATGAGGTGCACAACACGTTCGGCGAGCATCATTTCTACGACGCGGTGGTGGAGCCGGAGGCGGACGGGAGTATTGCGCATTCGGCCCGCAAGGCGTTCTACGTCTCGCCATTCAACACCCTGGAGGGGAATTATCGTTTCTCGATCCGGCCGCCAGGAGATGAAGTCTTCGTGGGTATCACGCTGTCAGGCGTTGAAGGCGGCATACTTACTGCCTATTTTGAGGCGAAGCGCGCGGTACTGTCAGACCGACAGCTCGGCAAAGTGGCTCTTGCATATCCCTTTGTGACCGCTAAAGTAATTGCAGGCATTCACTGGGAGGCACTCAAGTTGTGGCTCAAGGGGGTGCCCACGACTCTGAAGGTCCGGCGCAACGCGCATTGAGGGGAGGACCGGGTCGTTAGTCAGGGGCTGACCACACGTTATGAGTGACACCGCTGTTAGCGATGCAGATCATGCGCCACGTCTTGGCGCCAGGCTGATTTCGCCGTTCATCGCCTGGATCGGGAGGCGACTGCTCGATGCTCCCAGGCATGGCGCGGCAACCATATTCCTGCCCGATGGCAGTGCCCACACGCTCGGCGATCCGTCCACCGGCGAGCATGCGGTGCTGCGCCTGAAGAACTTCAAGGTGCTGGGGCAGGCGATGCGGCGCGGCGCACTCGGTTTCGCGGCATCCTATATGCACGGCGACATCGACGCAGACGACCTGACGGCGGTATTTCGATTCTTCCTGCAGAATCGCGATGTCATGGGCAAGGCAAATCCCGGGATATTCCGCCGTGCGGCGCACGATCTTGCCTATCACCTGTCTCGACGCAATACGCGCGAAGGCTCGAAGCGCAACATTTCCGAGCACTACGATCTGGGAAACGATTTCTATTCGGAATGGCTCGATCCGACGATGACCTATTCGTCGGCCTATTTCGCCAGCGACGACCAGCCCCTGGATGAAGCGCAGCGCGCCAAGTATCACCTGGTGGCCGACATGGCCGGCGTGAAGCCGGGCGAGACGGTTCTCGAGATCGGGTGTGGCTGGGGCGGCTTCGCGGAGGCCGTCACGCGCGACTACAATGCGGAACTCTATGGCATCACATTGTCCAAGGAGCAGTTGAAATTTGCCACCGCGCGCCTTGCGCGGCAGGGCCTGGACAAGCACGGAACGCTGCATTTCGAGGATTACCGGGACACCAAGGGCACTTTCGACCACGTGTGCTCCATCGAAATGATCGAGGCGGTCGGCGAAGAGCACTGGCCCGACTATTTCCAGACGGTGCACGATCGCCTCAAGCCCGGCGGAACGGCCTCGATCCAGGCGATCACGATCGACGAAGACGAGTTCGAGGCCTATCGCAGCGGACCCGACTTCATCCAGCGCTACATCTTCCCCGGCGGGATGCTTCTCACCAAGACCATAATGCGCGAACAGGCGGAGCGAGTCGGTCTCGCCATGGAAAAGGTGGAGACGTTCCGGCTCGCCTATGCCAAGACGCTGAAGCTGTGGCGCGAACGTTTCCTTGCCGCGTGGCCACGCATCGCGGCGCTGGGATATGACGAGGAATTCCGGCGCAAGTGGGTCTATTATCTCTGCTATTGCGAAGCCGGTTTTGCCGAGGGGAATATCGACGTCGGCGTCTATCAATATCGTCGGATCGACTAGGCTCCTGTCATCTTGATGCCGACAGGCGCCTGCGCACCGCGTTGACGAGCGTGCCCAGAACCGGCACGCGACCATAAATGGCCGGACCGGTATCCCAGTAATCCAGGTGAGAGGCGACCTTTCCATCATCGGAAAGGGTCAGTTCCGACAGGCCGGTGACGTCGAGCGCCCCGATCACGGGAACCGTGGCGGTGAAACGCCATTTCAGTATCCAGCGCCGGCCCTGGCCGAACCTGTCGAGTACCTCGAAACGTGGCGTCGAGGCATGTGCGAACATGTCCTCGAACACTGCCCGCATGCGATCCTTGCCGACCGTATCGTTGAACGGATCCCGAAAGATCACATCGTCGCTGCACAGATCCATGAGCGCCGCAATGCCAGCTGGTTCCAACGCCGCAAAGGCCCGCGCATAGGCGTCCACCTGCGCGGCATGGTCGGGGCTGCCGGTCATCGGCCGGCTCCTTGCGGGATCAGCCGCGCCATCAACCGGAAGAACAGCCAGTACGGCAAGACGCGCAGCAGCTTGAGAGCCATCACCATCTGCCATGGAAATGCGATCTCGAACCTTGCGGTATGCAGGAGGCCGTGGGCAATGCGCCGGGCGGCTTCTTCCGCATCCATGAGGAACGGCATGGGGAAATCGTTCTTGGCTGTCAGATCGGTGCTGACAAAGCCGGGATTGACCAGTCGAACCGAGATGTTTTCCGGGGCAAGCTCGGTCCGCAGCGTTTGCGCCAGGTGAATGAGCGCCGCCTTGGTCGATCCGTAGGCTGCCGCGCGGGGCAGGCCGACATAGCCCGCGATCGAGGCGACCAGTGCTATCTCGCCACCGCCCTGGCGACGCATGATCCCGGTCGCGGCCTCGATGGCGCGCACTGCGCCGAGGTAGTTCGTGTCCACGATCCGGAAGAATTTCTGGAAATCATAGTCACCCACCTTCATGGGTTGCCATGCGGCAGCCGCATAGACCATCAGATCGATCCGACCGAGATCCGAGGCGATCCTTTCCGCGGTCTCGGTGACCCGTTCGGTGAGAGTGGCGTCGAGCGGGTAGGGGTGGATGCCCGTCGCCATTCGGGACACCGCGTCCAGCGCGTCTTCGCGGCGCCCGGATATGGCTACCGTCCAGCCTTCGCCGGCGAGTTGGCGCGCGAGGGCGGCGCCGATGCCGGATCCACCCCCGATGATCCAGGCGACGCCTGGAGGTCTGTTCATCAGAGGCCGATCAGCGGCTGCAGGGCCCTGACGATGCGTCCGCGGAAGCTCAGCGGCGCATCCAGCGCCACAAGGCATATGCAGTCGTCACCGGGTTCGGCAATCGGCTGATGCTCGACGTCTTCGTCGTGGTCGGCGAGGTCGCCCGCACCGAAGCGCCCAAACCTGTCACGATAGGCGCCCTGGAGGATAAGGGTGAGTTCCTGCCCGCCATGGCTGTGTTCGGGAACCTTGCGTCCCGCCGCAACCTTGAGGAGCAGCAGGCGCGAATTGGCGTTGCGTCCCACCGGCAATTCCGCAGTCCACACCCCGGGGCCGCTGAATCGCCAGCGCACGGCATCGAGTCCGCGTCCCACATAGCGGGCGAGCGGCACCGGGACACGCAGGTCAACGGTTTCCGGCAAGGCCTCGGGCGCCTCGGGTTCGACTTCGTCCGCAGCTTGAAGCAAGGAATCGAGCAGGCCTTCGCTGACATCGATGCCGGTTTCGGATTGGAGAAGGGCGCCGCCTATTGCCGCCATCCCGCGCACCTTGTGGCGGCATTGATCGCAAATCGATACGTGCGCGGACACGACGAGCGCGAATGCCTCATCAAGCGTTCCAGCGCTGAAGGCCATCAGTGTGGCAATGTCCGGATGATGCGCGAAAGTCACTGCAAATCCTCCAGAATGGGACGAAGACGATCATAGGCAAGGCGCAGGCGCGACTTCACCGTTCCAAGGGGAATGCCGAGGCGCTCCGATATTTCCGCGTGGGCGATATCCTGGATGAAACTGAGGCGAACCACTTCCTGCTGCTCCGGCGGAAGCGTCTGCAACGCCTCTGTCACCCGGCTCACCACCTGCGACCGCTCGGCAAGAGCGCTCGAACTGGGATCGTCGCTGGCGATTTCGATGTCGTCGACATCGGTATATGGCCGATTGGTCTGGCGACGCAGGTGATCGATGCGCAGGTTGCGCGCGATGGTGAAGATCCAGGTGGCCGCGGCGCCGCGATCCGGCGAATAAAGGTGGGCCTTTCGCCACACCGCCAGCAGGGTCTCCTGGACCAGATCTTCGGCAAGGGCGGGGTCGGCGCCCAGTTTCAGCATCATTGATTTTATCCGCGGTGCAAACATGTGAAAAAGCGAGGCAAGGGCGGCCTTGTCCCTGCCCCCCGAAATCCTGGACAGCAACACTGCCGGGTCCTCGGGGGCTTTGGACATCGAATAGGGGCCGATCGTCGCTTCGCTCATTACAGCCGCATACATAACCGCCTCCGCGCTTCTGAACCGGTTTACGCACGCAGTGGCAAAACGGATCAGCGCCGGATTGGCGTTTTTCAACAATGAGGGAGTGTGACCCACATGAGAGGCAAGTCAAGCGCCCAGGGCAGATCGACTTGCGCGTGACGAATTCAAGAGCCTGATCCGGCAAGGATTTGGCGCGTGTTTGGAAGCCTCCGCCCTGCCTCGCAAGAGGCATGCCGCACGACACTCAAACTCCTACCTCCGCACCGCCATCCAGTGATCAGATCGCCGTTCTGCGCGCGCTCTGCGACCTGTCTTGGGACCCCCTAATCTGTTTCCCCTTCGCCCCGATCGTCCGCGAGACGGGCCTCGAGGTCGCGCGGGTGCGGGCGGCGGCGCGCCACCTCCGGGCGCTGGGCCTGGCCGAATACCACCGCGGGATTTTCAGCGCGGATGGAGAAGTAGCCGGCAGTTATCCCTGATTCCGGGCATGGTCGATCACCGGCGCAGCGACGCTGCCGCCGCACGTCAACATCAACCGGCTGCAGGTGATGCCGGTTTCCCAGTCCTTCAACGGCCTTTCGATAGATCGCTCGGAGTGATCGCCATCTCGAACGCGGGCAGGCCGGCAACAAAGACGCGCGTAGCGATCAGACTGCCCGCGGCCGGTTCCTCCGCCAGTTGACCGGCGTCCAGGAACCGACGCTGACTGGTCACAAAAAGAGTGCGCAGGTCGTCGCCTCCGAAAGCGGGCATGGTGGGGCGCGATACTGGAACCGCGAGGCTCTGGTCCAACGTGCCGTCGGGCAGATAGCGGTCAACTCGCGCTCCACCGATCACGGCTACCCATATACCCCCCTCGCTGTCGATGCAGGCGCCATCAGGCTTTTCCTCACCGGCAAACCGCGCCAGAACACGCCGGTTTGACAGTTCGCCGCTTTTGCGCTCGAGGTCGAAGGCGACGAGTTCCTGATCGGGGGAATTGGCAAAATACAGAGTTTCGCCACCAGGGGAGACCGCGATTGCATTGGGAACCGTTATGTCCGGCAGAACCCTCGCAACGCGCCCATCCGTGTCCCGCCGGTAAAGCGCGCCGACGGCGCCGCCAAGCCCCATCTTGTCCATCGAGCCGAACCAGAGCCGGCCGTCTGCATCGGGCTTGCCGTCATTCAGCCTGTTGTTCGGGGTGTCTGCCTCGATGTCGGAAATACGTGTGAATTCTCGCCTCTCGGGCACCAGATGCCAAAGTCCACTCTCCAGCCCCAGGATCAGGTTTCCCTCGCTTGAGATTGCGATCAGTCCCGGCATTGCGGGCAGGGGGATCGGAGCAAGGGGCCCTGACGCTGGCCGGTAGCCAAGAAGGCGCTGTCCCTGGATGTCGATCCACCACAAGACGGATCGGCGGGCGTCCCACACTGGCGCTTCGCCGGTTAGCGCCATGGCGTCGTGAACCACGACGAAATTGGCTTCGTTCATGTCTTTGCTATTTTCCTGAGCCTTGTCCGAAGACGTTTGGGATCTGCCCGGCGACGTCCGTCTTCATCGACAATAGCGTCCCCGATATTGGGGCCATTGTCGAAAAGCCGGGTGGCAGGCGGAGATAGGTGCTGGTGATGTAGAGGGTCTTGAGGTCATCGCCACCGAACGCGACGTTGGTCGGCATCGGGATAGGCAGGCCGATCGCTTCGATCAACTTGCCGTCAGGGGCGTAGCGATGCACGGCCCATCCCCCCAGCATGGCGACCCAGATTGCGCCCTCGCTGTCTACGGTGAGCCCGTTTGGGATACCGATGCCCTCGTGGCCGGTGACCAGCGTCCTTGCGGGGCCAACGACCCCATCATCGAGCGAAAACGGATAAGCGCACAGGACACCGTTCTCCCCATCGCTGAGGTACATCGTCTTGTTGTCTGGGGACCAGGCGACATTCTTGGGTAGCCCCAGTCGCGCAATTGGACGTCGAACGCTGAGATCGCCGGAGATGCGATAGAGGCCGCCGTGGCCTGGTTCGTGATTGATGGCCATCGTGGCCGCCCAGATATTGCCCCTGCCATCCACGGCGGCGGTATTGAAGCGATTGTCCGGCCTGTCGCTCTCTGGATGGATGAGCAGGCCATGGCGCTGGCTGGCAATATCGAAGCTGAAGACCCCCTTTTGCCCCAGAAGGATCAGCCGGTTGTCTGTGCCCATCGCCAGGCCGCCCGTGATTTCGGGCAGCGCGATCCGTTCGGCGACACCGGTCGCGGGGTCGAATGTGCGCAGGGCAGGGGCGAGAATGTCGAGCCAGAAGAGTTGCCGGCGCGACGGGCACCACACAGGGTTCTCCCCCATGAAGTCGCGCCCGGTCTGCAGGTTGACCAGGCGCCGGTCCGGCACGGTGGCCGGTGCGGGTTGGACGACCGATGCGCCCTTTGACATGCCCACATTGCCAGAGGCTCGCGTTGCGCCTTCAGCTATCGTCCGCCCTGCCTCGTGCAGCATCTCGGCCGGCACCTGTCCGCCCTCGAATGGGCAGCAGATCGCGGCGATAGGATAGCCATCGTCATCCACGATGGCCGCCGCCACCTCGGTTCGGGTCCCCGGTTCGCCGCCGAAAATCGTATAGCCGAGCGCCTGCGTCAGGCCGATATCGAGCTGCCGTTTCTCATCTGCATCATCCGATTCGGTAAGCTCCATACGTTCTTCGGCCGGCATGGCGGCCACGATGGCAAGTCCGCCGGCGGAGTGCGCTACCGGTTGGCGTGGCCAGATGCGGACCATGGAAGTCTGCGCCGTATCGGGATCCTCGAAGTCGATGACGAACACATCGCTGCCGTCGAGAACATAGAGGCAGATCGTACGCCTGAGCTGACGCGCAATGCGTGCCAGTTCGGGTTTGGCCGCCCGGATGATCGCCGATTGATCCAGCGTGCGTCGCGCCAGGTCGAAGACCCGCGATCCGACATGGTACTGCCGCGTGCGTTCGTCATAGCGCACGAGCCTCCTGCGCTGCAGAGCGGCCAGCAAGCGGTGCAATGTGCCCTTGGGGATGCCGACGGAGGCAAAGATATCGCGAAAGCGCGGCGGCTCGGGTGCCATCCCGATCGCCATGAGAACATCGAGCCCACGCATGAGCGCTTGCGCACCGGGCACTTCCGGTCCGGCATCCTCTTCCGGCGAAGGTCCTTTGTCCTTTGAAATGCTCGATCTCATGAAGCGAACCTATCGATTTCCCGTACGCTGTCCATATCATATTTTGCGATAACGGTTGACAAAAATATAGCATGCTCTCATCATGTGGAACAACAGGAATGGAAATTGACATAAGTTCCATTCTCCACGGGAGGGAAGCGGTGAAGCTGGAGAAGGTTCAGGGATATCTATGCCCGGTGTCCGCCAAGACGGCGTGGATATTCCTTGAGGCAACCCTCGATGAGGGCGTCACCGGCTTCGGTGAGGCAACTGCGTTCGGTGCGGAACTTGCCGTAATGTCCGAGATTGCGGTGTTTGCCAGCGCGCTTGAAGATCGACCGCTGGAGGCCATCGGTCCGGCCCTGCAGAGCCTTTACGCGCAAAATCTGCCTGAGGCGCGCCGGGCGGTCATCAGGGCGCTCGAACAGGCCCTGTTTGACGCTATGTCGCGCAGCGCCGGTCTCTCGATGGCCGCGCTGCTCGGCGGGCCCTACCGAAACCGCGTGCCGGCTTATGCCAACATCAACCGCGGTATTTCGGATCGGTCGCCGGAAGGGTTTGCCCGGCAGGCGAGCGGTATCCTGGACGAGGAAGGCTATCGGGCCATCAAGATAGCGCCGTTCGACGGCTATCGCTGGCATCGTACCGGCGGGCGTGAGGGCCGCGAGTTGATCGAACGCGGCATTGCCCGTGTACACGAGGTGCGTGCGGCCGTCGGCCCGGATGTTGAAATTCTGGTTGATTGCCACGGCCGTTTCGACCGCTCGTCAGCGGAAACGGTGATGGCCGAACTCTACGGTGCCGACCTGTTCTGGATCGAGGAGCCGGTGGACAGCGCCGTGGTCGACGCGGCGGGACAGCGCGCGGTTCGCAGCGCCGCACATCGCGTCGGCATAAGGACTGCGGGTGGTGAGACGCTTGAAAACCTGACGCAAGCAACGACCCTGCTCTCTGCCGGAGGGTTCGATGTGATCCTTCCCGATCTCAGATCGACCGGAATCCGCACCGGAATGGCCATGCTTGAACTGGCGGTTGCGACCGGTGTCTCCGCCAGTCTGCACAACCCTGTCGGTCCTGTCCTCGATGCGGTCAGCCGGCACGTGGCGGCCGCCATGCCCGACTTCCTGATTCTCGAGCGCCAGGTCCGCGAAACCCCACTGTACGACAACCTTCGTGGGCTCCCCGTCGATCTTGCCGACGGTGCCGCCGATGTGGAGCTGTCCGGTGGGAACGGGCTCGCGATCGATCGTGAGGTTCTGCTTGCCGCTGCCGCAAAGCCATTCAGTCCCACGCGCAGCTATGTGGGCATTGCGGGAGCCGGACCCGATGCCTGATACACCCAGCCACAAGGATGATACGAACTTGAAACACTCCGAGCGACCCGGTCCGTTTTCCGGACGCAGAATCCTTGTCACTGGCGCCAGCAGGGGCATCGCGGCCGCAATTGCGCTTGCCTTGGGTCGGGCGGGTGCCCAGGTCCTCCTTCATCACTGCGCCGAGGTTGATGCTGCTTCCGGTTTTGAAGATGCAGCGGCGCGCCTGAAGGCAGCGATCGACCAGGGTACGGGAAGCGCACATATTCTTGATGCGGACCTGACCGTGCCGGGGGCCGGTTCCGACCTCGCAACAAAGGCTCTGGCCGCACATGGTCCGATAGATAGCGTCGTCCTTTCGGCGTCCATCCAGATCCACAAGCCGATTCTTTTGCAGACCATGCCGGAAGTCGAGCGTCAGGTTCGCATAAATCTGTTCGCCAATATCGAGATCCTTCAGCACCTCATCCCGGGTATGGCGGAGCACGGTTTCGGGCGCATCCTGGCCATAGGCAGTGTGCAGGAAGTGGCGCCGTCGGCGGAAATGCCGGTCTATTCCCTGACCAAGGCGGCGCTGAAGAACCTGGTGGAAAATCTTGCCGTTCAGACCGGCGCGAGCGGCATCACGGTCAACAATCTCGCGCCGGGCCTGATCGAAACAGATCGAAATGCATTCCGTCGCAAGGATGCTGAAGCCTGGGAGCGCATGGCGCGTTCTGCCAATCCGGTCGGCCGCGCCGGCCTGCCTCATGACATGGTCGCCCCGGCTCTTTTTTTCCTGTCTTCCGATTCGTCTTTCGTGACCGGTGCCAGTCTCTACGCGACGGGCGGGGCGCATATTCGCAACAACAGCGCCGACGGCAGGCCACCGAAACTGATGCTGCCCGAAATGGCAGGCGATCTCACCCGCAAGCCGGGTCAATGAGTACTGCAAATCCGGACCCCAAGGGGTCGGTAACCGCGAAACAGGAGGAGAAATCGCGATGTTGAAGAAGTGGTCCCCAGGGGGACGAATCCTCGTGACAGGGCTGGCATTGGCCATGATGGCCGGTACGGCGCTGGCTCAGGCCATCCCCAACGTGCCGCGCGAAAAGACCCTGATCGTGCTGCACCAGTCCGAGGCGCCGGTCTATCGCAACGTTGGCATGGCCAATCCCTATTCGATCAACAACCAGGACTATCGCGGGTCGATCATCAATATGTTCGAGCCGTTGTTCTACTACAACTCGAACAAGGATCAGCTGATCCCGTGGCTCGCCACCGACTACAAGTATGCACCCGACTTCTCGTCGGTGACCGTACACTTGCGCGATGGCGTGAAATGGTCGGACGGTGTGGCCTTCACCGCGGATGACGTGGTGTTCACCTACCAGATGCTGCTCGACAATGCGGCCGGCCCCAAGGACCTGCTCCATGCAACCGAAATCGCCGGCGCGATCAACGGCGTGGAGAAGATCGATGACCTGACCGTCAAGTTCGACATGAAGGAAGCCGATCCCCGTTTTGCCTTCAAGTATCTGATAAACTACTTCGATATTGGCCTGCAGATCGTGCCCAAGCACATCTGGGCAAGTGTTGAGGACAAGGCCGGCTTCTCCAACTACGACCTGGCCAAGGGCTGGCCGGTCACCACCGGTCCCTGGAAGCTGGTGCGCTTCACCGATAACCAGGTGTTCATGGATCGCCGCGACGACTATTGGGGTTCCGAGACCGGGTTCACCAACCTGCCGGCGATGCAGCGCGTCATCACCGTTCCCGGGAACACCCGCGACCGCATGGCGCAGACCATCACCGCCAATCAGGTCGACATCACCGGCGATATCCAGGTGGCAAGCGTCATCAAGCAGATCGTCACCCAGAATCCCAAGGTGAACACCTTCAGTGGCAAGGAGAAGCCCTACGGTTCGAAAGACTGGTGGCCGACCTCGCTGTACTTCAACCACCTCAATCCCAAGTGGTCGGATGCAAGGGTTCGCCATGCCATCAACTACTATGTCGATCGCAACCAGATCATCGACGTGGTGTATGGCGGTGCCAACCAGCCCAAGTTCTCGCCGTGGCCTGGGTTCGGCTCCCTTAAACCCTATATCGACGCCGCCAAGCCGCTTGCCGACAAGTATGGCATCGGCGTCTACGATCCCGCCAAGGGCGACGCCCTGATGCAGGAAGCCGGCTACACCAAGAACGCTGACGGCTTCTGGGAAAAGGACGGACAGGTTCTCTCTGCGACCATCGAAACGATCTCTGTTCTCGACGCGGTGGGCCCTGTGGTGGCCGAGCAGCTCAAGCGGGCAGGTATCGACACCAAGTTCCGCTCGACCCCCGAAAGCCGGGCCATCATGCGTGACGGCAAGTTCGACCTGGCTCTCTTCGGACACCGCGGGTCGATCTCGGATCCCTATGCAACGCTTGAGATGTATACCTGCAAGAACGCGCTGCCCGAAGGACAGCCCACGCTGTTCCTCGACCGCTGGTGCAACAAGGACTTCGATGCCCTGGTTGACCAGGCGTTCAAGCTGGAGCCGAGCGATCCGAAACTGAAGGATGTCGTCACCAAGGCGATGGACATCTGGATGAAGGACGCGGTCGAGGTGCCGATCATGGAATGGTACCATCGTATTCCGATGAACTCGACCTACTGGACCAATTGGCCGTCCGAGGAGAACCCCTATATGCAGCCGGCCTTCTGGTACACGTCTGGCCAGTTCGGATACGTGCTGCATCAGTTGAAGCCCGCCGGCAACTAGCCTGGGCCGATACTGAAGGGCGGGCCGGCGACCCAAGCGCCGGCCCGCACCCCCGGCAACGAATACTGACCCGCCGTGCCTCCACCGGGAGGCGGTCTGCAAGGAGACCAACCCATGTATGTCCGGTTGATCGTCAAGCGCATTATCATGCTTGTGACCGTGATCTGGGCCGCCGCAACGCTCAACTTCATGTTGCCGCAACTCTCGCCCAAGAATCCGATCGCGGAAAAGCTGACCCAACTCGCCGCGACTTCTGGCGTCGACCCGGCGTCGATCCAGGCGCTGACCGAGGCGTTCAACCTCAAGTTCGGCCTCGATAAGCCACTCTGGCTGCGCTACATCGACTACCTAAGGGACATCGCGACCCTGAATTTTGGCACGTCGATCTCATCTTACCCGGCCAAGGTGAGCGACCTGATCGGTGCGGCGATGCCCTGGACGCTTGGCTTGATGGTCTCCACTACGCTGATTGCCTTCGCGCTTGGCACGCTGATCGGCGCCTATGCGGCCTGGAAGCGCGATTCCGTGATCATGCAGACCGTGTCATCCATCCTGATGGTATTCTCGGCCATCCCATTCTACCTCATCGGCCTGGTGCTGATCTATTTCCTGGCGGCCAATACCGGTTGGTTCCCAATATCGGGCGGCTATTCGATGTTCTCCGTGCCTTCGTGGTCGTTCTCTTTCGTCCAGGAAGTGCTCTATCATTCCATCCTTCCGGCCTTTTCGATCATCATCGCCTCCATTGGCATCTGGGCTATCGGCATGCGTGGCATGATGGTGACCGTGCAAGGCGAGGACTACATGACCTTTGCCAAGGCCAAGGGCCTGACGCCCCGCCGCCAGTTCCTGCGCTATGGCGTGCGAAACGCCGTTCTGCCTCAGGTGACAGCGCTGGCACTCTTCTTTGGCCAGATTGTCACTGGCGCAGTGCTGGTGGAAGTCGTCTTCGGCTATCCGGGCATGGGTAACCTCTTGCTGGAATCCATAACCCTGTTCGACTACCCGACCATCTACGGCATCGTCTTTATCCTGATCCTGACCATTGCCGTCTCGATGCTCCTGGTCGACCTGATCTATCCGTTGATCGACCCGCGCGTGCGCGTCGATGCCTGAGGAGGCCTCCAAAATGAGCCAGACGAACGCAACCGAATCGACGGAGCGCGTCGAGCAGTTCGCCAAGGAAGCCGAGTGGGGCACCGCGCACGGAATGTTGCTGGGCACGGCGCGCTACCTGCTTCGCAACCCGCAGATGGTACTGGGCCTGATCCTGATGCTTTCGCTGGCCGGGTTCGCACTGTTTGGCCGCTTCTTCGTAGATATTACCCAGGCTTCGCCGCTTTCTGGACCAGCGAGCCAGCCGCCGGGCGGCGCCTTCCCGCTGGGCACCGATCCGCAGGGCCGGTCGGTTCTCGCTGTCATGGTGGAGGGATCCTACCTCACGATCCGCACCGGCATGATCGCCGGCTTCATCGGGATCGCTTTCGGCAGCGCCGTGGGCTTCATCGCCGGATATTTCGGCGGCTGGGTCGACAAGGCGATCACCTGGACAGTGGACGTATTGCTGACTGTTCCCGCCATCCTGTTCCTGGTCGTGATCTCGGCGATGGTGCAGACCGGGCTCAATTCATTCGGCATGGCGCTGATCATAGCACTGCTCGCCTGGCGCCGACCCGCCCGGCAAATCCGGTCGCAAGTGCTGGTGATGCGCAAGGCGGGCTATGTGGAGATGGCCAAGCTCTCGGGTGCCAACAGCATGTCGGTGATCTTCCGCGAAATCGCGCCGAACCTGATGCCATATCTGGTTTCCAGCTTCATCGTCGCGGTGGCCGCGGCCATTCTCGCCAGCGTGGGGCTTGAGGCCATGGGCCTGGGTCCGCAGAACGAGCCGACACTGGGCATGACCATCTTCTGGATCATGCAGTTCTCCGCTTTCATGCTGGGCTTGTGGTGGTGGATCCTGCCGCCGGTGCTCATTCTCATCGTCCTGTTCGTGGGACTGTATCTGATCAACGCCGGTCTCGATGAACTGGCCAATCCACGCCTGCGCCGGAGAGGGTGAAATGGCAGATCTCAAAGTCACCGATCTCAGGGTCGACTACCGTACCTCAACCCGCGTCATTCACGCCGTGCGTGGCGCCAGTTTCGAGGTCAGGACCGGCGAACGTGTTGCGCTTGTAGGCGAATCCGGGTCGGGAAAGACTACTACGGCACTGGCCCTCATGCAGATGATTAACCCGCCAGGGCGGATCATCGGCGGCACCGCGCAACTGGGCGACATCGACCTTTTGGCACTCAAGGGCGACGCGGTGCGCGATGCCCGCCTCAAGACCGTCTCCTACATACCGCAAGGAGCGATGAACTCTCTAAACCCGGTGCTGACAATCCTCGAGCAGATCGCCGATGGTTTGCGCGATCACGGCATTCAACTTGACAAGGCCGGCGAGCGCGAGAGGGCCCGCCAGGTGCTCGAGAGTGTCGGATTGAACGCATCGGTTGCCGATCTCTATCCCCACCAACTCTCAGGCGGGATGAAGCAGCGAGTGTGCATCGCAATCGGCATCGTGATGCGCCCGGATCTGATCGTTGCCGACGAGCCGACGTCCGCCCTTGACGTCATCACCCAGAAGCAGGTGATGGAAACCCTGATCCGTGTTCAGGAAGATATCGGTTGCGGGCTTATCCTGATCGGGCATGACATGGGGCTGATGGCGCAATCCACCCATCGCGTGATCGTCATGCAGGACGGGCTGATCGTTGAGGATTCTCCGGTCTCCGAGATCTTCATAAGGCCACGCCACGCCTACTCGAAGATGCTGATCGACAGTGTACCGACATTGGGTCAGCGACCGCTGCGCGCCGCGAACTCCGGCGACGCGAAGCCACAGGCCGACGACGATGTGTTGTTGCGTTTCAATGCGGTCTCCAAGACCTTCGGTTCGCGCTTTCTCGGCGGCACGCCCAACCTGGCGCTCGACACCTGCTCGTTCCGCCTGTCGGGCGGACAGCCGCAGATTGTCTCGGTCGTCGGGCAGTCCGGGTCAGGCAAGACCACGATGGCCCGCATGATCCTCGGCTTCGAAAGGCCGACGGGTGGAGAGGTGCTGTATCGCGGCAAGTCACTGGCCGGGCTTTCCGGGGCGGAACGGAGAACATTCCGGCGCGAGGTTCAAGCGATATTCCAGGACCCCTATGGATCCTTCAATCCCTTCTACAAGGTCGACAGGGCGCTCTCCGAGCCCTTGCGCAACTTCGGTCTCGCCTCTGGTCGTCGCGCGATCTACGAACGCATGGAACGGGCCTGCGAGGCGGTTGGACTGAATGGATCGGAAATCCTTGGTCGCTTCCCGCACGAACTTTCCGGAGGCCAGCGCCAGCGGCTGATGGTGGCGCGTTCGTTGATGCTGAGCCCGCGCCTGATCGTTGCCGACGAGCCGGTCTCGATGGTCGATGCTTCGCTGCGCATGACCATTCTGGGCAACCTGCAGAAACTGAAGCAGGAATATGCGATCTCGGTGCTGTACATCACCCACGATCTCGCTACCGCCTATCATGTGAGCGACTATGTCCTGGTGTTGCACAAGGGCCGTATCGTGGAGGCGGGACGCCCCGAGGATGTGATCGAAAATCCCGCCCATCCCTATACCCAGTCTCTTGTGGCAACGATCCCCTGGCCAGATCCGGACCGGCCCTGGGCGGGTGGGCCATTGACCCAGGAGGGCTGGGAAACTCAGGCGATCATTCGTGGTGACAGCGAAGGCTTCGTGCTGGAGCGGGCGGCTTAGGCAGAGTGAAATGTTGAACCAGGCACAAGGCATTGGCGGGATAATGCCCGTCCTCTACAGCTTTTTTGATCGCGATGGCGGCTTGCGTCTCGACGGGTTCGAGCAGCAGGTGGCCCATTGCCGGGAAAACGACGCCGATGGGGTCGTGCTTTTCGGGTTCGTTACCCAGTTCTACCGTCTCACCTTCGATGAGAAGGTGCGCGCCATCGAAGTCACCTCAAGGGCCATGGCCGGAAAGGGGACGCTGGGGGTGACGGTGATGGAGGCGACAGTTGAGGGGCAAGTCGCGCTCGTGCGTGCCGCCGAGAAGGCGGCCGCGGACTGGATCATCCTTCAGCCGCCGCTCGGGCCGCCCAATGCCCCCGGACTATGGCTTGAGATGCTCGGTCAGGTGGCCGCCTCGACGGACCTGCCGGTTGCGGTTCAGAATGCAACCGTGGCCGGCACGACACTCAGTATCGAACAACTGCTCGACCTGCAGGATCGGCATCCCAATGTTTGCCTCTGCAAGGCGGAGACCGCCAGCGAGGATGTGGCGCGTTTCGGCCGCGAATTCAGCGAGCGGTTTCGCGTCATCACCGGCAATTGGGGCGTTGAGTATCCGTTCTTCCGCCAGAACGGCGCGCATGGTCTGATTCCGGCACCCAATTTCGTGGCGGAACAGGTGGCCATCCACCGCGCCACCGAAGCGGGGGGCGCGGGGCTTTCCGAGGCTCTGCGCGTGCATTCCGGCATTCTGCCGCTCATGCAGTTCATCCGCGAGCGTCCGCCCGTGGAGGCCCAGTTGATCCTGGGCAAGCACGCATATGGACGGCGCACCGGCTTTGATCCGGGTGGTAACAGGTTGCCAGGGCCGCAAACGATTGATCCGGCAGTGCGGGCCCATCTCGAGTTCCTTTGCGATGAACTGCACCAGTGGGTGGCGCGCGCCAACATCGAAGCGGCCTAGGGGGCCGCTACCTTTTCGAACCTGAGGAGTTGCCTGTACATGTTGATTTCCCAATTCGCCGACGAGGCGGGACGCGCTCGCGTTGCAGCTCGAGAGCCAGGCGGCGTTGCGCACCTGGTCGAGAATGCAGCCGGGGTATATGAGCTTGCCCTGGAAGCTGGGCGCAAGGGCCAGAGCCTCGCCGGAATAATCGCCGCGCATGGTCTTGGCGACGAGGTTGACCTCGAAGCGCTATACCGTGCGGGCCGAATGCTGCTGCCGATCACGCATCCAGACGCAGCGCACATGTATCTCACGGGAACCGGGCTTACCCACCTGGGGTCGGCTTCAACACGAGACGCCATGCACAAGGCCGAGCAGTCCGGCCAGCCGGAAACAGACACCATGAAGATCTTCCGGATGGGCATCGAAGGGGGCAAGCCGGCGCCGGGAGAGACCGGTGTTCAACCCGAGTGGTTCTACAAGGGCAATGGATATGAGGCCGTGGCCGCCGGCCAGCCGCTTGTCTCCCCGTCATTTGCGCTTGATGGCGGAGAGGAGCCGGAGATTGCGGGCATTTATGTCGTGGGCGACGACGGAACGCCGTTGCGGGTCGGCTTTGCGGTTTCCAACGAATTCTCCGACCACGTGACCGAGCGGATCAATTATCTCTATCTGGCGCATTCCAAGTTGCGTCAGGCATCTTTTGGGCCCGAAATCCTGGTCGGCGATCTGCCCAAGGACATCAGGGGGACTTCGCGCATCGTTCGCGCTGGCGCGACGATTTGGGAAAAGCCGTTCCTCTCGGGCGAGGACAACATGTCCCACACTATCGCCAACCTCGAGCACCATCATTTCAAGTATTCCCTGTTCCGCCAGCCCGGCGATGTGCACGTGCACATGTTCGGCACCGCGACGCTATCCTTTGCCGACGGGGTTCGGTCCGAACCGGGTGACGTGTTCGAGATCGAAGTGCCCCAGTTCGGCCTTGCGCTGCGCAATCCCCATGCCATCGATGAGCCCGTGGCCGTGCGCGTGACGGCGCTCTGAGGTTAGGGCTCGTCGGCCGTTCGACGACTACCGTGGTCTCGCCCCAGCCAGTGCTGGCGGCGGGCCACGGTCGAGCCGTATCTTGGGGTCAGGGCGGCGTTTCCCATTGGGTTGGTCCTTGCGAGTGGCGCTCGCAAGGGCGCGCGCATGCGCCTTCGACAGGCCGTGAGAACGCCAAAAGCGCCACGAGCGGCGACCGGCCGTGCCATGCCGCACTCGTCATGGCGCAAACCGGGTGGCTCGATATGCTGTGCGTGCCTATTCGCCAGGCAGTTGGACGTCGTGAGCGTCTGGCAGGACGAGGCCATTTTCCTCGTGATAGTGGTTCGACAACCAACTGACGCCGTCCTTGAAAAGCCAGGGGTCTTCCGTGGACTTCTGCCAGATCTCGACTTCCTCGCGCATATGGCGCAGCACGCTTTCGTACTGTTCCTCGCCGGCGACATTGTGGACCTCATTGGGGTCCGATTGCGTTGCGTAGAGTTCCTCGAACGGGCGACGGAAGAAGTCGCGCACCGGTCTTTCACCGATCATGTGCGGGGGCGTCTTGCGGACGGCCTCAAAGGTCAGTGATCCGTAGATGTCGGATGCGAGCGGAAAGTCGAGTCGCCAGGCGACGTTCTTGAGGTACGTGAACTCTGGTGTTCGCAGGGCTCTGACCGGATAGTAGTTGGTGACTTCGTGGAATGTGTGCGAGCCGAAGACATGTGACCATCCGGGCGTGACCTCGCTCTGTTCCAGAATCGGAAGTACGGAGCGCCCCTGGCGCTTGCCGGGCGGTACGTCGGCGCGCGACCAATCCAGGAAAGTGGGAAGAATGTCAGTGAACGATACGTAGCTTGGGTTGCGCAATCCCTGTGGGCCGCCGGGCACATGCAGCAGGAATGGCAGACGGCAGCCGGCGGCATACAATGTGCTTTTCGCATTGAGGAAGGGAACGCCGTTGTCGCTGATGAACAGCACGAGCGTGTCGTCCGCTTGCCCTGCGCTCTCGAGTTCCTCAAGCACCATTCCCACACCCTGGTCGAGCCGATTGACGGCCTGGTGATATTCCGCCAGTTCCCGCCGGACTTCGGGCAGATCCGGAAGGTAGTCAGGAACCTCGACCTCTTCGGGCGTGAATTTGCGGGTCCTTACGCCCGGCCAATCGGTTTCATTGGCAAAACTGAAACGGCCACGGGCGCGGTGCGGGTCCTGAAAGCCGATGGTTAGGTGGAATGGCTCGCCCGTCTCCTTCGACCTGGCGAAAACACTCGCCGCCCGATCCGCCACGCCGCGAACGTCCCGACCGTCGCCTTCCATCCACGTGGTCCAGGGGTAGACACTAGGCGGCCGGACATGGACCTTGCCGATGATCGCGGTGAGGTAGCCAAGATCGTTGAAGATGGCGGGTACTGTCGGCACGTCGGCGAAGGTCGAAAAATGATTGATGCCGTGTTCGTGCCCGTAATGCCCAGTCTGATGGTTATGCAGGCCGGTATAGATCACCGAGCGGCTCGAAGAGCACGACGCCGTGGTGCAGAACGCATTGTCGAATGACACGGAACGCGCCGCAAGGCGGTCCAGATTGGGCGTATCCGCACCCTTGTTGCCGAAATAGCCCAGATCACGTCCCAGGTCGTCTGCAATCATCAACAGGATGTTTCTTTGAGGCATGAGGCCAGATCTCCAAACAGTCCAATCCCGAATTGTCTGAGCCCTCCGGGTGTCGGTCGGCCAGCGGAATATCCTGCGTTGTAAGGTAATTTTGTGCGATCAGGCGCAGCTATGTCTGCTTACTAGGGTCTATGACACAAAAGTACCTGCCTTAAGACACAAACACGATAGAGCGGGCTCGAGCCACAGTTTTACTATCGAAATTACTGGGGCCGAGAGGGGGACGTGCGCGCAGCGCCTGACTGTTGTGTGCGCCAATTCTACCTTTCGCTTGGGGTCGCAGTCGGACGAGATCACAAGGGAGGGTTCCGTGAGTTCGAATTTGCCACGACTTGTTCTGGTCAGCGCCGTTGGGGCGCTGATTGCCGGCGGTGCAGCCGCCGCCACACTGCAGGGCCCAGTGCCGCTGCCCGTTCCGCCTTCGATCAATGGGACTGCGGCCAAGCCGGTTCCCTATGATCAGCTGATGAGCGTGAAGGCGCTCGATCACTACAGCGAGCCTGCATGGGTGACCAAGCTGGTCGAGCAGGGAAAGCTGCCCGCAGTGAAGGATCGTCTGCCGGACGAACCGATCGTGATGAATATGGCCGTTACTCCTGATGGAGTTGGAACCTATGGGGGTGTGTTCAGGCATGTAAGTGGCGCACGACCCCAGGGCTGGAACTGGATGGCCGGCCAGCATCAGGGCTATTTCGGCCTGGACATGACGCACCAGGAATGCCTGCTGAATACCGCCGGCATGTGGGAGCTGACGGCCGACAAGCAGGATCCATTGCCCAATCTGGCGACTTCCTGGGAATGGTCTGATGACGGTCACCAGTTGACCATGCACCTGCTCAAGAATGCCAAGTGGTCGGATGGTCAGCCATTTAGCGCCGACGACATCATGTTCTTCTGGAACGACAATGTGCTCGATCCGAAAGTTGCGTCCAAGATGACGTCCGGCAGCCTTGGCGAGGGCACAACGCTGGAGAAACTGGACGACAACACGATCCGTTTCACCTTCAAGGCGGCCTTTCCTGTCGCTCAACTCTACAATCTGGCCTATCCCAATTTCTGCCCGGGCCCGGCACATATCCTGAAACCATTGCACCCCAAATATAACAAGGATGCGACCTACGAGAGCTACACCAACGCCCTCAAGCCCGAAAAGTTGCCCTGGGTGACGATGGGGCCGTGGGCGGCGGTGAAGTACGAACCGGACCAGTTCATAGTGGCGCGCCGAAATCCTTACTATTTCAAGGTGGATTCGGCCGGCAACCAGCTGCCATACATGGACGAGGTGCAATGGCGCTTGAGCACCAAGCAGGACCGAGACATCCAGACGGTTGCCGGCAACGCCGACTATACCAACTTCTCGGATCCTTCTTCATACGGCGAGGCAATCAAGGCCGCCAATGCACCCAATGCCAAGTTCAACCTGAACTGGGGGCCGCGGGCCTTCGACTGGCGCATTGACCTCAACCTCTCGGAAGTCTGCGGCATAGAGTCGCCGGCGGACAAGGCCTTGCGTGACCTTTTCCGCAATGTGACGTTTCGCCGGGCCTTCTCGCAGGCCATTGACAGGGTCGCCATGGGGCAGTCCCTGGTGCGTGGTCCGTTTACCGCTCCGTTCCCAGGAGGAATTCATCCCGAAAGCGGGCTGATCGATCCCCAGTCTTCTGTCTACTATCCATATGATCTGGCGACCGCAAAAGCGCTGCTCGCGCAGCTCGGTTTCAAGGATACTGACGGAGACGGCATTGTAAACTGGACCGAGGGCGCCCTGGCCGGCAAGAACCTTGAGTTCGGGTTGACCTACACCACGATCCGCACGACGGACGTGACGCTTGCGGATTCGGCGATCTCGTTCCTGCGCGATGCGGGCCTACGCCTCGTTGCAAGACCGTCGAGCGACTACGCCGCGGTGGTTCGCGACACCTGCAAGTGGGACGCCATCCTCGAACGCGGGACGCGCGAATTCCAGGCACCCATTACAAGCCTGAGCGCCATCGCTCCGCTGAGCTACGCATCGCCGGACTGGCATCGCGGGACGCCGGACCATCCGCAGGAGCTGCTGCCCTTTGAAAAGGAAATCGTCGGTCTCGCGCGCAAGATCCAGAACGAGCCGGATGCGGGGCAACGCTACAAGGAATTCTCGCAGCTTCAGCACGTTTTCACGGAGAATGTGTATTCGATTGGCCTGATCACCGCGTCGAGTGCGATCGCCATCAACAATCGTCTGAAAAATGTAGTGCCCGGCACGCCGGGGCTTGCGTTCCAGTTTGGCGAACTCAACCTGATGCGTGAACGCATATGGATCCCCAAGGATCGTCTCGGAGACGTTCCCGAGCTCGCTCCCGACACGGTTCCGGTCGAAGAGAACGGGGGCTGAAACAAAGCTTTCTCAGCACGAAGAATGAACAGAGACCCCCGGGCACCATCCCGGGGGTCTTTTTGCACCAAAGGTTAGGTCGCCGCAGGAACGGGCAGGGCGGGCGCCGGGCCTGGCATTGGCCTCGCCCTCAAATCCACCGGAAGCGACCGGATGCAGGTGATGGGATCAGCCTGAAAGAAAGGGCACCCGGATTTCTCCGAGTGCCCTTCCTGCAGCGTCAGCCGGGGTGTCGCGGCCCGGCAACGCATTTCCGCTATTGATGGATCTCGTAGTCCCGAACGACACGCTGTCCGGCGGTGGGGCGCGGCTCGGCGTCGATGATTTCCGGAGCGGCGCCGTCTTCGATCTCGGATATCCAGCTCAACAGGCGACCCTTGAGATGATCGGCGACCGGCCTGTGGGACTGCATGCCGGCGAGATTGACCTGCTCCCAGGGATCATGTTCGAGATCGTACAGATAGGATTCCCGGTAGCTCGTAGCGCCCGGGCCCTTCGTGCCCGGATCCGCAGTGACCCCATATTTCCAGCGATGGGTTCTTATCGCCCGGCCAGTTTCGGATTCGCTGATCTGGAAGAAGATATCCTTGCGCCACTCGGATCGAGGGTCACGTACAAGTGGCAGTACCGACCTGCCGGCCATCTGTGACGGAATCTCGAGGCCGGCGGCGTCGATCAGCGTAGGCGCGACGTCGACGATCGAAAACAGGCCCCGGACCTGGCCGCCACCGGAAAATCCGGGCCCAGTCAACATCGCCGGCGTCCTGATCGCGCTTTCATGGCAAGACCGCTTGTACTCACCATTGCGCGTCTTGAAGTGGCATGCGTGATCCGACGTGAAAAGGACGATCGTATTATCTTCGAGCCCGAGGCTGCGCAGTGAATCCATGAGGCGTCCGAAAGCCTCGTCAAGGCGTTTCACCATGCCGTAGTAACCCGGAAGATGGAAATCGGCCGTGCCTTTCAGGGCCGCGAGATCGGGGGGAACCCAGCAGTCGGCATAGTTTTCCCGATATCCCTCGGGGGCCGGATAGGCGTCGACGCTATTCTGGTGGTGCGGTTCGAGAAAGGACGTGAACAGGAAGAACGGCTCATCCTGATGCTCGTCGCAGAATCGGATGGCGGCATCGGTAAGTGCGTCGATGCGATAGCCGGGCAGCTTGCGGCGTTGGTCATCCTCATCGAACAACACGGTGTCGTAGGCGTCGGAAACGAATTCCAGGAGATTGGCCCCAAGCCATTTCTGATAGCCGCCGCGCTCCGAGGCGGGAACTGGATCCTTGCTTGCCAAATGCCATTTGCCGACATAGCCGGTTGTGTAGCCTGCATTGGCGAACACCTTCGCCATTGTGACAGCATCCCCGGACAAGGGGATGCCGTTTCGATAGCAGCCCGTCTGGGTGGCAAACTGGCCGGTTTGCATTGATGAGCGGGCGGGACCGCACAGCGGTTGCGAGGTGAACGAATTCCACAGGTGGGTTCCCGAACGCGCCAGCCGGTCAAAGTTGGGCGTGAGGCCCATGGGGTTGCCATGCACGCCAGTGGTATCGTGTCTTTGTTGGTCGGTGAAGAAAATGATGACGTTTGGTCGTCTCATATCCAGTTGGCTCCCCAGGAATTTGCGTGTTCAAGAGATCAGAAAGCCGCTTTGATAAGCGTCCGGGTGTAGTCGGATTTGGGGGCGCTCAACACTTCGCTGCATGCCCCCGACTCCACCACCTTGCCGTTCCGCATGACGATGACGTCATGGCATAGTGCACGGACGACCTTCAGATCGTGGCTGATAAAGAGGTAGGAGAGGCCGTACTTTTCCTGCAGCGCCCGCAGCAGGTCGATAATCTGCGCCTGCACGGACAGATCGAGCGCCGACGTCGGTTCATCCAGGAGTACGAAGTCCGGATTGAGCACAAGCACGCGGGCAATTGCGATACGCTGGCGTTGCCCCCCTGAGAATTCGTGCGGGTACCGGTTATAGCAATCCGGGTCGAGACCAACATCCGCAAGAGCTTGCCTTACGCGCTCCAACCTGTCGCCTGCATTCCCGATACGGTGGATCACCAGGCCCTCTTCGATGATCTGGCGCACCGACATACGGGGATTGAGCGACGAGAACGGGTCCTGGAATACCACCTGCATTTTTGGCCGTAGCGGAAGCATCTCATGGCGCGAGTAGCCATCGATGCGCTCCCCGTTCCAGGTGACCTCGCCGCCATGATCGGACATCAACCGGAGCAGCGCTTTTCCCAAAGTGGATTTTCCCGATCCGCTTTCGCCCACGATGCCAACTGTATGTCCGCGCTTGAGAGACAGCTCCACATTGTCCACCGCCACGATTTCGCGTCGGTGGCGATTCCAGATGCTGCCCCAGGATAGATCGAACCGCACATCCATGTGTTTGGCGCTCAGCAATTCGGGAGCATCCTGCGTTACCGGCAGCGGCTCGCCGCTGGGCTCAGACGCAAGCAACTGCCTGGTGTAGGGATGTTCGGGAGCCGCAAAGATGGAGCGCGTGGGGCCGGTCTCCACGATTTCTCCCTTGCGCATGACACAGACCCTGTCGCAAACGCGCTGCACGACGCCCAGATCGTGCGTAATGAAGATCATCGCCATTCCGTGTTTTTCCTGCAACTGCTTGAGCAGTTTCAGAATTTCGGCCTGGACAGTTACGTCCAGCGCGGTTGTGGGTTCATCCGCAATCAGCAATTCAGGGTTGTTGGCGATCGCGGTTGCGATCATCACTCTCTGGCGTTGCCCGCCCGAAAGCTGATGAGGGTACTGGCGCGCCCGTGCCTCCGGATCCGGGATGTGAACCTCGTCGAGCAGTTCAACGGCGCGCTTTCGCGCCATTTTTTTCGACATGCTCTGATGGAGTACCAGGCTTTCCGCAATCTGGTCGCCGACCGTATAGAGCGGGTTCAGGGAACTCATCGGTTCCTGGAAGATCATCGAGATACGATCGCCCCGGATCTTGCGCATGCTCTCGCTGTCCAGCCGCGCGAGCTCCTGCCCGTCGAAAATGATCTCGGAGGTAATGGCCAGCTTCGCCGTCGCAGGGAGCAGCCGCATGATCGCGCGCGCGGTCACGGACTTTCCGGACCCGCTTTCGCCAACCAGGCCGAGCGTCTCTCCGCGCTCCAATTGAAATGAGGAGGCTTTGACTGCCCGAAACCTTTGCCGATCGAGTTTGAAATCGACCGAGAGATCGCGAACCTCGAGAAATGGGGTGCTGGGCATGCTGTATCCGTCCCGTCAGTTTGCGTAGGGGTCGATGGCGTCTCGCAGCCCATCGCCGAACAGGTTGAAGCCCAGGACGGCAATGAGGATGCAACCGACAGGCATGAGCATCCACGGATAGCTGCCCAGGTTCTGCATGTCCTTGGCGGCATTGAGCAGCAGGCCCCAGCTGACCAGCGGCGGCTGGACGCCCACACCAAGGAAGGACAGGAAGCTTTCCGCCAATATGATTTGTGGGATCATCAGTGTCGTGACCACGATGACGTGGCTGATGATGTTTGGCAAAAGATGCCGCAAGATGATCCGAGCGTTCCCCGCGCCCAGGGCCTCCGCCGAAAGGATGTAGTCAACCCTGCTGAGTGCGAGGGTCTTGCCGCGTACTTCTCGCGCAAGACCCGCCCACTTCAGCAGAGACAGGATGGCAGCCAGCAGGAAGAACACCGTTGTTGGACTTGCGTTGCGCGGCATGATGGCAACCAGCGCAAGAAAGAATGGGAGTTCTGGAAGCGCTAGGATGAACTCGGTCACGCGCTGCAACAGCAGATCGACAATACCGCCGAAATACCCCGAGACCAGGCCGACGAGAGTGCCGATCGTGATGCTGACGGCCACGACGAGCCCGGCCATGATCAGAGTGAGGCGGCTGCCGACAAGAATACGGCTAAGCATGTCCCGGCCAAGGGAATCCGTGCCAAGGACATTCATCGCGCAATCGGCCGCCGGGGTCAGCAGGTGCCGGTCAAATTCAAATCCGAGGAATCTGTACCGCCAGCCTTGGCCCAGAAACTGAAAATGGCACTCCTTCGACGTATCGGATGCGAATATTGCAGCGAATGTATTCGGATCGAAGGTCGTCTCCAGGGGGTGCACATATGGCACAGGGCTGAAACCATCCTTGCCGACAAAGTGGATAGCATTCGGTGGCATATAGAAGTTCGCCGAGTCCCTCAGTGTCGGATCGTAGGGTGACAGGAAATCTGCAAAGACGGCGCTCATGATGAGCGCAAGCACGAGAAGCGCGCCCATGATGGCGGAACGGCTGCGCAGGAAGCGCCGGGTGACAAGTCGCCAGTGACTTTCCGGTTTCGAGCCGGCCGCCTCAAGCGGTGCTCTGGCCTTGCTGGCCATATCCGGATCTGGTGCGGTAGCCCGTGAGGGGGCGTCGCCTGCAACACTATCGCCGAGGGTCACTTCCAATCCTCCGATTGCCACATCGCTGTGGGCTGAATCTCTCTTGTTCATGATCGCCCTCAGCTGAGACGGATGCGGGGATCGAGCAGGGCCAACGCCACGTCGGCCAGGAAGTTGCCAAGCAGCAGCACCGCTGACAGCAGCAGCAGGATCGATGAGGTTACGTTGATGTCCTGTTGGGTCAGCGCGTTGAACATCAGTGGGCCGATTGTCGGGATCGACAGAATGATTGCGACTTCGAGTTCACCAGAAATCATGTAGGGCAGGATGACGCCCTGGTGCATGACCAGTGGATGAAGCGCGTTGGGCACCGCGTGCTTGAGAATGACGGTGGATTCCTTGAGTCCCTTGGCGCGAGCCGCCTCCACATAGGGCTGCCGCAGCACGTCGAGCAGGTTCCCCCTCATCACGCGCGCGTTGTACGCCAGGCCGCCGAGCGTGGCGATGAGGACTGCCGGCCACACGTGCAGCAGGAAGTCCCAGAGCTTGCCAGGGCTGAACGGGGCGAAGACATACTGGGGTGAATAAAGCGAACCGATGTAAGGCCAACGGACGACGAAGGCCAGGTAATACAGAATGACCAGGGCCATGAAGAACCTTGGAATGGTCATTCCCAGAAATGCCACGGTACTGGCGATGGTGTCGCCCATCCGGTGTTTTTGCGTGGCCGCGATTATCCCCAGCGACACGCCGAACGTGGTGGCCAGCAAATGGCACAGGAGCGCGATCGCCAGCGTACGCGGCAAGCGTTCACCGACCAGGGCGGAGACCGGTTTGTTGTAGGAAAAGGACGGTCCGAAATCGCCGTGGGTAACAATGTTTCCGGCCCAGGTGAAGTATTGGACAAGCACAGGCTTGTCCAGGCCGTAGCGCTCGCGGATGTCCTGCGCATATGCTTCCGCGTCCTGCTGGGACATGCCGCCCTGAGAGATCGCGAGCGCCTTGGCATAGCTGGCGTAGTCACCATCCGGTATCTGAAGCATCATGAAACTCACGATGCTGATGGTGAAAAGCAGGCCCAGGGCCGATAATGCTCGCTTTACTAGATATCCGATCATTGGCTGGCCCCTGGTAATGTCGACTGTCGGACGACGTTTGGCGGCCACCGGCGCGAGGCCGGGGCCGCCAATTGACTTGTTACTTGCTTATTCCGGGCAGAACGCCGGGCTGCAGCTCTGGCACGGCGGATTGTTCGGCCTTCGGGATCCAGAACCGTTCGCGCATCGCGCCCTTTTCGGCGAATTGGTATGCAAGCACTGGCGTGCCGGGCACCACATTCTTGAAGCGATTGTTCACGATCATCGCCGATGACGCGTCAATCAGGCCGATCTGATAGACGTTCTCGGTGAACACGTGATCCAGCTCTGAGAAGAGTTCGGTTCGCTTCTGCGAGTCGGGTTCCGCTCTTATCGCATCCACCAGCTCAACAAGCTTCTTCTCGAATGGCAGGAGTTCCTGCGGACGATCCGGTGTTCCGCGGTGCCATACAGGCACGTTGTAGGTAACGGGGGCGAATGTATCGAGATTGGTGATCGGAACCTGATAGCTTCGGTCGCCGCGATCGATCATCAGGCTCCATTCGCACGAGTCCCGAACCGGATCCATGAGGGTCGGGGCCGGCTTCGGAACTGCGCGGATGCCAACTTCATGAAGCATGGCCACCACACTGTCGGCCAATGCCACATCGGTAGTACGCTGGGAAGTGAAATGAAGATCGAGGTCGAGGTTTTGCCCTGCCAGCGGACCTGAAGTCCAGTTCAGAATACCGTCGCCATCCGTGTCCTTGAAACCGAGCCCGGCAAGCAGTGTTTTTGATGTTTCGGGCGAATAAGGATAGTAGGCGATCGCATCGGTATTGAATACGCCGCTCTCGGGGTTGATTCCGCCAGGATAGGGGGCAGTGAAAGGTCCGCGAACCAAGGCCTGGCCCATCGCCTGCCGGTCGAGCGCCTGGGTGAGCGCGCGGCGGAAATCGAGTTTTCTGTTCAAGTCACGTATGGCCTGGCCATCGGCGTCCTGTGCGCCGCAGGTCTTGGACATGTTGGCCTCGAGCCGCCAGTTGAGCGACCGTGGCCCCCAATAGAGCTTGTTGGGGCTGTTCTTGTCCTGGGCGCCGCGCACGCCCTGCAGATAGATCGACGGGTTTTCCATGTTTGTCCAGTCGGCATTACCGGCCAGCGTCTGGACGTCACGATCCTCCCAGGTTGAAAGGCGCCATTGAACCTCGTCGAGATAGGGCAGTTGATTGCCCTTGTTGTCGACTTTGAAATAGTAAGGGTTGCGGCGTGCCACCACGTATTGATCTGGCGAATACTGGGTGACCACCCACGGACCCATCGTCACCCACGGCACCTGCTCCGGCTTGAGAGCCTTGACGTAGCTGTCATAGGTCGCATCCGCGTTGTACTTGGGATGCAGGGGCTTGAGTATGTGCTCGGGGCCGGGACAGAAGTTGAGGTAGGCAAGCTTGTAGAGATTGGCGACCGCGAACGCCTGCGGGAACGTGAACCGGATGGTGTTCGCGTCCACCTTTTCCAGCGTCGTTCCCTTGCCCAGCGTATCGCCGGTGATGCGCGCGGGAACCTGCGGATCGAGGACGTTGTCATTCCAGTAGAACATCACGTCATCGGCGCTGAACGGCTGCCCATCCGACCATTTGGCACCTTCAAGCAGATGCATGGTCAGCTGATGGCCGTCCTTGCTCCATTCCCAGCTGGTCGCCAGGTCCGGAAGCGGTTCGATCTTCTTGTCGGAAAGCTCCCACATCGGGCCCGTGGATACCAGGCACTCCTGGGCCGTCATGGTGAGCCCGCCCCAGCCCTGATGTTGACCCGCGTCCCAGTTCCAGCCTTCCGGGCGCCCGCCCGTGACATGCCTGAGGACCCCGCCGTAGACGCCGACGCCGTCCGGCGCCACGTCCATGTTCATGACAATGGGTTTCGTGGGGAGCCGGTCCTGCACGGGAGGCAGCTTGCCCGCCTCCACGAGCTTGGTGACCCAATCGGGCTCGCTGTAGTGGTCGAGCGCCTTTACGCTCATCAACTCGTCGTAGTCGACTTTCTGTACGTCGCCGGTCGGCAGCGGTGGGGCTGCCGGCAGAGTGGTGGGCCCGACCAGGTTGTCGGCAAACCCAGGCCCGGCGGCCAGGGTGAGAACTGCCAGGCAACAGGCGCTCTTCAAGACTGATTTCATAGTCTCCTCCTCCAATCGGCGGGTGGCTCTCGGCCTTTTTCTGCCCGCCGGTTTCGCTGCTTCTTTGGTTTGAAGATCGACCCTAGTGTGCGTCGGTCGCGCGCACCTTTTCGGCGGTCATCACGCTGCGTTTGCTGTTGCGGAGTTCCTCGACGCTACGCACATCCAGCCGCGCTGCACCTTTCCAGTCTCGCCGCGCCACGTTGCTGCTTTCGAGCCGCTTGCGGGCGTCGGGCACGTGTTCCTGATATTGGGGAAGCCATTCGGCCTGGGCGACGACCAACTCATCGACCATCTGCCAGACCTCCTCGGGGTTGCACACGGCGCCAACAAGAGGATCGTGAAGCATGGCCAGCTTGAGCAGGTCCATGTCGCCGGTTATGGCTGCCTGCAGGCCCATGCGTTGTACGCTTACGGAAACGTTGCACGTCGCCGCGCAACCAAGCGGCAGGGTGACGCCTTCGACCATGTTCACGCCGAAACGGTCAACAAACCCCGGGCTTTCGATGATGCAGTCATCAGGGAGATTGGTGATGACACCATTGTTCTTCACGTTGAAGTGGCCGCGGTAAACCGTTCCCGTCTCCAGCGCTTCCAGGATGTGGCTGCAGTGCTCGTCGGAACGGGTGTATTCGGAGAGCGGCCGGCCCGCTTCCGAAAGCCAACGTGGAAAGTCTTCCTCGAACCAGTTGCGGCGCTCCGTGCATACGCGCAGGTAGCCACCGGTTTCGCCGTTGATCCATTCGGAAAGGTCGACCCAGCGCCCGATCTCCTCGGGGCGCTTGCGATACCAGGGCAGGTACTCGGACAGGTGTCCGTTGCTCTCCGTCGAGTAATAGCCGAAGCGCTTGAGAACATCGATGCGGACCTTCTCGGTCTGCGAGTATTCCGGATGGCGTTCGAAAGCCTCGAGCAATTCCTGGTGACCGATCTGGCGGCCATTGAAGCGGATATCCGTGTACCAGGTCTGGTGATTGATCCCCGAGCAGAAGATCTCGACTTCCCTGGGATCTTCCGCGCCAAGGGCATTGGCAATCTGGCGCCAGCCGTTCTGTACGCCGTGGCACAATCCGATAGTGTTGGCGATGCCACCATGATCGATCGCAGCCCAGGTGTTCATGGCCATGGGGTTTGCATAGTTGAGGAACCATGCATCCGATTCCGCGACTTCGCGGATGTCTCGGCAGAAATCGAGAATTTGCGGGATCGAACGCTGCGCATACATCAGGCCGCCTGCGCATATGGTGTCGCCCACGCATTGGTCGATGCCGTATTTGAGCGGAATTTCGATGTCGTGCCTGAAGGCTTCGAGACCCCCGACGCGAACGCAGTTGATGACATAGCGCGCGCCTTCAAGTGCTTTCCTGCGGTCCAGAGACTGGCTTACTCGCGCCGGAAGCTGATTGGCTTCGATATCGCGCTGGAGTAATTGTGCTATCATGCTCAGGTTGGCTTCGCTGATGTCGTGCAGAGCGAACTCGGCATCCCTGAAGACCTCGACCTTGAGCAGATCCCGAACCAGTTTTCGGGTGAAGCCGACGCTTCCGGCGCCAATTACCGCAATCTTCATGACTTTTGTTCTCCGGGATTTCCGCATAGTGTTGCGCGTTTCGTGCAGACTAATCCGACACAAGCAATGGGCTCGACAGGAAATGCGAAGGAAGGAAGGTAATTTTGAACTATCCGAACTGCGGGCCGGTGGCCCCAGCTCCAGGCGCGTCATATTTCCGCGCGGCCCCATGCGCCTTTACGTGCTTCCCACAAGCGTTGGATATGATCTCTCTCGGGACGAGCCTTACGATTGGCATGGTCTCAGGCGCGGGCAGGGGGAGTTCGTACTCTTTCAATACACAATGAGCGGCATGGGCCGGCTGATGTTCGAAGAGCGGGAGACGGTGGTGCCGCCAGGACACGCCATGCTGCTCCGGTTTCCACACAATCACCGGTACTGGCATCTTCCAGGCGAAAGTTGGGAGTTCTTCTGGATCTGCATCACAGGCCGGGAGGCATTGCGCATCTGGTCGGCGATCATTGCCGCGCATGGCCCTGTCATCAAGCCGCCGCATCAACTGGTCGAACATGTCGGGCAGGTTTGCCAGGACCTTTTGACGGATGCCAACACCTCGGCGGGCGAGGCATCTGTTCTGGCCTACGACGTACTGATGGCGCTGTTTCAGAACTATCTGGAATACGGGATGACCGTTCGCTCCGAAAAACGGTCGGACGCGATCCGCGATGCCATTGCTTATGCAAGGGATAATGTGACCCGTCCGGTTTCGGTGGACGAGCTTAGCGAAGTCGCCGGCTACAGCAGAAGCCACTTCACGCGTCTGTTCGAGGAATCGGAGGGGATTTCGCCAGCGCGCTACATGCTGGACCTGCGACTGCGCCGGGCCCTGCGGTTGCTCCAGGAGACACCTTCGCCCATCAAGGAGGTGAGCTACCTTTGTGGCTTCCGCGACCCAAGTTATTTCGCCAAGGCGTTCTTCCGCACATATGGCATGGCGCCGAGCGATGTGCGAATGGGGCGCGCAGCCGACGCCTGGGGTGGCGAGACCGCTGTTGCCGACGAAGCCGAGCATTTCTGAAGGATCGGCGGCGCGGTCGCAGGCGGTCGCAATGTGGGCCTGGCAAGTGCGTTAAACCAGGTATTCGCCATATTACCTTGGTCCCTGGGGGTATGGTGTCTTTGTTTTCGTCATGTCGTGAGGCATGGCTCGGTCTCGCCAACAAGAGGCTTTTTTCGGCCGCGAATATTCACTGTGGCGGGTGGGGCGGTCGATATGAGCGGTTCAAGGAACATGTATCGGCAGGTCAACATCTGGTCGACATGCTCGAGGTCGAATACGAGCCATTCGAAATGTATCCGCAGGCCAAAGATACGTCATGGGCATTCCCCGACGAAATTGGCGAAACGGAATTCTCTGGCGTGACCGGCGCCGTCGTCTACACCAACGAGGATTTTGCAGCGATCTGGCGGTGGCGCGACGCCATTACCCGAGATTTTCAGGCTCGCATGGACTGGTGTGTCGCCGAGGCCGACGAGGCCGACCACAATCCGGTTGTTTCCATCATGGGCGACGAAGGGCGAACGATCCTGCAGGTTGACGCGGAAGCTGGCGAGGAAATTGCTTTTGATGCCGGAATGTCTCGCGCCGACAAGGGCGAATTGACCTTCAAATGGTATTTCTACCCCGAGGCCGGAAGCTACGCCGGAAGTCTCCCGGAGGCTGCTTCGCTGGGAACCCGCAGCAATTTGGATTTCATGGTGCCAGAAGATGCCGGCGGGAGCGAAATCCACCTCATACTTGAGGTCACCAGCAGCGGCCTTCATGTGCCTCTGACGTCATACCGGCGGATCGTCATGCACGTCGCATAGACTGTGAGTTTGGCCGCACCTCTGCGCGTATGGTCGAAGGGGCATGGCGGCAGCTCTACCAATTGGTGAAGCTGCCGTCAGCGCGATGCAGGACCGGCAACGCCCTCGGCACGAACGATATTGCCCGCAATGCATCCCAATCCACGTCGAGACCGAGACCGGGGGCGTCTGAAGAATGCAGGCAACCGTCCCGCCAGGTTGCGTGGTGCTGGATGGCGCCGGTCAACGTTTCACCCGGCCGCCTCGGCAACTCCATGAGTGCAGAGTTGGAGGTGCCGAGATTGAATTCCACGCAGGCCGCAGTGGAGACCGGGCCAATAGGATTGTGCAAGATGATGTCCATCATGTGCGCCTCGCACATTGCCGCGAGCTTGCGCGCCTCCGTGAGGCCTCCAGCGATGCACAGGTCAACGCGCAGGTAGTCGACAAGTTCTTCCTCGATCAGCGAGCGCAATTGCCATTTGGTGCCCATTTGTTCGCCAGCAGCGAGCGGCACGGATGTCTGGGCCCTCACTCGCCGGTAACCCTCGGGGTGCTCGGAACGCACGGGATCCTCGATGAAGAATGGACGATAGCGTTCCACCGCCCGGCAATACCGGATGGCATCAGGCGCAGAGAGTTTTGTGTGCAGGTCCACACAAAGTTCGACTGTGTCTCCCAATTCCTCGCGCAGGATGCGCCACTCCAGCAGATTGCGCTCGATGGCTCTTTGCGGCTCAAACAGGCCGTCGGCATCCTCGAAAAGTTCCCATCGCAGGAACTTCCAGCCTTCGGAGACCGCCCGCCGGGCAGACGCCACCAGCTCATCGGGCGAGGAGCCCTTGATATGGCAATAGGTGTCGATCCTGTCGCGCACCTGTCCGCCAAGCAGGTCGCAGGCCGGGATGCCGAGGCGTTTGGCCTTGATATCCCACAGCGCGAGGTCAATTGCGGCAATTGCAGAAGTCAGGACCTGACCGGACGGATGAAATCCACTTCTCCACATCATTTGCCACAGGTGCTCGATCCGGTCGCTTGGTTGACCCACGAGGTGCTCGGTGAGGGTGGAAATCATGGCTGCGACCGCCGGTTCACGGGACGTCAGGCCTGCCTCCCCGATGCCCCACAGGCCGTCCTCCGTCTCCACGCGGACGAAGAGCATCGGCCGCCATTCGGTCAGCATTATCGGTTCGACTTCAACGATCTTCATCGCTCACTTATCCGAATTCTGCGGTGGGTCGCTATCGGTTTCGCATCAACCCATTGTGAAGGCATCGCTTGGGCCCAGACGATTGCGCAGGGGAAGTTCCCGTCGGTAGCGATCGATATTGTCGCAGATGATGTCCAAGGACCGCTGCATGCGATCGGGCAATTGCGGTGTGAAATGCGGAGTGATGTAGACATTGGGCATGTCCCAAAAGGGGCTGTCGGCCGGCAATGGCTCTGCCGCGAAAGTGTCGAGTCCGGCGCCACCCAAATGCCCCTCCTCAAGCGCGGCAACAAGGGCCGGCTCATCGATGATCGCTCCTCTTGCCATATTGATGAGCATCGAACCGGGGCGCATCCGGGCGAACTCCTTACGACCCATCATTTGAAAGGTGGCGTCCGTCAAGGGCAGGGCCAGAACCAGGAAATCACAATCGCCAAGCACGCTGTGAATTGTGTGGCCATCATCCAGGCAGAACAACTGGTCGACGGCGCCTGCATCATCGACGCGGCGTCTTGTGAACGCGTTCACCTTCATGTCGAATGCCTTGGCCCGCAGCGCAAGTTGGCGCCCGGTGTGGCCAAGGCCCGCAATTGCCAGAGTGCGACCGTGAAGCGCGCGAAGTCTTTCCTGGCCCGGATAACCCCAGTCATGCCGCGCGCGGGCAGCCTCGATTGCACGGAAATCATAGGCGAGGGCGAGCATGAAGAAGATCGCATGTTCGGCAAGTGCCGCCGCCGAGCGGCCGGCGGATCCGGTGACAAGTACCCGTTCGAGCAGCGCGGCGTCTGCCTGCCGATCAAGACCTGAGTGATCACAGTGAAGCCAACGAACCCTTGTCCCTTCGAGCCACGTCGTGTCGAACGAAGCGGATGCGATGACCACATCCGCCTTGGCCAGTGCACGGCGGATGTCCACGGCATTCTCGGGGGAAACGAACTCGCAGATCGATGGGGCAAGGGCAGAACGCAGTCGGCCCTCTTCCTCCATCGTCAGGTCGAGGCAAATCACCGCGTGGTTTATCTGCAAGGCGTTCTCCAGGTCGGATGACAAGGTAGGGGTGAAATGAATGATCGCGCCGCAATCCGGTAAAATGGCGTACCCATTTTAACCCAGAGGTTCGCTCTGGCCAAGGACATTTGCACCAATCGCAACCGAATGCAACCTTTGACGCGATTGTCCATCCGCTGTTGGCGGTGCCGTGCTCACAATGAGGGGGCTCATTGACAACATGAATATTTATACCCGCCTGCAGCCATGGACTGCGCGCCAGAACAACCCGATGATATGAACGCAAGCAGGCGCAGATTCAGGGCACTGCAGGTCGAACACTAAAATCGGGTGCACGATCCAATTTAACCCAAACCTGCACTAACTGGGATAAAGTGATACACATTTGGTTGACTTTGATCTGGGGTGCAGATAGCTTTGCCGTGCTAAATGGGATGGCCTGATCGTAAAGAGGGCCGAAGGAGGAGATCTGCAATGAAGGGACTGAGGGATTGGCGATCGCACACCGCCAGGTTTGCTGCGACGCTGGCATTGCTGGCGGGCGCGGCTTTGGTGCCGACCGTCGCCCTGGCATTGGACCAGGTGCCAAGGGAAGACACGCTGGTATCGGAATCTTGGCCGACTGGGCCCGCCTACAAGAATTATGAGAACATGAATCCGTTCTCGGCGGGAAATGACTTGCGCAACCACGTCGTATTCACCAGCGAACCTCTGTTTTACTGGAATCAGTTGAACAATGACGTTATTCCGTTCCTCGCGACCGGCTACACCTTCAATGATGACTACACGCAGGTAACGGTCAGTCTCAGGGACGGCGTGACCTGGTCGGATGGTCAGCCTTTCACCGCCGACGATGTGGCCTTCACCTTTGAGTTGCTTCGGTCGAACGGTGAGGGCAAGAAGGATCTGCTCGATTCCACGCTGGTGGCAACGGCGGTGCAGAGCGTCAATGTTGTCGACCCGCACACAGTACGCTTCGATCTGAAACAACCCGATCCCCGTTTCGTGCTGCGAATACTAACCGTGAGCTTCACCACCGGCTTCTTCCCTGTGCCAAAACATATCTGGGAAAAGGTCGAGGATCCGGCAAACTTCAACAACTTCGATCTCGCCAAGGGCTGGCCGGTCGTAACCGGCCCGTACAAGGTAGTGGACGCGAAGCCCGAGCGGATCATTATGGACCGCCGCGACGACTGGTGGGGCACAAAGGACGGCGTTTGGGGGGATCAGGCCGGCGCGTACTACAGCAGTCTGCCGGTGCCCAAGCGGATCATCACCGTGCCCGGCATGGATATCCAGCAACGGGCGCAAGCGCTCATGGCCGGCGACATCGACTGGGGCGGTGGCGAATCCATTCCCGTGATCAAGAGCATGCTGGCGCAGCGCCCCGACATCATCACCACTTTCACCGGCGACAAGCCTCCGTACGGCTACACCGATTGGTGGCCAACCGCACTGTGGTTCAACCTCGGCCTGGAAAAATTCCAGGACAAGAACGTTCGTCTCGCCATGCGCTACGCGCTCAATCCCCAGCAGGTGATCGATATCGTGCATGAGGGTGCGTCCAAGCTGCTCGTATCGCCGTTCCCCGACTTCAAGGCGTTCCAGCCCTACATTGAGGATGCGACGGTGATGGCCAAGGAGCACGAACTGAACGTGCAGGACGTGGACAAGTCGGCGGCACTCATGGAGAAAGCTGGCTATGCCAAGGATGCCGACGGCTTCTGGGCCAAGGACGGCGTGCGGTTGAGTGCCAATATCATCGGTGCAAAGGCGCTCGATCCGATGGGACCGATCATTGCCGAGCAGTTCCGTAGGGCGGGTTTCGACATCACCTTTGCCAACAGGCCCGACTACCGTGCCGTCATGACGGCGGGCAAGGCGGAGTTGATGCTCTGGGGCTTCAACGGCGGCACCTATGATCCATATGACACGCTCGAACTTTTCGACAGTCGGTATGCGGCTCCGATCGGTGAATCCTCGTCACGCTATGCGCGTTACAAGAACCCTGAGGTCGATCAGCTGGCCGAGGAGATCAAGAAGCTGCCGATCAACGACGAGCGGATCCGCCCGCTGGTGAAGCGCTTCGTTGAGATCTGGATGGATGACGTGATCAATATCCCGATCGCGCAGTGGTACAATCAGGTCGCCTTCAGTACGCAGCGTTGGACCAACTGGCCGAACGAAGACAACCCCTATGCCCCTCCCATTAATGGGCACTGGACAGTCGGACTCGTCGTCCATGGTCTGCAGAAGGCCGGCAACTGAGCCAATGACCGTGGCTTTCAGCCACACCTAACCCGCGAGTTCGCTGATGCCCTGGGTACCGATAGTCAAACGTGTGATCATGCTCTTCGTGGTGATCATCGCGGCCGCCTCCATCAATTTTGTCCTGCCAAAGCTGGCGCCGAAAAACCCGGTTGAGGACAAGATCATGGAGCATGCCGAGAACGGCGCCCAAATGAACGACATCAGCGGACTCGTCGCTGCCTACAACGAGAAGTTCGGCCTCGATAAGCCGATAATGGTTCAGTACTTCAACTATCTCGAGGGGCTGGCCACCTTCGACCTTGGCTACTCGATCACATTCTACCCCACCAAGGTCTCGGACATGATCCTCAACGCCCTGCCGTGGACGATCGGGCTGGTCTTTACCTCGACGATCATCGCATTCCTGTTGGGGTCGGTACTTGGAGCCCTGGTGGCCTGGCGGAACTCGGCGCGAATTATCAAGTACCTCGTGCCCGGCTTCATGGTTCTGGCCGCCTTGCCCTACTACCTTCTGGGATTGGTGATGATCTATCTGTTTGCCTTCATCTGGCGGATATTTCCGCTGTCGGGCGGATACTCGATGTTTGCCATTCCAAGCATGGATTGGAGCTACATCGCGGATGTGCTGCACCATTCGTTGCTGCCGGCACTTTCAATTGTCCTCACGTCGGTCGGCACCTGGGCATTGGCGATGCGCGGGATGATGGTGACGGTGCAGGGTGAAGACTACATGGTCTACGCCGAAGCCAATGGAATCGGGCCTGTGCGCCGGTTCCTCGGATATGGCGTGCGCAACGCGATGTTGCCCCAGATTACCACTCTCGCGCTCCATATCGGTCATATCGCGGGCGGGGCGGTTCTGGTCGAACGCGTGTTCGGCTACCCCGGGCTTGGCATGGTGCTATTCCAGGCCATCGAGGGCGCGGATTATTTCGTGATCTACGGGGTCGTTCTCATGATCATCGTCATGGTGGCACTGGCCATGTTCCTCATGGACCTGCTCGGACCCGTCATCGACCCGAGGGTCAAGCTATGAGTGAAGATGCAATGACCAAATCGGCGGAATTGAGCTACGCCATGCGCACCGGAGCGCTGGGCCGGCGGCTCCGGCTTGGATGGTATTACCTGATCGCGAACCCCAATCTCTTGATCGGCATGGTGCTGTTGCTGGTCCTGGTGGCGTTTTCCCTGGGCGGGCAGATATTCTGGGACACGCGGCTGGCATACCCGCTATCGGCGCCTGTTGCCCAACCCCCGATGCCCGGGCACCCATTTGGCACCGATACCGCCGGGCGAGACTTGCTGGCGGTAATGATCCTGGGCACAGTCCTGACCATGAAGGTGGGATTGATTGCCGGAGCGATCGGTGTCGCGATCGGCACGCTGCTCGCTTTCGCCGCCGGCTTCTATGGCGGTTGGGTCGATCGGATCGTTCGCACAGTCGTTGATATCGTGCTTACAGTGCCCGGCCTTCTGGTGCTCATCATTCTCGCATCGACCTTGCAGGGGATTATCAGCTCGACGTCTATGGCGCTGGTCATCGCGGCGCTCGCCTGGCGCGAACCGACACGCCAGATCCGTTCGCAAGTCCTGGTCATGCGCGAGGCCGAATATGTGAAGATGGCCCGGATGTCCGGCTCCCGTGGCTGGCAGATCATCCTGTTCGACATGATCCCCAACCTGCTGCCGTATCTGGGCGCCACGCTGGTCGCAGCGGTTGCTGGTGCCGTTCTGGCATCCGTCGGCCTGGAGGCTTTGGGGCTCGGCCCGCGGCAGGAGCCGACATTGGGCATGACGGTCTACTGGATGATGACCGAAAGCGCGTTCGTGCGGGGGCTCTGGTGGTGGATCATCGAGCCGCTGATCGTCCTCATCATCCTGTTCGTTGGCATGTACCTTGTGTCCATCGGGCTCGACGAATTCGCCAATCCCAGACTGCGGAAACGTACATGAGCGAAAAGCTGCTGCAACTCAACGGGCTTTGCGTGCGCTACAGCACGCGGGTCATGGAAGTCGACGCCGCCAAGGACGTCACCTTTGCCGTCGATCGCTGTGCCACCGTGGGCCTGGTGGGGGAGTCGGGTTCGGGCAAGACCACAACGGCCCTGGCCCTGATGGGCATGCTACGCGAGCCCGGACGTGTCGTGAGCGGAAGCGCCGTTTTCGATGGCGTGGATCTTGCGAGCTTGTCACCTGAGGCGCATGCGGCCTTCCGTCTTCGCCGGATCGCCTATGTGCCTCAAGGGGCCATGAATTCTCTCAATCCGGTTATCCGCGTGCGATCGTCGCTAGCCCATGTCTTCAAGGAGCATGGCGTGAGATTGACAACACGCGAATTGGACCAGCGCGCGGCCGAGCTGATGGATCGCGTCGGACTGGGGACCGATGTCCTTCAGCGTTTTCCGCATGAACTGAGCGGTGGAATGAAGCAGCGGGTGTGTATCGCCATTGCGACCGCTCTTGGGCCCGATCTCATCATCGCCGATGAACCGACAAGCGCCCTGGACGTCGTAACCCAGCGCCAGATCATGGAAACGCTTCAAAGGGCGCGGGCCGAGTTGAAGAGCTCGATGATCCTGATTGGCCACGACATGGGTCTGATGGCTCAAAGCGTGGAATCGGTCGTGGTGATGCAGGCCGGTCAGGTGGTGGAGCAGGGGCCGGTGCGCCAGATTTTTGCCGCGCCGCGTGCAGCTTACACAAAAGAGCTGATCGGCGCGGTTCCCCGGCTCGATGAAGACCCGCCGGCCAGGACTTCAAGCGCATCGCCCGCTGCAAGGCGCGTCGCGGACCATCCTCTTCTTGAATTCAAGGGTGTCAGCAAGGTTTACCAGGCGCCTTACGGTCAGGGCGGGGAAGTCGTTGCTCTGAAGCCGATAGATCTCGTGCTGGGCGGCAAGGACCCCCAGATCATTTCGATCGTGGGGCAGAGCGGTAGTGGGAAGACGACGCTGGCTTCATTGGTGCTTGGGTTCAGCAAGCCGTCGAGTGGCGACATCCTGTTCGATGGCGTCTCGACTTCCCGCATGAGTGAAGCACAGCTGCGTGAGTATCGAAGGCATGTCCAGGCGGTCTTTCAGGACCCGTACAGCACCTTCAATCCGTTCTACCGGGTGGACAGGACGCTGAGGCTACCGCTGAAGAACTTCGGCATTGCCCGCACTCAAGTCGATGCGCAGCCCCTGATGGAGGAAGCGTGCGCCAAGGTTGGGCTGAACCCGGGTGAAATCCTCGATCGGTTTGCCCACCAGTTGAGCGGAGGACAACGTCAGAGGCTAATGGTCGCGCGTGCCTTGATGCTGCGGCCAAGACTGCTTGTCGCTGACGAGCCGGTGAGCATGGTCGACGCGTCGTTGCGTGTTTCAATTCTGGATGCGATCCGATCCCTGCGGGACGAACACGGCATAAGCATCATTTATATTACCCATGACCTGGTCACCGCACACCGGGTCAGCGACCACGTCATTGTCTTGCACAAGGGCGATGTGGTCGAGGCGGGGAAGCCCGCCCAGGTGCTGCGCCATCCCAGCCATCCCTACACCAAATTGCTCGTAGGCTCGGTGCCCTGGCCGGACCCGGACATAACCTGGGGCGACGGTGCGGACGTTGGCGAATTGACGCGAGAGATCGCTGCCCTGCCGCGGCGGCCGGTCAGAACAAGGTCGGAGGATGGCGAGTTCATGGTGGAGACATGCGCTTGAACCTTCCTGAAGGTGCAGTCGATTGCAACGTGCATCTGCCTGTTCCCACTGTCGAGGATCTGTGCCCCTACCTGCCCGAGGCCTGGCGAGAGATCGTGCGCCTGCGCGGCATCAAGGGCTTTGGCCATATCGGTGCCAAGCCGGACAGCCCCGCGGCGTGTCGGCCCGATTGGTTGGGCGAGGACGGTGTGCCCGGGGGCACTGCGGTCGATCTCGTATCGCGTGTGCTGGATCAGCGTAAAGTGTCCAGGGCCATCGTCCATGCCTTGTATCCTGTCCAGCGAATCCACGACGCGCCGATGGCGGCTGCATTCGCCGCCGCGGTAAATGACTATGTCGCAAGCCATTGGTTGTCATGCGATACCAGACTCAGCGCGTCGATTGTCGTCCCCGCCCAGGACCCCCGGGCAGCCGCGATCGAGATCGACCGCTGTGCGGCCGATACGCGTTTCGTGCAGATACTCATGCTGGCCTCGGGCGACCTGCCATACGGGCATCCGATCTATCGCCCGATCTGGGAGCGGGCGGAAGCCCACTCGCTACCGGTGATGTTGCACGCGGGCAGTGCGGGCCGATATCCTCCCACACCTTCAGGCTGGCCGACCTATCATTTCGAACTCGCGGTTGACGATGCCTTGGCGGGGCAGGCGCAGTTGGCCAGCCTTGTTTCCCATGGCGTGTTCAACACTTTCCCCGAGTTGCGGGTTGTCCTGTCGGGTATGGGATTTGCCTGGCTGCCGTCCTTTGGCTGGCGCATGTCGAAGTTCTGGCGCGGAACCCGGATCGAAGTGCCCTGGATCAGGGAGCCGCCGGCAGAGACAATCCGCCGCCATGTTCGGCTTACCTTGCGGCCATTCGATGCGGGTGCCACTTCGTCCGAATTTGAACGCGTCCTTGATCATCTGGGCTCCGATGAAATGCTGTTGTTCTCGTCAGACTACCCTTCCTGGCATTTCGACGGCTCCGACCCGGTGCCGCCGGGCATTTCTGTGCCGCAACTCGCGCGCATGGCGGTCGAAAATCCGCACGCAACCTATTCGCGGCTGGGACGGTGACTATGCTCGACATGCCTGAGACCCGCGATGCCGTTGCCGACAAGATCGGCGAACCCATCATAGACGTTGACGTTCACCCCGGTCTTGCCAGCGCCGATGAAATCCGCCCGTACATGCCCCGGCGAATGTGGGAATTGCTCGGCGAACTCGGGCCGGGCGGCCGCGGCGGCGGCGAATATCCGAAGGCGGTGCCCGAGGCGCACCGGCAGGACGCGGCCCCCGCCCCGGGGCAGGTCGCGGGTAGCGATCTCGAATTCATGCGGCGCCAGTATCTCGATCCCCTCAACATAAGATACTCATTGCTCAGTCCGCTGCGCTATTCAGGACAGACAGAGAACAATCCCGACCTGGCCGTTGCTGTCTGTCAGGCGATGAACGAATGGCAGCGTGTTCGGTGGACAAGCCAGGATCAAAGGCTCAAGGCGTCCATACTTGTCCCCATCGAACAACCCGAGGTAGCAGCGCAGATCATAGAGGGATGGGCAGATACCCCCGATTTCGCGCAGGTTCTGCTGCTGACAAGAACTGCCGATCCATTGGGTCGACGTCGGTATTGGCCCATATACGAGGCCGCCGAACGGCACGGATTTCCTGTCGCAATTCACGTTTTCGGGTCTCCAGGACATGCGCCGACCCCGGCGGGTTGGCCATCCTACTATCTTGAGGAAATGACGTCGCACTCGGCCGCATGCCAGGGGATGATAGCCAGTTTTGTCGCAGAGGGTGTCTTTGAGCGGTTCCCGACGCTCAAGATTGTCAGTCTGGAGGGCGGCTTTGCGTGGCTACCCTCCCTGGAATGGCGCATGGACCGGGCTTTCGACCGCTTTCGTTCCGAAATGCGTCATCTCAAGATGCGACCCTCCGAATATCTTCGCCGCAATCTCTTCGTTGCGACCCAGCCAATCGAGGAGCCGGAACGGCGGCGGCATCTGATGGAAATCATCGAATGGATTGGCGTGGAACGGATCATGTTCTCAAGCGACTATCCGCATTGGGACTTCGACGATCCCGCCCGCGTCTTGCCGGGCCGTATCGGGTCGGAAGCGCGAACGAAGATTTTGAGCGGCAATGCAATGCGCGTCTACAGGTTGGGATTATGAAGCGGCACGTGGTTGCCACGCGAGCGGAAGTGGATCGGGCGGGCCGAAAACTGGTCGAGGCCGATGGAAAGCCGATAGCGCTTTTTCGTCTCGGCGGTGAATATTTTGCGATCCTCGACAGGTGTCCTCACCTCGGCGGGTCCCTTTCCGCGGGCATGCAGGTAGGATTGATAGAGGCCGACGAGCCGGGCGCAGTCACGATGTCGCGGCCGGGCGAATTTGTACGTTGTCCCTGGCATGGATGGGAATTCGACATTCGGAGCGGCAAGTCCTACTGCGATCCTGAACGCTTCAAGGCGCGCGATTTTGCGGTGCACTGCCTTACGGGGCGCGAACTGGCCGAAGGCCCGTATGTGGCTGAAACCTTCAAGGTGGAGGTTGAGGGGGACTATATCGTCATAGAAACATGATCGGATCCATTGCACTTGGTCAAACCGGCGTTCACTTGAGCCGCCTCGGTTACGGCGCGGCGCCGCTTGGCGGCGTTGGCGGCGTCGATGCCCCGTCGGTGAGTGGCGCGGCTCTGGAGCGCGCTCTTGAGGCGGGCATAGCGTACTTCGACACCGCCCCGGCATACGGTCTGGGCCGCAGCGAATTGCGGGTCGGCAATGTGCTGCGAGAACGCAAGAGAGACAGCTTCTCGCTGTCGACCAAGGTGGGGCGCGTGCTCGATGCCCTGCCACCCCCGCAGGCCAGCGGCGAAGAGTCGTTGAGGAAACTGAATTTCCGGGCCGAATTCGATTATTCGCGTGATGGCATCATGCGGTCCGTTGAGCAGTCAATGTTGCGGTTGGGTATTGTCAGCTTCGACATACTGCTCATTCATGATCTCGACGAAAAGATGCACCCGGATCCTGAAATCCGCGGCGCTCATCGGCGGGATCTTCTGGATCGCGGTGGCTATGAGGCGCTTCAGGAACTGCGGCGAACAGGCGTCTGCAAGGCGATCGGCGCGGGCCTGAACCGCAAGGCATCGGCCATCGAATTGATCGGTGAAACCGACCTTGATGTCGTGCTTCTGGCGGAACCCTACAATCTCTTGGACCAGAATGGACTTGAAGACTTCTTCCCGCTGTGCACGCGGCGCGGTGTCCCGGTCATTCTGGGCGGCATCTACGCGTCTGGCATCCTTGTGCGGGGCGTCGCAATCGGAACCTATTCGTACCGTCCGCCGCCGCCCGCCGTGGTTGAGAAGGTGAGGCTTCTCGAGAGTGTGGCTGGCCGCCATTCGATACGCCTGGGGGATGCGGCAATGCAGTTCGCGCTCGCCCACCCAAGCGTCATCTCAGTCATACCCGGAATGCGCTCACCACAGGAAGTCGATGCAAATGTGGGGAGCTATCATGCACGCATTCCAAGCGCGTTCTGGCTGGAACTTTTGGAAATGAGGCTCGTTCACGCAGATTCGCCATTGCCTGAGGCAGATGCAAGATGAATGCGGCCGACCTGGTCAAACCGGGTGAGCGAATTGCGAAGGTAGAACTCACGGTCTTTTCCTTTCCAATGGAAAATGTCGCGGCCGTGCCGTCTACGGGGGACTGGATCGACCAGCATGGCGCGCGCTCTCTGCGCACGCGGCTTGCCGTTGCCATCGAGACCGAAGATGGCTCGCGGGGGGAGTATGTTGGCGGCGCCGACTTCATGATCGGGCAGGCGCGCAAGGTCGCAAGTCGGCTAATCGGATTTGGCTGGTATGAGCGCGAGCGGCTCCACGCCGAAATGAAGCGAAGCCTGGCCAAGACCGACAGGACTGGCGTCGGAGTGTTCGACAACGCGATGTGGGACCTTGCCGGCAAGCGGCTTGGGACTTCTGTCAGCGCTTTGCTGGGAGGCTCGCGCAGCCGGTTGCCGGCATATGCGAGCACATGGATGGGCGGCGGCGGCCTGTCGGAGCCTTCGGACTACGTCGCGTTTGCTCGGGAATGCCGCAGTATGGGCTACCGTGCCTTCAAGATGCATGGCTGGAGTGATGGGAACGTCGGACGCGAAATCCGAACTGTTCGCGCGCTTGGTACCGCGCTTGGGGGCGAAATGACCCTGATGATCGACCCAGGCTGTACTCTCCACACGTTCGGCGATGCCCTGGCACTCGGGCGCGCTTGCGACGATGCCGGATTTTTCTGGCTCGAGGACCCGTTCGCCGACGGAGGACAGTCCGCTCATGCCCACCGACGGCTTCGGGAACTGATTTCCACGCCGTTATTGATTGGTGAGCACGTGCGCGGTCTTCAATCGGTGGCCAATCTGGTAACGGCCGGAGGGACGGACTTTGTAAGGGCGGATCCCGATCTTGACATGGGTATCACCGGTGCACGCAAGATAGCCGGATTTGCCGAAGCCATGGGCCTTGATGTGGAACTGCATGCCTCCGGGCCAGCGCAACGGGCACTGATGTCGGCAATCCGAAACACCAATTTCTACGAGATGTCGCTGGTCGGCCCCAACCGTGGCCACTTCACCGGTCACTATCATTCCGGCGGCTACAGCGACGATCTGGAGAGTATCGAGCCAGACGGAACGGTTCCAGTGCCCGACGGGCCCGGCCTTGGCGTCACCTACGATTGGGACTTCATTGCCGAAAACGCTAAGGACAGAGCGGTATTCTGCATCGCAGGCATGTGAGAACGGGCGTCAGTCGTTGATGTCGCCGCCGATGGAGGATTGCGGCGGTCTTGGCCCCATGGCTGCATCAGCGATGTCGCGGACGCGCTGTCGTGCGATCTCGACCGCCTTGCGACGATCCCGGCTTGATAGGGCATCGACGAAATCGTTGGTGCGAGAGACCAGCCTGTGCCGGGTCTCGGCCGTGTCGCTGAGGTTTTGAAGCTGATGCCAGCCCAGTTGCTCACGCGCCTCAATAAGCATCTGATAGACGGCGACGATCAATGGATTTCGCGTGGCCTCTGCGACAGCGAGCTGAAACTGGTATCCAGCAATCTTGAAGGCGGTGTGGTCCGAGGCAGCCTCCATCGCAGCAAGGCGTTGAACGATCTTGCGCAAGTCATCCGCGCGGGCCCGCGCCGTCGCCAATTCCGCGATCCCGGGCTCCAGCAACGATCTCAGCTCTATGACGTCGATCATTCCGACATCCGGCGCGACCGACAGCCGTGACGCGCCGCCATGCGCCGCCTGCACATAGGAGCCGCTTCCAATCTTGCGTGATATCCGGCCCTCCTTGTGCAACCTGTTGAAAGCCGCCCTCACGGCCTGACGGCTCACGCCGATACTCTCAGCGATCGATCTCTCGCTCGGCAAGCGTTCGCCCGCGTCTGCCTGCTGGATCAGTTGTGAAACATGGCGATAGGCAATATCCGCCGGCACTGCCTGGAATGCGGGCACGCCGTCCGCTGCGGCTGCTTTTTGCTCATCCATGACCATCCACCCTCCAAACCCAACTAACGCCGATTTGCACCACTTGACACACCTATTAGCACCAATTATTCAGAAGTGGTACACATATTGAGGTGAATGGGTCAAAATGGTGTCGCTCTTCAATCCTTGGTCGAACTTAGCACGTTGCGTGCGCAGCGTGTACCGGGTCTGCACTCCGTGACAGTCTCCAATCCCTCGATTGTGCCGGACAGCAATTCAGTCTGGATTGAAAGGCACAAGGATGATCCGATAGTACAAGGCGAATCCGTTGATTGGGCTCTGGAACGTCTGACGACCGCGGTGAGAACTGCTGGTGCGGTCGTTGCGGAATGCAGACTGCCGGAATCCCATGTCATTCAGCTTGGTGGACCTTCTTATGCCGCATCGGCGGGTAAGGAGGGGCCGCGCCTGCCGGAGTCGTCGGAAAGCCTGCTCCTGTATAGTCCATCGCCAAATGAGACGGTGGCAATTGGTCGAGATTCTCGTGGATTGGTTCATGCCATTCTGGAATTGGTCGACCGCCTGGCGACCGGCAACACGTGGCATGAAGCCTTGGTCATCAACCATCCGGTTGCGCAGAGTCCGGCGCTCGAAATCCGGTCGATCGCCCGCCCGTTCTCCAGTGATGTGGAAGATTTACCCTGGTTCAGAAGCAAGGAATTCTGGGACGCATACCTGGATGTCCTGGCTGAAAGTCGATTTAACCGCGTATGTTTTCTGACTGGTCTTCAGTACAATTATCCCTATCATCGGCAAAATAGCGACGTCTATTTCTATCTGGCGTATCCCTACCTTGTGGATCTCCCGGAATTTGGGGTCTCGATCCGCAACTTCCCCGATGCCGAGCGACAGCAAAATCTGGAAAGCCTGCGATATGCGGCAAAAGCTGCGCACAGGCGTGGCCTGCATTTCCAGCTCGGGCTCTGGACTCAAGCCTACGATTTCAAGACGCCCCACGCAAACTGGTTCGTCGAAGGCATCACGCAGGAAAACCACGCGGCCTATTGCCGTGCGGCGGTCGTGCGATTGCTTGTCGAGGTGCCGGAGATCGACGGTCTGACGTTCCGTGTTCACATCGAGGGCGGCGTCGAGGAAGGGAATGTCGATTTCTGGCGCGAAATGTTCGAGGGCATTGCATCGGTCGGGCGGCCCGTGAGCGTTGATCTGCATGCCAAAGGCATAGACGCGGAAATCCTGGACGCTGCCCAAGCGGCGGGACTGGAGGTTACCCTGTCGCCCAAATACACCGGAGAGCATATGGGACTGCCCTACCATCAGGCGGCGGTCCGCGAGCTCGAACGGCCACCAGAAAATGAGAGCAAGGCGCTTTTCAGGTTCAGCGAGGGAAGTCGCAAATTTCTGCGCTATTCCTATGGCGACCTGCTCAAGCACGACCGCTCATACAAGGTGATGTTCAGAATCTGGCCCGGAACGCAAAGACATCTTGTTTGGGGTGATCCGGTCCTGGCGGCGGGGTATGGCCGCCAAGGCTCGATCGCCGGTGCCAATGGCATTGAGTGGTGCGAGCCATTGTCGTTCAAGGGGCGCATGGGCACCGGACTCGGATTGGGCCGAAGCGGGTATTCCGCAGAGGCTCTCAGGACCGCATTCGATTTTGACAAGTTTCGATATACCTACCGGGTTTGGGGACGAAGGCTCTACGATCCCGATGAAGCCCCCGAGGCGACCCGGCGCCACCTGTCGAGGTCTTGTGCGCCATCGGATGTGGTCCGCGTAGAAGGGGCGTTGGCCCACGCCAGCCGCATCCTCTTGCTGCTGACCACCGCGCACAGTCCATCGCCCTGCAACAATACATTCTGGCCGGAACTCTATTTGAACATGTCGATTGTTCGTAAGGCGCCTCCATTGCCTTACGGATATGACACGGCCGATCCCAAAACTTTCAATGGCGCAGGCGCCCTCGATCCGCAATTGTTCATGGGTATCGATGAATTCGTCAAATGGCTTGAGGGCCCAAAGACTTCGCCCCGCTATACGCCTTCCGATGTGGCCGAATGGTTGCAGAGGGAAGCCGATGCAGCTCTCTCCAGCGTTCGAAGCGCGGAACGTCCGGACTGGTCTGCCGAGCAGACGCGCCTGCTCATCGACGCGGAGATCCTCGGACATCTGGGGCGGTTCTTTGCGGCCAAGATTCGAGCAGGGATCGCATGGTCGGTACTGGAACGGGCAGGGGATCGTGAGGCAGGCGAAAAGGCTGTTGCGCATTATCGAACCGCGCGCGATGCATGGAAAGCCGCATCCGATACTGCTCGGGTTTACCACTTCGACTTGACCTATGGGATGGAGCAGTGGCTTCGCGGTCATTGGCAAGACCGGCTCTTTGCGATTGACGACGACATCGAGGAATTGCAGCGCCGCCTGAGATCAATCTTGCCTTCTGAACAGCGGTCGGCGACCGGCGGATTACTCACGCTAGCGCAGGATTATCGAACCGCGCGAATTGATGGTTGGGAGCATTCGGTGCCCGCGGGCTACACCGCCGGCGACGACCTGAGGTTGGATTTCAGGCTCCCCGGCGCAGTGCGCGCAGCGACCTTGCGCTATCGCGCCCTGAATCAGGCGGAGCGCTGGCAAGAAGCGAGTGTTGACCTGAAAGACGGTGGTGCACAATCCATCGTGCCGGGCCGATATCTGACCGGGATCTATCCCCTCCAATACTATCTCGAACTGCAAACGGCGCGCGGTGGATCCCTTGCGCCGGGCCTCGACGCCGATCTCGCCAATTCTCCGTATTGGATCGTGTCGCGGGTGTCGCGCGGTCCGGAGTGATCAGCAACCGGCGTCCGCGTCCAGATGTGTGGCGTTCATAAAGGAGCACTGCAATGCAATATGCCGAATTCGGCAAGACCGGCGTGCGAGTGTCGCGGGCCGCGATCGGTGGGCACGAATATCTGCCTTCCGGCTCGTCCCGTGGCTTCAACGAAGACATGGCGCTCGCGGTAACACGCGGTTACGTGGGTGAAGGGTATGGTGGCGAGAAACGCGTGGCAGTGCTTCGCGCGGCATTCGATCTTGGAATCAACTTTTTCGACGTCACCATAGACTCCGAAAAAGAGGCATTGGGTCGCAATCTCAGGGACAATCCGCCTCCATATCCCATCTACATTCAGACCCGGCCCGAGGGCATGTGCTACGGATACGACGATGGCAACGTGCAAATGCTCGACTACGCCGGCCTGAAGGCCGAGGTGCAACGCATCCTCGAACTCATGGGGATCGAGCGCATCGATTTCTTCAACATCGGAATTCTCCAGCGCGCGCTCGATCTCAATCCTGATTTTCTCGAGCGAGTCGGGGAAAACCTTCGTCGACTGAAGTCAGAGGGGCTGATCGGCTTTGCGGTCGCCGACAGTTTTTCAGGTGAGAAGACCTATCTCGAAATGGTCCGCAGCGGCGTATTCGACGGCGTAAACCTGGATTTCAATATCGGCGAGCGCAGCGCCCTGGCCGCTTTGTTGCCCGAGGTGCGCCAGGCCGGCATGGGTATCGTTTTCCGCGAGGCGTTCATGAAGGCAAAGCTCTTCCGGATGGGGGAAGAGGCCGGAATTGCGGACCGTGCCCTTTTGGCCGGAATCGCCCTGAAATGGGTCGCGTCGAACAATCCCTCAACGATATTGGCGGGAGTGGCGACAGCGGACCAGTTGCGCTCCAATATCGCTTACCTTGACAGCGGCCCCATGAGTGAGGTCGAGCGCGAGGTTCTCTCCAGGATCGAGGCTACGGCGGCATTTTCGGAGTATCGCGCCGAGTGGACCGCCCGGTTCCATCCGGAGCCGACGAACCGTGAAACCGCAAGCTGACCAGGAGGTACAACGTGCCGGCTCCTTCCCAACACTGGACGACTGATCTGCGTGCACCGGCGGCTGCACTGCCGGTTGGAAGCATTGACTGCCATTTCCATATATTCGGATCCCCGCAGGAATACCGTCTGCGTACTGGGCGTGGGTACACGCCGGTCGAGGCGAGCTTTGAGTCATATGTGGCAGCCTTGCGCGCCCAACACGAGGCTCTGGGGATTTCAGGTGGGTTGATAGCGCATCCGGGCGACGCCTATGGGAGCGACAACACCGTCACCCGCAAAGCCCTCGAGATCCTTGGGCCCACCTATCGCGCAACGGCCCTCATCGATTTCAATTGGCCGGTGAATGTCCTGGTGGAACTGGCGGCACAGGGTTTCATTGGGGCCCGCGTGAACGTTGGATCCGCATCGATGCACGGCGCGGCAGACCTTGTTGGCCTGGCGCCTCGTTTTCGAGAGGTCGGCTGGCATTTCTCACTCATGCTCGACATGGCGTCGATGCACTCGGAATATGAGTATCTGTCCAATCTTGGGGTGCCGGTGGTGGTGGAGCACTATGGCTTTCCCGACCCGGCCGAGGGGACCGAGGCGGAAGGTTTCCAGGCACTTCTGAGGCTTGTCGGCGAAGGCAAGGCTACGGTGAAACTCAGCTCGCAGTTCCGTTTTTCCCGCGAAGCCGATCCTTATCGGGATACGTGGAAATTCACGCGTGCCCTGTGCCGGGCAAATCCGGACGGCGTTGTCTGGGGAAGTGACTGGCCGTTCATTGCATTTGGGGGAATGATGCCCGACGCCGCAAGGCTGCTTGATGGGTTGCGTGAGGCCATCGGCGATGAGGCGGTGTTCCGAAGAGTAATGGTGGAGAACCCGGCGCGATTGCTTGGGTGAACCAGCATTAGTGGGAACGGAAGCGTCGGCGAGGAACGCGAATGGTTTTTGAACCGACGCGATGGTGGCATCTTCCACACCGGATCGTGCAAACAAACCTACGCCTGATTGACGCAAATCTGGATCCGGAACGTCTGGTCGCACAGGCCTGCGATTTCGGGGCGACCGCGATCCTGTTCAACGTGGGCGGGATATTCGCGTGGTATCCCACGAAACTGCCGCTGCACGCCGCCAATCCTTTTCTCCGGGGCGATCTTGTCGGAGCCGTGCTACAGGCTGCCCACAAGGCCGGAATCCGTGTAATCGGTCGCTTCGACCTGTCCAAGGCGACCAGGGTCGCCTACCAGGCGCATCCGGACTGGTTCTTCCAGAAATGCGATGGAACCCCGGTTATCTACAGCGACACCTACCAGGCTTGTATAAATGGCGGATGGTATTGGGACCATTCGGTGCAGATGCTCAGGGAGGCGCTTTCGCTCTATGATCTGGATGGCGTTTTCTTCAACATGTTCGGGTATCTCAAGACCGACTACAGCCAGACCGATCTTGGGAACTGTAATTGCGCGAATTGCCAGCGCGAGTTCTTGACGCGCTATGGGGCAAAGATCCCGGGAGCAGTGGATTACAGCGATGCCATCTTCCGGAACTACTTGCGCTTCCAGGACGAAACAACCCGCGAAATAGCCGATCATATCCACGGCGTGGTGCGAACCGTTCGGCCGGAAGCAGCGATCACCAGCATGTTCGCGAAAGGCGATATGATCCGTGAGGAGGTATATCGCGCAGCTGACCGCCCGGCTCCGGAATGGGCGCATGCGTCTGGCGAGCAAGCTCGCAACGCCCGGTCGAGAGCCAGTGAAGGCACCTATTCGAGCGCGATGACGCATTTCTTTGACTATCCTTGGCGCTACCAGGCGGAGTCGGGGCCCTGCGAGGTCTTGCGCCTCGCACAGCAACTCGCCAATGGTGGGCAGCCACATTACTATTTTCTCGGCACGTTTGATCAGCCAAACAGGCGACCAATCGACGATGTTCGGCGCGTCTTCGCGTTCCACGCCCGAAATTCAGCATCATATGCCGGCCTGGTCTCGGGGGCCGATATTGCAGTGTATCATTCAGCCAAGGCGGAGCGATTTTGCCCCGGCGAGGCACGGGCCGGCCTGGCGTCATCGACCGCCGCCTACCGAGGTGCCTATCGTGCGCTCTGCGAATCCGGGCTTGCTTTCGATTGTGTTTCTGATCGACAGCTATCGCCTGGGGAACTCGAGACAAGGATCGCCCGCTACAAGGTGCTGGTGCTGCCCGACGTCTCTTGTCTTTCCGACGGCGAGGCAGCGGTGATCGATGATTTTGTCGTCAGGGGAGGTGCAATTGTCGCCACCGGACGCACCGGTCTTTGCGACGAGCACGGCGCGCGGCGGAGTGGCAATGCGCTCAAGTGTCTGCCGGTCGTCGGGTTGCCATCTGAAATGCCTGATATGCGCGGCGCCTATGTCTGCGCCGTGAATGTGGGCGACCGCGCCTATTGTCCGTCTGACTGCGAGCAGTTCTTTCTTGATGGGCCATATTATCGGTACGAGACGGAGAATGGAGCCGACCGGTATTTGGCCATTCTCCTACCCCAGAGATTCGGACCCCCTGAACTCTGCTTCACCACCGGGAAACCAGACCCGGACTTGCCCGGAATTATAGAAAAGAAGTCCGGAAACGGATGGGCTGCTTTGGTGCCCTGGCACTGTGATGCGCTGTACTACCGGCATGGCTTTCAGGAACACCGCCACATCATCTCATTCCTGGCGACCCGATATGCGCCCCCAGCGCCGGTCGTCATATCAGGGGCAACCCGGATCGAACTGACGATACAGAAGGGCCCCGGTCACACCATGGTTCACCTGGTCAATTTCTCCGGCCAGTCGGACACTCTTTACGACAAGCCCGTGCCCGTTGAGGGAATTGAAATCGGACTACGGGATATCCCGCCGGATGCAACCGCCCGCGCGTTGGTTGCACAATGCCAGTTGGATGCAATGCAGGACCGGCACGATGGATACACGTGGTTCCGGCTGCCGAGACTTGAGGCCTTCGAAGCTGTGCGGATCGAAAGCCTGAAGCGACAGGCTCATTCTGAATCTCCGACTGGGGAGCGCTGACGGCGCCTTCCGCCTTGGCAGGAACCTCATTGGGCGCACGCCGGGTTGGAAACACCACGACGACCACCCGGATATCGCAGCCCGATTCATTGCGTGTTCGTGAACGATGCGCCCTGGGCGATGCCAGAGGCCCGGCAGCACATGGTCGTGGTCGGGCAAGCGCTGGGTCAGAAGGATTATACCACCTTCTGCTATCCAATCGTCACGCCACTCCTCGTCACGCCGGAATGGCCCATGTGCCCCGCCGGAAAGGAGCCGGTGGTTTCGCATTGCTATCGGTTCACCGCCGCCGGCGAAGCCATGGCGCGTGAGCGCGCCCTTGCGGTTGTGCGGGCTATCGACCAGGGCACGCTGAACCCGGCTCCCGGCGCCAGGGCGGCGTGGGACGCGTATTTCGCGGACGGCAGCCGCATCGATGTGTCGGAGGGCGAACCGAAATGATGCGGACCTGTCTGGTCAAGCGCGGCGACATGGGCAGGGTCTATGGCCCCGTCATGGCCGCCTATGTGGCGGCGTGCCAGTTGCGCGCGGCCGGGTTCCGGTTCTCGCGCTGGGAGCCGGCGACGGGCCAATATGCCCTTGGGGATTTCTGGATGTGCAGGGACACGCCGGAGGGCACCGAGTTTGTGCAGTGCGACCGCCTGGCTGAAGGGCCGAAGGCGCTGCGCGACATCTACGCGAAGAAGGGACTGAAGGTGGCGGCATGAGCGACGTGCGCACAATATCCTATGACGATTTCGACGCCGAACTGCGGGGGCAGGGGGTTTCATCGCGCTGGCACGCGGCCTTCGTATGCCCGGCTTGCGGGACCGTTCAATCGGCGCAGTCCCTGATCGACGCCGGCGCGTCCTCCGAAGAAGTGGGGAAGTATCTCGGCTTTTCCTGTGTCGGGCGCTGGACCGGCGCTCCGGCGCACCGGCGCGGTGATGCGCCCGGCAAGGGCTGCGACTGGACGCTGGGGGGCTTGTTCAAGATCCACAAGCTGGAGGTCGTGACGCCGGACGGCGTGCACCACCCGAGTTTCGAGGTGGCCAGCCCGGAACAGGCACAGAAGCTGGAGCGTGGGGCATGAGCGAGCAGGAGTACGACATCACTATCGCCCCGGTTTTGCTGGACCTTGCCGAGAAGTGCGAGCGTCTTGGCATGCGCATGGTCGCACGCGTTGAGTGGGGTGAAGGCGCGTACGGCATCACGCAGACCGGGGCCTCAGATGGCCCCAGCGCCGCCCACACGTTGGCGGTGTTGGCGGCACATGCAAACGGCAACTTCGACGGCCTGTGCATTGCCCTGTTGAAGTCTTGTGACTGCTCGGCATCGATGATTCTGCACCAATACCAAATGGCCTCGAGGGGGTAGGGGATGGGCGCGGCGGCTGTTCTCATGGCGTCGACCAACCAGCAGCCGGGGCCGGTGCGCGGGCTTAACCGCGCCCAGGCTGCGCACTATGTCGGCGTCTCGCCCAGCAAGTTTGACGAAATGGTGGCCGATGGGCTGATGCCCAGGCCGCGCGTTGTGGGCGCCCGCAAGATTTGGGACCTGCGTGAACTCGACTTGTCTTTCGACGATCTTCCGCGCGAGGATGAACCTGTGAAGGCCAATCCTTGGGATGAGGTGACTACATGAAGAACGTCCGCCGCAAGCCACCCAAATACTGCCATGGCTTTGTCGATCGATACGGCAAAGCCCGGTGGTACTATCGCCCGCCAAGCGCCGAGAAGGCAGTGCCGCTGCCCGGTTTGCCGTGGTCCCCCACCTTCATGGCTGCTTATGAGCAAGCGTCCGCGGGCGAGGCGCACACTCCGGCGGCATCGGAGAAGCGCATCAAGCCGGGGAGTGTCGATGCCGTCGCGGTTGCCTACTACCGGTCCTACGAATACGGACAGTTGAAGCCGATCACCAAGCAGACCTATCGCAACATGATCGAGCGGTTTCGCGCCGAACACGGAGACAAGCCGATTGCGCGGATCGAGCGCGGGCACATTAAGGCGATGATGGCCAAGCGCCAGGATCAGCCACAGGCGGCAAACGGCATATTGCGCATTGTGCGCATTCTCATGCGGCAGGCTCTCGAAATGGGGCTGCGCAAAGACAATCCCACACTCGGCATCAAGAGGATGCGTTCAAGGACCGGCGGGTTCAAGACCTGGACCGAGGAACACATTGCGCAGTTTGAGGCGCATTTTGAGGCGGGTTCGCGGGCGCGTCTGGCACTCACGCTGATGCTCACGACCGGCCAGCGCCGCAGCGACATCATCCGCCTGGGGTGGCAGCACCTGCGGGGGGGGGTCGCCTCGTGGTGACACAGCAAAAGACCGGCGCCGTGGTATCAATCCCTTTGCACCCGGACCTGCAGAGCGCTCTGTCGACGTTGCCGCGCAGCAATATGACATTTCTGATCAACGGATACGGGAAACCGTTTACGCCCGCCGGTTTCGGGAATTGGTTCCGCGATCGGGTACAGGAGGCTGGGTTGCCAGATGGTTTGTCGGCGCACGGGTTGCGCAAGGCGGTATGCCGCCGGTTGGCCGAAGCCGGTTGCACGCCAAATCAGATCATGGCCATCAGCGGCCACAAGACGCTGGGCGAGGTCGAGCGTTACACGCGTGAAGCGAGCCGCGTCGGTCTGGCGAACAGCGCATTCGATGTGCTGGCGCGTGTCTCCGGTGGGGGTGACGATGGGTCAGATCGTGAACAAAATTCTGCAAACTCGGGCAAGGAGTTTGCAAAACCACGCCTTAAGTCATTGAAATAAAAGGAGGCGATTGGCAGGGTGGCGCGCCCAAGGGGAATCGAACCCCTGTTCCCGCCGTGAGAGGGCGGTGTCCTAGGCCGCTAGACGATGGGCGCGGACCTTGCAGATCGGATAATACCCGATCCGGACGATAGCCGAACTTGCCGTTCGACGGAAGCTGGTGCGCCTAGCGGGAACGACATAATGCCCCGGGAACAGCACCTTGCATTGTCTGACCGTCCACAAACCCTCCAACAGGTTCTGTTGGTTTCTTTGAGTGCGTCCGATCAACGTGGCGCGTGTTTAGCAGCCTCCGCCCTGCCTCGCAAGAGGCATGCTGCACAAGACACATACTCATGCCATCTCGCATGATTGGGCCTCTTCGATCGATCCAGGCGAGTGCGTTCCTGCTGTGGTCGAACCGGCCGAGTAGGTCGGGATCGCTATCGGGTTTTAGAGGTTGCGCTCTCTCCGACCGCCAGGTTGGCGGCACGACGACAAACTATGCGCACCGAGCCGCCGCGCCAGATTGGCGATTCCAGGCGGTGGATGCCGGAATCTGGGTTCCATCCATTTGCGCAATTCCCCGGTTCGGCATCTGAGCCGCCCCGAGCCTCCAAGTCTTTGTCGGCGGCGCCTGCATCAAGGTTGGTATCGCTCCGAACCTCGGCTTAGGTCTGTCTCGCAGCCACGACGGTCGTCAAGAAACCAAGTATTGCCAGGCGCTGGGCTGGCAGGGTGAAGTGGAAGTCGGCCGCCTCGCCGAACCGGTCGACGACCGTGACCGGTCTTGTGCGATTGAGCAGAGGCGTCAGTTCGGCTTGATCCGCGTTGGCCAGCATGTCGCTGTAAAGCAAGAGGACCTCAGCATCTATGTCACTCAAGGTTCTCCCGAAATCGAATTCTCGGATCGGAAAGTCCCGCAGGCTAGCCGCCACCTGTTCGTCACAATTGAGCAGATAGCCTTCTCCGGACTGCCGAATTCGATGTTCGGCAAATTTCATCGCGAGGCCTGGCTGCAGGCAAGCGAACTCGGGATCGGCAAGCACGTAGGCGATCGCGCTCTCCTTATCGGGAAATCCGGTCTCCAGCGCTGCAATTGCCCTGTGAATCGCTTTGTCTTCTGCGAAAGTCCAGTGCAACGGCACATTGCATAGGATCAATCCCGAAAGCTCGAAATTCGCTGCCGAGAGCAGCGCAAGCGAAATCAGGCCGCCCCAGCCATTGCCAAGCAGGGTCGCATTCTTCGCCCCATACTCGCCGATCACACTGGCCAGCAGACGGGCGTAGCTTTCGACGTCGTAGGCGGCGGTATTGGCTGCATATCCGCTTCGCCCGCGCCCAATCATATCCGGACAGATCACCCGTGTTCCGTGCCTCGCCAGGAATTGCGCCAGAATGTCGAAATCGTGGCTGTTGCCGGCAACGCCGTGCAGACAAACCAAAGAACGCTCGACCTTGGCAGGCTCATGAACGGTAACGGATACCGCGTACATGGTACCCTTGAGCGGAAGGACAAGCCGATCGATCCTGACTGCGGGGTTCTGGATGCTCACGATGCAGCGTCAGTCTTCTTCGAAGCCACGAGCGTTTCAATCTTCTCGATAATGCCAGGAAGGCGGAGATCCGGGTCATGCGCCTCCCACTGCGCGCGCGCCCTTGTGCGAAACTGTTCATAGAGCTGATCGTCGCTCGTCAGTAACCGTATTGCTTCCACCCAAGGAATGGCTTGGGACAGTGGCGGGATCAAGCGATGGTTGGTCACGAGCGGCGCTGGCGGCGGAATGACGATGCCGGCGTCGCCCACCAGTTCTGGAAGGCCGCCGCGATCCGAAACGATGGCGGGAATGCCGAGCGACAGGGCCTCCACGGATACGCGGGGACCGCTGTCGTGCCATAGCGAGGGAACCAGAAGAATTCGTGTCGCGCCGAATACGGCCCCCATGTCGCGCTGGAGACCGACACGGGTGAGATTCCCGAATTGGCCGAAATGCATGCCCATTTCGGACTCGGCGGTGGCGAGGTGCCCTCGGCTTTCTACAACCAGGAAGCGCGCTTCGGGCAGTACCTCCGCTGCAAGCTCGACGATCCGATAGAACAGCGTCAGGCCCTTTTCAGGAGTGGGATTAATGAAGGTGACAAACTCGCGCGTATCAGCCCCGGGCGGCACCACAGGCTGTTCGACGAACTTGCCCACGACCTCAAGCGCGATCCCGAAGCGCTCCTTGAACAGGTCGCGTGTGGCCGCAGAGTCGGTGACGAACATGTCAACGTGCTGGAAATTGGTGATGTCCCTGTATCCCGGGTTTACGAGGTAGAACACCGTCGCGATATTGTGTTCCCGCGCGTATTTGAGCAAGGACCGCTCGTAGGGACTGCCGCCATACAGCAACAGCACGTCGGGTTCGTAGTTGCGGATGAATTCCAGGGCGCGGGTAAATACGCGTTGATATTCATCCCGCTTGAGCTGCTTGTAGTTCATCGAGGCCGTCAGTACGATGTTGTGCCGCACACCACCCTTTTCGCAGATCCAGAGGTTTTGCGGGTGTCCTGGCTCCGCGACTGGCAGTGCTCCGGTCGATCTGATGCTCTCAGTTGGCGTGGCGAATGGCGGACGATCGTATACGCCCGCCGAGAACGACTGCACGTCGACGCCATGACGGGCAAAATGCTCAAGGAAGGTCCGAATGCTGATCGCTGCGCCGCTACTCGCGTCGAGCGGGCAATTCATGGCGCTGAACATCAGTCTCATGAGGCGGTCATTTCTCAAAAGTTCGCGGCGCAGGTCCGATCGGCATCGAAATGGGACTGCACGCGTGGATCATGCGGCGGTTGATGCCGTCGGCTCAAGCACAAGGCGCTGACCACCCTTGCGGCGCAGACTCGCGTGCCATTCAAACTGGATCGGGCCGGTATCTTCCAGTCCGATTCTTGCTTTTTGCAGTATGTTGACGAGGGCGGCCATTATCTCTGCCCGGGCAATCCGGGGGCCGCCGCACATACGCTGTCCCATTCCGAACGGAATGATGTGGCTGGCTGCCTCCGACCAGGCCGGTATATTGGAGGCGCGCGAAAGGACCACCTCCATCGGGTTTGGGAAAAACCGCCGGTTCATATGGAGCCCAATAACCGAAATGAGCACGCGCTGCCCCGGCGCAATACTGATTCCGTCCAGTTCGTCCGGTGCGGCTGCGATACGAGAGAGGAGGGGGATGGCAGGAAAGATGCGAAAGGTCTCCTCGACAAAAGCGGAGAGCGACTCGAGGCGATCAAAATCGTCGGGCGCGGGCGGGCGGTCACCGATTTCCCGCGTGATCTCGGACCTAAGCGTATCCTGTACGGTAGGCGAATTGGCCAGCAGCAGCATCGCCCAGGATAGAGTTGCGGCGGTTGTGTCGAACCCGGCAAACAAAAGCGTGGAAATCTCGCCAACCAGATCGATCTCGCCTTCCGGAATGCTGGCCAGATGTGTGAGCAGGTCCTCCTCGGCGTTGCGGCCTGCCACCCTGCGCGCCTCGATCAGCTTCGTTACCATCCCGCGAATCCTCGCTGAGGCAGCTTGGGCCTGAGCCTTGAGCTGAAGGTCGTCCAGCGGCACGGTGCCCGGCAGGTTCCACGTCACGAGGTTTGCATATCGCAAGATCGTCCTGAAGTCGTCGAGAATGCCCGGGCCGAGATCGTCCGGCCCAAAACCCAGTGTCACCTCGGCAATAACGCTTGCGGCCGCCCGATCGATGAATGTGTCGACCTGAACGGACCCGCCGGATGTCGCCGCGGCCAGCATCTCCGAAATGGCACGTCCGTAGATTCGGTTCGTCGTCCTTGTGACCTCCGCGGGATCGGTCCCCGAGATATGCGGCTGCGACAGGCGTTGCAGCATTCGCCATCTCTGTCCGTCCGACGTCAATCGACTAGCGCCGAAGAATTGCGTGAACCCGCCCAGGTTCTTGCGGTAGTTCTCCTGTTTGGTCTTGAGCACGTGGGTGGTTGCGGCGAAATCCTGCACCAGCAGTATTGGCTGGACACCTATGTGCAGGGCAACGTTCTCTCCCGGACGTTGCAAGGCAAGTTCGTAGAGCACATTGCACGGATCCAAACGCCACGCACCGGCAAGTTGTCCACGGGTCAGGTCGATCGCGAGCATGTTTTCTGTCCGCACAGCAAAGCGTCCGCACACTCTTCGCATGCGGACGCATCCTTGCGATCAATTGCCGTGTATGACACCGCGGGCAGTCTAGAAATGCGCCTCGAATTTCAGGAACGGCCCGTGGACAAGTTTGTTGCCGGAGCCGCCACTGGAGCCCATGCCGCCCACGTTGGTCAGTTGCTCGGCACGATAGCCCACGGTCAGCTTGGACTGATCGTCGAGGTAGTAGTCGACGCCCGCCGCCGCCTCGATGTCCAACACCGTCTTGCCGCTGCTGCCGCCCGAACTGTAGACCGGGCCGGAATATGAACTGCTGTATGAACTCGCGCCAGAACTGCCCGAAACATAGAAGCTGCTTGATCCGGATGCATGGAAACGTTCCACGCCGAAGATCGCGGCGCCCGCAAGCATGCCGCTGATGCCGAACTGCGAACCCTCGAAGCGCTTCTGCATGCCGATACCGACCCTGGGGCCAAGGCCCAAGAATTCGTAGGTGCCGGTAACATCGAATCCCACGTTTGCGTAGCCTGACCCCGAGACGCCCCCTGAGACCTGCGATCCGTACTTGTCCAGGCCGCCGGTCTTGTCCTGCGCATTCGTGTAGTGAAGTGCGCGCAGGCCACCGGAGAAGCGCAACTGGAAGTCGTTGGTCAGGTGAGGGACGTAGCCCACCTCGGCATCCAGGCTCTGGAAACCGAATTTCTGCGTGAACGTTCCATAGACCGTTCCCGAACCGCTCTGGTAGTCCCCGGGCAACGAACCGAAAGTCGGATAGGATTCATAGAAAGTGGAACTGTAGCTGGTACTGGCGGTATTATCCATGAGGTGGTTGACCGAAGCGCCAACACCGAAATCCCAGTAATTGTCGATCTGCTTGCGTAAACTGATCGCAGCGTTGAAGCCAAGGTCATGATCGAAGTTGATCACGCCTGGATAGCCGCTACTGAATGGAGGCGGCAGGAAGCAGCCACTACTACCGCACTTGTCGACCATCATGCCGTTGCTGAACAATGCGCCACCTTGGACGCTGACGGTGTAGCCTTGCAGCGCGGGATCGGTCGACTGGGCATGGACGCCGTTGACACCGGCCGCAGCTGCCGCCGCTGCAGAAGCCGATTGCAAAAGTACAGTGCGAAACCGCATCGCAACTCTCCCAATGAATTCACCCAGGCATTATGGCTGCCAGTAATGACTTGGGTCAATATAAGTAGTAATAGGCCTTCCGGATTGTTGTGGCTTGCTGACAAACTTTTGTGCGGAGTTGCCAAATGGTGACAGTGAATTAACCGTTGGACAACCACAATTTTGGCGGTTTTCGCGTTTGGCCAATCGCGAACACGGAGGCATGGTCGCGGTCAACCTGCCCGGTTCTCACCGTGGGTCTTTCTTGCTGGTTATGAAAAATTCAGTACCGAAGCCTTTCGCGGGCCCCGTGTGGAGCCATCATAGTCTCGCTTGAAATATACGCGGATGCCTTTGTTGAGTTCGCGCGCGCCGCGAATCAGGCGTGGCGTGGCGCGAGCATCGGATACAACGAAGACGGTCAGTGCCGCACAATCATGGGGACGCCCATCCAGGGATTTGAGGATCCCGTCCCCGCGCAGCCAGGCTTCTGCATATTCGGCATTGGTGTGAAGCCATCCCGCATACCCGACCATAAGCTTGCCGCTCATTGCTGCCAGATGGTTCTCGTAAGACAGTTGCGCCCGGATCACACCCGCGAAACTTCCAAGCTCGAAATCGGCAAAGGGCGGGGTGCGTGACAGGTAGTCGAGCACCAGGCCGAACGCCTCGAACGTGTTGGCAAGGCGGATGATCTTGAGGTCGCTGCGTTGCTCGTTCATCGACGATTCTTCGATGGGCATATAAATGTCTATGCTCGATTGGAGTTTCCGGCGCAAGTCTACGTCACGGGGTTATATCTTGATTGAAGGCGGCGCGAAATCCGGGGTCACTTGTTGATCCTGCGCAAGTCGACCGGTCGCCTCAAGTTTGCTTGCGATGTGTGCGGATTCGCGCCCATTGGTCAGTCAGAATCGCATCGAGGTCCAATCGGCGCGCCATAACACGGAGGACTTGTTACGAACGGTCGCTGATCCATCTTGCCTGTCCCACTAGATGGCCGCTCGAAGCGCTTCGTTCTTCATGGGCGCGTCGCGCAGCTTGTCGAGAAGGTAGGCATGCGTGGCGCGATTGGCGACCACGACGCAGCCGGTACGTTCATAGAATTCTGGACCACGCCCCCACCAGTCGGTGACGATTCCGCCGGCTTCCTCGACCAGCAACACGCCGACCGCCCAGTCGACGAGGCCGGACTCCTCGAAATATCCCGTCAGCCGGCCGCAGGCGACATAGGCGCAGGAATTCGCGGAACTGCCGACGATGCGGACAGCGCCGATCGGGTCGCGAATATGTGCGAGCCGCTCATAGAAGCCTTCGAACGTGAACAGGTTGCTGGTTGGCAGGCCGGTTCCTACGGCCATCATGCTCACGTCCGTTTTTTCGCTCACGGCGAGCCGGACCCCGTTCAGGAAAGCGCCGCGGCCCCTGATGGCCGTGAACATCTCGTCCGCCACCGGATTGTAGAGCGCGCCGCATACGGTGGTGTTGCCGCGCCGAAGCGCGATGGAGATGGTGTAGTGCTGGCCATTGACGAAATTGGTCGTGCCGTCGATCGGGTCGACCAGCCACCGGTGTTCCCGGTCAGTGCCATCGACAGGAGGGAACTCCTCGCCAGTGAAGCTGAAACCGGGATAACGGGACAGTAAAAGCCCGCGGATAAGCTGTTCGGACTCCCGGTCCGCATCCGACACGAAGTCGGCTGGTCCCTTGACACCGATCTCGAGGTCCCGGAAGCGGCCAAAATGCTTGAGGGTGAGGGCGCCGGCTTCGCGCGCCGTCGCAACCATGTCCGCAAGGACGGCGCCATAGTCTTCAGCCATCAGTTGTCTCCATCGAGCGCCGCGGCGAGCGCTTCGGGATCGTCAGTGGTGATCTGGTCGACACGCAATTCAAGCAACCGTCGCGCGACGGTGAGGCCGGCCGCATCCGCCGTGGCAATCGTATAGGCATCCACCCGGCGGCCCTGGGCGTGAAAGGCTGCCACCATGTCGAACCCCATTGCGGCGGCGCCGGTAATAAGAGGATGCGCCAGATAGATCAGTTCGGCGTCGGGCGATGAAATGACGGCACTATTGACGAAACCCTCGAAATCCCGGGACTGCGAAACGCGTTCCAGCGCACCATCGTGGCAGGGATCGTAACCGACGCGTATGCCCGGCGCGGCCGCGCAAAGCAGGCGGACGGATGCGGCATCGCCGGAGGAAAGGATCATGTGTCCTGCCACGGGCGCGACGCTCTGTGCAAATCCGTCGATGGTTTGAGGGGTGAGAGCCCGGGCGTCGAGCTTGTAGTCGAGTTGCAGCAAGGCGTCCGGATGAATCCCCGTGTCGGCGAGAAGGCCGGCAAGGTCCTCCAGCAGGCGGACCGGTTCGGTCGTCGGGCGCCCGTCATTGCCGATGATGAACTGGGCTCTCAGCGATTCAGCGCTGGCTTGGGCGACAGGTCCGTTTCCAGTGGCTTCTCGTCCCAGAACTTCGTCATGCAAAACCGCAAAACCGTGGTCGGCATGAACAACCAGATCGACCTCGATGCTGGCGCCGATGGCCATGCCTTCGCGGATTCGCGCCCCGGTGAAAACCGCATCAGTGCGTCGGCGACGGGCCCTGTGCCACTTCAGCCAGGCCCTGTGTCCGTCGCGAACGACGAAGGTGGGTTCCTTCATGATGCGCCGGCGCTCCGATGGACCGCGACGTTGTCCCGATATACAGCGAAGGCCTGAGGAGAGAGGTCAACCCTGGAATCGGCCTGCCAGACCCTGGCCTCACCGACCATCGCCTTGAGGCGGGTTGCGTCGGGGAGTTCGAGGTCGACGACAGCATGGGTGCCGTAGTCGGTGACCCGGTGAACCACCGCCATGCCTTCACCTTCTGCCGGCGAAATGGCCAGTGCCTCCGGACGTACGGCGAGTATTGCCTTGCCGTCGGCGACCGGTACCTGGACCCGAAACGCGGAGTGCGCGAAGGCCCCGTCAACGATCTCGCCCTCGACGAGATTCATCGTTCCGATGAAACCGGCGACGAACGGTGTGGCGGGCTCGCGGTAGACCACATCCGGGCGCGCTGCCTGCTCCGTCCGACCGTCTCGCATAACGACGATGCGGTCCGCCAATGCCAGGGCCTCGTCCTGGCCGTGAGTCACGAAGAGCGTGGTGATCTTCAGCCGCTGCTGGATGTCGCGCACTTCCTCGCGCAGGCGTTCCCGAAGGTGCTGGTCGAGGCTTGCGAAAGGCTCGTCGAGCAGGAGGATCTTCGGTTCGAGTACCAGCGACCGCGCCAGCGCAACACGCTGCTGCTGGCCGCCCGACAACTGGTGCGTCATGCGTGTGCCGTAGCCGGCGAGGCCGACGAGTTCGAGCACGGCATCCACTTTGCGCTTGATCTCTGCGGTCGGCAGGCGGCGCAGCTTCAGGCCGAACGCAAGGTTCTTGTAGACGTTCATGTGCGTCCACAGGGCATGGCTTTGGAATACCATTCCCGTCGGGCGCCGTTCGGGCGGCAGCCGCGTGACGTCGTCGCCATCAATGGTAATCTGGCCACCGCTCGGGTTTTCGAACCCCCCCACCATGCGCAGAAGGGTCGACTTGCCCGAGCCGGACGGACCGAGCAGGCAGACCAGTTCTCCATCTTCAACCCTGAGGTTGAAGCTGTCGACGGCTTTCACCGTGCCGAAGCGCTTGGTGACTTGTTGTATGTCCAGAACCGCCATCTACCCTCCGAAGCCGCGGGCAAAGGAGCCCGAATTGACAACCCTGCGTGCGAAAAGGATGGCGAAGAACGACGGCACCCACAGCAGTACCGACAGCACCGCGCCATACTGGATGACAGGCTGGTTGTTGATGAAGGAAATCATCAGCACGGGCATCGTGCGGATCCCCGGCGCCCCGATGAGCCAGGCGCCCTCGGTTTCGTAGAAAGTGCCCACAAAGCTCAGCAGGATCGCCGCGGCGATGGTCGGCCCCGCCTGGGGCAAGGTGATCGACCAGAAAACGCGGAACGGCGACGCCCCGACATCTCGCGCAGCTTCTTCCATGCGCCTGTCAACTGCCTGGAACGCTGCCACCGGGATCCAGATCATGTAGAGCAACGTCCCCACGAGCTGGATCAGCACGACGCCCCAGAAGGTGCCGATGAGGTTGAGTTGCAGGAAAATTCCGGCGATCGCCACGAGCAGTCCGAATTTGGGGAATGCCTGCCCGGCGAGGAAGGAGAAGAACAGGATGTTGCGGGCCGGGAAACTCATTCGGGCGAACGCGAAGGCGGCCGGCAGACATATGACTGCCGAAATCAGCGTCACCATGACGGCGAGGCTGATGCTCATGGAAATTGCGCTCCATACATCCGGCCTCGCCAGGGTCGTGTGCCAGTAGCGCAGGCCGAACTGTTGCGGGATCACCGCGGGATAGCGCCACACATTGGCGAAAGCCCAGGTTCCGACGACCAATAGCGGACAGATGATCGTAAGGGTCAGAACGGTCGCGAACGACACGCCGACCAGATCGATCCTGGTTCTTGTTGCGGGCAGCGTCATCAGGCTCTCCTGTTCCTTGCCACGGAGCGCACATAGAACAGTCCGAAGACGATGCAGAAGCCGAACGAAACCACCGCCTGGGTTATGGCGTTGGTGGGGTCGTAAAGCTCCCTGAAAGTGCGCTGCATGAATGGCCCCATCATTTCGGGGGCAGCGGGTCCAAGGATGTAGGGGAGCGTGAATGCGGAGAATATGCCCAGCACTGCAAAGGAGGTTGCCACGAGGATCGAATTGCCCATGCGCGGCAGGATGATGTGCCACAGGGTCACCAGGCGGTTGGCGCCCACGTCCCGGGCCGCCTCTATCGATTGATTGGAGACGTTTCCCAGCCCCGACAGAAGGATCAGCACGGTGAGGGGAACGTGATCCCAGACCAGGCCGATCACGGGCCCCCACGGCGTAAGATACGGTGATCTGATCTTGGGCAGGTGAACCGCATTGAGAAGGATGTCCACCATGCCGTTCGGACCGAGCACGCGGATGAACGCATAGCTGAGAACGATCGAGGGCACGAACATCGGGAAGATGGCCAGTGCCTGCACATAGGCGGGCAGCCGGCCAAGGGCAAACCGCAGATACAGCGCGATCGGCAGGCAGATGATCAGAAGCAGAACGGCACAGATGAACGTGGTCCAAAGGGTCAGCCCCAGGTTGTTCAGGCTGTATCCGTCGGAGAAAAAGAAGATGTAGGTCTCCAGGCTCAAGCGATAATCCCCCGCGGCGTCGGGCAGCCAGACTGTCCGTATAACCGCCGAAATGATCGGGTAGATGATCAGCCAGCAAACCAGAAGAACCGGCGCGGCCACAAGGAGAAGGCCGACATACCGGCCCCTCCTTGCGCCCGGGTCGTCGCCCGCGGGCGAGTTGTCGAGTGGAATTCGGCCCGCGGACGCTTCAGTCACGAATTGGGATCCACGTTCGGCGCGACGGCGCGATACCATCCCGCGTTGATCGCCTTTTCCCAGTCACCACCGGGGAAGACGGGGATCGAGGCGGGGATGACGTCCTTGAACTTCTCGCGTAGATCGGCCGAGATGTTGTCCCATGACACGCCCGGGAAACCTCCCAGCTCGGTGAGGATGGCAGACTGGATTTCCTCGGACAGCACGAAGTCGGCCAGCTTGAGCGCCGCGTCCTTGTTCACACCGTTGGTCGGAATGGTCAGGCGCGCAAAACCTCCCGGGAAGCCCAGATCCTGCAACTGGACAAGACCGGTCGTCTCGGGCAGCGCGCCCTGCGAGATGGCCGAAAGCGTCTGGTCCGACCAGGCAGGAATCATGGTGACCGCGCCCTGACCGAGCAACTGGATCGACTGGGTGTTTCCAGAGGTATAGGCGCCCTGATCCATAAGTGAGGGTGCGAGATCCTTGAGGATATCCCAGGCCGGCTCGAGCATCTTGGCGGCGGCGTCCTCGGAGTAGTTGTCCACCTTGAACAACGAGGGATCGTCGCCGTTTGCGGCATAAATCGCGCGACGGACGAAGTTGCCACCCGAACCGCCCTTGTTGGGGCGGTTATAGATGAACTGGCCGGGGTTGGCCTTGATCCAGGCGATCAAGTCGGCCCAGGTCTTCGGCACGTCTGCCGGAGAGAGCTTGGTGGTGTCGTAGGCAAGCAGGACCTGTGATCCACGGTAGGGCAGGTTCTGGGGAATGCCATCGAGTGCGATGGCGAGCGGGTTGATCTTGGAATAGTTGGACATTCCCGCGTCGGCGAAATTGACCCATAGTCCTTTTTCGAGCGCTCCGACCGGCTGCCGTGCATCGAAGCCCTCGAAGAGGTCGGCCTGGGGGTCGGCGTTGGTTCCCAGAGCGGCGAGGGCGCGTTCGGCAATCGCCTGCAGTCCGGCATTATCGCCCCCATCGACGAGATTGATCGTAACGCCGGGGTTGGCTGCCTCGAACTTTGGCTTGACGAAGTTGGTCCAGAAATCGAGGACGTTCTGGTCTGAACTGGTGTACCAGTCGATCCGCCCGGATTCGGAGAAGGCAATTCGAGGCAATAGCGTAGCCCCGGCAACCGCAGTTGCTCCTGCGATCATAAAGCTGCGACGTCTCATGGTGTTCTCTCCCTTGTGTTTAGGCCAGAGGACCCCTGGCCCTTGTGCAGACCGGTGTCTCGCCGGCGTCTGCCAGGCCGGCATGGAAATCCGACATTGACGTGCGAACGGTTGGCCCATGGCCGGTTCCAGCCAGCGCGCGCGAATGTCGCCATCAGTCGTCGCTCATGCGATTCTTGTTGTCGGTCCAGGACGGACATGGATCTGCGCGATCCATCTTGTTCCCCCTCTGTCTCCTTGCCAGCGACCCGTCTTGAGATGCGGGTCGTCATCTGTTTGCCGTTCACCATTTCACCAAGGTGGAAAAATTTCCAGTCGATTTATTCCACGCAGGCAATCATTTTCGCATAAGTGTTCCAAAGCGGGTCGCGGCCGATGGTCCGACAGCGGTGCCGTCCCTATGCCAGGGCTCAGGCCGCAAGCTGCCGCGCCGGGCGAACGGCATTCGATTTGGGTTGGCGAGTAAGGCTTGCGACGGCAGATCGCCGCCGGCGATACCGTTCAGATCGAGCGCAGGAATTTTGCGTTCCGCACCGAGAGATCGAAGGGCGAACTGGTTGCCACGCTTGAGAAATCCTGCTCGACGACCACAGGGCCGGAGAAATCGCGCTCGCGAAGCATGCGCACGATTGCCGCGATGTCGACGACTCCGTCGGGCAACGGGCACATCGCTCCGGCGTCGAAAGAGGCGGCGGCGTCCAGCGTCCCATCGAGAACGCGCTGTCTTACGGTCCCGTCGACGTTCTTGAGGTGCATATATGCGATCCGGTCCCAGACCTTTGCCATGTACGCCAGCGGATCCTGACCCCAGAAGGCGTGATGGCCGGTGTCGAAGCACAAGGCGATATCACTCTCGTCGAGCAGACGGTCAATCTGGGCTTCGAACTCGATCGCAGTCAGCACATGGGGGTGAAAGCTCAATGTAACGCCGAATTCGTCCGCCAGCAGCTTGCGGCCATCTTCCAGCAACCTGACCATGTGGCGCCACTGGTCGTCATCGAGGGAGTTGTCGCCATCCGGCTGACCGTCATCCATGACCACATAATGGCCAACCCCGAGACTGTGCAGCAGGCTTCCGGCGGCCCTCAACTGGGTCAGCAAGGCCGGTGCACCCAGCGGATCGGAGAAGGCATGAACGTGCACGCCGCCGACAAGGTGGAGATTGCGACGGGCCAGTTCCTCTGCCAGAACGACCGGGTCACTGGGCAGGAAGCCGTAGGGGCCAAGCTCGGTACCCCAGTATCCGGCTCGCGCCACTTCATCGAGATAGACGCCGGGGCTGACCCGCGGGTTGTCAGCGTAGAAAATGCCCCAGGAAACCGGCGCGTTACTCAGATGCATCGTTGAACTCCGGATTGTCGAACCAGATGGGATTGGAGAGTGCGCGACGCAGCGGTTGTGCATCAAGCACATCCTGGCTGAGGCCGAAGGGAAGCGGGCCGGTGCCGAACCTTGCCTGCAGTTCGGACATCAGCGCATCGCGACTGGCAACGGCGACGATCTCGCAACGAACGAAACGGTAGGGTTTTGTTGGCCCCGAGATCGTTTCAAGGTCGCTGGTGATCGGATTCGTACCGATTTCGCCCGTGGCATCGTACCAGACCAGCATGTCGCCCTTCGCGCCGCGAATTTCGGCGGCGACGTCCTTCGAGGGGCCAGGGAGCCGCGATCCCATGGGGGCGCCATCTGCTCGCAATTCCAGGTGGGGGCCGTGCGGGCTCTCGGTGATGTAACCGCGCCCGGCCCGCATGGCATCAAGCACGCTGCGTTCGCTGAGTTCGTCGAGCCAGAGAACCGTCGTGGGGCGGGCCAGCACAAGCGGTCCTTCGGGCTCGAGCCGGTCTGGCTGATGGTAGTCGGATCCGCCAATGGCCGCGATCCTCAAACCGGCGGCCAGGCGCTGCTGATAACGCTCGAGGGCGATCCAGTTCCAGGCCATCCAGGTCGACTGCCAGACTTCCATGCAGTCCATGCAAGGGAGTTCGTGTGCCCAGGGGATGTCAGGCTTGTCATGGTTGACGGAGAGAAGTCCGCCTTTCTCGTGGACCAGGCGTTCGATTGCGTGGGCGTCGGACGGCTTGCCCATACGGAAGTCGATCCAGTCATCAAGGCCGAAAACGTTACAATGTCCTTCGGCGGTTGTGACTTCCATCCCGCGCACGAAGACAAGGTCTGGCGAGGTGTGCCGGTTGAAATAGCGGCGCTGGGAAATGGTGTTGTGATCGGCAACCGCGAGGAAGTCGAGACCGGCCTGGCGGGCAGCCGCGTGCAGCAGCTCGGGGCTGCCCCGGGCGTCGGAGTGGTAGGTGTGGCAATGCAGGTCGCCCCTGTACCAGCCCGCTCCGGACCGCTTTGCCGCGGCGGCAACGGGCGGGTTGGCGACCTCACGTGGGGTGCTGTCGAAGGTGATGTTGAGGACAACGTCCGTACCCTCTCGCGGAACCTTGTACAGCCCCAGCATCACATGCCAACGTCCACCCGGCATCGGTCCGGGCAGGTAGCCGGGGGTAGCGTCGTCTGTCGCCACGAAGAACCGGTCACGAGCGCCGCCGCTCCAGCCGCGAAACCCTTGGGCACTGGGGAATGCCGTGAGGCGAGGGTCCGCGCAACCGAGGTCGATGATGCAGTCCGCGGCTTTGGCATAGGTCATCGTCACATCGATGCGCGTGGTCCCCTCAGGTACGTCGAACGGAATGTAGGCGTAAGGCGCGCGTGCCCGATCCGCCTGCGTCAGGTGCCGGGTCAGTTCAATGGCGTCCATCACGGCCTCTCTTCGCCGTCGAAGGGGAGGCGGGCTCCGTCTGGCCCGAACAGATGCACGTGCGCGGTGTCGAAGGTCAGCGAGACCGTGGTCCCGAGCCTCAGGATGTCGTCGGTAAAGATGCGGGCCGTCAGCCGCTCCGTGTCGGCGCGTTCCAGTGTGACCAGAGCTTCGGGGCCCATGTTCTCGTTTGCGAACAGCTTTCCCGCAATCGCGTTTCTGTCCGCGCCGTTGGCAATGCCGAGGTGCTCGGGCCGGATGCCGAGCGTCAGCCTGCTGCCTGTTTGCAGCGCGGCGGTGGCGGCGCGAGACAGCGGCAGCGGTTCCAGCGATAACCCTTCGGCGTGGCAGGTCAGCATTCCCTCGCTGATCTGCGCTTCGACCGGCAGCAGGTTCATCGGTGGATTGCCGACGAAATTCGCAACGAAAGTCGTGGCGGGTCTGCGATAAACCTCAAGCGGCGGCGCGTACTGGACGATCCGGCCGGCGTCCATAACTGCGATGCGGGTTGCCAGCGCCATGGCTTCGGCCTGGTCGTGGGTGACATAGATCGCAGTCATGCCCAGATCGCGCTGCAGATGGTTCAGAAATCCGCGAGCCTCGAGCCTCAGCTTGGCGTCGAGATTGGAGAGCGGTTCATCGAACAGATAGACGTCCGAGGGGTAGACCAGAGCCCGGGCGAGTGATGTCCTTTGCTGCTGGCCACCCGAGATCTGGGACGGCATGCGCTCGAGCAGGTGCCCGATCTTGAGAATGTCGGCAACCTCGCGGGCGCGGCGATGACGGTCGGCTTCGGATTCGCCGCGAACCTTCAGGGGATAGGCGATATTGTCGGCAAGGTTCATGTGCGGATAGAGCGCATAGTCCTGAAAGACCATTGAGATGCGCCGGTCGCGTGGGTGCAGGTGCGTTACGTCCCTGTCCCCGATGAGGACGCGTCCGGATGTCGGGGTTTCCAGCCCCGCAATCATGCGAAGGCTGGTTGTCTTGCCGCAACCCGAAGGTCCGAGAAGGCAGACGAATTCGCCGTCGCCGACCTCGATGTTTGCGTCCTCCACGGCGGTGAAGGCGCCGAAGCTTTTCCTGATGTTTTCAAACCTTACAGTTGCCATGTCACTCTCGAACCTAGGCCTTGATGCCGCCGAAGAAGCGGAACCCGAATTTCCAGCTCACGAAGAGATAGAGCGCGATCACGGGCAGCGAATACAGAAGCGAGTAGGCGGCCAGCAGTGTGACCACCGGCGTGCCGGCCTCGGAATAGAAGGAATAAATGGCCACGGAGGCGGGCATCTTCTCGCTGGAGCGCAGCAGGATGAATGGGATCAGGAAACTGCCCCAGATGTTTACGAAGGCCCACACCACGATCACGACGATCCCCGGACGTATCACTGGCAAGGCGACATCGAAGAATGCCTGCAGCGGCGAGGCGCCCGCGACCATCGCGCTTTCCTCATAGCTTCGGGGAATCCCGTCGATGAAGTCACGCAGGATGAACATGGCCGTGGGCATGAGGCCGCCGGCGAACACAAGGACGACCGCCAGCTGGGTATCGATAAGGCGCAGGGCAGTGACAATCAGGAAGATCGGCACCATCGCCGCCGAACCCGAAACGACGGACGAAAAAAGCAGCAGCACATAGGTGATCGCCCTCTTCCCCGGAATCGGCGACCGCGACAGCGCATAGGATGCAAGCGTGGCACCCAGGCCGACAAGGATCACGCCCCCGACGCTTTCGACCAGGGAATTGAGCAGTCCTCGCAACGCAAACCCGTTCCGGAAGACCTCTGCGAAGTTGGAAAGCGTGAACGGGTCGGGAATGGCAATTCCCAACTCCGCCCGGGCATTGAACGGTGCGAAAAGGAACCAGATCAGCGGCAGCGCAAATCCCGCTCCGATCAGCGCCGTCAACACAGAGAACCCCATCCGTGAAGCGAAAAGACGGAACTGCCTGTTCATGCCTTCACCTCGTGGCTGCGCCGGCGCGCCACCCAGAGATAGAATAGCGCGAAGCAAAGGTTGATGAGCATCACCATCACGCCCACGGCAGCCCCCTTGCCGAACTCGAAGTCCTTGAAAGCCACCCGATAGGTGTAGATCGACAGAAGTTCCGTACGGTAGGAGGGGCCGCCATGGGTGAGCAGGAACGGCGTGAACACGTTGAACGTCCACATGGTGATCAGGATCAGGTCGGTGACGACATGCCCCCGGATGAGTGGCAGGCCGATGTCGCGGAACTTCTGGAAACTGGAGGCACCGGCAACGTCCGCAGCCTGAAAGTAGCTTGGCGGGATCGAGGCGAACGCCGAGTTGAACAGCATCATCGAGAATGCGGTGCCGCGCCAGGTGTTGAACACCACAATGACCCAGAAGGGCATGCCGAGCAGCCAGTCGCCGCGCGGCAGGTGCAGCGCGGAAAGGATCATGTTGGCCGTGCCGTTGTCGTAGTCGAGAAAGGCGAACCAGGCGAAGCCAATGACGACTTCGGGCAGAATCCAGGCGCCTATCACCATTGCTTCGGTTATGGCCTTGAGCGGCCTTGGGACCGATTGCAGCAGCCAGGCGAGGACGATGCCGAGAAGCGCCTGTCCGAACAGTGCGGACAGGATGACGAACTGAGTGGTCAGGATCAACGAGAAGCCGAATTCACCGCGTGTGAAGAAGGCCGAGGGATCGAACAGGTGCAGGTAATTGGCGAACCCGACGAAATCGGGATGTACCGCCGTGCGGCCCAGCAGACTGCGATTGGTGAACGAGACGAAAATCACCCAGAAAAAGGGGGCGATCACGAAAGTGGCGACGAGGATTCCCGCCGGGGCCATGAAGACCAGCCCAACCCGCCGCGACAATAGCGAGAACTGCCTCAACTGCTTCTCCCTGGGTTGAACTTGTCGCCGCTTTCGACGCCACGGCAGGCGCGAGCCGTGGCCGGCCCCTTGGAAGGTGGCGCAAAGGTGGCGCCCGAGCAAAGCCCCTGGCGGGGCGCCGGACGGGGGAGGGGATACAGTCCGCCCCACCCCCACCGGGAGGGACCCGCCCGACTTGCGCCGGGCGGGTGCGGTGTCACTTCAGTTCGACTGTGTTGTCCGCACCGACGATCTTGGTCACGGCGGCCTTGTACTGGGCCATCGCATCCTCGGGGCTCATGGCTCCGGACACCACTGCCTCGGTCATGCGCTGGATTTCCACCGAGACCTTGGAGTAGTTCGGGTCGTTCGGACGTGCGGTAGTGAGCGGGAGAAGGCTCTTCGACGTATCCTGGATGTAGGTGTTTTCAGGCGTGGTCACGTCGTCACGAATGCTGCGGATCGGCCGATAGGTCTCGTATGCGTCGAGTTGCTCCTTGGAGTTCATGTAGGCCAGCAGTTCCCAGGACAACTCGGGATTCTTGGTATTGGGATTGATGACAAATCCGGTGCCGCCCGATACGGTCACGAAGTCCTGGCCGCGCAGCCCCATTCCCGGCTTTTCCGCCGGCATCTTGGCCCAGCCAACCATCTGGTCGCGATTGTCCATGCCGAATTCCGACCCGGGCGCCATGACCGAATTGTAGAACCAGTCGCCCTCGACGAGCAGGGCGGTCTTGCCGTCACGGAAATTGGCGAAGGTGCGATTGCGTCCGTCGCCAAGGAGCTGGGCGCGCTGGTCGCCGAGCTTTTCATCAATGTAGATGGTCTTGTAGAGATTGAGGGCATCGAGGATGCCGGGGCTCGACACGATATATTTGCCATCGGTATCGACCACGCCATGGCCGGTGCCGAGCACGGCCATGTAATAGCCTTGCATCGTGGTGGCTTCACCCATGTTGACGCCGGCGTCGAGCTGGAGGGGGAATTCGATCCCGGCCTTCTTGAGCGCCCGGGCCGCATCGAGCAGCTCCGCCCATGATTTCGGCTGCCAGTTGGCGCCATCCAGGCCCGCCTTGTCCAGCAGGTCTCGACGCGTGAAGATGGCACGAACGTCAGTGCCGCTGGCGATCCCGTAGTCCGATCCCTTGTAGGACATCAGCTGGCGCGATCCCGCCGAGATATGGTTCCACCCGTCCCAGGTCTTCACTGCACTGCCGCCCACCGCAGTGAGTGGCTTGAGCAGGTCACCCTCGACAAAACTGGGGATCAGGAATCCGTCGAAGCCGGAAACGTCCGCGCCGGCGCCCGACGAAAAATCAAGCGCGAGCTGCTGGGTCAGTTGTTCATCCTGGCCGCCGAACTGCTTGAGGGTGACGCTCACGTCCTTTCCCTCCGCCTTGGCCTTTGCCTGGAAGCCGGGAATGACGCTTTCCTCGATCCAGGTGGCTGTGGCGCTGTTCACGCCGCCCACGACGCAGCGGCAAGTCACCGTCAGATCGGTTGCCCACGCCGGCGCCGCAAAAGCGGCGGCGGCACCAAGTCCGAATGCAAGAGTGCGCAGGCTGCGCATAGCAATACCTCCCCTTTGTTGCACCGGCTTGAAGGGGCGATGCTTTCCCTGTTGGCCGAGAACCCCCCTCGGGTGCCGCGGTTGAGAGCAAAGTGAACACGTTTTCAAAACGTGTCAATAGGACTCGATTGGCTCTGTCGACAAGGCTCTCCAGGCGCGGCGATCAATCTGGCGATAGAGCGATCGAACCCAGGTGTTCCGGGCAGTTGACATTTTTGGTCTGGCAAGGCCTATTCGCGATGTGGATGGGTTTGCTGGGGTGATGGATGAACACGATTACAACAGAGATTGGAAGGTTTTGTCCTTGAGCGACGAGGCGGAAGCCCGCAGGTCGCGCGCGACTGCGGAGATGGTGGCAAAGCTGGCCAATGTCTCCCGGGTCGCGGTGTCGCGCGCCTTCAATCCGGAGGCATCGCTGCGTGCGGACAAGCGTGCGCGGATTCTCAGTGTTGCGCGCGAACTCAACTATACGCCGGATCGGGCGGCCCGAGCGCTCGTGACGCGGCGCTCCCACCTGATCGGGATGATCGTCCCGGACGTCTTCAGTCCGTGGGAGAGCCAGGAAGTGGACGCGTTGACGTCTGCCTTGCAGGCCGAAGGGTTCGCAACCCTGTTGTTCAAGACGCGCACCGACATGTCCATGGACGAACGGCTGCTGACCTACATGCGCGGGTTCAATCCGGACTCGGTCATAGCATTCACCGAGAACGTGCGGCCTGAAGTCCTGTCGCAGTTCCTGGACAGCTGCGTGCCCATCTACATCAACTATCTGCTGGAAGATGGAGGGGCGGTGGAGGCGGAAGCGCCCACGGACGTGCTCTACGACCGCCTGGACGTGAACCAGTGGCAAGGGATGGACCAGGCTGTGGCTCTGTTGGCCGGATATGGTTGCCGCCGTATCGCATATATCTCCGGAAAGAAGAATTCGCTGGCCGAGTTCGCCCGCTATCGAACGCTGCAAAGGCTCATGGCGAGGCGGAAGCTGCCGGCGCCGACGGTCGTGCAGGGCGACTTCAGTTATCGGCAGGGCTATGCTGCAACCATCGACCTGTTTCGCCTGCATGGCGGGGCCGACGCCATCTTCGCGGCGAACGACGAAAGCGCGTTTGGCGCGCTCGATGCGTTGCGCCATGAACTGGGCCTCGGCGTCCCCGACGCGGTCAGGGTCGTCGGTTTTGACGACATCGTGCAGTCCGGCTGGAAGAGCTACGATCTCACGACGGTGCGCATCGACGTCCACGAGCGGGTGAGCGCACTCGTGCGCCTGATCCTTCGCCGTCTTTCCGCCCCGGATGCTCCAACCATGTCCGAGCAGGTCGGCACGAAGCTCGTCGTGCGGGGAACGGTTGGCTGAAATGACTGTCCGGCGAATCCATCTCGTCTTCAAGACGCATCTCGACATCGGTTTCACGGACCACGCGGAAAAGGTGCGTCGCCTCTACCACGAACACTTCATTCCCCGGGCGGTCGAGACTGCGATGCATTTCCACCGAGAAGACCCCGAGGCGCCGGCATTCATCTGGACAACAGGCGCGTGGCTGATCTGGGATCACCTCAACTCCGCCGCTCCGGAAGCGGTCAGGCAGCTTGAAGACGCCATCGGAAAGGGGCTGGTCCGCTGGCACGGTTTGCCCTTCACCACGCATTCGGAGTTGATGAGCCCGGCGCTTTTTCGGGCAGGGCTCAGCTATTCCGCCGAACTCGACAAGCGCTTCGGCGTGACAACGCGGGCCGCCAAGATGACGGACGTGCCGGGTCATACGCTGGGCATAGTGCCCCTTCTGGCAGAGGCAGGAATCAGGTTCCTGCATATCGGGGTCAACACGGCATGCCCCACCCCGGAAGTGCCCGGGGTCTTCCGCTGGCGATCGCCTGCCGGTGAGGAAGTTGTCGTGATGTACCAGCGTTCCTATGGGGAAACGCATGTGCCATCCGGGTTTGACGAAGGGCTGAGCTTTGCTCACACCAACGACAACATGGGACCCCAGGCCGTTCATCAGGCCGTTGAAGCGCATCGAGCCCTGGCGCACCAGTATCCCGAGGCGGAAATCCGGGCGGCCACGCTGGAAGACTTCGGCGATCTGCTCTGGGCGGCCCGCGAGCGCTTCCCCGTGGTGGAAGCGGAGATGGGCGACAGCTGGATCCATGGCGTCGCGTCGGATCCGATCAAGACCCAACGCTTCTTGTCGCTTCAACGCCTGTTCGACGAATTCGTTGCAGAAGGGGTCACCGACGAGCGCCGGGCTTTCGCGCGCCGACTTGCGCTTGTGCCCGAACATACCTGGGGCGTCGACATCAAGACCTACCTTCGCGACGAGAGTGCCTGGGACCGACGAGAGTTCGACACTCTGCGGGATCGGGACTTCAGGTTCGCATACACTGAGGCGTCCTGGGCCGAGCAGAGGGCCTATCTCGATCAGGCCGTCGAGAAACTGGATGCAGGGGACAGGGCGCGAGCCGAAGCCGCCATCAAGCAGAGCGCGGCGCCCGTTGCGGTTGAAGGTGGTGTGTCGCTCGATCCGGCAGAGCGTTTTTCGGTCGGCGCCTGGCAATTGGAACTCGACGCCGAGACCGGCGATGTCGTCGCCATGGCCGGTCCGGGCGGACTGCAACTGCCTGCGTCCGGTGGCGCACTCATCGGTTACCGCCACGAAAGCTACGATGCCGCCGACATACGGTGTCATCTGCAGACCTATCTGACCAGCGACCCGGAATGGGCTGTTCTCGACCACGGAAAGCCCGGACTGGAGCATGCGGCGACTTCCCGCTCGCAGAGCTGGCGGCCGCGCTTTCAGGGCGTAGCGCAGGTCGGCGCAGAGACCATCGTGACGCTGGCCATGCCGGCGGAGGCGCATGAAAGCCTCGGTGCGCCGCAAAAGGTCGAGTATCGATTCACAACAGACGGAACGGTGCTGGAGTGCCGGGTCGTGTTGCGCCACAAGCCGGCCAACCGCATGCCGGAGGCGGGTTTTCTTGTCTTCTCGCCAATCGGTGCCAGCTGGCACCTGCGCAAAATGGGCCTGTGGCATCGCGCTGGCTCGGAGGCCGCCGGGGGAGGCGGGGCATTGCAGGCGGTATCAGCCGTTCGAGCCGAAATCGGGCAGGGTCACGAACTCACTTTGGCCCCGATGGACACGCCACTTGTCGGCCCGGAGGACCATGGCTTCATGGCGTATTCGACCGTCCCTCCGGCCTACCTTGGCGGCATTCGCTTCAATCTCTACAACAACAAATGGGGCACGAATTTCCCAATGTGGTGGGAAGGCGATCTTGCCGCGCGTTTCCGGATGGCGGTCAATGGTTCGTTGTAGTCAACGGGCCGTTCGCGCCCTTGCCGCGACCGCCCGCGTGAGGCGGTAACAACCGGCGGCTTTCGATGAACTGGGTCAGGTCGCCTTCATGGGCTTGAAAAACCGAAGGAAGTCAGAAATGGCAACAGGAATCGGTGTCATCGGCACCGGCGCGATCGGGCGCGATCATGCGAGGCGGATTGACCATGCGCTTTCCGGCGGGCGAATCGTGGCGGTCCACGACGTCAATCCGGCCGCCGCGGCTCGTGCCATCAGCGATCTCGGGCTTGACGCAGGAATTCACGACAGGGCCGGCGACCTGATCGCCGACGAAGCCGTGCAGGCGATACTGGTCACCTCGTCGGCACAGACCCACGAGTCCTACGTGCTTGAAGCGATCGCCGCCGGAAAACCGGTCTTTTGCGAGAAGCCCCTGGCGACCTCCACGCAAGGCGCACAGCGCATAGTCGAAGCCGAAGTCGCCGCCGGCCGGCGGCTGGTGCAGGTCGGGTTCATGCGGCGATTCGATAGCGGATACCTTGCACTCAAGCACGCGCTCGATAGCGACCTCGGTGCTCCGCTCATGGTGCATGCCGCGCATCGCAACGTGTCGTCAGGGCCTGATACCAGCAACGCGCTGGCCATTCATGAAACCGCGATACACGAAATCGATGTCCTGCGCTGGCTGCTTGGCCAGGAATACCGTTCCGCGCAGGTGATCTTCCCCCGTGCCACCCGCCGCGCACCGGCCGGTCTGGCCGACCCGCAGATTGTGCTGCTGGAAACGGCTGGTGGGGTGCGGATCGACATCGAGATTTTCATCAACTGCGCCTATGGCTACGACATTCAGTGCGAGGTGGTCGGCGAAGATGGCACGGCCCGACTGCCAGAGCCCGAAGCCGTCGTGTTGCGGCACCGCGGTCGATTGGGTCAGTCAATCCTGCAGGACTGGAAAGAGCGTTTCATCGCCGCGTATGACACGGAACTGCAGGCGTTTCTGGATGCGGCGGGTGAGGGAACCGTCGCTGGCCCGTCTTCATGGGACGGGTATGCCGCGGCCGTAGCTGCAGATGCCTGTGTTGCGGCGCAGGCGGACCCGGGGTCCATTGTGCCAATCGATATGCCGGAGCGACCGTCGCTCTACGCGTAGGACGCGTATTGACGCGTGGCGCTCAAGCCTGCGGCGGCGCGGCCGCCATGCGGGCCGTGGCAGCGGCACCCGCAAGCGAACGCAGAACTGTAAAGCAAGCAGTCGTGTCGAACAAGCGCACGGCGCAAACGGCGGCACAAATTTCCAGGCGGGGAGGTGCGCAGGCGGCAAACGGAATATCGCGCCTTTTCAGCATGCTTGTGCGGCAGGCATGGGAAAAGGGCTGCGCAAGTACAATCCCGCGATCAGCACCAGCAACCCGGCGTTCCTGATCGAAGGATGCGCGAGCTTGCGGATAACGCACCGCAATCAAACAAGACCACATGCAGTGTGGTACGCCCAACGGGAATCGAACCCGTGTTTCCGCCGTGAAAGGGCGGCGTCCTGGACCGCTAGACGATGGGCGCAGCGGCAACGCAGGTCCGTATAGGGTTCTTGCCCCCCAAGCGCAAGAGCGATTTTCCACCATTCAACGAGTTCTGGATAACCCGATCAGCAACCCCAGGTTACCGGGCCCTTGTGCCCCCGCGGACGCTCCCGGACGTCGATGTGGATGAAGCGCTGCCCGGAATAGCATCCAAGCCCGCCGACCATGCCGCTCTGGCGCGCATAGGCCACAAGCTTGTTGGTCGGAACGCCAGGGATAAAGAAGTCCGCAGCCATGCACTTGGTGTGATAGGACTGGGAGGCGCCGCCCACGTCGTGGTTATGCCAAGGCGTGCGATAGCCCGAATTCATCACCACTTTTTTCCCGAAATGCCCCTCGAAGTCCCATATGGCCAGCCGCAGGGCAGGCGACAGGCATAGCGTGTTGACCTGGTTGCTGGCGACATAGACGCCCAGGCGCTGGTGATAGCCGCGATAGGCGCTTCCGCCGCCCTGGGCAAACATCGCCATGGGCACGCAGCCGGACAGGACGACACTGAGACAGGCGGCGATGACGGCGAGGGTTCTCATTGGCGGGCGCGCTGCTTCTTGTGGCCGCAAGGCCAGAGGTGCAAATCGCCGACAAGTTTAGCGGGCGGATGCCTAACCGCCCGCTAAGTGAATTGGTTGACAGGATCTTAAGCCGGGCTACCAGGCGCCGGTATTGGGCATCGAGGCCCACGGCTCCTGCGGCGGCAGGGATTCGCCTTCCTGAAGCAGTTCGATCGAGATGCCATCCGGCGATCGCACGAAAGCCATGTGCCCGTCGCGCGGCGGGCGGTTGATGGTGACGCCCATGTCCGAAAGGTGCTGGCACAGCTCGTAGATATTGGCGACGCGATAGGCCAGATGGCCGAAATTGCGCCCGCCGGTATATTCCTCAGGGTCCCAGTTGTAGGTCAGCTCGACTTCGCCGCCGGCATCGCCGGGCGCCTTGAGGAAGATGAGCGTGAAGCGGCCCTTGTCGTTTTCGATCCTGCGCGATTCCTGAAGACCGAGGCCCTCGCAGTAGAATCGCAGGCTGTCCTCGACATTGGATACGCGCACCATTGTATGCAGATACTTCATGAATCAGGCCTTTCTCGCCGATCGGAGAGGTTTGGGGGGACACGCAGGCTATTGCGACAGCCGGGCATAGGCAACCGGCTCGGACGCGGGTATCGCGTGGTGTAACAAAATTGAAACGCCTTCTTAACTTTTGTCTTTGAATCGGCCACACTAGAATAGGTTGTGTAGAGTACCTCGCAGGCGGCGGGGCAGAGTATGGCAAAGGCGTAGTCGATATGGGGGCCAAGTCCAATCCCGGAGGGGACTATCCCGCGGTGCAGGCCGAGTTGAACTCGGGTGCGCCGGATGATCGGCAGAACATGCCGGCTTCGGGTAACGAGCTGGACGTTATCGAGGTGACGGGCGCGATCAAGTGGTTCGACGTCGCCAAGGGGTTCGGCTTCATCATCCCCGACAATGGAATGCCCGACGTGCTGCTGCATGTGACCTGCCTGCGCCGCGACGGCTACCAGACTGCCTATGAGGGCGCCCGCATTGTGTGCGAGGCGCTGAGTCGCCCCGGCGGCCTGCAGGCCCTCAGGATTCTGTCCATGGATGAATCCACCGCGCGGCACCCCGCGCAGATGCCCGCCGCGCGCACCCATGTACAGGTGGAGCCGACGTCTTCGCTGGAGCGGCTCGAAGTGAAGTGGTTCAATCGGGTTCGCGGGTTCGGATTTCTCTCCAAGGGTGAGGGGCATCCGGACATCTTCGTGCACATGGAGACCTTACGCCGCTTTGGCTTCACCGAGTTGCGTCCGGGTCAGATTGTCCTGGCGCGCTACGGCGATGGTCCGAAGGGACTTATGGTCGCCGAAATCCGGCCCGAAGGCTGGGGCGAGGCACCTTCCTCTCACTAGCCGTCCGGAGCGGCCTTCAGATGCGCGCAGTATTTCTTGCTGCCATTGTGTTCGTGTTCGCGCAGGTGCTTTCCGCCTGTGCAATGAGCGAGAACACGGTTGTCCTCCACACCGCGAAGGGCGACTTCACGTTCAATGTCGAGCTGGCGCAGACTCCGGACGAACGGGCGAAGGGGCTGATGTATCGTCAGGAGCTGGCGAAGGACGCCGGCATGCTCTTCGACTTCGGAAGCGAGCAGAACGTGGCATTCTGGATGCAGAATACCCTTATCCCGCTCGACATGATCTTTGTCGCCACCGATGGCACGGTCCGCAGTATTCACGTAAACGCGCGCCCGATGGATACCACGCCGATACCTTCGGGCGTTCCGGTCCGGTTCGTCCTAGAGATCGCTGGCGGCCGGTCGCAGGAAATCGGCCTTGAACCGGGCGACAGGATGGAAAACCCCCGGGTTGGCACGCCGGACAACACGTGAAGACGCACGTGGCGCGTGTGCGCGGGGCTGGCCGAAGGCCGTTTGGCGCGACATTCACTGCCCTGGCACACGAATTGCGCCGTGCGGACGCCTGCGTGGCGACCTTAAACACACGCATTGGATGGCGGAAACGATGAGCGAATTGTCATTGCAGGTGACCGGAGAAGCTGATCCAGACGACCTGAAAGTCATCGGGCAAAACCTTTCGGCGTTCAACGATGCCGATGTCGGTCCGGCCAACCGCCAGCCGCTGGCAGTCCTGGTGCGAGATGAGGCGGGGGCACTCGTGGCAGGGATTTCGGGATATACCGCATGGGGCTGGCTCTACGTGCAATGGCTATGGATCGCCAATAGTCAGCGCGGGCAGGGACTGGCTGGCAAAATGCTTGCTTCGGCCGAGACGGAGGCGCGGTCCCGAGGTTGCCACGGCGCCTATATCGACACGTTCAGTCCGGTCGCGCTCAAGGTCTATGAGCGCGCCGGCTATGCCCGGTTTGGCGAACTCAGGGACTTCCCAAAGGGGCGAATCCGGGTGTTTCTGCAAAAGCCGATCTGATTGGTGTCAAGTGACCAGAACACCGCCCGTCATCGGGTGCGGGGCGCCGGTGGTTGTGGGAAAGCTGAAGGGAAGGCCACGAAGAACGCGCACGGCAAGAAAGGCGAAGCACTCTGCTTCCACTGCATCGCCCCGCCAGCCCACAGCCTCGGCGGGTACCGCCTCGACCCCGGCACGGGAGGCAAGCATGGCCATGATGGCGGGATTATGCCGCCCGCCGCCGCATACGACCAGTCGACCGGGACGGCGCGGCAGCAGATCGAGGGCCTTGCCGACCGCGCTGGCGGTAAAGGCGGTCAGGGTCGCGGCGCCATTGGCAGGCGACAGGCCATCCGCCATCCTGGCGGAGAAATCGAACCGGTCAAGGGACTTTGGATAGGGCGCACTCAGATAGGGGTGTTGCAGCAGGCGCGCGAGCCGGTCCTCGTCGACTGAGCCGCCAAGCGCAAGGACACCGTCGCGGTCCATGTCGCCAAGGCCCAGCCCCTTGATGAAATCGTTGATGGGAGCATTGGCCGGGCCTGTATCGAAAGCGATCAGCTGGTCCGCGCCATCCCACCAGGTGATATTGGCGACGCCACCGAGATTGAGAACCGCCGTTTCGCCGTCGGTTGCGCCGATGCCCTTGAGCAACGCCTTGTGATAGATCGCCGCCAGAGGCGCGCCCTGGCCGCCGGCCCGTATGTCGGCGGAACGAAAGTCATAGGCAACCGGCACGCCGAGCAGGTCGCGCATGAGCTTGCCATCGCCCAGTTGGCGGGTGTCTCCGGGCCGCCCGTCCTGCGGCCCCCGATGCAGTACGGTCTGGCCGTGGAAACCGACTATGCCGATTTCGCCAAGCGACATGCCCGAAGATTCGACCAGATCGCGCACGGCGGCCGACTGCGCACGGGTCAGCGCGTCTTCGACCTCGGCGAAGATCGCTGGATCCGGCCCCTCGAAGTTCCATTTCAACGCCTCGGCCTGCGCAAGTTCGAGATGGCGCCGGATCGATTGCGGATAGGGGGCGAGCGTATAGGGGCCGAAGCGCTCGATTGTCTCTCCATCGGTCCGGAGCAGGGCGACATCGATATTGCCGTCGAGCACCGTCCCGGTCATGAGGCCCACCGCCCAGATCGGTTGCATCTGTTGCTCCTTAGTCCTGATTGATCCGGTCGCCGGTCGCCCGGCGCAATTCCACGATTCCGCTGTTCGAATGGCGGGTGGGATGAATGCGATTGGTCAGAAGTGTCCAGGCCCGTCCCCTGGCGAAGTCGATCCACAATCCGGTGCCCGTGAAGCCGGTATGCCCGATGGTTTCAGCCGAACAGCGGTCGCCGCCCGACCAGCCCGGATACGGGCGCTCCCAGCCGTGGGTGCGGCGCGCGGAAAGCGGCGTGCGGATCAGGGCGTCCGGTCCGGTATCATCAAGGCGGGCCGCCGCAAAATCGAGAATTGAATCGGCCGTGCCGAACAGCCCGGCGTGACCTGCGCCCGCTAGGGCGGAGCAGTTGTCGTCATGGACTTCGCCGCAGAGCACGCGATGCCGCCACGTATCGTCCTCGGTTGCCGCGCAATGGCCGGGATTGGCGCTCCAGGCGAAGCCGGGGCCGGGGTCCATTTCCCGGATGGTCTGGCCCGACAACCGCTCGAGCGCGAGCCCAAGAAGGATGTAGTTGATATCGGAATAGACCGTAGGTCCCGCCGGCCATTCGTGCTGCAGTACGAAGGCGCGCAAGAGGTCGGGATCCCGGCCATAGGTATAGATCGGGAAAACGGCCGGGAACGGCGTCTGGTGGCCAAGGCACTGGCGGAATGTGACGCGTCGCTCCCAGTTGTCCGGATTGTACTGGCGAAAATCGGGCAGGGCGCTGGTGAGCGGGGCGTCAAGATCGATCACACCGGAAGAAGCCAGTTCGAGAATGCGCGGGGTGGTGAACAAGACCTTGGTCAGCGAGGCAAGATCGAACCATGTGTCCGCTCTCATCTGCCGGCGCTCAGGCACGATCTGGGCAGAGCCCATGGCCCTGACCCCGCGATTGCCGTCGGCATCGACGATGCCGAGCACGCCACCGGGTATGCGTCCCGCGGCAACGGCTTCCGCGAGGGGAGTGAATGCGTCCTCCAGCCTTTCCCTGGTGGCACTCATGCCGGTGCGTCCATGCGTACGCGATGGTCGGGTCCCACTTCGCGCCATTTCGCTGGCGGCGGCTCGTAGCCGGCCGGACGTACCAGAGAGGGAACCTGGGTCACATCGACGGTGAAATGCCGGTGGCGCCGCTCGACGGCCGGGACCGCCGAGATCAGGCGCCTGGTGTAATCGTGCTGCGGCGCCGAGAGGATCGCTGCGGCGTCACCAATCTCGACGATCTGGCCGGCATACATCACCGCGATCCTGTGCGCGATCCGCTCCACAACGGCCATGTCGTGGGAAATGAACAGATAGGCCAGGCCGAATTCGCGCTGCAGATCGACAAGAAGATCGAGGACCTGGGCCTGAACCGAAACATCGAGCGCCGAAACCGCCTCGTCGAGCACCACCACCTCGGGGTTGAGCATCAGCGCCCGCGCGATGCAGAGGCGCTGCCGCTGTCCGCCCGAGAATTGGTGGGCGTAGCGCGTCAATGCGTCATCCGGCAGGCCGACACGGTTGAGCAGATAGGTCATGCGTTCCCGAAGCGCCGCGCTCTTGCGCTGGCCATTGGCGATTGCCGGCTCGGCCATCAGGTTCTCCACGTTCAGGCGCGGATTGAGCGAAGCGAACGGGTCCTGAAAGACCATCTGGACAGGATGCCGGGTCTTGCCGGCATGGGCCGCGATCGTGCCGCGGAGTTTCGGGCTGAGGCCAAGGATGGCGCGCGCGGTGGTCGACTTGCCCGAGCCGCTCTCGCCCACGATGGCCAGCGTTTCCCCCGGCAGCAGATCGAAACCGATCCCGTCCACTGCGTGGACCGCGCCTGTGGGCTTCAGGATACGCCTGCCGACGGGGAAGCGGACGACGAGATCATCGACCGAAATGACCGGTTCGGCCGGTCCTCCGCGCTTGCCATCGCGCCTCGCGGCCCGGCCGGAGTTGAAATGGGGAACCGCCTCCAGCAAGTGCCGTGTGTAGGGATGCCGGGGATGGTCCAGCACGGCGCCGACCTCATCCTGTTCCACCACCTCGCCGCCCTGCATCACCAGGATCCGGTCGGCGATGCCGGCCACCAGCCCGATATCGTGCGTGATGAAGATCATCGCCATGCCGGTTTCCTCGCGCAGCTCGGCGAGAAGCGCCATGATCTGCGCCTGAACGGTTACGTCCAGCGCGGTGGTCGGTTCGTCGGCGATCAGCAGCCGCGGGCTCGCGGCGAGCGCCATGGCGATCATCACGCGTTGCCGCATCCCGCCCGAAAGCTGGTGCGGGTAATAGCCCAGGCGTGACGCCGCGTCCGGGATACGCACACGTTCGAGCACATCGCGCGCTGCGTTGGTCGCCGCGCGACCGGTGATGCCCCGGTTGAGCCTGAAGGCCTCCTCGATCTGTCGGCCGATGGTGTGAACCGGGTTGAGCGAAGTCATCGGTTCCTGGAAGATCATGCCCACATCGCGCCCGCGCACATGGCGAAGGGTGCGCTCGTCGGCGCGCGTGATGTCGAGCAGGCTGCCGTCGGCCCGTGTCAGGCTGATCGATCCGCTGGTGATCCTGCCACCGCCGAAATCCACCAGGCGGTTCACGCAAAGGGCCGTGACCGATTTTCCCGAGCCGCTTTCCCCAACGATGCCGATAGTCTCCCCGGCCGCCAGATCGAAACTCACGCCGCGTACAACCTCGTTGGTCTTCGGATCGGCGCCAAATCCGACCCGAAGGTCGCGGACAGACAGGATGGGTGTAGTCATGACGCCCTGCCTTGCGTGCGCGGATCGAGAATGTCGCGCAACGCGTCACCGGTCAGGTTGAAGCCAAGGATGCCCAGCATGATCGTCAGGCCGGGGAAAAACATGAGCCAGGGCGCGTGCTGCATCAGGTTCTTGCTTTCGGAAAGCATGAGCCCGAGCGAGGGCGCCGGCGGCTGGGTACCCAGCCCGAGAAAACTCAACCCCGCCTCCGTAAGCAGTGCCCAGGCAAGTGCCAGGGTGACCTGTACGGTGAGCGGCGCGACAAGGTTGAGCAGCAGGTGCCGGCTGAGAATGTAGCGCTGCGAGCTGCCGAAGGTCCTCGCGGCGTCGACGAATTCGCGCCGCTTGAGGGAAAGCGACGGCCCGCGCACGACGCGCGCGAAGATCGGCGTGTAGACGATGGCGATGGCTGTGATGCTCGTCATCGGGCCGGGCCCGACGATCGCGATGATCAGCAGCGCGAGAAGGATCGCGGGGAAAGCCAGCAGCACGTCCATGATCCGCATCAGGATGCCGTCCCACAGACTGCCCCACCAGGCCGACAAAAGCCCGATGATCGTACCGGCGACGGTCGCGCCCGCAACGGAGGCAAACGCGACGATGAAGCTCTGGCCGATCCCCAGCATGAGCCGGCTTGCCGTGTCACGGCCCAGGAGGTCGGTGCCCATCCAGTAGGTGCCACCCGGTGCCTTGAGCCGATCGAGCGGGAAGGGCTTGAGGGGATTGTGAGGAGTTAGCCCAAGCGCGCCGAGAACCGCGATCACGAGATAGATGGCGATAACGGTCGCACCGATCCGGCCGCTCGGGTGTCTGAACAGGGCTTTGAGGATACGCATCAGCGGCCCCCCAGGCGGATGCGCGGATCGAGCGCCACATAGGCGAGATCGACGATGAGGTTCACCACAAGGAAGTTGAACGCGATGAACAGGACGGTGCCCTGGACCAGCGCATAGTCGCGTTGCGAAATGGCGTTGAGCACCAGGCGGCCGATCCCCGGCAGGGCGAAAACCTGCTCCACGATGACCGCGCCGCCCAGCAGGTAGCCGAATTCCACGCCAGATAGCGTGACCACGGGAATAAGCGCATTGGGTAGCGCGTGAAACCAGATCACGCTGGCGGGTGACGCTCCCTTGCTGCGGGCCGTGCGGATGTAGTCGTCACTCAGGATATCGAGCATGGCCGAACGCGATATGCGGGTAACCGAAGCGGCGAACGCGAAACCGAGGGTAATCGCTGGGAAAAGCAGCTGCATCAGATTGGCCAGAGGATCGACGGTTATGGGCGTGAAGACCCCCATGGCCGGCACCGCGCCGAAATAGACCGAGAGAACGTAGATGATCAGCAGGCCAAGCACGAAATTGGGGGTCGACTGGCCGAGCATCGCAAGGATTCGCACCGCCAGATCGCTGGGGCGCTCGTTGCGCGTCGCCGCCAGGACCCCAAACGGCACGCCAACGATGAGCGCAATCACCATGGACATGAGCGCCAGCTCGAGCGTCAGCGGAAAATGCTCGAGAATGACCGACAGGACCGGCTTTCCGAAGGTGACGGAAATTCCCATGTCGCCATGCAACAGGCCGCTCAGCCATGAGAGAAACTGCGCCCCCACAGGCTGGTCGATGCCGAAATAATGGGCGAGGGCGGCACGCTGATCGGGCGTCAGTAGCCCTGCCTCGGTCCCCAGCATCGCGGTGATCGCATCGCCGGGAATGAGCCGGATGGAGAAGAAGACGATCAGGGCCACGCCGAACAGGATCAGCGGGAATGTGAGCAGCCGCTGGACGACATAAGACATGGAGCGGTCCCGGAAAGGTGGTGCGCGGGGCAGGTCCTCGAACCCGCCCCGCGACGGGAGGAGCTACTGGTCGAGCGTGACCTTGCTCAGTGAGAAGAGCGAACCGGTCGGCGAGGGCACGAACCCATGCACGGTCTTTTGCTGTGCAGTGTAAAGGTTCGGCGAGGACAGCCAGATCCAGGGCGACATCTCCGCGAGATGTTGCTCGAACTTCTGGAAGATGACCTTGCGCTTGGCCGGATCGGTTTCGATGCGACCCTGCTGCATCAGGCTGTCGAGTTCGTCATCCACGAAGTTGGAGACCTTGAGCAGGTTACCCGTCTTGGTGAAGTAGCGATTGTACATCGTGTACGGATCGGGGCGCCCGCCGTTGAGTGCCACGGCCATGTCGAAATCGGCTTTCAGCCAGGCGTCGACATAGACGTTGAGTTCCATGAGCTTGATGTCGAGCTTGATGCCGATCGCGCCGAGCTGGCTCTGCAGAACCTGGGCCTCTGAAGAGGCAACGGGCGGCTCGCCGGTCGCGGCGATCACGGTCGCCGAGAATCCATCGGGATAGCCGGCCTCCTTCATGAGTTCCTTCGCCTTGGCGACATCCTGCTTGTAGCAGAACAGGGTGCTCGGGTCGGAACGGTAGGCCGGCATGGTCAGGGGACCGGTCACCCGGCCTTCGCCGAGAGAAGCGGTGTCGAGGACTTCCTGGCGGTTGACCGCGCAGGAAATGGCCTGACGGACCTTGAGGTTGTCCATCGGCTTGCGCGACGGATTGAGCTGCAGGACGTTGTAGGACAGGCCCGCCACGCGATTGAGTTGAAGGTTCGGCTCGCTGGGCACGAGGGTCGCGACGAGCGGATCGTTCAGCAGCGCGAAATCGGTCTGGCCGGCGCGCAGCGACGCCAGGATGGCTGTTTCATCGGGCAGCACCGAGATATCGATGCCGTCGACCCCGGTCTTGCCACCCGCCCAATAGGGGTTGGCCGACAGCACGTCCCGCGAGTTCGGCTGCCAGTCGTCGAGCTTGAATGGGCCAGAGCCGATGGCCTTTGTGCCAATGTCGCCCGCCGCGATCTCCGAAGCCGGCACGATGGCCGCGTTGGTGGTCGCCATGGCGACAAGGATCGGGGCATCGGGCTCGGAGAGGTGGAAAACGACCGTCTCGGCATCGGGAGTATCGATACTGGCGATGGAAAGGAAGTTGGAGCGCGCCGCGGCGCCAGTATTTTCGTCGAGCAGGCGCTCGAACGAGGCTTTCACGTCGGCAGACGTGACCTGGTCGCCCGTCGAGAACTTGGCGTTGGGGTCGAGGTTGAAGGTCAGGGTCAATCCATCCGAGGAGAATTGCCAGCTCTTGGCGACCGCAGGTACCACGTTGAGGTCCGGGTCGAGCATCACAAGCGGCTCATAGATGAGTTCGAGCAGCCGCAAGGACGAAAAGGCCGTCTGCTTGTGCGGATCGAGGCCGGTTGCGTCTTGCGACCAGGCCATGCGCAATGTTGCTGCCTGGGCCGGTATCGCCACGATGGCAGTGCTCAGGCCGGCCGCGATGGCAAGTCCGGCCATGAGCTTTCTTGGTGTGATCCAGTTCATAGTTCTGTTCCCTCTTTGCTGGTGTTGGCCGGCCGCTGGCGGCCGGTGGCGGCATCCCCGGTCCGCATGCAGGACGGCACGTCGCTGCCCCTCTTGCGGACCGATCCCTCGATTTGCGTGCAGGTTGGACGGGTCATCGCACGCCACCCTCGATGGCCGTACGCAGGAACCCGTCGGAGGCGGCGAGCAGCGAGCGGGCCTCTGCCTCGTTCTTGCCGGTCAGCCTGACGAGAATGGCGAGCTTGACGTCGTTGCCCGTGCGCTTGAGTGCGTCCTCGGCCTCGGATTCCGAACATCCGGTGGCCTGCATGACGATGCGTACTGCGCGGGCCAGCAGCTTCCTGTTGCTGGCGTGCAGATCGACCATCAGGTTCTGGTAGATCTTGCCCATGCGGATCATGCTCGCCGTGCTCAGCATGTTCAGGACGAGCTTCTGCGCGGTGCCCGACTTCATGCGCGTCGAGCCGGTCAGGGCCTCTGGTCCCACCACTGGGGAGATGGCGATGTCCGCGATCCTGGCGATGGTCGAAGCCGGATTGCACGAAAGGGCGGCGGTGGTGGCGCCGATCGACCTGGCATACTCCAGCGCGCCGATGACGTAGGGGGTGCGTCCGCTGACCGCGATACCGACGACGACGTCCGTGGCGCCAAGGTTGATCCCGGCGAGGTCTGCGGCGCCTTGCTCCGCGCTGTCCTCCGCGCCTTCAGTTGCATGGGTGAGTGCATGCGGACCACCGGCGATCAGCCCAACGACCATTTCAGGCGGAACGCCGAATGTGGGCGAGCACTCCGAGGCGTCGAGCACGCCGAGCCGGCCCGAAGTGCCGGCACCGATATAGACGAGCCGGCCGCCCTTGCGGAAGGCCTCTACAACCACATCCACGACCCTCGCGATCTGCGGAATGACCTTTCCGACCGCCTCGGGCACCGTGCGGTCTTCCTGGTTGATCGTGTGCAGGATTTCGGTGGTGGACATCATGTCGATGCCCATCGTGTTGGGGTTGCGCTCCTCGGATACGAGGCGTGCAAGCTCCGAAAGGATCGCGCGATGTTCCTCGGCCAGTATGCTCATCGCCGTGTCGTGCCAACTGCCGGTATGGACCACGTGCAAGGGATCGTGGGCGCGCAACCCGTCACTACTTCTTGCGCTGCAACCAGCCCCATCCCTCACTCCCCATGCTTGACAACGGCCTGCGCGGACCAGGGCCGCGGATGAACGAAGCCTATGGTTCATGTGCGTGGAGTGTCAAGATTTTTCATAATTGACTAATACGTTGCACATAAGTTTCATCGTGAATGGAATATGCAGCCCGCCTAGAAGGGGACAGGTCACGGGGCATCGCCGATTCGGGACCATGCCCTTGTTGGGAAAGCGAGGATCGATGGGTATTCAATCGACGATCGAGGCATCCGCGGACCGGTTCACTCCCTCCATGCGACGCATAGCCGCCGTGATCCGCGACAATCCGTCCGTCACTCGAGAGCGCACGATCTCCGAACTGGCGGAGATGTGCGCAACTTCGGTGGCGACCGTGGTGCGGTTTTGCCGGGTGATCGGGCTGTCGGGCTATCCGCAACTACGCATGGCGCTGGCAACCGAACTTGGCAAGGAAGCAGCGCAATTCGGACCGTCAGCCACCCTGGGCGCCGACATCGCCAAGTCAGACAGCTTGCAGGACATGGCGGCCAAGGTCGCCGCGCTCGAAATCCTTGCCATCGAGGAAACGGTCGCCAGCATGGACTTTGCGGCACTGGAGCGGGTTGTCGTGGCCCTCGAAAGGGCGCAGCGGATCCTGTTGTTTGGCATCGGTGCCAGCCAGTTTGTCGCACAGGATCTGCACCACAAGCTGTTCCGGGTGGGGCGCAATGCCTTCCTGCTCTCCGATTCGCACGAAGCCTGGACCGCGGCCCTCCTTTCGCCGAATGAAACGGTTGCCCTGGGCTTTTCCCATTCCGGGGCGACAGCCGACACTGTACGCTACCTTGATGTCGCGCGTCAGAGCGGCGCCTATACCGTGGCGATCACCGGGGCGCCGGAATCCGCGCTGGCGCTCGCCGCCGACGAGCGCCTCATCTATCACGCCCGCGAAAGCAGCCTGCGTGCCGGCGCCATGGTCAGCCGCATCGCGCAACTGTCCATGGTCGATTGCCTGTTTCTCGGCGTCGCCCGCCTGCGCTACGAGGATACAGTCGACGCTCTCCAGAGAACCCGCGACGTTACCCATCCCGGCAAGTCGGGCTGATTGGATCCTGGCGGTTGTGCTGCCTGTGACCGGATGAATCGTTGGCCTGTCGGTCAAGCAGGTGCAAGAGGCCGCAGAGCGTACAGACCATGGTACCGCCAAAACAACGCATACATAAAACCCGGCGAGCATCGGTCTCCGGGGATTCAGTAACATATTGAAAGAAAAAATGAAAAGGACACGACAATCGTCCTTCATGGCGGCTGGACGGCAATTGTGCATTGCAAAATAAATTTATGTATGCATTAAAGTGCCCAGGTTGACTGCACCTGAGGTGCATTCGCCAAGGTGACAGGTATCGGAAGATACCGGCAGGACGAATGGTCCTGCCGTTCACATTCAGCAGGGGCCCCGCCAACCAAGACGGCGTCAGGTCGCCAACTCAGGAGGAGACCAATGAAGTTCCAATCACTCGCCAGGCTCGCCATCGCAGCCGGCTTCACAATTGCCGCCGGCCTGGCTGCGACCGGCGCCAGCGCCACCACGCTGCGTTTCAGCCACACGGACAATCCGGGCGGATCGCGCCAGGCTGCAGCAGAGTTCTTCGCCAAGAAGGTCGCCGAATACACCGATGGCCGCTACGACGTGAAGGTCTACCCGGCCGGCCAGCTCGCCAATGACCCCAAGGCTGTCGAGCAGCTCAAGCTTGGCGGTGTCGATTTCACCGTCACTGCCACCGGCACATATGCGACCGACCTGCCGTCGCTGAACCTGAGTGCCTTGCCGTTCCTGGTGGATAGCTACCAGCAGGGCTGGGAACTCTACGACAATTCGAAGTGGCTGCAGAGCCAGTTCGCCAAGCTGCCGGCGAAGGGTTATCGGATCCTGGCGACCTGGGAAGCCGGGTTCCGCAGCTTCACCACCAAGGGGCCGCTCACGTCGCCGGCCGACGCTGCCGGCAAGAAGATGCGCGTCTATCCCAACGACATGCTGCGCTGGACCATGGAAGCGATTGGCTTCGATCCCGTCGTTCTGCCGGTGACCGAAGTCTATCTCGCAATCCAGCAGGGTACGGTCTGGGGTCAGGAAAACCCCGTCGACACGATCAAGTCGCTCAGGTTCTACGAGGTGGCGCCCTACATTACCCTGACGCGCCACGTCTACAGCCCCTTGCCTCTGGCGATTTCCGAAAAGACCTGGGAGAGCTTCTCCGATGCCGACAAGGCTGCCGTGACCAAGGCAGCCCAGGAAGCCGCCGCGTTCTCGCGCAAGCTGGTTTCGGAATCCGAAGCCTCGCAGCTCAAGGAAATGGAAGCTGCTGGCGCCAAGGTGTCGACGCCGGATGTCGGCCCGTTCCGTGACGCGGTTGCATCCGTCTATGAGAAGGCGCGCGGTGTCTACGGCGACGACGTCGATCAGATCCTTGCCGACGCCAAGGCCATCCGCGAGGCAATGCCTGCCAACTGACGGCAGATGCCCATGGGCGCGCCGCAGGGGGATATTCCCGGGCGGCGCGCCGCCACTACGTGTTGCCACCTTTCTCGGCGCAGACGCATATTCTCGCATCGCGGCAACAAGGGATCGATTTGATGGACACCGACTATCGCGCCCAGTACCCGGCAGTTCTGAGATGGCTTTCGGTCGCAATCGACCTTGCCATGGTGACTGGCGGCGCGTTGATCATACTGATCGTCTTCGGAAACGCGGCATTTCGCGGCTTCGGCTTCGACCTCGCGTGGTCGCTCGAGATCACGGCATTGCTCATGCTTTGGGTGACATTCCTGGGATGCGCGGCCGCTGCGGCCCGCGGCGCCCATATGCGGGTCACCGAGGTTGTGGCCATTCTCCTGCCCAAGACAGCGCAGCGCTATCTGTCGATCGTGCTCAGCATTCTGATCTCGGTGCTGCTTCTTGCACTGATCTATTTCGGCACGATCACCGCGGCGCACATGTGGTCGGAGACCACAACGGTGCTCTACTGGCCGATAGGTCTGTCCTACGCGTCGCTGCCCGTCGGCATGCTGTTCACGCTGGTCTTCCATCTCTTCAATACCTGGCTCGATGCAACCGGCCACGGTCCGCGTGACCAGGGTCAGTTGTCCGAGACAGAGGAGCAAGGCCGGGAGGGCCTGGCATGATCCTGCTGTTTGTCTGCGCCCTGTTTCTTGCGTCGATCTTCATCGGTATCCCGCTGGTCTGGGCCATCCTGATCACCGCTGTCGTGCCGATCTTCGTGTTCGATCTCGGCTACCCGCTTCAGGCCTTGTTCCTGAATTTCATCGGCGGCGTGGAGCCAAACCACTATATCGCCATTCCGCTGTTCATCTTTGCCGGCGAACTGATGAGCCGGGGCGGCGTGGGGCAGCGCATCATTGACTTTGCCAAGGCCGCCTTCGGCTTCATGCCCGGCGGTCTCGGCGCGGTGGTCGTCGGTGCGTCGATGATCTTCGGCGGCATTTCCGGTTCGGCCATCGCTGATTCCGCGGCAATCGGATCGGTGATGATCCCGGCGATGTCCAAGCAGGGTTACAAGCGCGCCTTCGCGGGAGGCCTCGTTGCCGCGGCCGGCACCATCGGCATCATCATTCCACCCTCTATCCCGATGCTGATTTACGGATTTGTCGGCAACGTCTCCGTGGGCAACCTGTTCCTCGCCGGGGTTGGTCCAGGCATTCTGATGGGCGTCGCCTTCATTTCCGTCTGCTTCTGGGTCGGCAAGTCGACCGGCGTCGATCCCGGCGGCGAGCGCACCACCCCGCGCGCCTTCCTGTCCGCGTTCATGGGCAGCCTTCCGGCCCTCTTGATGCCCGTCATCATTCTGGGCGGCATTTTTTCGGGCCTTGTCACCCCAACCGAGGCAGCGGCCCTCGCGGCTGTTTATGGCCTGCTTGTGACCCTGTTCGTCTACCGTGACCTCAAGGTGAGCGACCTGCCGCAACTTCTGGTGGACTCGTTCGTGACCAGCGCCGTCGTGATGGTGGTGATCGGGTCGACCTCCGTGCTCGCCTGGCTGATTACGCTCGAACAGATGCCGCAGATCCTGATCGGCTTCGTGCAGCATTTCTCGTCGAGCCCTTTCATGTTCCTGCTCATGGTCAACCTGGTGCTCCTGATCCTTGGCATGGTACTCGACCCTGTGCCGGCGATCCTCCTGTCGGCGCCCCTGTTCATTCCGACGGCACAGGCCTACGGCGTCGATCTGGTGCATCTGGGCGTGATCTTCACCACCAATCTGGCCATCGGGCTGTTTACCCCACCGGTGGGGGCAACGCTCTATGTCGCCTCCCGAATCTCCAAGGTCGGCGTACTCTCGATCACGCGCGCGATGGCCCCGCTCTACATCGCGGCGGTGATCGTGCTCCTGCTGGTCACCTTCATCCCGGCAATCTCCATGGGGCTTGTATGGCTGATCCGGTGAATGCATTGCCGATAAGGGTCGGGGTGGTTGGGCTGGGTTATTTCAGCCAGTTCCACCTTCGGGCCTGGCAACGTATCGAAGGGGTTTCCCTTGTCGGTGTCGCCGATGCCGATCCGGTGCGCGTCGATGCGGCGCGGCAGGAATACGATACGGATGGCTTCGATGACGCCACGCGCCTGCTGGCGTCAGCGGATCCCGACATCCTCGACATCGTAACGCCGCCGTCCACGCATGCCACCATCATCAGGGCGGCGCTGCGCCCGGGCCGCGTCATCATCTGCCAGAAGCCGTTTTGCAGCGATCTCACGGAGGCGGAAGCAGTAGCCAACGAGGCGCGCATTGCTGGTGCGACCCTGCTCATACACGAGAATTTCCGTTTCCAGCCCTGGTATCGCAAGCTCAAGTCGCTGCTTGAGAGTGGGGAATATGGCCAGGTCTACGCCTGCCGCTTTGCCCTGAGACCGGGCGACGGGCGCGGGCCGGATGCCTACCTGGGGCGCCAGCCTTCGTTCCAGAAGATGAAGCGGTTTCTCGTGCACGAGACCGGTGTTCATTTCCTCGATCTTTTCACATGGCTGTTCGGCCCGATCGAGACTGTCTATGCCGATTTGCGCCAGCTCAATCCCGCCATCGCCGGCGAGGACGACGGCGTGTTGATCCTCTCCCACGAGGGGGGCGTGCGTTCGGTATTCGACGGAAACAGGCTCAGCGATCACATTGCCGGCAATCGCCGCAAGACCATGGGCGAAATGCAGATTGAAACCGAGCGCGGCACCCTGCGTCTCGATGGGGAAGGGCGCCTTTTCCAGCGTGAGTTCGGCGCCAATGAGGAAACCGAAATCGTGTTCTCCTATGAGGATCGCGATTTCGGAGGCGGTTGTGTCGAAGCGCTCAACCGGCACGTGATCGAACATCTGCGCGAAGGGCGGCCGCTGGAAAACCGGGCAGGGGATTACCTTGCGATTGTGCGCCTTGACGAGGCGACCTATCGCTCGGCGGACAGAGGTTGCCGCGTGAGCGTGCGCGGGGAAGGACAAGGCGATGGCGAATAAGGGTCAGTTCGAGGTTTATGCGATCCGGTATGCGGAGCGTAATGCGCGCACCCGCGCCGATTCCTTCATCTTCGACGACCACCGGTCTGAACCGCATGGCATGGACTATTTTATCTGGCTGGTGCGCAACGATCAGCACACCTTTCTTGTCGACACGGGGTATGACAGCAGGGAGGCCGCAAATCGCGGTCGCCCGGTGTTGATCGATCCGCCCGCCGCCCTTTCTGCAATCGGGGTCGATCCTGCGCAAATCGACGGGATCATTGTCACTCACCTGCATTATGATCACGCCGGTGGCTTGGCGCATTTCGCCGGCAAGCGCATTCACATGCAGGCGGCCGAGATGGCGTACGCCACCGGTCCGTGCATGTGTTACGACGCAATGCGCGCGCCCTTTACCGCAGACCACGTCTGCGAAGCGGTGCAGCGGCTGTATTCAGGACTTGTGACCTTCCACCAGGGGGATGCGGAGATCGTCCCCGGGCTGACGGTGCACCTTATCGGAGGGCATTCGAAGGGGCTGCAGTCGGTGCGTGTCGAGACGGCGCATGGACCGGTGGTCCTCGCCTCCGACGCCGCCCACTACTACGAGAATTACGAGTTTCGCAAACCCTTCCCGATCGTGGCGGACGTGCCCGAGATGCTGCGCGGTTTCGACCGGCTCAGGGTGCTTGCCGGTGAGGGGGGTACCATCGTTCCGGGACACGATCCGCTGGTTCGGGAGCGGTTCCCTGCGGTTTTCGAGAATTCGGGGGTCGACGTCCGGCGGCTGGATGGTTCCGGAAGCGGTCGATGAGGAGGGAATGGTGGCACAGACGATGAAGCACACTCTGGTCGATAGCGCCTACGATCGACTGAAACGCGAAATTCTGGAGAACCGGCTGCCGTCGGGCTTCCAGGCACCGGAGCCCGAGATCGCCCTGCGCCTCGGCATGAGCCGGACGCCGGTGCGCGAGGCGCTGATCCGCCTGGAGGCCGACGGCCTGGTCGAGCTGGTTCCGCGTCGTGGTGTCAGGGTCTTGCCGGTATCCCCCGACGACATGCGCGAGATCTACGAGATACTGACGGCTCTCGAACCGGAAGCCGCCGCCCGGATCGCCCGCACCCGTCCCGGATTTTCCGAGCTCAAGCCGCTTTTCGACGCAACCATGGATATGGAACGCGCCATAGCAGCGAGCGATCTGGACGCCTGGGCGCGCGCTGACGACCTCTTCCACCGCCGGTTGCTGGAACTCAACAACAACAAGCGCCTCAACGCCATGGTCAACAACCTCTACGACCAGGCCCATCGGGCGCGCATGTTCACGCTGCGTCTTCGCGAGCTGCCTGTGCGCTCCACCGAGGATCATCGCGAAATCCTCGAGCAGATGGCAGCTGGGCACGCCGACCGTGTCCGCGAACTGTTCCGCGATCACAGGGAGCGGGCGGCGAGCGAACTGCTTTCCATCCTCGAAAAATACCGTCTGCCGCAACTCTGATAGCACACTTGTTCACTTCAACAGATAGGCCAGGAATGCCAAGTACAGTTTTCCGCATCGCCGTTATCCGAGGAGACGGAATCGGAGTGGATGTCACCGACGCCACGCTCCAGGTGATCGATCGCGCCAGAGAGTTGCTGGGCGGGTTCGAATTCGATTTTGACGACATTGAAGCAGGTGCTGCCTACTATCTCAGGACCGGCAACGACATCGAACCGGACGGCGAGGAGCGGGCGACCCGTTCCGACGCCATTCTGCTTGGCGCAATCGGACTGCCCTCGGTGCGTCAGGAAGACGGCACGGAAATTTCCCCCCATCTGAGGCTGCGCGAGATCATGCAGCTTTATGCCGGTGTCCGTCCGATCAAGGCCTATCCCAATTCGCCGCGCCGCCTGGCGGATCCCCGCGCTGCCGCCATCGACATGATCGTGCTGCGCGAGAGCACCGAGGGATTGTTCTATTCGGCCGCCGTGCACAAGCGCGCCGTCGTGATCGACGATGTCGAGGTGCGCGACATCATGCGCATCACCCGTGCGACGACGGAGAAGCTGCACGACTTTGCGTTTCGCCTGGCGCAGAAGCGAAAGTTGCGCGGCAAGCCGGGCAGGGTGACCTGCGTGGACAAGGCCAACGTATTCCAGTCTCAGGCCTTTTTCCGCAAGATATTCGATGAACGTGCAACTGCCTTTCCCGACGTGGAAAAGGGTTACAACTATGTCGATGCGCAGGCGCTCGATCTCATCCGGCGCCCATGGGATTTCGATGTCCTGGTGATGGAAAACATGTTCGGCGACATCATTTCCGACCTGGCCGGTGGCCTTGTCGGCGGCATGGGCATGGCATCATGCGCCGAAATCGGTGACAGCCACGGCCTTTTCCAGCCCGCGCATGGCAGCGCCCCCGATATCATGGGCCAGGACAAGGCCAATCCGCTTGCCGCCATACTCAGCGGGGCCCTGATGCTGGAATATCTTGGTGAGAAGTCGGGCAATGAAGCCGCGCAGCGCGCGGCCTTGCAGATCGAGGCCGCGGTCGATGCGGGCTTCGCGCAGGGGCGGTTGCGGCCGATGGAGTTCGGTGGCGACATGGGAACCGAGGCGATTACCGCCGAGGTGTTGGCGTTGCTCAGCGAAGTCGAAACGCCGGCGACGACTGCCGCCGCGATTTAGAGGGGCGATGAATTGACGATCCGCATCGGCGCGATTGCCGACGACTTTACGGGCGCAACCGACCTCGCCGTGCTCATTCGCCGCTCGGGCATGAAGGTGACGCTTGTCGTTGGCGTGCCCGGGCAGCCGCTCTCCGGCGATCCGGATGCCATCGTTGTGGCGTTGAAATCGCGCAATATCGCGCCAGAGGAGGCGGTGGCCCAATCGTTGGCCGCCGCAAGCTGGCTCAGGGATGAGGCAGGGGCGGAGCGGCTGTTCTTCAAGTATTGTTCGACTTTCGATTCCACGGACCAGGGCAATATCGGCCCTGTTGCCGACGCCCTTGGCCAGTTCGTGCACGCTCCACGCACCATCTTCGTCCCTGCGTTTCCCGAAAACGGCCGACGGATGTTTTTGGGCCACCTGTTCGTCAATGGACGCCTGCTGTCCGAGAGCTCGATGGCCAATCATCCGCTGACCCCGATGCACGACCCCGATATCGTAAGGGTACTGTCGCGTCAGCGCCCCGGTCCGGTCGGGCTGATCGACAAGCAGATGATCGAGCGCGGCGCCATAGCGGTACGGGCGGCGTTCGATGCCTCCGCTCCCGGCTCGGCCATGGTTTGCGATGCAATCGACGACGGCGATCTGGACGTGCTCGCCGAGGCATTTTCGGACCTTCCACTTGCGACGGGCGGATCCGCGATCGGTGGGGCGATCGCAAGACGCCTGATGACGGGCAGGGTCGACCTGCCGCCGGAATTCGACTGGCCGGCGGTTGGGCGGGTCAGGACGCTGGTGGTTTCGGGGTCCGGGTCGGAGATGACCCAGCGCCAGGTCGAAAATGCACTGGCGAATGGCTATTTCGGTGTCAAGGTGACGGCGGACGAGGCGCGGTCGCCCGATGCGCTGGTCCGCGAGGTGCTGGAGCAACTGGACCGGGCCGGTGACCGCCGCAGCATCGTCTATGCAACCGACAGCGCCGAGCAGGTGCGCCGGACCCAGGCGCTTCTCGGACGCGAAGAGGCCGGGCGGATCCTCGAGGAGTTTTTCGGGCGCCTGGCCGCTACCGCTGCCGCAAGCGGCTACAATGCCTTCGTCGTCGCGGGCGGCGAAACGTCGGGTGCCGTGGTCAAGGCACTTGGCGCAATGCAGATGAGTATTGGGCCTGAAATCGCCACGGGCGTACCGTGGGTTCGCTCGGGAGACCTGTGGATGGCCCTGAAATCCGGCAATTTCGGCGATGAGCGCTTCTTCGACAAGGCTCAGGACATGCTTGTTGCAAAGGAGAGCCCTGCATGACCGCTGCATTGCGCGAAGAGATCTGCGCCATTGGCAAGTCACTGTTCGAGCGCGGCTATACGGCGGGCAGTTCCGGCAATATCTCGGCACGCCTGCCGGGCGGTGGCTGGCTGATGACGCCGACCAATGTTTCAATGGGTACGCTCGACCCCGCCCAACTCTCGCAGTTCGATGCCGATGGCCGGCTGATCGGCGGTCCCAGGCCGACCAAGGAGACATTCCTGCATTTCGCGATGTACCGGAACCGAACGGATGCGGGTGCGGTGGTGCATTTGCACTCCACCCATTCGGTCGCGGTGAGCATGCTCGAGGACATCGATCCGGAACATGTCCTTCCGCCCCTGACCGCCTACGCGGTGATGCGGCTCGGCGCGGTGCGGTTGATCCCGTATTTCCCGCCTGGCGACGAGGCGCTTGGCGATGCGGTCGGTGCTGTGGCGGGACGTCACCACGCGGTGCTCCTCGCCAACCACGGCCCGGTTGTCGCAGGCCGCGACCTCAGGACCGCGCAATATGCCAGCGAGGAACTGGAGGAGACCGCGCGGCTCTTCCTGCTGCTGCAAGGCCGGCGCTACAAGGCGCTCGATGCCGAACAGGTGGCTGAACTCATCAAACGGTTCGGAGACTGAGCCAATGTATGTGATTACCGTCACGTTCGAACTGCGAGAGGACGCACGCGATGCCTTTCTGGCACGCGTGATGCAGCAGGCGCGGGATTCGCTCAGAAACGAGCCAGGATGCCGCCGTTTTGACGTTCTGACCAGCCCGGAGCGTCCCGAAGAGGTCTTCCTGTACGAGAGTTACGACGATCGTGCGGCATTCGATCTGCACCTTGCCTCATCGCATTTTCGCAGTTTCGATGCGGCGGTTGCCCCCATGATCGTCGCAAAGCGCGTTCAGTCCTGGCATCTTGCCGATATCTCGAGCCAAGGGGTGCGGACGTGACGGGATATCAAAGGATGGCCGCGAACGACCTCAGCGTGGTCGTGACCGGCGCGACCGCCGGACTTGGCGAGGCCATCGCGCGCCGTTTCGTATCCGAAGGCGCACGTGTTGTGGCGACCGGTCGCCGGGCGGACCGGTTGAATGCCCTTGCTGCGGAACTGGGGCCGGAACGGTGCCTTCCGCTGGCCCTGGACGTACGCGACCGGAGGGCCGTGCTTGAGGCTTTCGACAACTTGCCAGCGCCATTTTCGGCGCCAGATGTGGTAGTGGCGAATGCCGGGCTTGCACTGGGGCTGGAGCCCGCCCACGCGGTCGACCTGGACGATTGGGACACCATGGTCGACACCAATATCAAGGGCCTGCTCTACACGGTTCGGTCCCTGCTTCCCGGCATGGTGGAACGCAGGCGCGGGCACGTGCTCACGATCGGATCGGTGGCGGGTGACTACGTCTACCCGGGCGGCAACGTCTACGGCGCCAGCAAGGCGTTCGTGAAGCAGTTTGCGCTTGGCCTGCGCGCCGATCTCAAGAAAACCGGGGTCCGGGTGACCAATATCGAGCCGGGCATGACCGAGACCGAGTTTTCGCTGGTACGTTTCAAGGGCGATCATGAAACAGCGCAGTCCAAGTACCGCGGCACCGTTTCCCTGACCGCCGACGACATCGCGGAAACGGTCTTCTGGGCAGCCACGCTGCCGCCGCACGTCAACATCAACCGGCTGCAGGTGATGCCGGTTTCCCAGTCCTTCAACGGCCTTTCGACAGATCGCTCGGAGTGATCGCCATCTCGAAGGCGGGCAGGCCGGCACCTGCCGCGTTCGTAGGCAAACGGCTGCGTGTTTCCGGTTCGGCGACAGGTCTTCGCACATGGCGCGAAAAGCTTTGCGGCGACCTGCTTCAGTCGCTCCGGCGACTGCTTGAGACCTCTGGGGGATTTTGGTGACCCCGGCAGGATTCGAACCTGCGACCAATAGCTTAGAAGGCTACTGCTCTATCCGGCTGAGCTACGGGGCCATCCGTGTCGTTCCGTTTAACCCAAGCGCGCGGCGTTGTCAGGTGGCAAGAGGCTGGATTCGGCGCGTTTCGGTTCGCGGCCTGCTTGTTGCGATTTCCGGGGCGATCGTGGCAATCAGGCAGGATCAACCGTGCGAGGGCGGGGCAGTGCTTTCGCGCACGACCAGTTGCGATTCCAGGATGATTTCGCGCGGCGCATTGGCGGCGCGCTTGCCCTCGAGGATGTCGAGCAGTGTCATGGCCGAAATATGCCCGAGTTCCTCGGTCGGCTGCCGCATGGTGGTGAGCGGCGGATGGTAGCGGGCGGCAAGAGTGATGTCGTCGAAACCGACAACGCTGACATCGCGCGGGCAAAGATAACCGTGACGCTGCATTTCCGAGATGAAGCCGATGGCCATTTCATCGTTTGCGCAGAAGATCGCCGTTGGCGGTGACTCGCTTTCACGGAACCTTTGGGCGGCCTCTGCGCCATTCTCCATATGGAAATCGCCCGGAATGATCCATTCTCGCTCAATGGGCAGTCCGGCGGCGGACAGCGCTTCGGAGTACCCTTGCAGGCGTTCTGTTGTAAGCACGTTGCCACTCGGACCCAGCAGATGCGCAATGCGTCGATGTCCAAGGGAAAGCAGATGCTCGGTTGCCCTTCGGCCAGCGCAAACGTTGTCGGTCTTCACTGTTGCAAGGCCGGAGCCGGGGATGTCCTCGCAGGCCACGACAAGCGGCATGTGCGCTGAATCTCTGGCAAGCCCCCGGAAGCGTTCAAGGTCGAGCGAACCATCGAACAAAAGGATGCCGTCGGCGCTGTTCGACTGCATGTAGTCCAGCAGGCGTGTCGCCTGGTCCGTTTCCGGGCGCCGGTTGGCCACCAGCACGTTGAATTGTCGCGCGGCTGCCTCGCGTTCCACTGCCTCGAGGATGCGTGAGAAGAACGGATTGCCGATATCGGGCAGTGCGACCAGGATGGTGTTGGACGCCCGTTTACGCAGTGAGCGCGCCGCCTGATTGATGGTATAACCCGTCATGCGGACCGCCTGGTCTATGCGGTCACGGGTGGAGCGCGAGACGCGCTCCGGCGAGGAAAGCGCGCGGCTCACGGTTGCTGTGGAAACGCCAGCTTCCCGGGCAACATCCTGAATTGTCGGTGTTTTTCGTCCCGAGAGCATGCGTTTGACCATCACGGATTTGCCTGTTGATCCCGCCTCTGTAAATGCATCTTGACACAGAGGCAAGAACTGCATGAAACTCATGAAATCGATTGCATCGGGATTTGGTCGATAGGTGATGCAATCGATTACATACTTTCGTCCGCGGGAGGAGAGCCGGCAACGGCGCCGCGTGACGGGGGATCGCGGGATCCGGTGTGGTCCCTTGTGAAACTGGGAGGATTGTAATGAAACGTCTTGCTACTGCGGCCGTCCTGTTGGCGGCCACGGCCCTTGGCACGAGCATGGCCAATGCCACCGACCTCGAGGTCATCCACTGGTGGACTTCGAAGGGTGAATCGCGCGCGGTCGCCGAATTCGCCAAGGCCTTCGACAATGATGGCCAGGGCGACCATTGGGTCGACAGCGCCATCGCGCTGGGCGAAACCGCCCGCTCCACCATCATGCAGCGTATTCTGGGTGGCGATCCCCCGGGTGCCGCGCAATTCAATCCCGGCCGTCAATATGAGGAACTGATCAAGGGCGGCTTGCTCCTTCAGCTCGACGACCTGGCCAAGGAAGGCAATTGGGCCGAGATCATTCGTCCCAAGAAGATCCAGGATGCCTGCCTTGTCGACGGACACTGGTATTGCGTACCGGTAAACATCCACTCATGGCCCTGGGCTTGGTACTCCTATGAGCCCTTCCAGAAGGCCGGCCTGTCCAACCCGAAGAACTTCGATGAATTCGTGGCGGATGCCCCCAAGCTGAAGGAAGCCGGCTATATCCCGTTCGCCATCGGCGGCGACGGCAACGGTTGGCAGATCAAGGGTGCGTTTGACCAGATCCTGCTCGAGGCCCTCGGAATCCAGGGGCGCGACAAGATGTATGGCGACAAGGACATCGGCATTGCCGGTGGCCCGGACATGCTGAAGGCGCTGAAGAACTTCAAGGCGCTCAAGCAGTATTCTGACGCCGGATACGCCAACCGGAACTGGAACGACACCACCAACCTCGTCATCACCAACAAGGCCGCGCTGCAGATCATGGGCGACTGGGCCCGTGGTGAGTTCGCGGCAGCGGGCATGACCGGTGTCAAGGACTATGGCTGCATGATCGGCCTGAACGAGGACAAGCCGATTGTTTCTACCGATGGCGACGTGATCGTGTTCCCCAAGCAGAGCGATCCGAATGTCGAAGCGGCACAGAAGCGCCTCGCGGCCCTCTTGATCAGCCCGGCCGTACAGGTGGCGTTCAACAACGCCAAGGGCTCCATGCCGGTGCGTGGTGACGTCGATCTCGGCACTGCCGATCCGTGCATGCAGAAGGCCCTGAAGGCCGTGGAAGACCCGGCCAAGATCGCCAGCGGCATCGACCGCCTGATCACGCCGGACACCACCAACCAGCTCAACGCGCTGGTCTCGCAGTTCTGGTCGGACGACAACATGACGGCCGAAGATGCACAGGCCAAGTGGGTCGACATCCTGAAGAACGCGAGCTGATCTCGCAAGAAGCGGCGGGGCGCCGTCCGGTTCATGGCCGGCGCCTCGTTCCTTGCGTCCTCTGGGTATCGGCATAAACTGCCTGGGTGGTCCGGTTCGGATTGCCAGCGTGGTTCGTCCTGCGCGCAATCGAAACGCGCGGGATCGAGAAGCCGCTCCTCCGACAGGGTGCAAGTGCCTGGGCCATTCGGCGCGCAACAAGGGGCAGGGGCATGGCTGAAAGACACAAGAGACGCATGAAGTTCAATGCGGTGATCGGCACCTTGCCGATGATAGCCGTGGCGGTCGGCGTCTACGTCATCGGTATCGCTTATACGGTCTACTGGTCTTTCACCAGTTCCAAGCTTTTTCCGAACAACGACTTCGTGGGCCTCAGGCAATATGAACGCCTGTGGAATGACGACCGATGGCTGATCGCGGTACAGAACATCTGGATTTTCGGTGTCCTGCTGATCGCCTTCTCGCTCGTGTTCGGCTACCTGCTGGCCATTTTCATGGATCAGCGCATCCGGCAGGAAGACCTCTTCCGGTCCATTTTCCTTTATCCATTCGCCATGTCGCTGATTGTGACCGGGCTGATCTGGCAGTGGATGCTGGATCCCAATTTCGGCATTGAGCACACCATCCAGTCGCTGGGGTTCACCGGTTTCCACTTCTCGCCGCTCGTCGATCCGAAGACCGCGATATACGGCCTCGTGGTCGCCGGCATATGGCAGGGGTCGGGGGTGACCATGGCCATTCTGCTCGCCGGACTTCGTGGTGTCGATGCCGAAATCTGGAAGGCGGCAAAGGTCGACGGCATACCGCCCTGGCGGGTCTATCTGTTCATCGCCCTGCCGATGATGCGCGGCGCCATCGGCACGGCCTTCGTGCTGCAGTGCGTGGGCGTGGTGCGCGTCTACGATCTGGTTGTTGCCATGACGGGCGGAGGCCCTGGCATCGCCACCAACATGCCCGCGGTCTACGTCATCCAGATGATCACCAGCAGCCAGAACGTGGGCCTGGGTATGGCCGCGGCAACGATCATGCTTCTGCCGGTCGTCCTCGTGCTGGCGTTGCTCGGGATAGCGCGCTGGGTCGCGGCCCGCCGCAAGGAAGCCGCCATTCGCAGGGAGCTCGCAAAAGCATGACGACGATGGATGTATCAGCTAACGCTCTCCCGCGTGCCGCAGAGGAACCTCACGGGCCCAAGCCGCGCCGCGTCTCGCCCGCTCGGATAGGGGTCTATGCCTTTCTGGTCGTATCGGCCCTGTTCTTCCTGGTCCCGCTCTACGTGATGGTCGTGACTTCGCTCAAGACCATGCCCGAGATCCGGCTTGGCCACCTGTTCGGCCTGCCGCAGAGCTGGACGGTCCAGCCCTGGATCGACGCCTGGCTGAATGCCTGCACGGGACGCGACTGCAACGGGCTTTACCCCGGCTTCTGGAATTCGGTGAAGATCACGGTGCCGAGCGTGATCGTGTCGATCATCATCGCCTCGATCAACGGCTATGCCCTGTCTTTCTGGCGCTACAAGTTCGCCAACCTGTTCTTCGGCCTGCTCGTGTTCGGCGCCTTCGTGCCCTACCAGGTGGTGATCTATCCGCTCATCATGGCGCTGCGGCAAATGCATCTGTTCGCCACCATGCCCGGCATCATCATCGTGCACACGATCTTCGGCATGCCGATCCTGACGATCCTGTTCCGCAACTACTATGCGGCGATGCCGGCGGAACTGTTCAAGGCGGCGCGTGTCGATGGCGCCGGGTTCTGGCAGATCTTCTTCCGGATCATGGTGCCGATGTCGGTCCCCATCACCATCGTGGCGGTTATCCTGCAGGTAACCGGCATCTGGAACGATTTCCTGTTTGGCGTGGTGTTCGCGGGCCGTGCCAACTGGCCGATGACGGTGCAGCTCAACAACATCGTCAACACCACTACGGGCACCCGTGCCTACAATGTCGACATGGCGGCGACCATTCTGACCGCGGCCGTGCCGCTGGCCGTCTATTTCATTTCCGGAAGATGGTTCGTGCGCGGCATCGCCGCGGGCGCGGTTAAAGGGTAGGACCAATGCAGCCAAGCGTCTCAATCAAACAGCTGTCCCTCAACTTCGGACATGTCAACGTCCTGCATTCGCTTGACCTTGATGTCAGCCCCGGCGAATTCCTCGTCCTGCTCGGCCCTTCGGGTTGCGGGAAGTCCACGCTGCTCAACTGCATCGCTGGACTGCTCGATGTCAGCGAGGGCCAGATCCACATTTCAGGGCGAAATGTGACCTGGGAAGAGCCCAAGGACCGGGGGATCGGCATGGTCTTCCAGTCCTATGCGCTCTATCCGCAAATGACGGTCGAGGGAAACCTGAGCTTCGGGCTCAAGGTCGCGGGCATCAAGAAGGACGAGATTGCCGATCGGGTCTCCCGGGCGGCGGCGATCCTTCAGATCGAAAACCTGCTCAAGAGGAAGCCCGTCGAACTTTCCGGCGGCCAGCGCCAGCGCGTCGCAATCGGACGCGCGCTGGTTCGGGACGTGGACGTGTTCCTGTTCGACGAGCCGCTGTCGAACCTTGACGCCAAGTTGCGCTCCGATCTGCGCGTGGAAATCAAGCGCCTGCATCACAAGCTCAAGAATACGATGATCTACGTGACCCACGATCAGATCGAGGCGATGACCCTGGCGGATCGCATCGCCATCATGAAAGGCGGGATCATCCAGCAGCTCGATACGCCACATGAGATCTACAACAAGCCGGTCAACCTGTTCGTCGCGGGGTTCATTGGATCGCCGACAATGAACTTCCTCAAGGGAACGGTCACGGGCGGCGGGGTAAACATCGGCTCGCTGACAATCCCCCTGGAGTCCTATGCATTTCAGCAGGATCGGCCTGCTGAAGGCACGAAGGTTGTGGTGGGTATCCGGCCCGAGCATGTCGCCATCAGGGAGGCAGCCGGCGCGGCCCCGGTCCAGTGCGACGTGGAGGTCGAGGTCGTCGAGCCGATGGGCGCGGAGACCCACGTATGGACCAGGCTGGACGGCCAGAATTTCACTCTGATGTGCGACGCGGACCACCAGTTCGCCATTGGTGAAATCGCAAGGGTTGGTTTCGACCTGAGCAAGGGATCGGTGTTCGACGAGGAGACTGGCAGCCGCCTCTAGCGGCCGGCGACTGGGTGAAACCGGGGTGTAAAGGTCCAGGGCACCCCACGAAAATCAAGTTTGTGGAGTGGTGCCTCGCGCACCGCCGCAAAGCTAGCTGTTGCCCTCGGGCGGGAAAACGGCCGGAAGGCACGCCCGTATCGGGCCAGAAATCAAGGAATGGATTGAACTGCGATGGATATCTCGTTTCAGCTCTACAGCGCACGGAACTTCCCCCCGCTCGCCGATACACTGGCGATGCTGGCGCGTCTTGGCTACACCCAGGTCGAAGGATTTGGCGGGCTTTACGGCGACCCGGCCGGCCTTGCCGCCGAACTCAAGAAGAATGGCCTGACCATGCCGACCGGTCATTTCGGGCTCGACATGCTCGAGGACACGTCGGCCACGATGAAGACGGCCGAGACACTCGGCGTGCGCAACATCTTCTGCCCGGCCATCCCGCACGACAAATGGAAACAGCCGGAGGCGGAGTTCGTCGCGCTGGCCGAGAAGCTGGCCGGGCTGGGGGAGATCTACCGAAAGGGTGGCTTCGGTTTCGGTTGGCACAATCACCATTTCGAATTCTGGCCAACGGCAAGCGGACGCCTGCCCATCGATATCCTGCTCGAGGGCGCGCCGGAAATCGATTGGGAGATGGACGTGGCGTGGGTCGTTCGGGGTGGGCATGACCCCAGGGACTTCATGACCAGGTACGGCTCTCGCATTGTCGCCGTCCACGTCAAGGACATCGCGCCGGAGGGCACCATGCAGGACGAGGACGGCTGGGCGGATGTCGGGCACGGGACCATGGACTGGCCCGGTCTGCTGCAGGCGATACGGAACACCACCAGTGCACGGTATTTCGTGATGGAGCATGACAATCCATCGGATCTTGAACGCTTCGCTTCGCGCTCGATCGAAGCCCTTCGCTCTTTTTGAGGTGACGGAAGAATGACCGACAAATTCGGTGTTGGAATAATAGGTTGCGGCAATATCTCGACTGCTTACCTGCAGCTTGCGCCCCTGTTCAGGGATATCGAGATTCGCGCGGTTGCGGACATGGTCCCCGCGGCGGCAAAGGCGCGGGCCGAGGAATTCGGAGTTCGTGCCGAAAGTGTCGATGCCCTGCTCGGGGATCCAGAGATCGACGTCGTCGTCAATCTCACCATTCCCGCCGCTCACTACCAGGTCACCAGGCAGATTGTTTCGGCGGGCAAGCATGCCTATTCCGAAAAGCCGCTGGTCCTTGCCCTTGAAGAAGGTCAGGACCTCAAGGCCGAGGCAGAACGCCGGGGCGTTCAGGTCGGATGTGCGCCCGATACATTTCTCGGTGGCGCCCACCAGCAGGCGCGCAGCCTGATCGACAGCGGCGCGATTGGCCGCGTCACTTCCGGCACCTGCCACGTCATGGGACACGGCATGGAGGCGTGGCACCCCAATCCCGATTTCTTCTTCAAGCCCGGCGCGGGCCCAGTCCTTGATATCGGGCCCTATTACGTCGCCAATCTCATTCAGCTGATTGGCCCGGTAAAGCGGGTGATGGCCATGTCCAGCATGGCGGAAACCGAGCGTACGATCCTGAGCCAGCCGCGCGCCGGCGAAAAGATCAAGGTGGAAACGCCCACCACGATCCACGCGATCCTCGAGTTTCATAACGGCGCGATCATAACCCTCGGGACGAGCTGGGACGTTTGGGCACACGGTCACGACAACATGGAACTCTACGGAACCGAGGGCTCGCTTTTCGTGCCCGATCCGAATTTCTTTGGCGGCGAACTGATGCTGGCGGGTCGCGACGGTCGGAAAGCGGCCGTGGAGCCCTGGGCCCATCCGCTGGGCAAGCCGAACTGGGAGCGCAAGGAGGGGCCGCCCTTTGCCAATTATCGTTCCGCCGGGCTGGCGGACATGATGTCGGCAGTGCGCAGCGGCAAGACGCCTCGCTGTTCGCTTTCGGTCACCCTGCACGGCGTCGATGTGATGACCTCGATCCTGCGTTCAGGTGAGACGGGCGACGCCATCACCCTCGCAACCACGTGCGAGCGGCCAGCACCGCTTGGGCCGGACGAGGCCGCGGCGCTCCTTGCCTGACGGCAATTGGCGCAATTCAGGTACAAGCAAGGGGATTGCAGATGCGCACGATCAAGGGGCCGGCCGTATTCCTGGGCCAGTTCGCGGGCGACCAGCCACCGTTCGATACGCTTGACGGCATCGCCGGCTGGGCTGCGAGCCTTGGCTACAAGGGCATCCAGGTGCCCTCATGGGTTCCTGGATTCATCGACCTCGAGAAGGCGGCGACCTCGAAAGCCTATGCCGACGACCTTCACGCCATTGTCGACCGGCACGGCATTGTCATCACTGACCTGACGACACACCTGCAGGGACAACTGGTTGCGGTGCACCCCGCCTACGACATGGCCTTTGACGGCTTCACGATTGCTGAAAAGCGCGGCAATCCGAAAGCCAGACAGGAATGGGCGGTGCAACAGCTGAAATGGGCCGCCGCCGCATCCAGGAACATGGGATTCAAGACCCATGCGACCTTTTCGGGCGCCCTGGCCTGGCCATACATGTATCCCTGGCCGCAGCGTCCGTCAGGTCTTGTGGAGGAGGCGTTTGGCGAATTGGCCCGACGCTGGCGGCCGATCCTGGACGAGTTCGACCGCAACGGGGTCGACCTGTGCTACGAGATCCATCCCGGCGAAGATCTGCATGATGGTGTGACATTCGAGATGTTCCTGGACCGGCTCGACAACCATCCGCGCGCCAACATGCTCTACGATCCCAGCCACTATGTCCTGCAATGCCTTGATTATCTTGAGAATATCGACATCTACCACGAGCGGATCAAGATGTTTCACGTCAAGGATGCCGAGTTCAACCCGACGGGCAGGCAAGGCGTCTACGGGGGCTACCAGGGCTGGGCGGAGCGGGCGGGACGTTTCCGCTCGCTCGGAGACGGGCAGGTGGATTTCGGCGCGATATTCTCCAAGCTCACCCAGTATGATTTCGATGGGTGGGCCGTGCTTGAGTGGGAATGCGCGCTCAAGCACCCCGAGCAGGGCGCGCGCGAGGGCGCTCCATTCATAGCCGAGCACATCATCCGGGTAACGGAAAAGGCTTTCGACGATTTCGCCAGTTCCGGAGCCGATGCATCCATGAATCGGGCTATGCTGGGGCTTTCGTGACCAAGAGCAACAGGGAGCATCTTGAATGACGGAGACCGGGCAGAAACCGATCCGGCTGGGCATGGTCGGCGGCGGGCAGGGCGCCTTCATCGGGTATGTGCATCGTGTCGCCTCGCGCATAGACGGCGACTACCAACTCGTGGCCGGGGCACTTTCGTCGCGGCCGGAGGTGGCGCGTGAATCCGGCCGTCAACTCGGTCTGGCGGAAGACAGGATCTACACCGACTACGCCGAAATGGCCCGTGCCGAGGCAGCGCGTGAGGACGGCATAGAAGCGGTATCGATCGTCACGCCGAACCATGTGCATTTCGGGCCGGTCAAGGCGTTCCTTGAAGCCGGCATTCATGTGATCTGCGACAAGCCGCTCACCTCGACACTTGAGGATGCCCGGGCACTGGCCATGCTCAAGCCGGCCAATGGCGCCAAGTTCCTGCTCACTCACAACTATACCGGTTATCCGCTTGTCCGGCAGGCGCGGGAGATGGTGCTCAGCGGAATGCTCGGCACGATTCGCGTTGTTCAGGCGGAGTATCCGCAGGACTGGATGACCGGGCCCGTGGAGCAGAGCGGCAACAAGCAGGCCGAATGGCGAACCGACCCGGCACGTTCCGGGGCTGGCGGGGCCATTGGCGACATCGGCACTCACGCCTATAATCTCCTGCGCTTCGTGACCGGACTGCGAACCGAGGCGCTCAGTGCGGACCTGACGAGCTTCGGGCAAGGGCGGCAACTGGACGACAATGTCCACATCATGCTGCGCTTCGTCGGCGGCGCCCGTGGCATGCTCTGGGCAAGCCAGGTCGCGCCGGGACATGAAAACGGACTGAAACTGCGCGTCTATGGAACCAAGGGCGGCATCGAATGGATGCAGGCCGAGCCCAACGCCATGCGCTACACCCCGTTTGGCGAACCTACACGCATCCTGACGCGTGGCGGCGCGGGCGGAATGCCCTCGGCTGCCGCGGTTACCCGGATTCCTGCCGGCCACCCCGAAGGTTATCTCGAGGCATTCGCCACGCTTTACCGGCAGTTCGCCGAAATCATTCGCGGCGGCGGGGAAGGCAATGCCGAATTGTTGCCCAGCCTTTCCGACGGTGTCGAAGGCATGGAATTCATTACCGCCGCGGTGAAATCCGCGCACGAGAACTCTGCCTGGGTGGCGCTCAGCGAGGTCTAGAGCGTCCCGAGGGATCAGGGACTTTTGTGCAAAGACCCCTCAATAGAAAGCCCGCGCACAAGGCGCGGGCTTGTTCTTGTCAGGCGTGTGCTGCTCAGTGCGTCCAGGGACTGCGACGGTCGAAGCGGAAGTTGTCGGAATAGCTGACGCGCTTGGCCGGCGAATCATGCGCCGGCTGCACCGTGTAGGCAATTCCGGCGCTACGTGCGTAATGCTCGGCTTCTTCGAGCGTATCGAAGCGAAGACGAAGCTGCTGTTTGGTGTCGCGCGACGAGGTGTAGCCCATCAGCGGCTCGATCTCGCGCGGCGACTCCTCGTCGAATACCAGAACCCATTGGCGGGTCCCGCGCTTGCCCGATTGCATGGCCGTCTTGGCCGGACGATAGATACGCGCTGTCATGCGTTCAATCCCTGTTCCATCCGCTGGTCGGGGTAGCAAGATTCGAACTTGCGGCCCCTGGTTCCCAAAACCAGTGCTCTACCAGGCTGAGCTATACCCCGAGAAGGCGGTCCAGAGCCAAACGGATTACACATTCATGGGCGCAAGAGCAAGCATGCGACCGCATCATCCATTGGAATTGACGCCGGCCCGAAAATCGCAGATGGATCAGCCATGTTCGATCTCACGCGAGAGTGGCCGCCGGGCCTCGAAAGTGCGCGCCTGACGCGCAATGTGTTGCTGCTCGCAGCGGCCTTCGTTCTGTTGCTTGCGCTCGACATTCCCATAACGCATCTGGTGCGTGCCTTGCCCGATGCGACAATCGTGCCGTTTCGATATATCACGCGGCTCGGCAAGTCCGACTGGTTTCTGATACCCGCAGCCCTCATCGCGCTGACTTGCCTTGTCGTTTCGCGGCTGACGTCCGGAGCGCGACGCGAAGCGTTTCTGCGCACGTCCGCTGTTGCCGCGTTCGTGCTGTTCGGGACCGGACTTCCCGGCCTTGCCGCCAACCTCGTCAAGCGCCTTGTCGGTCGCGCCCGCCCGGTGCAGCTCGACGTTGACGGCTTTGCCGTGTTTCATCCCGTATTCAACGACTGGCACTATCAGTCGTTTCCATCCGGCGACACGACGACAATCGTGGCGCTGGGGTTCGTGGTGGGATTCCTTTGGCCCAGGCTCACCTGGCCGGCAATGATCCTTGCGGCACTCGTGGCGCTCTCGCGGATCATGGTGGGCATGCACTATCCCTCGGATGTGCTGGGCGGAATCGTCTTTGGCACGCTTGGCGCCTACGCGATCCGAAACTACTGCGCGGATCGCGGATGGCTGTTCATCCGCGAGGGCGATCGGGTACGGACCAAGGATCTCGCCGTCATCAGCGCCATCTGGCGCGCGAAGTCCTGAAGACCACGTCGTCGCGCCTTAGGCGAGATAACGCTGCAAACCCTCGGTCAGATCGCGTCTCAGGTCATCAGCGTCTTCAAACCCGACATGGATGCGCACCAGTGGGCCGGTTGCATCCCAGCTTGTCGCGGTGCGGATCGAGGCCGGCCGGGTGGGCAGGATCAGGCTCTCATATCCTCCCCAGGAATATCCCATCGAGAACAGCCGCATCCCGTCCATGAAAGCGGCGAGTGCGGCGTGGGGGCGAGGGGAAAGCGCGATGGCGAACAGGCTGCCGCCACCCGCGAAGTCGCGCCGGAAAAGGTCATGATCGGGGTGTGATGCCAGACCGGGATGCAGGACGCGCTCGACACCTGGTTGCTGCTCGAGCCAGGCGGCTAGCTCCAGCGCACGGGTGTGGTGCTCCTTCATCCTTATGGCCAGCGTGCGGATGCCGCGCGCCGCCAGGAACGCATCTTCGGGCGCAACGCAGATACCCAACTGGCCGTGCGTATCCAGGAGGGATTTCCATGCGCCTTCATTGGCCGAAATCGTTCCGAACATGGCGTCCGAGTGCCCCACGAACATCTTGGTGCCCGCGTGCACAACCAGATCGGCGCCGAGCGCCAGCGGGCGATGGAACAAGGGCGTCGCCCAGGAATTGTCGACGATGATTTTTACATCGCGCTCACCGCGCGCGGCCGCTATGGCGGGCAGGTCCTGCACTTCGAAGGTGAGCGAGCCGGGACTCTCCACGAAGATCGCCCTGGTACGCTCGGTGATCTGTCCGGCGATCGAAGATCCGATCCGTGGATCGTAGTAGCGCGCGGTCACCCCCATGCGATGCAGCACGCCGTCGCAAAATGTCCGCGTGGGTCCGTAGACACTGTCGGTGACCAGAATTTCGTCGCCCGCCTTGACCGTGCTCAGAATGGCGATCGTGATGGCCGAAAGCCCCGAGGGGGCGAGAAGCGTACCGTGCGCCGCTTCGAGTTCGGTCACCAGCGCCTGAACCGATTCGCTCGTGGGATTGCCGCGCCGGCCGTACACGTAATCCTGTTTTCCCCCCTCAAGTGCGGACAGGGTGGGAAACACGACCGTGGACCCGCGCACGATCGGCGTGTTCACAAAACCGTACTGGTTTGCAGGCTCCCGTCCGGCATGGGTCAGGGTCGTTTCAACGCCCTCAGTGACCTCACCAACATGATTCCGTTTGTTCATACGCTCACCTTATCTATTGTAATATATGGCGTTTTCCCAAACGCCCACTTTCTGAGGCCACCCAGGTCGAAGGTCAGGTTCAATGGACTTGACCAATCGGTCAATCTTCGATCTTCTTCAAGTGGGCTTTCGAAATGTGAAAAATCACATCGAGGGTTTCCTCGCGTAGCTTCGCCGAGAGCGAAGTGCAAGGAATACAAGAAAAGGGTTAGGGAAAATGAATATCAAACTCGTTGTCGTCACCGCAGTGGCGGCAGTAGGTCTAACGGTATCCGCTGCGCAAGCCGATACCCTTTCCGACGTCAAGGCCAAGGGATTCCTCCAGTGTGGCGTCACTGAAGGCGTTGCAGGTTTCTCTATCCCGGACGAGAACAACAACTGGTCCGGTCTCGAGGTGGACTATTGTCGAGCAATGGCCGCCGCCATCTTCAACGATCCGCAGGCTGTGCGTTTCACGCCGCTGAACACCTCCGAGCGCTTTGCGGCGCTGTCGTCGGGTGAAATCGATGTGCTGTCTCGCACCACCACCTGGACGATGAGCCGCGACACCACTCTTGGTATCAACTTTGCCGGCGTGATGTTCTATGACGGCCAGGGCTTCATGGTGCGCAAGGATTCCGGCGTCACGTCCGTCAAGGATCTCGACGGCGCCAATATCTGCGTGCAGTCCGGCACGACGACCGAACTGAACATGGCTGACTACATGTCCGCCAACAACCTCAGCTATACGCCGGTCGTGTTTGCTGGCCGCCCTGAAACGGTCGCGGCATTCGAGGGCGGGCGCTGCGATGCCTACACCACAGACTCCTCGGGTCTTGCGGCTGACCGTACCCGGTTCGCCAATCCCAAGGACTACATCATCCTGCCCGAAATCATCTCCAAGGAGCCGCTCGGCCCGTCCGTGCGCCAGGGCGATGATACCTGGTTCAACATCGCCCGCTGGGTGTATTTCGCTCTCCTCGATGCTGAAGAGCTTGGCGTGACCCAGGCCAATGTCGACGACATGCTCGGCTCCGATAATCCCTCGATCAAGCGTTTGCTTGGCGTTGAGGGTGACTTCGGCTCTCCGCTCGGTCTCGACAAGAGCTGGGCTTACAACATCATCAAGGCGTTGGGCAATTACGGCGAGATGTACGACCGCAATGTCGGCCCCAACACAGCGATGGGCCTTGAGCGCGGCATCAATGCCCTGTGGACCAAGGGCGGCATCCAGTACGCACCGCCGATCCGCTAGGATCATGAACTCGCCCCGGCGCAACACTTGCGCCGGGGATTTCGATGACAGCTGCGTGATGCGCGCGTTGTCGGGCGAAGCCTGCTTCGCAGGAGTCCGGGGGGATGCATGGCCAGTCGCGAATTGCCGCAGGATGCGGCAACCAAAACCGCATTTCTGAATGATCCGGTCATCAGGGGGCGCGCCTATCAGACGATCACTGCCGTTCTGCTGATCGCGTTCGTCTGGTTCATTGCCAACAACACGATTCACAATCTGGCGTCGCAGAACAAGACGACCGGTTTCGACTTCTTCTGGCATACGTCGGGATTCGACATTCAATATGCCTTGATCGCGTACGATCGCTCGTCGACCTATTTCACCGCCTTTCTGGTCGGTGTCATCAACACGTTGCTGGTCTCGGTGATCGGGATAGTGTTTGCGACGCTGTTGGGGTTTCTCGTGGGCATCATGCGCCTGTCCCACAACTGGATCATTTCGCGCATCGCGCTCGTCTATGTTGAAGCCTTGCGCAACGTGCCATTGCTGCTGCAGCTGGTGTTCTGGTACTTCGCGGTGCTGAAATCGCTGCCGGCAGTCAAGAACAGCTTGTCGGTCTTCGATGAAATCTTTCTCAACCAGCGCGGGCTCTATGTTCCGCGGCCGGTCGTCGGCCACGATTTCGCGTGGGTCGTAGCGGGGATTGTGATTGCCATCGTCGGCATATTCGTGTTGCGGCGCTGGGCGCGCGCACGTCTGGAGGCCACGGGCCGGCGTTTTCCGGTGCTGTGGACGGCCATTGGGCTGCTCCTCGTGGTTCCGACCATCGCCTGGTTCGTGTCGGGAACCAGTCTGACCTTCGAAACTCCGGTTCTCAAAGGCTTCAATTTCCGCGGCGGACTTGCGCTGCCGCCGGAACTTGTGGCGCTTCTTCTCGGGCTTATCCTTTATACCGCAACCTTCATTTCCGAGATCGTGCGGGCTGGCATCCTGTCTGTGAACTGGGGCCAGACCGAAGCGGCTCAGGCATTGGGTCTGAAGGATGGCGACCGGTTGAGGCTCGTGATCATTCCACAGGCGATGCGCGTCATCGTGCCGCCCCTGACAAGCCAGTTCCTGAACCTGACCAAGAATTCGTCGCTGGCGGTCGCCATCGGGTTCCCGGACCTGGTGAGCGTGTTCATGAATACAACGCTCAACCAGACCGGCAGGGCGCTTGAAGTGGTGTTCATCACCATGCTGGTCTACCTGTTCCTGTCACTGGTCACCTCGGCCTTCATGAACTGGTACAACTCGCGCGTTGCGCTGGTCGAACGGTAGGGAGAGCGCCATGCCAGATACCTCACCCGTCTTTGTTCGCGACGAAATGGTGCCGGCAAGTCCGGCTCCGGCAAGCAATTCCGGCGTCGTAGGCTGGATGCGCAAGAACCTGTTCGCAACGCCGGCCGACACAGTGCTGACCATCATCGGCGCCGCGTTCGTCTTGTGGATCGTGCCGAACCTTTACAACTTCCTGATCGGACACGCGGTATGGACCGGTGACGATGGCGATGCTTGCCGTATCCAGGGTGTCGGTGCGTGCTGGACCTATGTGTGGCACCGCATGGACTTCTTCATTTACGGCTTCTTTCCTCCTGATGCGCGCTGGGCAGGGCAGGCCGGTATTCTCAACGAGATTCTGGCCCAATGGCGCGTGAACCTGGTTTTCGCCATCGGCCTGATACTGATCGTGCCGTTGATGATTCCGTCGGTCCCGTTCAAGGCATTCAACGCGCTCCTGTTCTTCGTGGTCTTTCCCATCATTGTCTACGTGATGCTCAACGGTGGGATGTTCGGTCTGAGCGAGGTTCCCACCGAACAATGGGGCGGGCTGACCGTCACGCTCATCATCGGGCTGGTGGGGATCGTGACGTCGTTGCCCTTCGGTATCGTTCTCGCCCTGGGGCGACAATCCAGGCTGCCCGTCATTCGCATGCTCTGCGTTGCCTATATCGAACTGTGGCGGGCTGTGCCCCTGATCACCGTGCTCTTCATGGCATCGATCATGCTGCCACTTTTCATGCCCGAGGGGGTCAATGTCGACAAGTTGCTGCGTGCGCTGGTCGGCGTTGCGCTCTTCAATTCGGCATATATGGCTGAAGTCGTGCGCGGCGGCCTGCAGGCCCTGCCCAAGGGGCAGTATGAAGCGGCCTCTGCATTGGGCCTGAACTACTGGAAGTCGATGATGTTCATCATCCTGCCCCAGGCACTCAAGCACGTGATCCCCGGCATCGTGAATACCTTCATTGCGTTGTTCAAGGACACTTCACTGGTTTCGATCATCGGCATCTTCGATCTTCTCAAGACAGTCCAGTCCGCCAACGCCGATGCGAATTGGGCCGCGCCTACCCAGGCCATGACCGGCTACATATTTGCCGCCATGGTCTTCTGGATCTTCTGTTTTTCCATGTCCCGCTACTCGATCTTCATGGAGCAGCGGCTGCACACCGGACACAAAAGGTGAAATGCAATGAGTGTTGATCAGACAACCGAGCAGGAACGCCAGGTCGACCGCAGCAGGATGGCTGTGTCCGACACCAATGTGGCGGTCGACATCGTTGGCATGCACAAGTGGTACGGTGAATTCCACGTGTTGCGCGACATAAATCTTCGAGTGATGGAAGGCGAGCGCATAGTGATCGCCGGTCCTTCGGGGTCGGGAAAGTCGACACTGATCCGTTGCATCAACCGGCTGGAGGAACACCAGCAGGGCAAGATCGTGGTCGACGGAGTTGAGTTGACCAACGACTTGAAGCGGATCGATGAGGTGCGACGCGAAGTCGGCATGGTGTTCCAGCACTTCAATCTTTTTCCGCACCTCACCATCATGCAGAACTGTACGCTGGCGCCGATTTGGGTGCGGGGGATTCCCAAGGCCGAGGCAGAGAAAACGGCGATGCATTTTCTCGAACGCGTGAAGATCCCGGAGCAGGCGAACAAGTTCCCCGGCCAGCTCTCCGGCGGGCAGCAGCAGCGTGTCGCCATCGCTCGCTCGCTGTGCATGAATCCCAAGATCATGCTGTTCGACGAGCCGACGTCGGCGCTGGACCCGGAAATGATCAAGGAAGTTCTGGACGTGATGGTAAGTCTTGCCGAAGAGGGCATGACGATGCTCTGCGTCACGCACGAGATGGGCTTCGCCCGCCAGGTGGCAAACCGGGTCATCTTCATGGACCAGGGGCAGATCATCGAGCAGAACGAACCCGAACAGTTCTTCTCCAATCCGCAGCACGAGCGGACAAAACTGTTCTTGAGCCAGATCCTTCACTAGCGCAAAGACCGTGTGAAGCAGGATCGGATCCCGCGCCAGATATTGCGCGGGCCTTGAGCGCGGCGGCGATCCGGTCGAACCGGGTACGGGATTGAGGGGGCAATATCGGGCCCGACGCCTTGACCGTGCCTTCAAGCATGACAGAATGCCCAGGCAACGTCTTGCAAGGACTGACGCGGGAGGATCGCACCGGCGAGTGCCCGTCGCATCCAAGCCGACCGGGAGCCAGGGGTAGATACGGTGCCGATCAGATTGAAGCGCGCGGGATCAATGTGGCTGTGGCCGTTCGTCTTGGCGGTGCTGGCATTGGCCTTGTCGACCGGACAGGCGTCCTCCCAGACGCTGGAGAAGGTCCGCGAGCGTGGACACCTGGTCTGTGCGTCCAGCCATGCACTCCCTGGTTTTGCCGAGCAGCTTGAAAATGGATTGTGGGCAGGATTCGATGTCGATATCTGCCGGGCGGTCGCCGCGGCCGTCTTTGGTGATCCCAATCTCGTTCAGTTCCGGCCACTGACCGGCGACGCCCGTTTCGCCCAGTTGCAGACAGGGGAACTCGACCTCCTGGTCAGGGACGCGGCATGGAACCTGACAAGGGATACCAGTTACCGGGTACGTTATGTTGCCACGTCCTTTTTTGATGGGCAGGGGATATTGGTGCCCCAGTCGCTGGGAGCCGTTTCGGCCTACGAACTGGACGGGGTAAAGATCTGCGTCGTCGATGACAGCGATGAGCTCAGCCGCCTCCGGCAGTTCTTCTTCGAGAACCAGGCGAGCTACAGTGAAGTTCTTTACGAAGACCCTGCCGATCTCGCCATCGCCTACAAGGCAGGGTTATGCAACGCGATTTCGGCACGCGCCAGCCTGCTTCACGCCATCCAGATCGAGATGCAGGATCCCGGCGCTCAACGGATCGTGCCCGAACGAATCTCGAAAGCTCCTCTGGGACCGGTAGTGCGCAGCGACGACGATCGCTGGTTCGACATCGTGCGTTGGACGCTATACGCCCTGATCAATGCCGAGGAGCTGGGCGTGACGTCGGTCAACGTCGATTCGATGCTTTCTGCGAGAAATCCTGCAATTCGTCGTCTGCTTGGCCTCGACGGAGATTTCGGCAAGCCCCTGGGGCTGAGCCAGGACTGGATGCAGAAGGTTATTCGGGCGGTCGGCAACTATGGCGAGATCTATGACCGCAATTTTGGCACGCGCGCAGGCGTGCCGCTGCTTCGCGGTCAGAATGCACTCTGGACAAAGGGCGGCCTGATGTACGCCCCCCCGGTTCGCTAGGCCGACCGGGCTTCACTCGGCGAAATGAATGCTGACGCGCCGGTTGGCGCGGCCCTTCTTTTCGATCTTGCCGAGGGCGAGGCGACCGATTTCGCCGGTCTGGCGAACATGCGTGCCGCCGCAGGGCTGCAGGTCGACCGTGGCCGATCCGGAGCCGATACGCACCAGCCGGACCCGACCCTGTCCCACTGGTGGCTTGACGTTCATGGTCTTGACCAGATCGGGATTTGCCGCAAGCTCCTCGTCCGTGATCCACTCGTCACTTACCGGGTGATCGGCAGCCACCAGGGCGTTCAGTGCGTCTTCCAGTGCATCGCGGTCCTCGGGTGTCTCGCTCATGTCGAAATCGAGCCGTCCCTTGTCCGTTCCGATGGAGCCGCCGGTTACCGGATAGGGCAGGACGACGGACAGCAGATGCAGGGCAGTGTGCATGCGCATCAACCTGTGCCGCCGTTCCCAGTCGATGCGGCCGGTCACAACGTCGCCGATTTCAGGCAGCGGCGCGCCGGCTTCCGGAAGATGGGCAACCCGTGTGCGGTCCGCGGGGTGGATCGCGACGGCAATCGGTATTTCGTTGCCATTGGGCAGTTCCAACGCGCCGGCATCGCCGGGTTGACCGCCCGAAGTCGCGTAGAACACCGTTCGGTCGAGAATGATCGCGCCGTCGCCGGTGATCTCCGTAACCACGGCGTCCATCGATTGCAGGTAGGCGTCGGTTCGAAAAAGCAGTTCGGTCATGTTCACGAAAATCGGTTCACTGGAGAGTGCCGAGACTGGCCCAAGACGCGTCCGGTCACAAGAGCGGCGAGAACAATTTGGCGATCTGTGCGGCCAGGCGGAAGTAGAGCGGACGGCCCGACAATTCGGCCGAGGTCGTCAGCGTCGAGGCGGCAAAATCGGTCTCGAGCATGCTGGCCACCTTCGATATGAAGTCCGGTCCGGTGAACCACAGGGTGATCTCGAAATTGATGCGGAATGACCTGTTGTCGAAGTTCACCGTGCCCACGCCGGCGATTTCGTCGTCCACCAGGATGACTTTTTCGTGCAGAAAGCCGCTGTTGTAGCGGTAGATCTTGACCCCGTGTGCCACCATGTCGTCAGCATGCGCATAGCTGGCCAGCCAGACCAGCCGGTGGTCCGCCTTGCGGGGCAACAATATCCTCACGTCAACGCCGCGAAGGACCGCCGCATAGAACGCGGTCTGTATGTCCGGGCCAGGGACGAAGTAGGGACTGACGATCCATAGTCGGCGCTTTGCCCGGCTCATCGCCTCGGTGAAGGCGATGGCGCAGTCTTCCAGCTTGTCGGCCGGGCCGGTCGGCATGGCCAGGACGGGTTCCTTGCCCTCGTGCTCCACTTCGTCGGGCAGCGTGGCGGGAAGCTGTTCGCCTGTCGCCCAGGCCCAGTCCTCGCGGAAGACGAGCGCGCAGGCGAGGGCGGCAGGTCCCCTCAGGTGAACGTGAGTATCGCGCCAGTGGCCGAATTCGGCATTCTCCCCCAGATAGTCGACAGCCACATTGTGTCCGCCAACCCAGGCCTCGACGCCATCCACGACAACGATCTTTCTGTGATTGCGATAGTTGATACGCATTGGGCCGTATAGCCGCAGCCACTGGTGCTGCTGGTTGAAAGCCGCGACTTGCACACCAGCCGCGCGCAAGCGGTCGAGATAGGCTTTCGACAATCCCCGGCTTCCCACATCGTCGTAGAGCACGCGGACGCTGACGCCAGCGCGTGCCCGCTCGATCAGGTGATCGGCCAGTTCCTGGCCAAGCCGATCGTCGCGGATGGTGAAGAACTCCACCAGTATGTAGTGCCTGGCGCGATCGATTCCCTCGAACAACGACGCGAATGTCGCGGTGCCGTCGATGAGCAGTTCGGCACTGTTGCCCGCCAGGAATGGCATCTGTGCGACGCGCGCCAGGACCTTCCAGTCCTCTGTGGCGGCCTCGTCGACGATAAGCAGTTCGCGGGCCCGCTCCGCTCGCCTGTCACGCCCGGTATGGGTCTGAAGGGACGCGTAGTCGTCGAATTGCTTCCAGCCGAAGGCCAGATAGAACAGAACGGTCGGAAAGGGCAGCAGAAGAAGCGACAGAATCCACGCAACGGCCCCCTGCGAGGTGCGCGAATTGAACAGTTCGCGCCCCACGCAGATCAGCGCGATGGGAAAGGCGATCAGGGTTAGCGCCGTGAGGATGCGCGAGTTGGTGACGATGAATTCGAGCCATTCGGCGGGGAGCAACATGAACCGTTACTCCCCGTCGGCCATTACTCGAACGGAATTTCGTATTCGCTGCGCCGTTCGAGCCATGCCGGGACCGGCAGGTCTTTCGACCTGAGGAAATCGGGATTGAACAGCTTGGACTGATAGCGGTTTCCGTAGTCGCACAGCACCGTCACGATTGTTTTTCCCGGCCCGAGGTCGCGGGCCATGCGCACCGCGCCGGCAACATTTATGGCGCTGGAGCCGCCAAGGCACAAGCCTTCGTGTTCCAGCAGGTCGAAGACATAGGGCAGGGCCTCGGCATCCGGTATCTGGTAGGCGAGATCGACCTCCAGGTCGGCGAGATTCGCAGTAATCCGCCCCTGGCCGATGCCCTCGGTGATCGAGGATCCGGAAGACTTGAGTTCACCGGTCTTATAGTAGCTATAGAGCGCGGCGCCTTCGGGGTCGGCAAGCCCGATCCGGATGTTCTTGTTGCGCTCCTTGAGCGCCAGCGCAATGCCACCAAGCGTACCGCCTGATCCCACCGAGCATATGAACCCGTCGACCGCCCCGTCGGTCTGTTCGAAGATTTCCGGCCCGGTCGTCTCCACATGCGCCTGCCGGTTGGCGACATTGTCGAACTGGTTCGCCCAGACCGCACCGCCCGGCAGGTCGGCTGCCAGTTGCTGGGCGAGCCGCGACGAGACCTTCACATAGTTGTTGGGATCGCGGTAGGGCTTTGCCGGCACTTCGATCAGATCGGCACCCAGCAGGCGCAGTGCATCCTTCTTTTCCTGGCTCTGGGTTTCCGGGATTACGATGACCGTCTTGAAACCCATCGCGTTGGCAACAGTCGCAAGGCCTATGCCGGTATTGCCGGCCGTACCCTCGACAATTGTGCCGCCCGGCCGAAGCTCGCCCCGGGCAATGGCATCCCTGATGATATAGAGCGCCGCACGATCCTTGACCGACTGGCCGGGATTTAGAAACTCGGCCTTGCCCCAGATTTCACATCCGGTCATTTCGGAGACGCGGTTGAGACGGATCAGCGGGGTGTTGCCGATCAGGGAAGGAATATCGCTATATCGATGCATGGGAGCTTGTCGTCTTGATTGTTCGGCGCAGATCGTAAGGACGGGCAGGCCCTACCACAAGCCATAATCCTCGAAAGGACAAGGCTTTTTCAGTACAGGGGGCATCGCGGAACATTTTAACGTTGCCTCGATGCTCGAGGGGAACCCGGTCTCTTGTTGTCGCTATTCGCGCAATGCCGCATAGGCATCGAGCGCCCGCTGCCGGCTGGCCTTGAGATCGACAAGCGGTCCGGGATAGCCGCGCTCGGGCTTGTCCTGTTCTGACCCCGTCACCAATACCGACTTCTCGAGTGGGTGGTGAATACGTGCAGGAGGCCGGTCCGCGAGTTCCGGGACCCATTGACGGACATACCGGCCTTCGGGATCGAAACGCTCGCCCTGCAAGACTGGATTGAACACCCGGAAATAGGGAGCTGCGTCGGCGCCACACCCTGCGACCCACTGCCAGTTCGCGGGATTGCTGGCTGGATCGGCATCGACCAGGGTTTCCCAGAACCATTGTTCGCCCAGGCGCCAGTCCATGAGCAGGTTCTTGGTGAGGAACGATGCCACCACCATCCTGACGCGATTGTGCATCCGTCCCGTGGCCCACAACTCACGCATTCCTGCATCGACCATCGGAATCCCGGTCATGCCCCGCTGCCATTTGGATAAGGCGTCCGGATCGTGCCGCCACGACATGCCCTCGAACCGCGAATTCATGGGGACGCAGGAGATATCGGCGCGGTGGTACATCAGGTGATAGCAGAACTCCCGCCAGCCAAGTTCAGACAGGAATTTTTCGGCACTGGATTCGAGAAAAGGGTCTCTATCCGCGGCGAGCCGGATCGCATGCCAGACCTGGCGAGGCCCGATTTCCCCAAAACGCAGGTGCGCCGATAGCAAGGACGTCCGACGCTCCGCCGGGAAATCGCGCGTCGAGGCGTAGCGCGCCAGGTCATCATCGACAAAAGCGAAAAGCGCGCGCTCGGCCGCGGCTGCTCCCGGCATGTTGCATTCGGCAAGCTTCCGGGTCCAGGGCGGCGCAATGTAGTCGCCATCGATGCTGGCCGGCTTGAAAGGCGTGTGTCGGGGTTGGGGAGCGGGGAGCGGGGCAGGGATGGCACGCGATCTCAATGCCCGCCAGAAGGGTGTGAAGACCGCGAACGGCGCACCAGCCTGCGTGGCGATATCGAAGGGCTCGACGAGCAGCGAGGCATTGCTGCTCTCAACAGTAAGTCCGCGCGCCCGCAGATCCCGCATGATGCCGCCATCGACTTCACGTTCCGCATGACCGTACCGGCGGTTCCAGTAGACCGCGGTGACGTCTTCGGCCGCGGATAACCGCGCGATTTCCTGCGCGGTTTGTCCGGCCACAACCCTCAGTGGGACCCCGATCCCGGCAAGATCGACGTTCAGTTGGTTCAGGGAACGGTTCAGCCACCAGCGCGCGGCGGCGCCCGCCGGTCGAAGGCCAGGCATCGACTCGTGGACGTACACTGCCAACACCCCGTCATGGCGATCGATAGCCGCTGTCAGCGCCGGGTTGTCTGAAATCCGCAAATCGTTGCGAAACCACACTAGGGCCTTATTGGCCATGAAATAGTTTTCCTGTCTTTGGTGCTGGTATGGGTGGCTTGGTCGGAGATCTTGCGCGCGGCGAAATCTCGCTCCATTCGCTTCTGGCTACGCGCAAACCCGTGTTCCGGTTCAGAAGGTGCAGGATTTCACAGTCTTGTCTCAAGGGGCGCCAAGGCGTATCTGCGGGGCCAGGATACACTTGCGGGACAGGCCGATGACCGAGCAAAGCCACGCTCTTTCGCATCTCAAGGCGCTTGAGGCGGAAAGCATCGAGATCATGAGGGAGGTCGCTTCCGAGTTCGAGCGGCCAGTCATGCTCTATTCCATCGGCAAGGACTCCAGCGTCCTGCTGCATCTTGCGCGCAAGGCATTCTATCCTTCGCGCATTCCGTTTCCGCTCCTGCATGTCGATACGACCTGGAAGTTCCGCGAGATGATCGCGTTCCGTGATCGCATGGCAGAGGAGTTCGGGTTCCGCCTGATCGTGCATACCAATCGCGAAGGCGCCCGGCAGGGGATCAACCCATTCGATCACGGCTCGGCACGCTACACCGACATCATGAAGACCCAGGCGCTGCGACAGGCCCTGGACGCGGGTCAATATGACGCCGCCATCGGCGGCGCGCGTCGTGACGAGGAAAAGTCTCGCGCCAAGGAGCGCATTTTCTCGCACCGCAATGCGCGTCACGCGTGGGACCCCAAGAACCAGCGGCCCGAATTGTGGCGAGTGTTCAACACGCGGCTCAACCCGGGCGAGAGCATGCGTGTGTTCCCGCTGTCCAACTGGACCGAACTCGACATCTGGACCTATATCTATGCCGAGCAGATACCGATCGTACCGCTCTATTTTGCCCGTCCGCGCCCGGTCGTGGAACGCTCCGGCACGCTGATCATGGTTGATGACGAGCGCATGCGCCTGGCGGAGGGCGAGAAGCCGGTCGAGCGAATGGTGCGCTTTCGCACCCTGGGGTGCTACCCGCTTACCGGAGCGATTCCGTCCATGGCGGCGACACTGCCAGAGATCATCATGGAAATGCAGGCGAGCCGGACCTCCGAGCGTGAAGGACGCCTGATCGACAGCGACCAGGCCGGTTCCATGGAGAAGAAGAAACAGGAAGGCTATTTCTGATCGGCCTGTCCCGCCTTCAGAACGAATGCCCTTTGAGAGCCTCAAGACATGCATGACACAATTGAACGCACCAAGACCGCCGATACCGATCTGGACCAGTGGCTGGCGCAGCAGACTGGCAAGAGCCTCCTGCGGTTTCTCACCTGCGGCAGTGTGGATGACGGCAAGTCTACCCTGATCGGTCGCCTTCTCTATGACAGTCAGCTGATCCTCGACGATCAATTGGCGAGCCTGAAGAATGAGAGCCGCAACCGCCACGTCGGGGGCGACGGGATCGACTTCTCGTTGCTGGTCGACGGACTGGCCGCGGAGCGGGAGCAGGGCATCACGATCGATGTCGCCTACCGGTTCTTTTCGACCGACAAACGCAAGTTCATTGTCGCCGACACGCCTGGCCACGAGCAGTATACCCGCAACATGGCAACTGGCGCGTCGAACGCCGATCTCGCCGTAGTCCTGGTGGATGCACGCAAGGGCGTTCTCACGCAGACGCGCCGGCACAGCTTCATTCTGTCGCTGATCGGCGTGCGCCATGTTGTTCTGGTCGTGAACAAGATCGATCTCGTTGGGTACGACCAGAAGGTATTCGATGAAATCGAGAGTGAATATCGCGCTTTCGCGGAGCGTCTCGGTTTCGATACGCTGGCTGCGATACCGGTTTCCGCGCTCGAGGGTGACAACATCGTCACCGCGAGTGAAAACACCCCCTGGTATCAGGGTTCGCAGCTCGTCCCCTATCTCGAGACGATCGACATATCCGAGGATCGGATCAATCGCCCCATGCGGTTCCCGGTGCAATGGGTGAATCGGGCCAACCACGATTTCCGGGGTTTTTCCGGCACGCTTTCCTCTGGAAAACTCGGCGTCGGCGATGAGGTGCTGGTGGCGGCATCGCGCAAGCCCGCGAAAATCGAGCGTATCGTCACCATGGACGGCGATAGCGAGGAAGCTGTGGCCGGGCAGGCGGTGACGCTGGTTCTTGATCGCGAAATCGACGTGTCTCGCGGCGACGTGCTTTGCCATCCCGGGGAAACGCCGGAGTTCTCCAACCAGTTTCAGGCCCGGTTGATATGGATGGCCGAGGAGCCGGCATTTCCCGGACGCTCATACCTCCTCAAGATCGGGGCGCAAACGGTGCCGGCCACGATCACCGCGCTCAAGCATCGCACCAATGTCAATACGCTGGAAAAGAGTGCTGCAAAGGATCTCGAACTCAACGAAGTCGGTACCGTGACCATTGCGACCGACAAGCCGATTTCGTTCGACAGCTACGGCACCAATCGACTGTCAGGCGGCTTCATCCTGATCGACCGCATCGGGAATACCACATTGGGTGCCGGGGTCATCGATTTCGGGCTGAGGCGTGCGCAGAACCTGAGTTATCAGAGCTTCGATGTGAACCGCGAGGTGCGGGCGCGCATGAAAGGCCAGCAGGCGAGCATTGTCTGGTTTACCGGCCTGTCCGGATCGGGCAAATCCACGGTCGCCAACCTGGTGGAGAAGCGCCTGACCGCCGAGGGCAAGCACGTTTATATCCTGGATGGCGACAATGTCCGGCACGGGCTGAACAAGGATCTGGGCTTCACCGAAGCCGACCGGATCGAGAACATACGCAGGGTGGCTGAAGTCGCGCGTCTCATGGCCGATGCAGGTCTGATCGTCCTGGTGTCGTTCATTTCGCCGTTCCGCAACGAGCGGCGGTTGGCGCGCGAGATCGCCGGCGACATACCTTTCATGGAAGCCTATGTTGACACGCCGCTCGAGATCTGCGAAGCGCGGGACCCCAAGGGGCTCTATGCGCGTGCGCGGCGCGGCGAGATAGAGAACTTCACCGGTATCTCATCGCCTTTCGAGCCGCCGGAGAATGCGGATATCGTGCTGCATGGCGCCGAGGCCACTCCGGCCGAACTGGCCGATGAGGTGCATGTGAAACTGTTCGGGTAGAGATGCCCGACCTGGGCCAGCGTCCCGTAAATTGAGGCTGTCGAAAAGGACAGCCACAGGCGATGACCGGCCGGCGCCCTGAGGTGCCGGCCGAGTTGAGTGGATCGCGGCGCAACGCGGCGACGCGGTGGTTGGTCAGGAATCCTGCCCACCCTTGTAGTAGCACTCGCAGCCACGGCATGCGCTGCCGGGCCCAGCGGTATCGCCGTCATTCTGGCCGATTGCTGGACCGGGGCCTGGGTAGCCGCATTCGTCCTTGTACTTCTGCGGGTCGCTCAGGTTGTGCGATGCGCAGTAGAGATAGTGACTCATCGCGCCGAAAATGCTGTGCGGGATTGGCTCGGCTTGCGCAACAGACGACGACGAAGCGACCATCGCAAATGCGAGGCCAGCAGCGGAGAGGGAAGCCAGTATTGTTCGTGACCGAAGCCGATAGTCTCCATTCAACAGAGCCATCGTATTACTCCATGTAAGGCGCGCCGCCCGCCATGGTTGCATTTTGATAGGGCGTCGTGGCCCGACGCCATATTAGGAAATCATTAACTAGACAGTACCGCAATACTTGTCCACGACATTGGTAAATGCGCGGCTGCAAGTTGGCCGGCCTGACCGTCGAGGCCGAGGAATGGATAACGCGACAAGAAAAAACCGGTCGGGCAACCGCCCGGCCGGTCTCTGAATAGGCTCGGCATCGGTGGCCGCTTAATCCCCGATGTAGCACTTTTCCTGGAACCGGACGTTTTCCGTCTGATAGAAGTAGCACCCTGCGGAACCGGGGCCGGCCGTGTCGCCGTCATTCGGTCCGATCGCTGGGCCGGGGCCGGGGTAGCCGCACTCTTCCTTGTACTTGGCAGGATCGGAGAGGTTGTGCGAGGCGCAGTACAGATAGTGACTCATTGCGCCGAAAAAGCTGTGAGGAATCGGTTCGGCTTGCGCGGCGGGAACGCTGGCAAAAGCCATCGCCAGCGCAAGTCCGGTGCCAATAAACACAGCAAACGCGCGGCGTGAATTCGACTTGAGGGGGAGAGAGTGGGCAGTCATGGTATTTTCTCCAAGTATGACGCATCACTGCCATGGTTGCCGGTCGATTTCTTCGTCGCGGCCCATAACAACGTTATCAAATCACTAACCGCAGGACGCGGCAATAGAGTTTTATTTCAACCCCAATTTGCGCGCGGACCAGGCAGTACATTCCTGTTTCGACCGTAATAGACTACGGCGCCACGTGGTGCCGCGCCGTTGGCGCGACCCCGCGCGGCTCAGCTCCGCTGGTCGAAATCACTTAATCGAGGCAGATATCCTGTGATTGGATCTGGTTACCGCCCTGATATGGACGACACTCATATCCGCCGCCGCCCGGGCCCGCCGTGTCACCGTCATTCTGGCCAAAGCTGGAGGGTGCGCCAGTTCCGCATTCCGCATCGTGTTGTGCGGGATTGCTGAACATCAATCCGAAGCATTGCAGGTAGTGGAGCTTGAGTTGCAGGAAATTGTGCGGCAAAGGCTCTGCGTTGGCCGGTGGGGCCGCGAAAGCCATGCCCATCGCCAACGCCACTCCAGCGGTTAACCGCGCAACGCCATGTTTGTTTGCGATCATGTGAAGGCCTCCCCTTTGAAATGTGTCCAGCGCCAATTGAGTTACCTAAGAAATACTTAACACGTTTTTGGCGGGCATGGAAAACTTGAGGGGCCCTTATCGGGCGCTCTGGTGCGATTTTACCGGGCAAAAACGCCCTCGCGCGCTGACTGCCACAGTCGCGCGCCGACATGTTCTCTGGGCTGACTTGGGATCAGGAGACTTGGCTCCCCGGGCCGGACTCGAACCAGCGACCCAGCGGTTAACAGCCGCTTGCTCTACCAACTGAGCTACCGGGGATCACCAAGGCGTGCCTCGATGAAGGCGGGCTCCATGTAACTTTTTTGTCGGCCTTTGCCAAGCCCTGAATCACGCTTTCCTGTTGGTATCGGACAGGCAAGCAAATGCGTCGCAATCACAGCGGTGTACCGGCAGAGGGCGCGCCCGCGCGGCGGTTCAATTCCAGCAGGTCAGTGAGGGTGTTTACATTGGAGAAGGGGTCGTGGGCGATGTCCGAATAATCCACGAGAACGTGGTCCGTGGATCTCAGCAGCGCCTTGATGCCTGGCATGAGCGTGCCCGCCTGCAGCGCTGTCGGCAAGGTCTGCAGGGCCGAAAGCCGCCATAGCGCGTTCGTGGGATAAACCTGGCCCCGATAGGCGCCGACTGCTGCCTGGTGGCCGTGAGCCTCGAGCAGCGCGCATGCGCGGCGAACGAAATCGGTCGGGAAGAAAGGCGTATCGGCAGCGACTGTGAGAAGGAATTCCGCCGATTCGCCTCGCTCATGAAGAGCGGAAACCGCCGCCGCAATCCCGCTGATCGGGCCGTGGCCGTGAAAAATACCGTCCGGGATCGCCTCGACCGTGTCCTGTCCCGTAAAGAGTTTCGGGTCGTGCTGCCCGCTCGCGAGCAGAATGCGGCATACCTGGGGTTCGAGGCTTTCAGTCACCCGATCGAGCAGACGTCGGCCGCCGACGAACAGGGTCGCCTTGCGCACATTGCCGAGCCTTGTCGCCTGCCCGCCGGAGAGGATCAAACCGATCACGTCCCCTTGCGACAAGGTCTTGCTCCCGAGCGTGGAAATTGGAGGCCACGTCCGGAATCGAACCGGAGTACACGGATTTGCAATCCGCTGCGTAACCACTCCGCCACGTGGCCCCTCGAAGCCGGTATCTATTGCAAGCCAATATCTTGCGCAAGTGCCAGCGTCGGAGTGGGACGTTTTCTCCCCGACTTGGTTAGCGCTTTGGCATGCGGGGCCTGGCCGGGGCAGTGCGCTGCCGCCCCGGCCGAATCGTCGTTCAGAAGCGGCGGGGCGCTTCCGGCTTGTTCTGGAGAATCGCGTCGAGCCGCGCCATCACGTCCGGGGTCACCTTGTCCCGGCTCTCGAGCGCCGCAAGGTTGTCCTCGAGCTGGCTGGCTCGCGATGCGCCCAGGATCACGGTGGAGACATTGGGGTTCTCCAGGCACCAGTTGAGGGCGAGGTGATGAACCGGCATGCCGATCTCGCCGGCGAGCTTGGCAATCTGGCGCACTTTCTCGATGCGATCCTGCCCGGTCTCGCTTTGCAGCATCTCCTTCAGCCATTCATAACCGGGCAGGTTCATGCGGCTGTCGGCGGGGATGCCGTCATTGTACTTGCCAGTCAGGATGCCCGAGGCGAGGGGTGACCAGATGGTGGTGCCTAGGCCCATCAGGTCGTAGAGCGGCGCGTAGTCGCCTTCCACCTTCTGGCGCTCGAACAGGTTGTATTGCGGCTGCTCCATGGTGGGAGGCGTCAGCCCCAGTTCGCAGGCCACCGCCCATGCCTCGGTCAATTGCTGGGCGGACCATTCCGAAGTGCCCCAGTAGAGCACCTTACCCTGAGCCACCAGGTCGTGCATGGCGCGGACCGTCTCCTCGATCGGGGTATCGATGTCGGGGCGATGACAGAAGTAGAGGTCGAGGTAGTCGACCTGCAGCCGGCGCAACGCATTGTTGCAGGCATCCACCAGGTGCTTTCGGCTCAGGCCGCGCTGGGTGGGCTTGCTGCCGCCCCAGAACACCTTCGAAGAGACGATGTAGGAATCGCGGCTCCAGCCCAGCCTCTTGAGCGCCTCGCCCATGACTTCCTCGGAGCGGCCGGACTCGTAACCCTCCGCGTTGTCGAAAAAATTGACGCCGTTGTCATAGGCGATCGCCATGATCGAAGCGGCGGCGTCGATATCGACCTGCTTTCCAAAAGTGACCCATGAACCGAACGAGAACTCACTGACCTGAAGGCCCGATTTTCCCAAGCGACGATATTCCATTTTGTGCAATTTCCTGTGTTTGGCGGCTCTGTGGGCGCCCGGGCGGGCACGAGCCGGAATCTGGCAAGTCGGCGTAGAAGAAAAGGGCGGACGCCTCTCAACTCTTGTCCGAATCCTGACGGAGCGGACGCAAGCGCCGATCTCGTTTATATGGGCTTGCTGGCCGCATTTTCCAGACGCAGCGCCATGCAAATCTCTTATATGCTTATGCTTCCGCTTCGTTCTCGTCCGTGCGCACGCGCCGCAACGCTGCGGCGTGATCTTCATAGGACTGGATTTCGATGGAAATCTGACGGATGGCCGGGAAATGCCGCTGTATCCGGCGCTCCAGGGTTCTGACGGTGTCCTCCACATCATCGAGGTCTATGTGGTCGCGCAGATCGAGGCTGATGTTGAGCAGGATGTCTTCAGGGCCGAAATGGACCGTCTTGAGTTCGTTGATCCGCGCGACATTGGGCGTGGACAGCGCAATCTGGCGAACGCCCTCGACCACGCCGCGCCCGGCGGCCTCGCCCGTGAGAAGGCTCTTGGTCTCGATGGCGAGCAAGGTTGCGGTCAGCGCCAGGATGATTCCGATGGTCATGGAAGCGGCAGCATCCGCCCATTTGAGCCCGAGGAACTGCGCGCCAGCGAGGCCCAGCGCTGCGGCGACCAGACCCAGAAGCGCCGCCGTATCTTCGAACAATACGGTGAAGACCGTGGGATCCTTGGATTGCCGGACCGCCCGGATGAACCCTGTCCTTCCCCTCATTCGGTTGAATTCGCCGAAAGCTATGCCCCATGGCACTGCCTCGAAGACGAAGGCCAGGCCGAGCACGACATAGTTGATGGCGAAATTGGTGACCGGATGAGGATCGAGCAGCTTGACCACGCCCTCGTAGAACGAGATGCCGGCGCCCAGTCCGAATATCAGGATCGCCACCACGAAGGACCAGAAATAGAGCTCCAGCCCGTGGCCGAAAGGATGCCTGTCGTCGGCAGGCCGGCTCGACTGGCGAAGGCCGAACAGCAGTAGACCCTGATTACCGGTATCCACCAGCGAGTGAATCGCTTCGGACAGCATTGCGGAGGAACCGCTGACCATCGAAGCGCCGAACTTGGTCACCGCAATCAGGGCGTTTCCCGCCAGCGCGGCATAGATCACCCGGGTTGAGCCGTGCTGATTCATGAAACGTCCCTCCATTGTGCCAGATCGCCGGGCACCCATATTGGCCATTGTAGGCGGGTTGTGCCAGCCCGTGGACAGATGTCGGGCCATGCGATTGCTCTGGGTCAAGGTGGCGCCGGCGGCACGGTGCGATATTTCCTTGCACGGCACGACCCGGGCACATGAGGTGAAACCATGAACGATGACGAAAACAAGAGCCGCTGGAAGACGTTCACCGAAGAGGTGGAGGTGGCGGGGCACCAGCTTGTCGACGAGGTTACCAAGCTGATCTCGGAGGGGAATGTACGCCGGCTGCGTCTGCGTTCGCGCAATGATGACGTGGTGCTCGACATCCCGCTGACGGCCGGCGCGGTTGTCGGTGGCGTCGTGGTGCTGACGGCCCCCTGGCTTGCCATTCTGGGCGGGCTTGCCGGCGTTCTCGCCAAGGTCCGCATCGAAGTGGTGCGCGAGGAGCCACCAGCCGACGATGCCGGCGACAAGGGCGGAACGGGTGACGGCGCGGCCGGCGACGGCTGAGCCCATCCATCTTGTCGCCTACGGTCTGGCTTACCATCTGAAGGGTATCGAGCCCGGGGTTTGCCCCGGGCGGTCTTCATGTTGGAGTGATGCATGGCGCGTGGTGACAAGGGTGACGGCAGGCTGAGACGGCTATTTGCGCGCCTTGAGCGGCGCGTGCCGGCGATGTCGGGCTTTTTCGCCTGGGTGCGCCGTCCTGAGGCGCGTCTCGTGCGCCTGCCTCTGGCCGTGTTGCTGATCGCGGGCGGTGCCATGAGCTTTCTGCCCATACTCGGCATCTGGATGCTGCCGCTTGGCCTCATCATCCTGGCGCTCGACCTGGCGTTCCTGCGGTCCCCGGTGAGCGGCACGATCATGCGCTTCGAGCGTTGGTTCGCCCTGCAGCGGCGCAAATGGCGAAAGCGCTAGACCTCAGGCGCCGCCGGTCAACGCGGAGATCGTGCGCCACATCATGTAGGCGGCGACTACGAAAATCAGCAGGGCAAACAGGGTATTGAGCGTGCCCTTGCGCGCCGAGAGCCGCCGGGCGGCGAACCCGCCGGCCATGCCACCGGCCACGCCCCCGCCGACGAAGGCGATGGCCAATGGCCAGTCCACCAGCCCCGACAGCGTGTAGTTGAGCGAAGTGGTCAACCCGAATGCGGTGACCGCCACCAGCGACGAGCCGATGGCATTGATGATCGGCATGCCGGTGGAGGCGATCAGGCCGGGGACGATCAGGAAGCCGCCGCCGATGCCGAAAAAGCCGGAAAAAGCCCCGGTTGCGCCGCCGAACCCGAGCACCTTGGGCATGTTTTCGCGGTTGCATTGCGCGTTCGCGTCGCCTTCCGCGCGGCGCTGCCGGAACATCAGTATGCCCACGACGACCATGAGGACGGCGAACAGCAGCAGCAATTGCTGCCCGTTCACCGCCTTGCCCACCGTCGACCCGGCAAACGCGCCCACGATACCCGCCGCCGAATAGGTGAGAGCACAGCGCCAGCGCACCGTGCCGTGCCGCGCGTGGTCGATCAGGTTGGCAAAGGCATTTGCGGCCACCGCGAAGGCGCTGGTGCCGATGGCCATGTGCGGCGAGGGAACGCCGACCAGATAGACCATCAGCGGTACCGCCAGAATGGAACCGCCGCCGCCGAACATGCCCAGCGAGAACCCGACAAAACTGCCCGAGAGAACGCCAAGCAGATATTGAATGGGTTCCAGGTTCATCGATGGCATCCGGATACTGAAGGAAAAGGAGGGACCGGTTCGGCGGGATCCGCAGTTCGGGGGGAGGGAGGATTGCGAACCTTCCGACCGAACCGGCCTCTGCGCCAGTAGATATATTCGAGATTACGAATATACAAGGTTGCTTGCCGAAAAAAGTGCCTCCACCCGAAGAAAAAGACAGCGCCGATCGCCCCCGGCCTTTTGGGCCGTTGGTTGGAGAGCGGACGTGGGGCGGCAAGGGCCTCGTCTGTTTTTGTAGTCTGGGAGGCTCATGCCGCCCCACGTTGCCGGGATTTTCGGCTGGGCGACGTAGAGGCTTTCGCCCGTAGGCCGCGCGCAACCCGAAACGAGGCGACCCCCGATCCGCCCCCGGCACTTCCCCACTCATGCTCGTGTGCACGATCCGCTCAAGTGCAGGAAAGCGGGTGCGAGTATGGGGCAGGGCGATGCGCCGGGGATAAGATTTCATTTGTCGCAAGGTGACGAGCCTTGCAGTTAAGAGGGTTTGCTTTCCCCAATCCGCCGTCTTGAAGGCCTGTTCTAGCCGCCCTGACCGCTATCCGGCGCCTTCCACGCCACCACGCGTTCAAGATACTTGCCGTTTTCAGAAAGCGGCATTTCTTCGACTTCGACGAGTTCGACGGTCGCCCCATCAAAGAAAACGTCCCTGAATATCTTCATGAAGGCGGCTTCATCCCGAGGCGTGCCCCAGTCGCGCGACACATAGTTGATCCGGAAGTGGGTGGGGCCGACTTGCACCTCCTGCCATTGACCGGCGCCAAGGAGTTTTCTGGCTTCAAGCGGCAGGTTCTCGATCACGCGCCCGCCCGGAGCGATGAAATTGTGCCTCTGGCGACCGTGAATGGACGCAAAGGCGGGCAGTGTCCGCTCGCAGGCGCAGAGCCGCCCCGCGACGGCCGTATCGCCCTGGTCGTAGCGGATCAGGGGCAGGGCGGTCGATCCAAAAGGCGTAATGACAAGGCGCCCGGTTTCCCCTTCCTCCACGGGACGGCCGTCTTCGTCGACAATCTCGACCAGCATGGACTCGGCATTCACGTGATAGCCGGCGCCCGTGGAGCATGGAGCGGCAATCGCGCCGCATTCCTTGGACGCATAGGTTTCAATGACCTCTGCGCCAAAGGTCTCGCGGGCCTGCGAGCGCACAAATGGGGTCGTCTTTCCACCGCGGGCGACGATTGCGTCGAGGCGAATATCGCAGGCAAGCGCACGGGCCCGCGCAGCGAGGATTTCGATCCCGTTCGGTGTTGTCGCCAGGTAGCGGGCCCTGGTGCGCGCCAGAATCTCGAGGAGTTCGTCCATTGGCGTCGAATAGGTGGCGTAGATCGTCCTCCCCTTGCGAGCGGAACCAAGCCAGGGCGGCCCCCAGGGGCCCAGCGCATCGCCAGCCGCTACGCCATCCTGTCGCCCCGCGACGACGACCATGTCCTTGGACCAGTCCAGACCGGCCCACCGCTGGGCGCGCCAGTTGCAGGCGGCCGCCATGGTGTTGAGCCAGGCCGTGGTCCTTATCGTGACAGGGTGGCCGGTCGATCCGGACGTCGTGAGATCGGCAAAGGGCGCATGCTCCTGCACCGGAGCGCGCGAGAGCATCCGGTCGAAATGATTCATCAGGTCTGCGCGGCTAAGGATCGGGATTTCGGTCCAGCGGTCCCAGTCGATGGTTCCGTTCGGCCTCACTGCCTTGTTGAGCCTGAAGCGATAATAGGGGGAGGTGGTCCGCGCGTGGTTGAGAAGCAGGCTGAGCTGCTGGCGCTGCCAACCGACCAGGCGGTGTTGAGGCCAGAACTGGCTCTGTTCGAGCATTTCGTAGAACTGGCGCGCTGAGGGCACGAGTGTCCTGACCTGGGTGAACAAACAATTCGGGCCCGATCTTGCGACCGGGCCCGGACAAAGTCCATGCTGACGGGGTCAGTAGTGGAAGAGCACCGACGCACGGATGATATTGGCCGTCAGCGAGCCGCTGCCGCTGATGTCGTAATTGCCGCTGACGGTCGGCGTCGGGGTGGGCCAGCTGTAGTTCTGCTTGCCGAGGTCGACATAGAGATATTCGGCGCCGATGGACATGTTGTCGGTGACCATCATCTGCGCACCAGCGCCCACTGCAAAGCCCATATAGGTCTTGCTGTCGCTGCGCGTCGGGTCGCTCGACCCATCGATATTGCTCACCGTACCCGTCACCCCGGCCCATGCCGCGCCCGCGGTGCCATAGACCATGTAGTTTCCGTTGGCGAAACCGAGAATGCCGCGCGCCGTGCCCAACCAGTCCATGTTGGCATTAAGATAGCTGTCGCCGGAAGAGCCAGAGCAGGTGCCGGGGATGCCGCCCTCGATGCAGAGCGATCCCTTGATGTCGGTCCAGGAAAGGTCGCCGACCGCGCCGAGTACCAGGCCGTTGCCCATGCTCATGTTGACGCCGACCTGGCCACCCGCCAGGGCGCCATCCATCGTGAAGGAATCCGAACCCGTGAACACTGTCGAGGCCAGTTCCGGATCGTATCCGGTGCCGGTCACATTCATCGTGCCGGTGCCATATCCGCCCGTCAGGCCCATGTAGAACCCGTTCCAGTCGAACGCATATGCGGCGGAACTGGACAGCGCCATAAGGGCGACGGCCGACGAAAATATGAGCTTGATCTTCATGATTGCCTCTTAAACCTCAATAGCTGCATCAGCGTCTCACCACGGCGGCCGCTTGGCAATATGCAGAAATCGCTATTTGTCTGATATTGATAATCCTTTGTTCCGCCCTGTTGCCGAAAGGTCACCAGACCTGCCGCGTTGCCGGACTGAACGGCGAGTGGGTCCCGGGATCAGGTCCCGGGACGACGGCGAGAACTCCGCAAGACATGAACGTGGAAAGGGCATTGGCGGTGCAACCCTGTTTCCACTCGTTTTGTCATTCATAAAAGCCCGCCCCAAACTCCGGCGTCTAGTTGCCTGTCCCAAAGCCCGCCCTAAACTCCGGCGTCATCCCGGGACTTGATCCCGGGATCCACTCGCATCGGCAACGCGGGAGGCGCAACGGTGCGGCGTGGTGCTGGCGGGATTGGATCCCCGCTTTCGCGGGAATGACGGAGGGGTGTGGTGCCGCCATCAGCCCAGAACACCGCGTCACCCTCGGGTTTGACCCGAGGGTTCAAGGGCTTGGCCGTTCAGGTCGTCGTAGAGATCGCGCCATTCGGGGTTACCGCGCTCGACCAGGGCGACCTTCCAGGCGCGGTTCCATTCCTTCAGGGTCTTTTCGCGCTGAATGGCGCTCGCGATGTCGTCATGCGCCTCGACATGAACGAGGCGTGTTGCGCCGTGCCTGGCAGCGAACCGAGAACCTAGGCCCTGCCGGTGTTCCCAGACCCGACGCGCCACGTCATTCGTGACGCCGATGTAGAGGGTGCCGTGCTTGCGGCTGGCTAGGATGTAGACGAACGCACTCATTGCCGGATTGAACGGCGAGTGGGTCCCGGGATCAAGTCCCGGGACGACGCCGAGAATGGTGAAAGACATGAACTCGAAAAGGGCGCTGGCGGTACAACCCTGTTTCCACTCGTTTTGTCATTCATCAAAACCGGCCCCACACTCCGGCGTCTAGTTGCTTGCCCCAAAGTTCGCCCCAAACTCCGGCGTCCAGTTGCTTGCCCAAAGTTCGCCCCACACTCCGGCGTCATCCCGGGACTTGATCCCGGGATCCACTCGCATCGGCAACGCCGGAGGCGCGGGGCTGGCGGGAGTGAAGGCCCGCTTTCGCGGGAAGGGCGGAGGTGATGCACTGCCACCATCAGCGCAAAACACCGCGTCACCCTCGGGCTTGACCCGAGGGTCCATGAAGCGCGGCAGTTTGTGTGACGGTTCGCGCGTCGACCAACGAGCATTGCCCGCGCGACGGCTTCATCATGGATGCTCGGGTCAAGCCCGAGCATGACGCATGAGCGAGTTAGGATGACGGGACAGACTAGAAAAGCCCCGGTCCGTTGCCGGACCGGGGCACATGTCATTCAATAATCATGTCAGTGCTTTACTCTAAAAACCTCAACTACACCCCGTCGTCGCCCCGCACGTGTCGCACTTGTTGCAGGTGCCGTTGCGCACCAGGGTGAAGTTCTGGCACTCGGGGCAGGCCTCCCCGGTATAGCCCTTCATCAGAGATTCCGCCCTCAGCATCCCGGCATCCGGGGTGTGGTGGTGGTCCGTCTCGGCCTCGGGCTGCAACAGGGTCTCGGCGGTCGCCTGCGGCTCGGCCTTGAGGGCGGTGCCGGACTTGAGCGCCGTCACCGTCTGCGCGTGCAGCGCCTTGACCGGGTTGGTCACCGGACCCTCGCCGGGGGAGACGAGCATCAGCGTCTTGTCCTTCACCCGCCCGCGCGTCAGGCCCTTGGACACGTAGCGATCGGCGGGAACCGGACCGGAGCCACGGGTCGACTTCTCTTCCTTCACGCCTTCCGACAGCCCCGTATTGGTCAGCTTTTCCGGCGGTACGTGGGCGAGATCCGCCCGGTCGAGATAGGAAATCGCCAGTTCGCGGAAGATGTAGTCGAGGATCGATGTGGCGTTCTTGATCGCCTCGTTGCCCATCACCATGCCGGCCGGTTCGAACCGGGTGAAGGTGAACGCCTCGACATATTCATCCAGCGGCACGCCATATTGCAGCCCGAGCGACACCGCGATGGCGAAATTGTTCATCATCGCCCGGAAGGCCGCGCCTTCCTTGTGCATGTCGATGAAGATCTCGCCCAGGCGCCCGTCCTCGTATTCGCCGGTGCGCAAATAGACCTTGTGGCCGCCCACGATCGCCTTCTGGGTGTAGCCCTTGCGGCGATCCGGCATCTTCTCGCGTTCGCGCACGCGCTCCACCACGCGCTCCACGATACGCTCGGCAACCGCCTGCGCCCGCTCGGCGAGCGGCTTGGCCGCCAGTTCCTCGGCCAGATCGTCGGCATCCTCGTCGTCATCGGCGAGAATGGAGGCGTTGAGCGGCTGCGACAACTTGGAGCCGTCACGATAAAGCGCGTTGGCCTTGAGCCCCAGCCGCCAGGACAGCATGTAGGCGTTCTTGCAATCCTCGACGGTGGCGTCGTTCGGCATGTTGATGGTCTTGGAAATCGCCCCCGAAATGAACGGCTGCGCCGCCGCCATCATGCGGATATGGCTTTCCACGTTGAGATAGCGCTTGCCGATCTTGCCGCACGGGTTGGCGCAGTCGAACACCGGCAGGTGCTCGTCCCTGAGGTGGGGCGCGCCTTCCACGGTCATCGTGCCGCACACGTAAAGGTTGGCCTTCTCGATCTCGGACCTGGTGAAACCGATCTCGGTGAGGATATCGAGTTCGGGATCGGCCAGTTGCCCAGCGGTCAGCCCCAGCGCATCGGCGCAGAAGGCTTCGCCCAGCGTCCACTTGTTGAACACGAACTTGATGTCGAACGCTGTCGCCAGGGCGACCTCGACCTTCTCGATCACCTCGGCGGTGAAGCCGCGCGCCTTGAGCGTGTCGTGGTTGACGCCCGGTGCGCCTTCCAGCGTGGCCCGGCCCACGGCATAGAGGCGGATATCCTCGATCTGCGCGTCGGTATAGCCAAGGGTCTTGAGGGCAGGTGGCACCGCCCGGTTGATGATCTTGAAGTAGCCGCCACCGGCCAGCTTCTTGAACTTGACCAGCGCGAAGTCCGGCTCGATGCCCGTGGTATCGCAGTCCATCACCAGACCGATGGTGCCGGTCGGCGCGATTACCGAGACCTGGGCATTGCGATAGCCATGCTCTTCGCCCAGTTCCAGCGCCCTGTCCCAGGCCAGCTTGGCCCGCTCGACAAGTTCGGCGTCCGGGCAATGCTCGTGATCGAGCGGCACCGGCGCGATATGCACGTCCTCATAGCCGGTCGCGTGGCCATGCGCGGCGTTGCGATGGTTGCGGATCACGCGCAGCATGTGCTTCGCGTTGCGCTTGTAGTCCGGGAACGCGCCGAGTTCAGAGGCCATTTCCGCCGAAGTGGCGTAGCACACGCCCGTCATCACCGCGGTTATGGCGCCGGCGATCGCCCGGCCTTCCTCGCTGTCATAGGGGATGCCCGAGGTCATCAGCAGGCCGCCGATATTGGCATAGCCAAGCCCCAGCGTGCGATACTTGTAGCTGAGCTCGGCGATGGCCCGTGAGGGGAACTGCGCCATCATCACCGAGATTTCGAGCACGATGGTCCACAACCGGGTGGTGTGCTCGAAGGCGGCGACATCGAACATGCCGTCCTTCTGGCGATAGGGCAGCAGGTTGATCGAGGCGAGGTTGCAGGCCGTGTCGTCAAGGAACATGTATTCCGAGCACGGATTGGACGCGTTGATCGGCCCCGCCGCCGGGCAGGTATGCCAGTCGTTGATGGTGGTGTGATACTGGATGCCGGGATCCGCGCTCGCCCACGCCGCATAGCCGACCTGTTCCCAAAGCTCGCGGGCCTTGACGGTCTTGACCGGCTTGCCGCTGATCCGCCCGATCAGGTCCCAGTCCTCGTCCGTCTCAACCGCGTTGAGAAATTCGTCGGTCACGCGCACCGAGTTGTTCGAGTTCTGCCCTGAGACGGTCAGATAAGCCTCTGAATCCCAATCGGTATTGTAGACCGGGAAATCGAGGTCGGTGTAACCCTGCCGCGCAAACTGAATGACGCGCTGAATGTAGTTTTCCGGCACCAGGGCCTTCTTGGCAGCCTTCGCCTCGCGCTTGAGCGCAGGGTTCTTGTTGACGTCGAAGCAGTCCCCGCCGCGCCCTTCGCAGTTCACGCAGGCCTTCATGATGGCCTTGAGGTGCCTGGAGACGATCTTGGAACCGGTGACGAGGGCGGCAACCTTCTGCTCCTCCTTCACCTTCCAGTTGATGTACTGCTCGATATCGGGGTGATCGATATCGACCACCACCATCTTGGCGGCGCGCCGGGTGGTGCCGCCAGACTTGATCGCGCCCGCCGCGCGGTCGCCGATCTTGAGGAAACTCATCAGGCCCGACGACCGCCCGCCGCCCGAAAGCCTTTCGCCTTCGCCGCGCAGCCGGGAGAAGTTCGAGCCGGTGCCCGAGCCGTATTTGAACAGGCGCGCCTCGCGCACCCACAGGTCCATGATGCCGCCTTCATTGACCAGATCGTCCTCGATACCCTGGATGAAGCAGGCATGGGGCTGGGGATGCTCGTAGGACGAGGCCGAGCGGGTGAGCTTGTGGGTGAAGGGGTCGACATAGAAATGGCCCTGTCCGGGGCCGTCGATGCCATAGGCCCAGTGCAGGCCGGTATTGAACCATTGCGGCGAATTGGGCGCCACGCGCTGGGTTGCCAGCATGAAGCACAATTCGTCGAAGAACGTGCGTGCGTCTTCCTCGCTCTGGAAATAGCCGCCCTTCCAGCCCCAATAGGTCCATGTGCCGGCCAGCCGGTCGAAGACCTGCCGCGCATCCACCTCGGAACCGTACCGCTCGTCCTCGGGCAGCCTGGCGAGGGCCTTGTCGTCGGGCACGGACCGCCAAAGCCAGGAGGGAACGCCGTTCTCCTCGACGCGTTTCAGCGCCCTGGCGACGCCTGCCTTGCGGAAATATTTCTGCGCGATGATATCCGCCGCAACCTGGCTCCAGGCGGCCGGCACGGCGATATTCTCGAGCTTGAAGACGACAGAGCCGTCCGGATTGCGGATTTCGCTCGTGGTCGTGCGAAATTCGATGCCTTCATAGGCCGACTGGCCCGGCTTGGTGAAACGACGCTCAATGCGCATTCCGGAAAGACCCCCATGATCCAAGGGCGCACGACGCGCCCGCAAGCCACACTGCGGCTTGTCTTCCAAACTGTTTGACTGCCTGGCTCGCGGCGCCTCGTACGGACCCCTTCGAGCGATCACGGACAACGCCGCCGGGCCGGGGCGACTCCAACTCCGCCACCGACGCCTCATCGTCCGGTTCGTGCCGTTTCCCGACATTGGGTTGATGGTCCCACCACAACTGGCAGAACCCGCCGGCCAAACCGAAACCATCCCCTCGAGCCAGGTTGGGGGAATACCCCTCGGCCCGCATGTTTCCGATCACACCGCCCGCCGCAGCGAAAACGACAACGCAACGGTGTCGAGTTAGGCGCGATTCAAATTTTCCGTCAACCTTATTCATTGGGTGCGATCACTAGCCCTTGTGTTTCTGGCTCCGATGGTCCCCAAATCTGGTATATTAAGTGTGAACAGCGGGGATAATGATCAAGACCGCTTGTCCGGCGCGGTCGATGGTGCAAGCCGCCTGCCGGGACCGAATCCCGCGCCTTCCCGCCCTGCGCGATGTGCCATGAATTCCCGCACGCGCTTGAAATTCATGGCACTGGCGGAGTGCAGTGAATGTAACACATCAAGAGTGCGACGGGGGATCACGAATCCGGCCGCGAACGGACGCGTTTTCGGGCGGACGGAGTCAAGTCCATTTTTTTTCGTCTGCAAGGCAAGACGAGACGTTTCCGCCACCGCGACCAGATCGGTACTGGCCCTTGGGCGGATCGCGTGTTAAATCGATCCGCGTCCGGCGCCGGGTGCGCCTCAGGTCAAGCTCTGGACCCTCATGGAATGAAACAGTTTATCGCCGAATTGTTCATCTGGTGGAACAAGGAAACCCTCGGCACGCGCCTGTTTACCTGGCTGCGTGGCGAGTATGTGGGCACGGACGAGGCGGGTAACCGTTACTACAAGCATCGCAAGAACGATCGTCGCTGGGTCATCTACAACGGCCCGGCCGATGCCTCCGCGATTCCCCCGGGCTGGCACGGCTGGATGCATCACCGCACGGACACGCCGCCGTCGCGCGAACGCTATGCCGCGCGCGCATGGGAATTGCCGCACCGGCCCAACCTCACCGGCACCGCCGCGGCCTACCGGCCCGATGGCAGCCTTCTGTCCAGGGGCGAACGTCCGCGCGTGACCGGCGACTACGACGCCTGGTCCCCGGAATAGGCGGCCCCGATTTCGCCGCGACTTGCCCCCAGGTTGGTGCGCATGAATCCGATTCGCGCAGGTCTGCTCTCATTCGCCTTCGCCCTTGCGGCGGTTGTTGGTCCGGCTCACGCAGAGACCATCGCCAATCCGGTGGCCGAACTGGCTGGCCTCGACAAGATCACGGGCCGAATCACCGATTTCGACGTCTATATCAACGAGACCGTGCAATTCGGCTCGCTGCAGATCACGCCGCGCGTCTGCTACACCCGCCCACCCAGCGAGGCTCAGCGGACTTCGGTATTTCTCGAAGTCGACCAGGTGAGCCTGAAGGGCTCGATCAAGCGCATCTTTACCGGCTGGATGTTTGCCGATGCGCCGGCCCTCAACGCCATAGACAACGCCGTCTACGATATCTGGCTCGTGGACTGCAAGCAGACCTCGGACGTACCGCCCCCCGACCAGCGCAACAAGCAATAGCACGATGCCGGATCAGTCCCCGTTGGCCCCTTGAGCCTGCTGGCGATCCCAGGCCGTGAAGTCGCCCTTCCGGCCCAGGGCCTTTTGCAGGCGCATTTCATAGACCTCTCGCGGAATCTCGACCGCGCCGAGCGAGCGCAGGTGCTCGGTGATGAACTGGGTATCGAGCAGGACGTACCCCCCAGCCCGCAGCCGTTCGACGAGATGGGCGAGGGCGACCTTGCTGGCGTCGGTGCGCTTGTGGAACATGCTCTCGCCGAAGAAAGCCGCGCCCAGCGACAGCCCGTAGAGGCCGCCGACCATCTCGGCGCCCTCCCAGATTTCGACGGTGTGGCAAATTCCACGGTCGAAAAGCTCGCCGTAGAGGCGGCGCAGGGTGTCGTTTATCCAGGTCGATTCGCGGTCCGATCCGGATGTCGCGCATCCCTCGATCACACCAGAGAAATCGGTGTCGATACGGATCGACCAGGGATGGTGCTTGAGGCGTTTGCGCAGGCTCCGGGAGATGTGGAACCCTTCGAGGGGGATGATCCCGCGCTTTTGCGGCGACACCCAGAAGACGTCGGCCGAATCGGCATCTTCCGCCATCGGGAATATGCCGGCCTGATACGCCCGGACGATCAGGTCCGGCGTCAGTTCAAGCGCGAATGGGTCGTCCTTGCGCATGGCATCGGCCCGTCAGGCCTTCTTGCTCTCGCTCAGATAGTTCTCGAGCCAGTGAATATCATAGTTGCCGCTGAGAATGTCGGGTTCCTTGATCAGTCGCCGGAACAGGGGCAACGTCGTTTTCACGCCATCGACAATGAACTCGTCGAGCGCCCGCCGCAATCGCTGCAGGCACTCCTCCCGCGTACGGCCGTGCACGATGAGCTTGCCGATCAGGCTGTCGTAATACGGGGGGATCGAATAGCCCTGATAGACCGCTGAATCGATGCGGACGCCCATGCCGCCGGCAGGGTGGTATGCCGTGATCTTGCCCGGAGACGGCGCGAATGTCTCCGCATCCTCGGCATTGATCCGCACTTCGATGGCGTGGCCGGTAAATGTGATGTCCTGCTGCGCGACGCTCAGTTCCTCGCCGCTGGCAACGCTGATCTGCTCATAGACGATATCCATGTTGGTGACACGCTCGGTCACCGGATGCTCCACCTGCAGCCGGGTATTCATCTCGATGAAATAGAACTCGCCGTTTTCATAGAGGAACTCGATCGTCCCGGCGCCCGAGTATTTCAGCTTGCGCATGGCAGCAGCGCAGACTTCGCCGATTCGCGCCTGTTCCTCCGCGGATACGGTCGGGGCGACAGCTTCTTCCCAAACCTTCTGGTGCCGGCGCTGCAGCGAACAGTCGCGTGTGCCCAGATGCACCGCGTTGCCGCGCCCGTCGCCGATCACCTGCACCTCGATATGGCGCGGCTTGCCAAGGTATTTCTCGATATAGACCGCATCATCTCCGAATGCGGCCTTGGATTCGGTCCTTGCGGTCGAGAAGGCGACGCCCAGGTCCAGTTCGGTCCGTGCCACCTTCATGCCGCGTCCGCCACCGCCCGCCGCGGCCTTGATCAGCACCGGATAGCCGATGCCGGCTGCGACCTTCCTGGCTTCCGCCTCCGTCTTCACCGCGCCTTCGGAGCCCGGAACTACCGGAATGCCGAGTTCGGACGCGGTGCGCTTGGCTTCGATCTTGTCGCCCATGATCTCGATATGGCGCGCGGAGGGGCCGATAAACGTGATCTTGTGCTCTTCAAGGATGCGTGCGAAGCGGGCGTTTTCCGAAAGGAACCCGTAGCCTGGATGCACGGCGTCCGCGCCGGTGATTTCGCATGCGGCGAGGATCGCGGGAATATTGAGATAGCTGTCCTTGGCCGCGTTGGGGCCGATGCACACGCTCTCGTCGGCAAGGCGCACATGCATGGCATTGGCATCGGCAACCGAATGCACGGCAACCGTCTGGATGCCCAGTTCCTTGCAGGCGCGCAGGATGCGCAGGGCAATTTCCCCGCGGTTGGCTATCAGGACCTTGGAGAACATCGGCGTGGCTCTTTGTTGTTATTCGATGACGACGAGCGGTTCGCCGTATTCCACCGGTTGGGCATCCTCGACCAGGATACGCGTCACCGTGCCCGAACGATGCGCCGGGATCTGGTTCATGGTCTTCATCGCTTCGATGATGAGGACCGTTTGCCCTTCGCTCACCTTGGCGCCCACCTCGATGAAGGGAGCGGAGCCTGGTTCGGGCGAGCGGTATGCGGTGCCGACCATCGGAGAGGTGAGCGTACCGGGATTGGAGGCAAGATCGTCCGCTGCGGCGGGCGGGATGCTGATCGCGCCGCCGGCCGGTGCGGCCGCGGGCGCAGCGGGTGCCGGGGCGGGCGCCGCCGCATAGCTTGGCGGTGCGGACATGACTACCTCGCGCGAAGCGAAAGTGCGCGTCACCCTGATGCGCATGTCGTCCTGTTCGATCTCGATTTCCGCGAGGTTCGCCTCGTTGACCAGTTCGGCAATCGTGCGGATGAGATGCTCATCGACCTGGGACGACTTGTTCATGCTTCTTGGCTCCCGTGGCAACGCTGAAACTCCCTCAAAGGCGCGCGGCGAGCGCGGTTATCGCCAGACTATACCCAGCGGGCCCGAGCCCGCAAATGACCCCGGTCGCGACCGCGGATACATAGGAATGGTGGCGGAACGCTTCGCGCTGATGGATATTTGACAGATGGACCTCGATCACCGGCAAGGCGACCGCGCGCAGCGCGTCGTGAATGGCGACCGAGGTGTGAGAATAGGCGGCGGGGTTGATGACGATGGCGTCCGCGTTTTCGCGTGCCTGCTGAATCCACGTCACCAGTTCGCCTTCATGGTTGGACTGGCGGAAACTCAGCTCGAATCCGTGCCGCTCGCATTCCGCCCGGCACATCGCCTCTATGTCGGCAAGGGTCTCGGCGCCATAGACGCCGGGTTCCCGCGTACCGAGCAGGTTCAGATTCGGGCCGTTCAGAACTAGAATACGCTTGGCCATGACCTACGCCTTGTGGGCCGACCCTGCCGCCGGCGCAAGCTGCACTATACGAAATGCACCGAAAACGCAAAGCCTGCATTGACCACGCTATCCGCCACCCGGCCACGGGGCAGGGAGCGGCCAGCCTTAGCCCCCGCAGACTGTCTCGCCGCAGGCGCGCATGTTGGCGATGCGCGTCTTGAGCTCATCCTTGCCCACTGCTCCGGGGATGATTTCGTTGCCGATGATGAAGGTCGGCGTACCCGTGATGTTGAGCGCCTTGGCGATGTTGTAGGACGACTGGATGATGCTGGCCACCTCGTTCGATGCCGCCTTTGGTTCAAGGGCGGCACGGTCAAGCCCCAGCGCCTCGGCTTCGTTCCAAGCCGTGTCGGCATTGACCTGGCCGCGCGAAGAGAACAGCGCCTGGTGGAACGTCCAGTAGTCGGCCTTGGACTGGCTGACCAGGATCGCCACGCGCGCCGCATCCACCGAGCCCTTCGACAGGATCGGGAATTCCTTGAGCACGACGCGCAGATTGGGATCCTCCTGGATCAGGGCGGCCAGGTCGGGCAGGGCGCTGCGGCAATAGGTGCAGTTGTAGTCGAACATCTCCACGAGCGTGACGTCGCCATTGGGATTGCCGACCACGATCTGGTTCGGATCGTTGAAGATCTGGTCGTGCAGAGCGGCGATCTGGGTGCGGGCGCGCTCGGCGTCGGCGGCCTTGATCTTCTCATCCAGCGCCTGGGAAACCTTCTGCAGGATTTCCGGGTTCTGCATCAGGTAGCTCTCGATCATGGGATTGATGGTCGAGGCGTCGAGCTTTTCCGGGGCAGCCGCAGCAGAAGCGCTACTGGCGCGGTCCGCGAGGACTTCCGATACGATCGATCTCACCGCATCCTTGTCGAGAGCCGGTGCCGGGCGTACCAGCGCATAGGTCGCCAGCAGCCCCGAGCAAATGGCGACTAGTGCGACGAGCGCAAGCAGGGTGCGTTGCATCGATTACTCCCGAATCGTCAGTTTGGGCCGATTTTTAGCGCGTCGACGCTTAGCCGAGGTTAAGAATATCGTCCGCGCGAAGCCAGGCCGGCGAATTCTTCTTCAAATCTTGTTGAGCACGGCGCGCCAGGCCAAGGGCAGTGGGCAAGTCGTCGCGGGCAACCGCCGCCTCCGCCGCCGCCAGCGTTGCCTCTCCGGTCATTCCGAGCCCGCCATAGGCACGCGACATGGTGGTGTAGACCCAGGCGGTCTTCTCGCCTTCGCTGGCCGCGCGATTGAGCTGGACCAGCGCCTCGTTGAAATTGGCCGTGCCACCCGCGTCCACCAGCGCCTGGCCGTAGAGGATGCGGATCTGGGTTGCCGGATTGGCCAGCTGGATTGCGGTTCGCAAGGGTTTGAGGGCTTCGCTCGCCTTGCCGGTTTCAAAGAGCATCTGGCCGTAAAGCTCGTAAAAATAAGGGTTTTTAGGATCGGCGGAAATCAGTCCGGGCATGAGCCGTACCGCCCCGATTGCCGCCCCGGACCGGTATGCGGCAATGATGCGGGCGTAGCGTGCCGGTATCGACTTGTCCGAATTGGGGTAGCGGGACAGGGTGACTGCCTGGCCTTCGAGAAAGCCGACCAGCTTGGCCTGTGCAAGGGCGAGTTCCCTTGTGTCCGCGGCGCTGTCGCCGCGATTGTAGTACTTGCCGCGCTTGGCGGCCTCCTCCACCTGGTTCAGGCGATCCTGGGCCAGCGGGTGGGTGCGCAGATAGGCCGTCGCGCTCGAGCCGGTCGATTCGTTGTGCTGGAGCAGTTCGAGCACCTTCACAAGTCCCTTGCCCGATTGCCCGGTGGCTTCGAGATACTTGAGGGCTGAAGCATCGGCCGCACTTTCCTCGGAGCGCCGGAAGGCCATCAGGCTGCTGACCGAGGCGGACTGCGAGGCCATGATGAAGGCACCGGCCATGCCGCTGAGGTCGGTATTGCCATTGCGCGACGCGGCAGCCATGGCACCAACGCCCAACAGCATGGAAATGACCTGCAATTTCGACTGGGTATCCGCCTGTTCCCGCAACCGGGCGAGGTGGCCGCCTGCGGCGTGGCCGATTTCGTGCGCGAGTACGGCCTTGAGTTCGTTCGGCGTCTCCACGTCAAGAATGGCGCCGTAATTGACGAAGATGGTCCCATCCTCGATCACGAAAGCGTTGAAGCGCCGGTCATTGACCAGGACAACCTTGGGATTCTTGCGCGCAAGGCCCGCCACCTTCATCAGCGGCAGGGCGAAGCTGCGGATCATGGACTCCACCTCGGCGTCCCGAATGACCGCGATCTGCTGGGCAAAGACGGGCTGGATACCGGTCGCAAAGGCCATCGCGGCCAATGCCAGAACCAGCGTCGATCGCCTCATCCAGTCTTGCAGCTTGGACAAGCGCATGGACTTTCCTTCCCAATCGTGATTTCACGCCCGATGTCCGGAGCGCCGGACACGCTGAATGTGGCACGACTTGGACCTTTTCATGACCCCCCAAACCCTGGAAGCCCTGCGCCCCTTCTATGCCATGGAGATTCTTGCCCAGGCCAAGGCGCTTGAACAACAGGGGCGGGAAATCTGCCACCTCGAGCTGGGCGAGCCAGCAGCAGCGCCAGCCCCCAGGGTGCGAGACGCAGTTGCTGCCGCGCTCGGCGAGCCGCAGCGCTATACCCATGCCAAGGGGCAGGTGGAATTGCGCGAGGCGCTCAGCGGATACTACCGCGCCCGCCATGGTGCCGAGATCGACCCCGAGCGCCTGCTGGTGACGATGGGATCGTCCGCGGGTTTCGTGGTGTCGTTTCTCGCCGGGTTCGAACCGGGCGCAACGATCGCCCTGACGCGGCCGGGCTATCCCGCATATCGCAATATCCTGGTTGCGCTGGGTTTCAATGTGGTCGAGATCGCGCTCAGCCCGGCCAATGGGTGGCGGCTGACCGCCGAGCAGGTCATGGCCGCTCATCGCGCACAGCCCTTCGCGGGCCTGTTGTTCGCCAGTCCGGCCAATCCAACCGGTGCATCGGTCGGGCGCGAGGCGCTGGGTGAAATCGTCGCTGCCTGCGCCCGGTTGCGCGTTCGGCTGGTTTCAGACGAGATCTATCATGGCCTGACCTATGCCGAACCTTCGGTCAGTGCCGCGGAATTCACCAGCGATGCGATCATCGTCAACAGCTTCTCAAAGTACTACTGCATGACCGGCTGGCGGGTCGGATGGGTCGTATTGCCCGAGGCGCTGGTGCGGCGCGCCGAAATCCTGCAACAGAACCTGTTCATCTCGGCACCGACGCTCAGCCAGGTCGCGGCCCGCGCGGCGCTGCAGGAAACCGGATATTCCGAGGAGCAGCGCGCGAGGTACGCAGCGAACCGGGGCCTGCTTGCCGATGGTCTCGACCGCCTTGGATTCGGCGTCGGAACGGGGGTCGACGGGGCTTTCTACACCTATGTCGACGCGTCGCGCTTCACCAACGATTCAATGAGGTTCTGCCAGGCTCTGCTGGAAACGGCGGGCGTCGCGGCGACGCCGGGTGTCGATTTCGACCGGATCGACGGACATCGCTACGTCCGGTTCTCCTTTGCCGGCTCAGGCGAGAGCATTGCCGCCGCTATCGAGCGCATGGCCGCCCTCGACCTCGGTACCGTTGGCCGATAGCCGCGCCGCTTTGGCCCGTGCAGATCAGGAGCGGGCCGCGTCCGGTTGTCCGCGCAGCGCCATACGGGCCGCCCACTCCTTGAGCAACGCCTGTCGGCGTTGGGGATAGCGCTCCGGCATATAGGTGGCCGTGACAATTCGGTCGGTCCGGAAGTTGCGGAAGTCCTCTCGCATTTCGCACCACGCGGTCAGAACCCGGACTTTCTCGAAAAAGCCGATGGCAAAAGGCCAGACCGTGCGTTCGGTCTCCACCCCTTCGAGCGAAAGATAGGTAATGCGCGCCTTGCGTTCGCGCCGGATGGCCTGGCGCATCTCCCCCAGATCGATGCGGTCGCGGACGATATCGCCACCCGCCAGCATCAATCCTGTGCCATCGACCTGCTCACGCAGGTCTCGGGGCAGCACCGCCCCGATCTTGGCCAGCGCATTGGCCGCGGCGGCGGCGAGCCTCTGGTCGCCCCGGTCCGACACCCACCGCGACCCCAGGACCAATGCTTCGATTTCGTCCTCGGAGAACATGAGCGGGGGAAGCATGAACCCGGGCTTGAGAACATAGCCCAGCCCTGGCTCGCCGATGATTTCGGCGCCTTGCGCCTGGAGCGTTGCGATGTCCCGGTAAAGGGTACGAAGGCTGACGCCCAGTTCGCTCGCCAGTGCGCCCCCGGTGACCGGAATGCGGTGGCGACGCAGAATCTGCAACAGATCGAACAGGCGCTCCGTGCGCGACATGCGGCTTCTCCGAACCAGACGCTGACAGAATATGGCAACAGGCCCAGAGCCGTGTCAAAAACAAACGGCGGCCCGGAGGCCGCCGTCGATGTTCCTGATCTGAATGGGCTGGTCCTAGCCGAAGAATCCCTTCTGCCACCAGCCGCCACGCTTGGGCTTGTCGGTCTTGCCCTCCGGCTTCTCGGTAGCCGTGGAGGTGACGACGATTTCGTCCGGCGGCAATTCCTTCTTGCCGCGCTTTGCGCGCCGTGTGCCGTTGTCCTTTTCCTCGGCAATGGCCGCCGGTGGCTCCTTGGCAGCCGCGACCGGCTCGGCTTCCTTGGGAGCGGGTGCCGCTTCTGCGACCTCGGCCAGAGGTTCTTCCGCCGGGGCGGCCTTTTTCTTGCGCGTCCGTTTTGGCTTGGCGGGGGGAGCTTCCTCGACCGGCGCAGCTTCGCTCACGCTTTCTTCTCCCGCCTGAACGGGTGCCACGACTTCTTCAGGTCCCTCGAACGGTTCCTGGGCCGGCTCGGCAAGTCCCTCGGGGGGCTCCGCCTCGGGAGCCGCTTCCGCGGCCGACCCGGCCTCTTCCGACTCCGCAGCAATCTCGACGCCGTCTTCGGTACGCCGGTTGCGGCGTCCGCCCCGACGGCCGCGCCGCCTGCGCCGCCGCCCGTTTCCGTCTTCGTCGTCCGAAGCGCGCGGACCGGGCGCCTCGGATTCTTCCTCGTCGCCATCTGCTTCCGCGTCGGTGGTTTCGGCGTCGGCCGATCCCTGGGCGACCTGCGGCCCCGCGTCATCGGAAGCGCCACCGCGCCGCCTGCGCCGCCGCCGCCGCCGAGGCGACTTCTCGGAACTCTCCTCGGCCTCGGCCGTCTCGGTGATTTCGACTTCTTCCTCGATTTCAACCATGTCGGCGGAATCGACGCTCACATGACGTGCCGCTACTTCGGCCGGCACGCCACGAGCCTCGCCGCGCTCGATGGCGTAATGGCTGCCCACCAGCTTGGGATCGGCCGTCAGCGTGATGCTCAGATTGTAGTTGGTTTCGATCTCGGTGAGCGAATTGCGCTTGGCATTCAGGATGTAGAGCGCAACTTCAGTGGGCACGCGCACATTGATCGACGCGCCCGGCTTGCGCAGCACGTGATCCTCGATCGCCCGCATCACCATCAGCGACACGCTTTCGACCGAGCGGATCAGGCCGGTTCCGTGACAGGTCGGGCAGCTGTGGGTGGAGCCTTCCAGCACGCCGAAGCGAATGCGCTGCCGGCTCATCTCGAGCAGGCCGAAATGCGAGATCCGGCCGACCTGGATGCGCGCGCGGTCGTTCTTCAGGCAATCCTTGAGTTTGCGCTCGACCAGTCGGTTCGACCGCTTCTCCTCCATGTCGATGAAGTCGATCACGATCAGGCCGGCCAGGTCGCGCAACCTGAGCTGGCGCGCCACTTCCTCGGCGGCTTCCAGATTGGTCTGCAGCGCAGTGTCCTCGATATTGTGCTCCTTTGTCGCACGTCCCGAGTTCACGTCGATCGACACCAGCGCCTCGGTGGGGTTGATCACGATGTAGCCGCCCGAGGGCAGGGTAACCTGCGGGGAGAACATCGAATCGAGCTGCGCCTCGACCGAATAGCGCGAGAAGATCGGCTGCGGCTCCTTGTAGGGCTGCACGTTCTTGGAGTGCGAAGGCATGATCATGCGCATGAATTCCTTGGCTTCGCGGTAAGCCGCGTCGCCAGAAACCAGCACTTCGTCGATGTCCTTGTTGTACAGATCGCGGATCGAACGCTTGATCAGGCTGCCTTCCTCGTAGACGAGGCACGGCGCCGTCGATTGCAGGGTGAGCGTGCGCACGTTCTCCCAGAGCCGCATCAGGTATTCGAAGTCGCGCTTGACTTCTGCCTTGGTGCGCGAAGCGCCGGCAGTACGCAGGATGACGCCCATGCCGTTGGGAACTTCGAGTTCGCCTGCGATTTCCTTGAGCCGCTTGCGATCCGTGGCATTGGTGATCTTGCGCGAAATCCCGCCGCCACGCGCCGTGTTGGGCATGAGCACCGAGTAGCGTCCTGCCAGCGACAGGTATGTGGTCAACGCCGCGCCCTTGTTGCCGCGCTCTTCCTTGACAACCTGCACCAGCATCACCTGCCGGCGCTTGATGACTTCCTGGATCTTGTACTTGCGCGCCGGGGTCCGCCGCCGTTCGGGCACTTCTTCAAGCGCATCGCCGCCGCCAACGTTTTCCACGCTTTCGTCGCCACCGCGAACGTCCTCGACATGCCCACCGTCTTCGGAGCTATCGTCCTCGGCCTCGGGCTCCTCTGCCTTGGAAGTGATGGTATCGGGTTCCGGGGTGTCGGCCTCCGCGCGGTCGGCTGCCTGTTCGTCGTGCAACAGCGCCTCGCGGTCCGCGACCGGGATCTGGTAATAGTCGGGATGGATTTCCGAAAAGGCCAGGAAGCCGTGCCGATTGCCGCCATATTCGACAAAGGCGGCCTGCAGCGATGGTTCGACCCGCGTTACCTTCGCCAGATAGATGTTGCCACGCAATTGCCGGCGGGTGGCAGATTCGAAATCGAATTCGTCGAGACGGTTGCCGCTAGTGACGACAACACGGGTTTCCTCCGGGTGGGTGGCATCCACCAGCATTCTTTTGGTAGCCATGAAACTGAACTCCGCGCACCCGCGCGCCGCTCGTTCCGCGCCGTGTGACGGGCGCGGCAGTCAAGGCGTCTTGCGGGGCATAAGGTCTTGAGGGATAGGCGCGATCTGCGCCCGCTTGTGGGACCGAGTGGGAAGGGATGTACCGCACAGACATGCGAACGCGGGTTGAACCTGCCGCGTCGCGCTGTGCTTGCCCTTTGCCCATTTGACCTCGTCCTTTTGGGTCTCAGGCATGGCACTACGCCCTGACCGACGACCCTTCGGCCGTTTGGGGCCGAAATTCCTTGAAACGAAATATAGGCGCGTATTTCAGGATTTGCAGGGCCGCACTGTGTCGTGCTGTCCAAGGATCCACGCGGTATCCGAACTTGCGGAACACCGCACCGCTTCACATTTCGCCTCAATTAAAGGCTTTAGGGGTGTTCCCGCCAATTGGCAACAACAATCTCCGGAGCCGGGTACCGCCGTCATTTCATCATCTTGCGGTGTCTTGTCCGGCAAGCCACCAGTACGCCACAGAATCAACTAAAGGTTATGCAACACGACCGCCGCGCCATTCGAAGGAGCCTGTCCCGGGTGTTCAGGGTATTCCTAGCAATGCTCGTACTGTTCTTGCTTGTCCCCCTGCCTGCCTTTGCGCAGCAGGGCCCTCAAGTGCTGCCCAGCATGTCGGATGCGCGCGTCACGTCCACACCGCAAAGGGCGCGGGCCGTGCTCGACCTGTCGGGCCGGGCCGGGTTTTCCACATTCAGCCTGGCGGATCCGGATCGCATCGTGATCGATGTCAGCGTCGCCGGACTCGGGTTCGATGCGCCGCAGCCCCTTGCCGGCAGCGGTATCGTTTCGGGGTATACGGTGGAAATGGCAGGCGAGGGCCGCGCCCGCGTCACCATCATGCTCAACGAGCCGGCCCAGGTGCAGCAGGCCTATGTGCTCGACCGCCTCAACACGCAGCCTGCGCGCCTGGTGGTCGACCTGATCGGCGACACCCCACAGCATTTCGCCAAGGTGGCCGAGGTGGGCGCCAAGATGATGGCTGCGACCACGCCGCCGGCGCTCGACGCGCCTTCGACGCCTCCGGGCGCTTCGAATATCCCGGCCACGTCACGACCCTTGGTGGTTATCGATCCCGGCCACGGCGGCGCCGACAGCGGAGCACTGTCGGACAGCGGCACGGAGGAAAAGGACGTCGTGCTGGCCTTTGCGCTCAAGCTGCAGGAAGTCCTTGCCAGTGCCAACCGGGTGGACGTGGCGCTGACCCGCTACGATGACGAATACCTGAGCCTGAACCAGCGGGTCGATCTGGCGCGCAGGAACAAGGCGAACCTGTTCATTTCCATCCACGCCGACACTTTTCACGACCCCTCGATCCGGGGGGCGAGCGTTTATACCCGCGACGAGAAGGCCACCGACATTCTCGACAAGGTGCTCGCCGACAACGAGAACAAGTCGGACCTGATCGCTGGGCTCGCGCCACCCAACGAGTCGCCCGAGGTGGTAAGTATTCTGGTCGATCTCATGCGTCGCCAGACGCGCAAGGACTCCTTTCTGGCCGCGCAGTCGATCATCACCAATCTCGACCCCAGCGTAAGGCTGAGGCGAATCCCGCAGCGCCAGGCGGATTTCTTCGTGCTGCAGGCGCCCGATGTGCCCTCGGTGCTTGTGGAACTGGGGTTCCTTTCCAATCGTGACGATGTGCACAATCTGGTATCGGACCAGTGGCGGGACCGCGTGGCCGAGGCACTGGCGCGCGGTATCGTGAGCTATTTTGACGGGCTGGCGCAAAAGTGATTTAAGCCCGCTTCATATTTCTGCCCCGCTCTGGATGCACGCAGGGGCCAATTGCGGCGGGGCGACCCGGCGCTACAAGGATCGGGTGTCCACGCAATGCTGCGTATACTAGGCTGGCTTTTCGGTTTCGGCTTGTTCGTCGCACTGGTCGGAGCCGTCGGTGCAGGCGTCTATGTCTGGAACCTGACCAGGGATTTGCCGGACTACACGGTTCTCAAGGACTACCAGCCGCCGGTCACGACCCGGGTGCATGCCGCCGACGGTACGCTTCTGGCCGAATACGCGCGCGAACGGCGCCTTTTCCAGCCAATCGAGACCATTCCGCCGATTGTCTCGGAAGCCTTCATTTCGGCCGAGGACAAGGACTTCTACAAGCACAATGGCATCGACATCACCGGCATCATTCGCTCGGTGCGCGACGAAGCCATGCGCATGATCAGCGGCGACCGCGGACAGATTGCCGGCGCCTCGACGATCACCCAGCAGGTGGCCAAGAACTTCTTTCTAACCCCCGAGCGATCGATCGACCGCAAGATCCGCGAGGCGGTGCTGGCCATCCGGATGGATTCGACCTTTTCCAAGGACAAGATTCTCGAGCTTTATCTCAACGAGATTTTCCTCGGGCTGAATTCCTACGGCGTGGCCGCCGCCGCACTCAATTACTTCGACAAGGCGCTCTACGAGCTCAAGTTGTCGGAAGTCGCCTATCTTGCCGCCCTGCCCAAGGGTCCGAACAACTACAATCCCTTCCGCCACCTGAAGGCCGCCATCGAGCGCCGCAACTGGGTGCTCGACCGCATGGCCGAAAATGGCTACGTGACCCAGGAGCAGGCCGACCAGGCCAAGAAGGATCCGCTCGACGTCACCCCGCGCCATTCCGGCTCGCAGCTATATTCCGCCGACTATTTCACAGAGGAAGTACGCCGCGAACTCGCATCGATGTATGGCGAGGACAAGCTCTATGGCGGGGGTCTGAGCGTGCGCACCACGCTCGATCCACGGCTGCAGCGCTTCGCGCGCAAGGCGCTGATGGACGGCCTGATTGCCTTCGATCAGGCGCGCGGCTACCGCGGTCCTGTCACCAGAATCGACACCAGCGGTGATTGGGGCAGGCCGCTCAACGAGGTCAAGCCGCTCAGCGACGTGCCCGAGTGGAAGCTCGCGGTCGTCCTGGAAATGGGCGCCAACGAGGCCAAGATCGGCCTGCGTCCCGAAGTCAATGTGGACGGCAAGCTCGATACCGACCGATTGACCGGCCAACTGCCCGGCCCGGAAATCCCCTGGGTCAAGGACAAGCTGAACAAGGTGCTCAAGGTCGGCGACGTGATCTATGTCAGCCCGGTGGAGGGCAAGGACGGCGTCTATACGCTCGAGCAGGTTCCCGAGATCGAGGGCGGCATGGTCGCCATGGACCCGCGCACGGGCCGCGTATTGGCCATGGTCGGCGGGTTCTCGTTCTCCCAGTCGCAGTTCAACCGCGCGACCCAGGCGATGCGCCAGCCCGGTTCCGCTTTCAAGCCGATTGTCTATTCGGCAGCCCTCGACAATGGCTACACGCCGGCCTCTGTGGTGCTGGACGCGCCGGTCGAGATCACCAATGCCGATGGCAGCGTCTGGCGGCCGGAGAACTACGCCCAGCAGTTCTACGGTCCGCAAACGCTGCGGCGCGGCATCGAACTGTCGCGGAACGTGATGACGGTGCGTCTCGCCAAGGATATCGGCATGCCGCTGGTCGTGGAATACGCCAAGCTGTTCGGCATTTACGACAACCTTTTGCCGGTGCTCTCGATGGCCCTTGGTGCGGGCGAGACGACGGTTCTGAAGCTGACCGCCGCCTATGCGACCATCGCCAATGGTGGCCGCAAGATCGAGCCGACCCTGATCGACCGCATCCAGGACCGCTATGGAAAAACCGTCTACCGCCACGACAAGCGCGTCTGTGATGGCTGCAATGTCGCCAAATGGGAGAATCAGCCCGAGCCGCTGATCATCGACAACCGCCCGCAGATTCTCGATCCCATGACCGCGTACCAGATCACATCGATGATGGAAGGCGTGGTCCAGCGCGGCACCGGTACTTACGCCAAGCGGCTCAATCGCCCGGTGGCGGGCAAGACCGGTACATCGAGCGACTACAAGGACGCATGGTTCGTGGGCTTCACGCCCTCGCTGGCCGTCGGTGTGTACATGGGTTACGACACGCCGCGATCCATGGGGCGGAGCGGCACAGGTGGTGGCGTTGCCGCACCGATCTTCACCGAGTTCATGCAGGATGCGCTCAAGGGCAAGCCGCCGACCCCGTTTGCCATGCCCGCGGGCATGACCCAGACCTGGATAGACCCGTCCACCGGCGTACAGACGGTCGCAGGCGGCGATGCCATTCTCGAGGCGTTCAAGCCCGGAACCGGGCCGAACCTGACAACATCGGTGATCGGGGTGGACACCAACGCCTTCGAGAACCTGCAGGACGGCACGCCCCAGGACATCAATGCCGGGCGGGGCGGCCTTTTCTGACAAAGGCAATCGATCTGCAAACCACAAGGGTTGATCGCGTCGACGCGTCGCATTAGATGGTCGGCGTTCCAGACGGCAAGAGACGGATATGCGCGCAGAAGTTGAAAACCTGGTCGACGAAATCCAGCAGGCGCTGACCCTGCTGAGGAGGCATCTTTGACTGGGATACAGCCGAATCCCGTCTGAACGACCTGAACGCCCGCGCCGAATCGCCCGATCTGTGGGATGATCCGGCGGCAGCGCAGGTCGTGATGCGCGACCGCCAGGCGCTCGAAGCGCAGATCGGCGCGGTCCGCGATCTCGAAACCGGCCTGAACGACAACGTCGAGCTGATCGAGATGGGTGAGGCCGAAGGCGACGAGGACATCGTCAGCGAGGCTGAAGCCGCCCTCAAGACGCTCGCGTCACACGCCGCGCGCATGCAGATCGAGACCCTGCTGTCCGGCGAGGCAGACGGCAACGATTGCTATGTTGAAGTTCATTCGGGCGCCGGCGGCACCGAAAGCCAGGACTGGGCGCTGATGCTGTTGCGCATGTACACGCGCTGGGCGGAGCGGCACAAGTTCAAGGTCGAGACCATTGAAATCCATGACGGGGAAGAAGCCGGCATCAAGTCGGCGACGATTCTGATCCGTGGCCATAACGCCTATGGCTGGCTGAAGACTGAAAGCGGCGTGCATCGCCTGGTCCGCATCTCACCGTTCGATTCACAGGCCCGCCGCCACACCAGCTTCTCGAGCGTGTGGGTCTATCCAGTGGTCGATGATTCCATCGATATCGACGTTTCGGAATCCGATGTGCGGATCGATACCTACCGCGCTTCCGGCGCCGGCGGCCAGCACGTCAACACCACGGACAGCGCGGTCCGCATCACCCATCTCGCCACAGGCATCGTCGTTCAGTGCCAGAACGAGCGCTCGCAGCACAAGAACCGCGCGACGGCCTGGGAAATGCTGCGCGCGCGTCTGTACGAAGCCGAACTTCAGAAGCGCGAGGAAGCCGCGTCCGCGCAGGAGTCTTCGAAGACCGAAATCGGCTGGGGGCACCAGATCCGCTCCTATGTACTCCAGCCCTATCAGTTGGTGAAGGACTTGCGCTCCGGGGTCGAGAACACCTCGCCCGACGACGTCCTCGACGGCGATCTCGATGCTTTCATGGAAGCAGCTCTCGCGCAGCGTGTGGGCAGCACCAGCAACTAGGGTTTCGCGCCTGGGGCAGGGGCGCTCCTTGATCTGGCGCGGCGGCGCCGCTCAATACCGCCCGGAAGGTGTCAGGCCACGGCCGTGATGATGTGCGCCTGGATCTTGGCGGCGATTTCGCCGGTGCCGTGCCTGCTGGCGATCTCGGCTTCGGCAAGATCGGTGGCAAGGTCCAGCTTCGCCGCGTCCCTCGCTTCGATTTCATTGCGAAGAAGAGTGCCCTTGCAATAGGCTTCTGCCGGCACGCGCGGCGAGGACGCGCGGCTCAATTCGGCCTTCGTCTCTATCGCCACTTCAGAGAAACCGGCTTCGTCCAGTTCCCGGCGGATCAGCGCCGTGTCGTGGTAGCCGTGTGGGGTGAGGGCCAGAAAGCGAGGCGGGTCTTTGGGAAATATCCGCGCCAGGGTCTGCGTCACGTCATCGGCAAACACGTTTTCCTCGATGCGATCCCAGACGCTGAACAGGAAGCGCCCGCCGGCCTTCAGAACCCGCCGGGCTTCTCGATACCCCGATACGCGGTCGGGAAAGAACATCGCGCCGAACTGGCAACAAACCAGATCGAACACCGAATCATCGAACGGCAGGGCCAGGGCATCGGCCTGACGCCACCTGATACGCGCGTCGGATGCCTGCCTGGATGCGGCATAGTCGAGCATCGGCTGGTTGAGGTCGGTGACCACATAGTTCGCGCGAGCAGGAAGTACTTGCGCCAGTGCCCGGGTCACGACACCTGTGCCCGCAGCCGTCTCGAGAACCGACAACGGCGAAAAGGATGCCGCTCGTTGCGCGATGTCGGCGGCATAGGGTTCGAAGATCAGCGGCACCATGTTCCGGTCGTAGTTTTCCGGAATTGAGCCGGCAAATACCTTGTCCGTTTCCAGCATTGCGTCCACCCCGCCACCTGCTCGGATGCCGGGATTCGGCGGCCGATCTCCGATCGGATTCGCCCCAGGCAGGTGCAACAGAATACGCCACCAATCTATCCGCCGCCACGCAAATCAAGCGACGGCAGGAGAGGGGGTAATGCCGTATTTTGTGGCGGCTCGACGCGAACCCTTCAGAGAAACGCCTGCAGCTTCCGTCCGGTTGCCAGGAAAGGCGAGGGGTTTATAGCGTTGTCATCGCGCCTCAATTCAAAATGCAGGTGCGGACCGGTGCTGCGCCCGGTCGATCCGACCTCGCCGATCAGCGTGTCGGCGGTGACCTTGGCGCCCACGCTCGTCATGATCTTCGACAGATGCCCATAGATCGATACCACGCCGTTGCCGTGATCGATCTCGACCATGTTTCCGTAGCCCCCATGCAACCCGGCTTCAGTGACCGTCCCGACGCCGGCGGCATAGACCGAGGTGCCGCGCGGCGCGGCCAGATCGAGCCCGGGATGGAAGGCAAGGCGAGAGGTGAACGGATCGCGCCTGTTGCCGAAAGGCGAGGTAAAACGGAACGATCCGTGAATGGGGGTCGTCACAGGAGCTGCCCGGAGCGCGCTGCGCGCCGCCTTGAACCGGCCGAGGGCCGCAATCACGTTGTTGGCATCGTCGACGATCGACTCATCGTCCAGCCCGTCCAGTTTGGGCGGTTCGTAGGGTCCGCCCATCGCAGTGCTGTCTCCGCTTGGCAGCGCGGGACTGATCCCAACGGTCTTGAGCCCTGCGACAATCTTGTCGGCCTGCCTGCCTGCTTCCGTCGAGAGCGCCAGCAAGGCCGAACGCGAATCGTCCATCATCGACTTGACCTGCTGCGACACCGCCGCAAGGCTGTTCGCGGCATCGGGACTCTGGCTGATCGCGCCCGTAATCAGCGGATCCGTCTTGCTTGCTGCGGGCGCATCGGGCACCGAAGAGGTCTTGATGCCCAGCGCCTTGGCCTTCTGTGCAAGTGCGCGGACATACTGATGCTGTTCGACAAGCTGTTCCTGCTGCTGGGCGAGTTCCTGCAGTTGCAGGTTGATGTCGCCGGCCTGGGCGTACTGGCGGGAATGAAGGCGATCCACCTCAAGCCGTAATTGGGTGATGCGATCTTCGTAGGCGGCGAAATCCCGCCCGCGGTTGCCACCGAACAGATTGGCGATGTCCGGGCTCATGAACAGAGCAACCAGCGTGACGACATTTGTCGTCAGCAGCACGGCCGCAAGGGCATAGAACAGACCCGCGGAAACCACGGGCTTGCCCTTTTGCGTGACCCCGTGCCTCTGCGTGGCAGGACTATTGAATGGCTTGGTATGATCACGCTTGCTCACGGCGACCATCTCCCGAACGCATACTGACCGTTCGGTGATGGTTACCGACTATGGTTAACAAAGCCGAAATCCGTAGCGGATTTCCCGGGGATCAGGCCTGACTTGCGTAATCCCTGGTCGCTGCGAGCACCTTTTCGGCATGGCCCTTGGTCCTGCGTACGACCCAGGACTGCGCGATCCTGCCATCGTGGCCGATCAGGAATGTCGAGCGAATCAGTCCCATGTAACGCCGCCCATAGTTGAGTTTCTCGCCCCAGACGCCATATTTCCCTATGACTTCACGGTCTGGATCGGACGCCAGAATCGTCGTGAGACCGTGCTTGCTACGGAATTTGGCGTGTTTTGACACGCTGTCAGGGGAAATGCCGACCAGAATTGCCCCAGCGTCGTCAAAAGCCTGTGCGAGTGCGGTGAATTCGTTATTTTCTATTGTGCATGCCGGAGTATCGTCTTCCGGATAGAAGTAGAGAACGACCAGCCGGTCGCGATGTTCCGAAAGCCGGAACGCAGGGCCGCCGTCGGTCTCAAGGATGAAATCGGGCGCTTCGGCGCCGGCTTCGAGAATGCTCATTTGGGCCGCTCTCTTTTGCTCGAAAGGGAGAGGTCGGATCCGCGGGAGGATCGAGGGGTGCCATATTCCAGCCCGCATCTTTGGGCAATAGGGCCGCGGGTTGCAAGCCGCCCTGCCAGCAGGGAGCTGCCGCATCCGCGCGACGACGAAACAGCCGGGCTGCAACCGGCGTTCCCCTTGTTTCTTGCAGAAGGCGAAGTGTGACGGAAGCTGCCCGCCCATTGCCGTCCGTGCCGCCCCGCGGCGTGCACCACCACCTCGGCCACGCGTCGTTGTGGCTGCTCGGCGTGCTCATCGTCCTTCTGGTCGGGCTCTATATCCGACTGTCCATCGCGCCCATTCCGGCGCCATTCCTGCGCGATCAGGCCAAGGCCTTCGTCCAGGCCACATTGCCCTCGACCTACGCGCTCGAACTGGGAGATACCGCAGTTGCCCTGGAAGGCCCGCTCTGGCCCGTCATCCAGTTCAGCCCTGTTGTCCTGACCGATCGCGGCAGCGGCGCGCGCGTGGAAATGAAGGCGCTCGAAATCGGTTTCTCGCCGGTTCGCGCGCTGATCGGCCAGCCCGGCGCAACGATCACCATGGTGGGTGCGCATATCCAGATCATCCAGGACCTGTTCGGTCCGCGCCTGTCGAGCTTCCGCATCGAGGACGATCCAAAGGGCGGCCCGCCGGTCGTCAAGATACTGGCCGGCGAGGACAATTACCCCGCGGTCGGCATTTCCTCCAAGGGGATCGACGTCAAGGGTTCGGGGCCCGGCGGATCCCGTGTCGACCTGCGCTCGGACAATGACTGGCTGGAATTCAACCTCAAGGCCATCGAGCGGGGCATCGAGAACGTCATCACGCAGACGCGCGAGGGCCGCTTCGCCCGCCTGACGATCCGCGATGGCACGCTCGACATGAGCGACAACGTGTATGGGCTGTTCCGGCAATATACCGATGTGAGCCTGGATATCGCGCCGCGCCTCGACGGCGGCCCGACCAGGGGAACCTTCGGTGCCACCATTGGAGGGCGCCACCTGACCGGGCGCATCGCGCGCACCCAGGCCGACAATGGCGACGTGCGGCTGACGGCCAGTATGGATAATGTGGATTTCTCCAATTTCCTGCCGTTCATCGACGACCCCGACGGGGTGGTTGCGATCAAGGGGGCGGGAACGCTTGAAGCCGACCTGAAATTCGTCGGCCCCGACAGGCAACTGACCGGCGGCACGTTCCATGTCGACATGTCCGGCACGCAGATGCGGATCCGGAACGACTTCTTCCCGGTCGAGACCCGGCCGTTCGACGTGGTATGGACCCCGCAGGATGCCCGGTTCGGGTTCACCGACGTCGGTGTTTCGGTCGGCAAGAGCAGCGCGGACATTTCAGGAATGCTGGTGCTGGGACTGGACGACCTGTTCGGACCCACGGTGGCCGTGTCCGTGACTGCCCGCGATGTCAAGCTGCAGCCAGACGACCTCCCGGCCCAGGCCCAATCCTATTCGGAAATCGAATATCACGGATGGTCCGCGCCGCTTTACGGTGCCCTCGGCATCGACAAGCTCGTGGTGTCGCGCCCAGGCGTGAACCTGATCGCCAAGGGCCGCGTGGACATGTTGCGCAAGGGGTTGGGGATCGACCTCAGCCTGTCCGGCGCGGGCGCGTCAGCCGACGATCTCAAGCGCTTGTGGCCCTATTTCCTGGCGCCGGGCGCCCGCGACTGGTTCGTCAAGAACGTGCAGACTGGCAAGGTCGACACAGCATCGATGCGGTTTTCCTTCCCGGTCGGCACGCTCGGCGTGGGCGGCGAAGAAAAGCCGATTCCACAAAACGGCATGCGCATCGATCTTGAAGGCAGCGACGTGCGCTTCGTGCCCATGGAGGGAATGAAGCCCGTCGACGTGTCCGGCCATACCCGCGTCAAGGTGCGCGACAACAATCTCACGGTTTCCTTCGATGGCGCGACGATCAAGAACCCAAGTGGCGACGTCAAGGTCGCCAACGCCGCCTTCGTGATCGACAACACCGCGGCCAAGCCGCTGACCTTCGAGTTGTCCGGCGATGTGACGGGAGACCTGCCTGCGCTTGTCGACATGACCGGTTCGGGCCCGGGAAAACTGCGGCTGCCCAGCGACATCGCCACCAGCGTCCCGATCAAGGACCTGAGCGGCGACGTCAAGGTATCCGTCGTCTCCACCATCACCGTGGGCGCGGATTCCGAGCTCAGCCGCATGGACTATGCGCTCAACGGCACCGTCCGCAATTTCTCCTCCAAGACCCCCATCGGCGACCACGCGATCAAGGACGGGGCGATGTCGTTTACCGCGTCGCAGGCCGGATACAGGGTGACCGGGCAGGCCAATGTCGACGGCATCGCCGCCGATATCGTGCTTGAAAGCGCGCCGGACGCGGATCCCTCCGTGCTGATGTCCTCGACCGTGGACGTCAAGGAACTCAAGTCGATGGGCTTCGACGCCGGTCAATTCCTGACCGGATCGGTTCGCTTCGTCGCGCGTCCGATGGCGGACGACAGCCTGCAGATCGCCATCGATCTCAAGAATGCGGACCTTGTGATCAAGGATCTCGGGATCAGCAAGCCCGCGGGTATCCCGGGGACGCTCGAGGCTGAAATCCGCCAGGACGGCCATCGCTATGAGGTCAGCCATATTCGCCTGGGCTTCGGTGACGTCGATCTGGCCGGAAGCCTGGTGTTCGACGACGAAAAGGGGCTGGAGTCGGCCGAGTTCTCCAATTTCACCCTCAATCCCGGTGACAAGGCCCAACTGGCGATCACGCCGCTGCGCGATGGCTATTCGGTTCGCCTGAGGGGCGACCAGATGGACCTCAAGCCGATGCTGAAGCGGTTCCTGGGCCTTGGCCCGGACTCGGGCCTGGCGCGTGGGCAGACGCCAACCGATTTCGCGCTCCAGCTCGATATCCAGCTCAAGCAGGCGCTCGGGTTCTACAAGACGACCGCCTACAATCTCGATCTCAACCTGACCATGCGTGGTTCGGACATGCAGCATATCGAGATGCAGGCGCAACTCGGCGGCGAGAAGAGCGTCTCGATAACCACCAACGAGCTGCCGAACGGGCGCGTGACGTCGGTGGCCTTCAACGACATGGGGACGATGCTGCGCTTCGCCGGCATCTATCCAAGGCTTCTGGGCGGCAAGGGCAGCCTTGTCATCAACACGAATTCGACCAACAAGACCGATACCGGCGAGTTCGATCTTCACGACTTCGCGGTCGTGGATGAGGCGAATATCGCCCAGATCCTCGGCAATCATAAGGACTCACGCAACCTGATCGACCGCGACAACCGCGTGACGTTCAAGCATGGCCGCGTACATTTCGTGCACACGGCCGACAAGATTGACGTCAAGGATCTCGTGCTCTCCGGCGATTCTGTGGGAGGCACCATGCACGGTGCGATCTACACCAAGACCCGTCAGTACGATCTGGTGGGGACCTATGTGCCGTTGTTCGGGGTCAACTCGATCTTCCAGAAGCTGCCGATCGTGGGACGGCTGATCGGCGGCCGCGACGGCGAAGGCCTGCTCGGGGTGACCTTCGCCATCCGGGGAGACCTGGACAAGCCCAAATTCCTGGTCAATCCCGCCTCGATGCTGGTACCGGGCCTATTCCGCTCGCTGTTCGAGTTCCGCGCCGAGGACGACAAGCGAAAGCCCGCGACCACGCAGACGCCGGACGTTTCGGGGCAATAACTCCAAGCCTGTGTGGCTAGGGCATGTTCAGGAAATGCGGGCACCGGTTTTCCGTTTCGAACATGCGACTATGCAATGACCTGGGCCATGCGTCTTGAGTCCATCAAGACGTGCCATGGTCCGGTCAGATCGGGCGGATGAGCGCGTGTTTTTTCTTGCCGACCGAAATCTTGATGACGCCCTCGGGGAGCAGATGCGACGCATCGACGCTCAGGCGGTCGTCCTCGACCAAGCGATCATTGATGCGCACCGCGCCGGACTTTACATGCCGCCGTGCCTCGCCGTTCGAGGCCGCAAGGCCCGTGGTGACACATGCCGCCAACACGCCAAGCCCCGAATTGAGTTCGGTGCGGGCAATCTCGACAGTGGGGAGCGAGAGGTCGAGCGCGCCAGTCTCGAAGGTGGCGCGTGCGGTCTCGGCCGCCTCTGCCGCGGCTTCGGGGCCATGGGCGAGCGCGGTTGCTTCCGTGGCCAGCCGCTTCTTGGCCTCGTTGATATCTCCGGCGACCACGCGGCCGATCTCGTCGAGCGGCAGAACGGTATAGAGCTTGAGGAAGCGCTCGACATCAGCGTCTTCGGTGTTGCGCCAGTACTGCCAGTAGTCATAGGGCGACTTCAGCGCGGCATCGAGCCAGATCGCCCCATCGACGCTCTTGCCCATCTTTGCGCCCGATGAGGTTGTGAGCAGCGGGCATGTGAGTGCGAACAGCTCTGCCTCGTTGACCCGGCGGCCCAGGTCGATGCCGTTGACGATATTTCCCCACTGGTCGGAGCCGCCCATCTGCAGGCGGCAATCGAAACGCTTGTTGAGTTCGACGAAATCGTAGGCCTGCAGGATCATGTAGTTGAATTCGAGGAAGCTCAGCGGCTGCTCGCGTTCGAGCCTGAGCTTCACCGAATCGAAAGTCAGCATGCGGTTGATCGAGAAATGCCTGCCGATTTCGCGCAGGAAATCGACATATTTCAGATCGAGCAGCCAGTCGGCGTTGTTGGCGATCAGTGCGTCATTGCCGGTGTCGCCAAAGCGCAGGAATTTTGCAAAGGTCTGGCGAATTCCCGCGATGTTGTTAGCGATTGCATCGGGGGTCAGCAGTTTGCGCTGCGCGTCCTTGCCCGAGGGATCGCCCACCATCGTCGTCCCACCGCCCATCAGCGCGATCGGTCGGTGCCCGGTCTGCTGGAACCAGTGGAGCATCATGATCGACAACAGGTTGCCGATATGCAGGCTTGGCGCGGTAGCGTCATAGCCTACATAGGCTGTGACCATGCCCGAACTGCACGCCTGATCCAGCCCCTCGGGATCCGAGATCTGGTGGATGAATCCGCGCTCCTCAAGGACGCGCAGAAAATCGGACCGGAACTGCGACATGGAATCAGCGGCCCTTGCCCGCGGCGATCTCGGCGCGGCGCCGGTCCAGATATTCCCCGCAGCGCTCGATCAGTTCATCCGTCTTGTTCTCGAAGAAGTGGTTGGCGCCTTCCACCATCTGCTGCTCGATGGTGATGCCCTTCTGTGTCTTGAGCTTGTCCACCAACTTCTGGACCGCCTGCGGCGGGGCAACGCGGTCCCGGTCGCCATGAATGATGAGCCCTGAGGAAGGGCACGGCGCCAGGAACGAGAAATCGTAGAGGTTTTCCGGCGGGGCAACCGAGATGAAGCCTTCGACTTCCGGCCGCCGCATCAGCAACTGCATGCCGATCCATGCGCCGAACGAGAAACCGGCGATCCAGCAGCCTCGGCTTTCCCGATTGAGGGTTTGCAGCCAGTCCAGCGCTGCCGCCGCATCCGAGAGTTCGCCGACGCCATGGTCGAACATGCCCTGCGAACGGCCGACGCCCCGCGAGTTGAAGCGCAACACCGCAAAGCCGCGCTTCGCGAACATGTAGAACAGGTGATAGACGATCTGGTTGTTCATCGTGCCGCCGAACTCGGGGTGCGGATGCAGCACGATCGCCACCGGCGCATTGGCCTCCTTGCCCGGTTGGTAGCGCCCCTCGATGCGACCCGCGGGCCCGTTGAAGATGACTTCCGGCATTGAGCACTTCCCTAACCGATGGCGTGGCGGCACGAAGCGCCGCGGGCCAGATGACGTTTGACCCGGCTTGACGAACAGGCCGAGGGTACCTACAAGTAAGCTTAGAAAACTAGTTTAGAATGATTCAAAACTAGTTTCGGCCCACAGGCCGAAGCGAGCGTCCTTTTACCCAAGGGCCGCTCCCTATTTCAAGAAGTGTTTCAAGCGCGCAAGGAGCGGAGCCCCCGCAGGCGACTGACATGACGGACGCGGCGACATATCTCGATCATGCGGCAACGACCCCGCTGCTGCCCGAGGTGCGCGCGGCAATCGTCGAAGCGCTCGATCTGACGGGCAATCCTTCGTCGGTGCACCGCCATGGACGCGCGGCACGCGAAGCGGTGGACAGGGCGCGCGGCGAGGTTGCGCGTCTGGCCGGCGCGGATCGCAATCAGGTTGTGTTCACGGGGTCCGCGACCGAGGCGATTACCCAGGCGATCGTCGGCGGCGTGAAGGCCTACGCGATAGACCGGGTCATTGTCGGCGCCGGCGAACATCAGGCGGTTCTCAAGGCCGCCGAAGCGTCGGGCGCCGCCGTCGAGCGGGTCGGGCTTCTTGCCTCTGGCGTGCTGGATATTGCCGCGCTGGAGGCATCGCTTCGAGCTGCGGACGACGCAGGGGCGCTGGCGCTGGTCGCCGTCCAGTGGGTGAACAACGAGACCGGCGTGGTCCAGCCGGTGTCCGAGGTCGAGGCCCTTGTGGGTCCCGGCAGACACTATCTGTTTGTCGATGCGGTGCAGGCCGCCGGCAAGCGTGAACTTGAATTCGCGGCCCGCGCCGCCGACATGATGGCTATGTCGGCCCACAAGATTGGCGGGCCGTCGGGCATTGGCGCGCTTCTGGTCAAGGGCCACTGCGACACGGTGCGCCTGATACCGGGCGGCGGCCAGGAACAGGGTCGGCGCGGCGGCACCGAGGCCGTGGCGCTGATCGCCGGATTTGGCGCGGCCGCCAACGCGTTCCGCCAAAGATATGACGCCGCCGATATCGCGAGGCGCGTCGACAGCGTGTCTGCGGGATTGCGGGACATCGCGGCGGACATCGTGTTCTTCGGCGGCGAGGCCGATCGGATCGGCAGCATGGCGAGTTTCGCCATTCCGGGCCTGAAAAGCAGCGTCGCGATGATGGGGCTCGACCTGGAAGGCGTTTCGGTCTCCTCAGGCTCGGCGTGCTCGTCGGGCAAGGTGGGCCGGAGCCACGTGCTTGAGGCGATGGGCGTGGATACCGCGCTTGTGGGCTGCGCGCTGCGCGTCAGCCTTGGCTGGTCGAGCAGCGACGACGACGTAACTGAATTTCTGGCTGCGATGCGGCGGGTGGTTGCCCGGCATCGCAGCGCCACAGGCCAGGCTGCGTGAAGCGGCCGGCGTAAGGAGACACGGACATGCCAGCGGTCAAGGAAACGATCGATCACGTCAGCGATTTCGAGGTCGACAAGTACAAGTACGGCTTTGAGACCGTGATCGAGTCCGACAAGGCGCCCAAGGGTCTGAACGAAGACGTGATCCGCTTCATCTCCATGAAGAAGGATGAGCCCCAATGGATGCTCGATTGGCGGCTTGAAGCCTATCGGCGCTGGCTGACCATGGACGAGCCGAACTGGGCCCGCGTCAGCTATCCCAGGATCGACTTCCAGGAACTCTATTTCTATGCGGCCCCCAAGACCAAGAAGGCGCCCAAGAGCATCGACGAGGTCGATCCGGAGCTGCTGGCCACCTATGAAAAGCTCGGTATTCCGCTCAGGGAGCAGGAATTGCTCGCGGGCGTCGAAGGCTCGAAGGTGGCGGTCGACGCGGTGTTCGACAGTGTTTCCGTCATCACCACGTTCCGTGAGGAACTGGCCAGGCACGGCATCATTTTCTGTTCGATCTCCGAGGCGGTGCGTGAACACGCCGAACTGGTCCAGAAGTATCTCGGGACCGTGGTGCCGGTTTCCGACAACTACTTCGCTACGCTGAATTCGGCCGTGTTCACCGACGGTTCGTTCGTCTACATCCCCAAGGGCGTCAGATGCCCGATGGAGCTTTCGACCTATTTCCGGATCAACGAGAAGAAGACCGGCCAGTTCGAGCGCACGCTGATCATTGCCGACGAGGGTTCATATGTGAGCTATCTCGAAGGCTGCACGGCCCCCAGCCGCGACGAGGCGCAACTCCACGCCGCGGTCGTCGAGCTCGTGGCGCTCGATGATGCCGAGATCAAGTATTCCACGGTCCAGAACTGGTATCCGGGCGACAAGGACGGCAAGGGCGGCGTCTACAATTTCGTGACCAAGCGCGGCGACTGCCGGGGCAAGAATTCCAAGATTTCCTGGACCCAGGTCGAAACCGGCTCGGCGATCACATGGAAATACCCCAGCTGCATCCTGCGCGGCGACAATTCGCGCGGCGAGTTCTACTCCATCGCCATTTCCAACGGCTATCAGCAGGTCGATAGCGGTACAAAAATGCTGCATCTGGGCAAGAACACCACGAGCCGCATCATCTCCAAGGGCATTGCGGCCGGGCACTCGGACAACACCTATCGCGGGCAGGTCAACGCCCACGCGCGGGCTACCGGGGCGCGCAACTTCACCCAGTGCGACAGCCTGCTGATCGGCGACAAGTGCGGCGCGCACACCGTGCCCTATATAGAAAGCCGGAATTCATCGGCGGTGTTCGAGCACGAGGCCACGACCTCGAAGATATCCGACGACCAGATGTTCTACTGCCAGCAGCGCGGATTGGACCCAGAGGCAGCGGTGGCGCTGATCGTCAACGGTTTCGTGCGCGACGTGCTGCAGCACCTGCCCATGGAATTCATGGTCGAGACGCAAAAGCTGATCGGCATTTCCCTTGAGGGGAGCGTGGGGTGATGGCGGCCGATATCAAGCCTGTGGTCAACATCGCCGATGTACCGCTGCGCGATTTCGGGCAGGGGCACAATTTTTCCGCCAGGGTCGGCAGTTTCGGGAACCTCATCGGTTCGACGGGTATTGGCGTGATGCTGCATGTCGTGGAACCGGGCAAGCGGGCCTATCCCTTCCACGCGCACCACCACACCCAGGAACTCTTCGTCATCCTGGAAGGCGAGGGCACCTACAGGTTTGGCGCCCAAAGCTATCCCATCCGGGAAAACGACGTGCTTGCGGCGCCTGCCGGGGGCGCAGACGTCGCGCACCAGATCATCAATACCGGCGACAGGCCCCTCAAGTATCTGGGCATTTCCGCCAACGCGTTGGGCGCCGACGTGGTGGAATACCCCGACAGCGGAAAATTCGCGGTTTCGTCTCGTTTCGACCGGACCACCCAGTCCGGCGGCGTTCGCTATATCGGCCGTACCGAAAACAGCCTTGGCTATTGGGACGGCGAAGACATCGGAGAAGATCAATGACCACCCCCATGCTTGAAATCCGCGGTCTGCGTGCGCGTGTCGAGGACAAGGAAATCCTCAAGGGGGTCGATCTGATCGTTCCCAAGGGCGAGGTGCATGCCGTCATGGGCCGCAACGGCTCGGGCAAGTCGACGCTCTCCTATGTGCTGGCGGGCCGCGACGGCTATGAGGTGACCGAGGGCGAGGTGCTGCTCGACGGCGTGAACCTGCTGGAAATGGAGCCTGACGAACGGGCCGCCGCCGGCCTGTTCCTGGCGTTCCAGTATCCGATCGAAATTCCCGGCGTCGCTACCATGACCTTCCTCAAGGCGGCGATGAATGCCCAGCGCAAGGCGCGTGGCGAAGCCGAGATCCAGACGCCCGATTTCATGCGCGAGATACGCGAAGCGGCCGGCCTGCTCAAGATCGAGACGGACATGCTCAAGCGCGCGCTCAACGTGGGCTTCTCGGGCGGCGAGAAGAAGCGCGCCGAAGTGCTGCAGATGGCGCTGCTCAAGCCCAAGATGTGCATTCTGGACGAAACCGATTCCGGGCTCGACATCGATGCGCTCAAGATCGTTTCGGAGGGCGTCAACGCGTTGCGCGGCCCGGAACGCTCCATGCTGGTGATCACCCACTACCAGCGGTTGCTGAACCATATCGTACCCGACATCGTCCACGTCTTCTCCGAGGGGCGCGTGGTGGAAAGCGGCGACAAGTCGCTGGCTCTCGAGCTTGAGAGCAAGGGCTATGCCGGTTTCGACGAAAACGCTGCGTGAGGGCAAAGTGAGCATTCATACCCCAACCCGGCTCGGACCGGCGGAAGAAGCACTCGCCGCGCAACTCGATGGTGGCGCGAACCCGCAGGCTGCTGCCCGCTTCCGCGATGTCGGCCTGCCGACCCGGCGCGTCGAAGCCTATCACTACACCGACCTCAAGAGCCTGATCCGCGCGGTGCCGGATCTCGCCAGCCCGGCGATTACCGCCTCGCAGTCCGCCGTGAATCTGCCCGGCAGCTATCGTTTGATGATCGCCAATGGTCGGGTCAGCGAAGGCGCGGGCGTGGCGCCAGCCGGTGTCATCTTCCGCAAGGTGGACGGCCCGGTGCTTGGCGAGCGTGACGACGCAATTGTCCGGCTCAATGCGGCGCTGGCCCGAGAAGCCTTGCGCCTGGATCTCGACGGGTCCGTCGACCCGCTGATCCACATCGATCACCGGATCGAGGGCGACGCCGCCCACGTCGTCGACGGCGCCGTGATCAACGTTGCCGACAATGCCTCTGCGATCGTGGTCGAGACCTTTTCGGGCAGCAACAAGGCGCATATGGGTAACCATGCCGCCTATGTTTCGCTGGGACGGAATGCCAGGCTCACCCATGTGCAGATCGACCTGGGCGGGGCGGAGGCAACGCACTTCGCTTCCACCGAATACGACATTGCCGAAGGCGCGCATCTGCGCACCCTGGTGGTGCATGCCGGTTCGGCGCTGGCGCGCAGCCAGGCCTTCGCGCGTTTCGCCGGTCCAGGCGCGCACGCCGATTTCGGTGGCCTCAATCTCGCTTCGGGGAACCAGCACCTGGACATGACCTTGAGCATCGAGCACGCCGTGCCGGGCACAACCTCGGAGGAACGTATCAAGCAGGTAGCTCGCGACGGGGCCCGCTCGGTGTTCCAGGGCAAGATCGTTGTCGCCCGCGACGCGCAAAAGACCGACGCGCGCATGATGTCCCAAGGGTTGATGCTCTCCGAGCGCGCCGAGATCTTCTCCAAGCCGGAACTGGAAATCTTCGCCGACGACGTGCAGTGCGGACACGGTTCGACCTGCGGCGAGATCGATGACGAATCCCTGTTCTACCTGATGAGCCGCGGCATTCCGCGCGGGGAAGCCGAAGGCATGCTCGTGCGCGCCTTCCTTGCCGAACTGGTAGACGGCATCGATAACGAGTATCTGCAGCAGGCCATCAACGACATCATCGATCGCTGGCTCGGTGCCGGCGCGGCGAGTGTTGCTGCATGACCTACGATCTGCAAAGGATCAGGGCCGAGTTTCCAATCCTGGACGAGACCATCCATGGGCACAGGCTGGTCTATCTCGACAACGGCGCATCGGCGCAGAAACCGCGCGCGGTTCTCGACCGGATGAACTTTGCCTATGAGCACGAGTACTCCAACGTGCATCGCGGGCTGCATACCCTTGCCAATCGCGCGACCGATGCCTTCGAAACAGCCCGCCAGAGCGTGCGCAGTTTCCTCAACGCTGCCCGCGTCGAAGAGATCGTCTTCACCCGTTCGGCGACCGAAGCGATCAATCTCGTGGCGAGTTCCTTTGCCGGACCGCGGATCGGCGAGGGCGACGAGATCGTCCTGACCATAATGGAGCATCACTCCAATATCGTGCCCTGGCACTTCCACCGCGAACGCAAGGGTGCCGTTCTCAAGTGGGTCGATATCGCCGACGACGGGAGTTTCGACCTCGACGCGTTCGAGGCGGCTATAGGGCCGCGCACGAAGATGGTTGCGGTAACCCATATGTCCAATGTGCTGGGTACGGTCACTCCGCTGGCACGCATAATCGAGATCGCCCACGCCCGCGGCATCCCGGTCCTGGTGGATGGCAGCCAGGGCGCGGTTCACATGCCAGTGGACGTGCAGGCGCTGGGTGCCGATTTCTACGTGATGACCGGTCACAAGCTCTACGGCCCGACAGGCATTGGCGTGCTCTATGGCCGGCACGACCTGCTGGCCGAAATGCAGCCCTACCAGGGCGGCGGTGAAATGATAGGCGAGGTTACGCTCGATAATGTCACCTATAACGAGCCGCCACATCGTTTCGAGGCGGGTACGCCGCCCATTGTGCAGGCGATCGGGCTTGGCGCGGCGCTTGACTATCTCGCCGGCATCGGCCGGAACGAGATCGCGGCCCATGAGCGCGAGGTGACTGAATATGCCACCGAGAAGTTGCAGCGCATCAATTCGCTGCGCCTGATCGGCAATGCACCGGACAAGGGCGGGATCTTCTCGTTTGCCCTGGGGGCGGCACACGCCCATGACATCGCCACGATCCTGGATCGCTATGGGGTCGCGGTGCGTGCGGGCACCCATTGCGCCCAACCGCTTCTCAAGAGGTTCGGTGTCACCTCTACATGCCGGGCGTCTATCGGCCTATATAGCGGCAAGGACGACATCGACGCCCTGACGGACGCGATTGAGCGCGCCCAGGCGTTTTTCGCCTGAAGAATTCAAGGAGTGCGACGATGAGCGAGCAGATCGAAGAACAGGCTGACCGGGCTGAAGCCGAAGCTCCGGCAAGTAGCGAGGGCGCGTTGATTTCGACGCCCGGCGGCGGCGCAATACCGGCCGACGAGGTCGAACGGATCACCTCGGAGCTGATCGCCGCGCTCAAGACCGTGTACGATCCCGAGATTCCGGTCGATATCTATGAGCTTGGCCTGATCTACAAGGTGGAACTCGACGATGATCGCAAGCTCAATATCGACATGACGCTTACCGCGCCGGGTTGCCCGGTTGCCGGCGAGATGCCGGGGTGGGTTGAGAACGCGGCAAGCGCGGTCGAGGGCATACGCGAGGTCGAGGTCAAGATGGTCTTCGATCCGCCCTGGACGCCGGATCGCATGTCCGAGGAAGCGCAGGTCGCGCTCAACTGGTGGTGACAGCGGTGTCGCGGCCGGCATTGAGCGGGCTTCTGGAAACCTGCCTCTATGTCGAGGACATCGGGCGCAGCAGGGCCTTCTACGAGCGCGTGTTCGGATTTGCCGCCATGGTGGCGGAGGATCGTATTGTTGCTTTCAATGTCGCGCCTTCCCAGACACTGATCCTGTTCAAGAGAGGCGCCACCACAAGACCGATCCCGGTTGGCGGCGGACACATCCCGCCACATGACGGCGGAGGCCCGCAGCACTACGCTTTTGCAATCCCGGCCGAGGCCTATGACGACTGGAAAGCCCACCTGGCGCGCGAAGGGGTGGCCATCGAAAGTGAAGTGAATTGGCCAAAGGGCGGAAAAAGCATCTATTTCCTCGACCCCGACGGCCTGGTTGTCGAACTGGCGACCCCGGGGCTCTGGGGGAATTATTGATCCCCGCAGGGTTCGATATCGTCTTGCGGGCCCTTGCCAGATACGGTGTACGGTCCCATCTTTGCAGGACGACGCCAATTGCCAAACGTTGATCGGCCATATTGGCTGAAAGGTCAGGACCATGGATTTCAGGGTTATTTCACTAAGCGATGCCGCCGCGGAACGGATCTCGGAAATCATCGCCGATTCGGACAAGCCGGTCGTCGGCGTGCGCGTCGGCGTGAGGAATGCCGGGTGCGCGGGCATGGCCTACACGCTCGACTACGTGACCGAGGCGGTGCCCGGCGACGATCATGTCCATGAAAAGGGGGTCCATGTATATGTCGACCCCAAGGCGACCCTGTTCCTTCTCGGCACCCGGATGGACTACGAGGAAAACAGGCTCTCGTCGGGGTTCACCTTCGTCAATCCCAATCAGACCGGCGCGTGCGGTTGCGGCGAAAGCGTGCAGCTCAAGCCTGCAGACCTCAAGAAGCTCGCCGAGGCACGGGCGCAGGGCTGATCCGCTCAGGCGGCGGAACTGCCGGTGCCGATCATTTCTTCGGAAACGACCTTGTTGCGGCCCCGATGCTTGGCGGCATAAAGGCAACGATCCGCCCGCTCGATCAGGCTTGCAGGGGTCTCGCCCTGGCGAAAACGGGCCACACCGAATGAAGCAGTGATACGGCCAAGCTTTTCGTTGGTCGAACGCCGCAGCAACTCCTTGGCCTGGATGGCCCGCCGGATGTTCTCGGCCAGGTGCACGGCGCCACCGAGGTCGGTATTGGGCAGGATGGCCGCGAACTCCTCGCCCCCGTATCTCGCCGCCATATCCTGGCCCTTGATGTTCGACTTCAGGGTGTTGGCGACAAGCCGGAGCACCTGATCGCCGGTCTGGTGTCCGAACGTGTCGTTGAAGGTCTTGAAATGGTCGATGTCGGCCAGCACAAGACTGAGCGGCGCCCCGGACTCGTTGGCTGCGGCGATGGCGCGGGCAAGCCCCTCATCGAAGCTCTTGCGATTGTCGATCTTGGTGAGCGCATCCTGCATCGACTCGCGGCGAACCTCGTCGAGATCGCGCTGCAGGCCCTCGATGTCGCCGCGCGACTCCTCGAGCTTGGTCTCGAGCCGCCTGTTGGTGTCCTGCATGTGCCGCGTTTCCTTGAGCAGTTGCAGGGCCAGTTCGCGAAGGTGCCTCTGGTCGATCTCGCTGCCGAGATCGCCGGTCGCAGCCTGCAGCGAACCCGAATAGGAGTTCGCGTTCGCAAGTGCCGCGTCGATGGCCTCGTGCACCGCAACCATCTTCAGCGACATCTGCTGGGATACGTTGGAAATCCGCTCGTTGAGATCGTTGGGACTGAGGAACTCGACGTAGATCATGTTGATCTCGTCGGTGCCGATCGGCATTGGCTGGTCGAGCAAGGCGTTGATGCGCGCATTGAGAGCCGGGAAGACGCCGGCCGCATAAGTGTAGAAGAGTTCGTAAAAATGAGGGTAGGGCGGAACTTCGATCCGCTGCAGAAGGCCAATCGCTGTCTTCGCGTAACTCAGCGTTCGCTTGAAATCATCGCCCTGCAAACTTGACCCCCCGACTGCCACGCTTGGGACGTACTGGCAGTAATCAACGGAAATCTGGTCTAGCAACGGTTAATGTCCGGTCAATAGACAATAACCCGCAAGTGTGGAAATCGAGTGGAAAACCGGCGGTCGGTTTAACTTGACCTTGGAGCGGGACGCAAGAGAAACGCTGGCACATGTCCGTCGCTCCCGAAAGGAGTACTTGCGTCCTCAACCGGTTCTTCGTTCCGCCTGCCTTTTGACGGCGCCTCGCGAACGCGCTCTGGAGGCTTTTTCGCCGCCCTCTTGCCGTCCGCCTGTGGCCTGTTGGGGGCCGCGTCGCCTGCAGGTTTCGCCTTCGCGCCAGATCTTCTGGATGGGCGCTTGCGGCCTTCGCCTGCATCTGGTGCGCTTTCCGGCTTGCTCTTTTGCTCACTCTCGCTTTCGGGCGTCGCACCCAAGTCGATCCACTCCACGTCCTTGCGGATCAACTTCAGGATCGCGTCGAGATGCTTGCTGTCGGCCGGCGTGACCAGCGTGATTGAGGCGCCGGAGCGTCCGGCGCGTCCGGTCCTGCCGATGCGATGGACATAGTCCTCCGCGTGGGACGGGACATCGAAGTTGAAGACATGGCTCACTGCGGGAATATCGAGTCCGCGCGCGGCCACGTCGCTGGCCACCAGTAGGGTGATCTTGCCGGTCTTGAACTTGTCGAGTGTTTCCATGCGGCTCTTTTGGTCCATGTCGCCGTGCAGTTCGCCGGCGTTGAACCCATGGCGGGTCAGAGAGCGGTAAAGCGTTGCGACGTCCCGCTTGCGGTTGCAGAACACGATGGCATTGGCGAGATCCTTGGCTTCGCGGATCTGTTCCCGAAGCGCGGCGCGTTTTTCCGCCGGCTTGCCAGAGCACCGCAACAGTCTTTGGACAATCGTATCCGCCGTGCTGGCCTGGCGTGCGACTTCCAGTTGCACGGGATCGCGCAGGAAGCGCCCGGTCAGCTTGCGGACTTCGGGTGGCATCGTGGCAGAGAAGAACAATGTCTGGCGGCGCGGCGGCAGAAGGCCGCAAATCCGCTCGATATCGGGAATGAACCCCATATCCAGCATGCGGTCGGCCTCATCGATCACCAGGATTTCCACCCCGGTCATCAGCAGTTTTCCGCGCTCGAAATGGTCGAGCAGGCGTCCCGGCGTGGCAATGAGAACATCGGCGCCACGGTCGAGCTTCTTGTTCTGTTCGTCGAACGAGACGCCTCCGATGAGCAGCGCCACCGTCAACTTGTGGTTCTTGCCGTATTTCTCGAAATTCTCATGCACCTGGGCCGCAAGCTCGCGCGTCGGCTCCAGAATGAGGGTGCGCGGCATGCGGGCCCTTGCCCGGCCCTTTTCGAGCAGCGTGAGCATGGGCAACACGAAGGAGGCGGTCTTGCCCGTGCCGGTTTGCGCGATGCCGATCACGTCGCGGCGTTCAAGCACCGGCGGTATCGCCTTGGCCTGGATGTCGGTTGGCTTGGTGTAGCCGGCATCGGCTACGGCCTGAATGACCTTGTCGCTGAGACCAAGTCCTGTGAAGTCGTCCGTCAAATTGAATGTCCACTCGTAAGTTTGGTGCACCCGTGGCAGCGGAATTCATCCGCAATAGCGTCGTGAGTGGCCTGAGACGCGCGCGACGATAACTCATGAAGCTGTCAAGTCAACGCGCAATCCGTATTAAGTCCGCAAAGTCCGGATGGCAAGGACAGCGCATTGCATTGATTGTCCCGGGCACTCACACGGTGCTCGGTCAGATATCGAGGTCGGTCACGAAGGCCGCGTTTTCCTGGATGAAGTCGAACCGTGCTTCCGGCCTGTTCCCCATGAGCCGATCCACCGAGTCCCGCGTCTCGACGCGATCGCCCAGCACGCGCACCTGCAGCAGCACACGCGACTTGGGGTCCATGGTGGTTTCCTTGAGGTGCTGTGCCGGCATTTCACCCAGGCCCTTGAAGCGGGTGATGTCGATCTTGCCGCGCCCGGAAAATTCGGTCTCCAGGATTTCATCCTTGTGGGCATCGTCACGCGCGTAGAGTGTTTTCGCACCCTGGGTGATCCGGTAGAGCGGCGGCACCGCCAGGTAGAGATGGCCGTGATCGATCAATTGCGGCATCTCCTGAAAGAAGAACGTGATCAGGAGCGAAGCAATGTGGGCGCCGTCGACATCGGCGTCGGTCATGATGATGATCTTGTCGTAGCGCAGGTCGTCTTCCCTGTACCGGTCTCGCGTGCCGGCGCCAAGCGCCTGCACGATGTCGCCAATCTGCTGGTTGGCGGCGAGCTTGTCTCGGCTCGCGCCCGCTACGTTCAGCACCTTGCCCCTGAGCGGCAAAACCGCTTGCGAGGCCCGGCTGCGGGCCTGCTTGGCGCTGCCGCCAGCGGAATCGCCTTCCACGATGAACAACTCGGCCCCTTGCGCCGCCCCTTGCGTGCAGTCCGCCAGCTTGCCCGGAAGACGAAGCCGCCGGGTTGCGCTTTGCCGGTCTATCTCTTTCTGCTTGCGTCGTCTTACGCGCTCCTCGGCGCGCTCGATCGCCCAGTCCAGCAACCGGGTCGCCTGCTGCGGCGAGGCCGCAAGCCAGTGATCGAAAGCATCGCGCAGGGCGGTGTCCACGATCCGGGTCGCTTCGCCCGACGAAAGCTTGTCCTTGGTCTGGCCGACGAATTCTGGTTCGCGGATGAAGACCGACAGCATCGCCCCGCAATGCGCCAGCACATCTTCGGCGGTCAAGAGGCTTGCCCGCTTGTTCCCGGTCAGTTCGCCATAGGACTTGAGGCCACGAAGAAGTGCCAGCCTCAGCCCCTGCTCATGCGTGCCTCCGTCCTGGGTGGGCACGGTGTTGCAGTAGGAGAGGGTGAAGCTCTCGCCGACATACCAGGCGATCGCCCATTCGCATGCGCCATGCGATCCGGGCCGGCCGCTCTGCCCAGCAAACACGTCATCCACAATCCGGGTCTCGCCCGCGATCCGGTCGGCCATGAAGTCCTTGAGCCCGCCGGGATAGTGAAAAGTCGCCCTGGCCGGAACCTCGTCTGTGGCAAGGCTCTCGTCGCAGGACCAGCGGATTTCGACGCCGCCGAACAGATAGGCCTTCGCCCGCGTCATCTTGAACAGACGGGCTGCCGAAAATGCCGCGCGCGGACCGAATATCTCAGGGTCGGGATGGAAGGTGATGGTCGTGCCACGCCGGTTTTGCACGCGGCCGGCGTCCTCCAGGCCGGTCACCGGCTTGCCCCGCGAAAACGACTGTCTGTAGAGACGCTGCTCGCGCGCGACTTCCACAAGCAACTCGTCCGACAGCGCATTCACGACGGAAATGCCCACGCCGTGCAGACCGCCAGAGGTCTCATAGGCCTTGGAGTCGAACTTGCCGCCGGCGTGCAGGGTCGTCATGATGACTTCGAGCGCCGAGACCTTGGGGAACTTGGGGTGAGGATCCACGGGGATGCCTCGCCCGTTGTCGGTCACGCTGAGATGCCCTGACTCGCTGAAATGCACCTCGATACGGTTGGCGTGGCCGGCAATGGCCTCGTCCATGCAGTTGTCTATGACTTCGGCGAACAGGTGGTGCAGCGCCGCCGCGTCGGTGCCGCCAATATACATGCCGGGCCGCCGGCGTACCGGCTCCAGCCCTTCAAGGACCTCGATATCAGCCGCCGAATAGGACGAACCAGCCGCCGCAGGCGCCGCTGCCGGCTTCTGCGCACTCGCGCGTTCGGTCTCCCGCGGGCGGGGCGGGGCTGGGGGGGCGGCTGAAAACAGATCGTCGCTGTGCGCCATGGATACTCCGGTTGGGCTGGCCCGAATCGACCGTGTGGCTGCATTAGCATAACTCATGCGCAGGTGCAGGCCGTAATGGCAGGTGAGCCTGTGCCCCGACTATGAACCGAAACTGAACGCGAGGTTCCGAACGCGTTCAAATGCAGGGTCCTAGGTTCTCCCCATGCTCGCAACGCAGCGATGCAACAGAATTTCGAAGGAGAACCGCAATGATCAACCTGTCCTTTGCCCGCAAGACCGCCCGCGCAGCCATCGCCGCCGCCGTCCTGGGCACCAGTGCCATCGCCGCCATGCCGGCCCAGGCCTACGATGGCCCGTCCTTCAGCTTCAGCTTCGGATCGGGCGGCTCGTCCTTTTCCATCTACTCGGACGGCTACAATGACTATCGGTGGGACCGCCACGATCGCTGGAACCGTTGCCTTACCGATCGTCAGATCTTCCGCGAAGTGCGCCGCGACGGCTACAGGAACGTCTCGATCATCCGGGAATTGCCCCGTTTCGTCACCGTCAGGGCCGTGAAGCACGGCTGGGTCTATCGGCTCACCGTGAACCGTTGCAACGGCAATATCGCTCGCGTCGCGCGCCTGCACCGCGCCTGGCGGTAGCCCCACGCGCATCTCGATGACAGCGCCTGCAAACCCGGCCCTCGCGGCCGGGTTTCGTTTACCTCTCGTTTGCCTTTCGTCAGCACTTTCTTAAACCGCCGAGGCTATAAGTTTGTCTATACGGTCATGAGTTTGGAGTAGCCGTATGCAGGGCTCGAAATCGCGGGGTCTAGCGTTGCCCGCGACGCCATCTGGCTCTGGTGCATTTGGATGGTTGCAAGCCGGATTGAAGAGTTTCGCGTACCGGCTTGCCCATCTTCGCGCCCAGCGCGCCGGCGTGGTCATGCTTGTGGGCGCAATGTTCTACTTCTCTTGAAGTCTCAGGGTACGGCCCATCTCCGTCCGGGGCGATGCTAGCCCAGATCTTCCCGAATCTTCCTGGGCAGTTTGCTGCATATGATGCGGTAGGACTCCGCGACACGATCGCGGAGCTCATCGTCGCTCGTGCCCCAGGGAAGGAGTACCCAGCTGCGGTGCAGATAGGGTGCGCGTTCAGCCCCCCCCAACTCGATCAGCAGGCTGGCGCTCTCGATGTCGCGGCACTTCACGCACACACCCAAATCGCGGGTTCCGATCAGGGCGAACATCTTGCCGCCAACCTTCCACGCGTCGTGTCCGCCACCCCACGGATCGGATACCTCGGCGCCGGGCAGGGACGCCGCGTGTGCATTCACGATTTCGCGTGTCATGGATCGAGTAAGCCCTCCAGGCCAAGCGTGCCGAGGTTACGATACCGGTATTGGCTCGCAAGGCGCAAAAGAAAAGGGCCCCGCAACGGGGGCCCTTGACTGGCGCATGCCCGCTTTCGGTCAGGCCGAATAGTACATGTCGTATTCGACCGGGTGCGGAGTGTGCTCGAAGCGGATCACCTCTTCCATCTTCAGATCGATGTAGGAGTCGATCTGGTCGTCGTCCATCACGCCGCCGGCCTTGAGGAACTCGCGGTCCGCATCGAGGTTTTCCAGGGCTTCGCGCAGCGAGGCGGAAACGGTCGGGATCTGCTTCAGCTCGTCGGCGGGCAGGTCGTACAGATCCTTGTCCATCGGGTCGCCGGGGTGGATCTTGTTCTTGATGCCATCAAGACCAGCCATCAGCAGCGCGGTGAAGGCGAGGTACGGGTTGGCGAGCGGATCGGGGAACCGAACCTCGACGCGCTTGGCCTTCGGGGACTGGCCGAATGGAATGCGGCAGGAAGCCGACCGGTTGCGAGCCGAGTAGGCGAGCAGGACCGGCGCCTCGAATCCGGGAACCAGGCGCTTGTAGGAATTGGTCGAAGGGTTGGTGAAGGCATTGATCGCCTTGGCGTGCTTGATCACCCCGCCGATATAGTAGAGGCATTCCATTGACAGGCCGGCATACTGGTCGCCCGCGAACAGGGGCTTGCCGTCCTTCCAGATCGACTGGTGGCAATGCATGCCCGAACCGTTGTCACCATAAACGGGCTTGGGCATGAAGGTCGCCGTCTTGCCGTAGGCATTGGCAACCTGCTGCACGACGTACTTGTAGACCTGTACGGAGTCGGCCGACTGGATGATCGGCTGGAACTTGATGCCCAGTTCGTGCTGCGCGGAGGCCACCTCGTGGTGGTGCTTTTCCACGATCACGCCCATCTCGCCCATGGTCGCCAGCATCTCGCCGCGAATATCCTGCGCGCTGTCGAGCGGAGGCACCGGGAAATAGCCCTTCTTGAGGCCGATATGATAGCCGGAATTGCCGGCCTCATAGTCTGCGTCGGAATTGGTGCCAAGCTCGAAATGGTCGACCTTGAAGCCGGTATTGTAGGGCGTCGCGGCGTACTTGACGTCGTCGAAGATGAAGAACTCGGGCTCGGGGCCGAAATAGACGCTGTCGCCGATCCCGGTTTCCTTGACGTATTTCTCGGCCTTCTTCGCCGTGGTCCGCGGATCGCGGTTGTACGGCTGATAGGTCATCGGCTCGAGAATGTCGCAGTTGATCGCAAGGGTCGACTGGCCGAAGAACGGATCCACATAGGCGGATGCCGGATCGGGCATCAGCACCATGTCGGATTCGTTGATTGCCTTCCATCCGGCGATCGAGGAACCGTCGAACATCACGCCTTCCTCGAAGGTCTCCTCTTCGATGGCGGTCTGGTCCATGGTGAGGTGCTGCAGCTTGCCGCGCGGGTCGGTGAAGCGCAGATCGACATATTTGATGTTTTCATCCTTGATCTTCTTCAGGATGTCGTTCGCTGAACTCATGTTCTGATCCTCAGGCTTGATAGTTCGAGAATGATTTTAGAGGTTTCCGGCGCGTAGTTCATGCGTCGCGCGAAATCCTAGAGGGCGTCGTCACCGGTTTCGCCGGTCCGGATGCGGATGGCTTGCTCGACGGTGTAGACGAAGATCTTGCCATCGCCGATACGACCGGTTTGCGCCGCATTGCGGATTGCGTCGATCGCCTTTTCGGCGAGGTCGTCGGGGCAGACAACTTCGACCTTCACCTTGGGCAGAAAGTCGACGACATATTCGGCGCCGCGATAAAGCTCGGTATGGCCCTTCTGGCGACCGAACCCCTTGGCTTCGGTTACTGTGATGCCTTGCAGGCCCACTTCCTGCAGTGCTTCCTTGACTTCATCGAGCTTGAATGGCTTGACGATGGCCTCGATCTTTTTCATGCAGCGGCTCCTTTGCTTCCCTCGCGGGTGCTGATTGCCTCGGTTGCCCCCACACATGCATTTCGTGTGCCAAGTGCGGTCGATACCGGCTTCGCCCACGGTTTTGTGGCGAGTTGAATTGCGAAGGGGCCTTGCCCCGAGCATGGCGCGGGGACAAGCGCACAAAATGTGGGCAACGCGCCTAATGTATAGGCAGGTATTTGCAGCGGCGGCCACGCGTGGCCGGCGGGTGCTCAAGGATCGCCCATTTGAACGGCGGCGGGGATCGGTTACCGCACTTTGGGCCGCCAAACAGGCTTTGACTGGCAGTGCAACTTGCGATAGACCGGCGCGAACTCGGGCTCCGGGCTGAGTTTTGCGGGTGTGGCGGAACTGGTAGACGCGCTGGATTTAGGTTCCAGTACCGCAAGGTGTGGAGGTTCAAATCCTCTCACCCGCACCAGGCAGGCGCAAAGCGCAAGGGGCCGTCGGCAACTTTCGGTTTTGAACGGGATATGACCGCATGCAGGTGACAGAAACCCTTAACGAGGGGCTCAAGCGCAAATTGGCAGTGACCATCCCGGCCGGGGACCTCGTGTCACGGCTGGATGCCAAGCTCGAAGAGATCAAGGGCAAGGCCACCCTGAAGGGCTTCCGTCCTGGCAAGGTGCCGGTCGCGCATCTCAAGAAGATGTATGGCCGTTCCGCCATGTCGGAGGTGCTGCAGGACGCGATCAATACTGGCGTCCAGGAGACCATCGAGTCGCGCAAGGAACGTGCCGCCGTACAGCCCAAGATCGACCTGCCCGAAGACCAGGACAAGATCAATGAGGTTCTGGAAGGCAAGGCTGATCTCGATTTCGAGGTTAGCTACGAGATCCTTCCCTCGGTCGAGCTGATGGACTTCAAGTCGATCTCCATCGACAAGCCGGTCGTCGAAGTGGACGAGGACGAAGTCGAGAAGGAACTGCAGCGCGTTTTCCGCAATAACCGCCAGTATGATGCCAAGCCGGACGATGCGACGGTCGAACAGGGCGATCGTCTTGGCCTGACTTTCGAGGGCAAGATCGACGGCGAGGCCTTCGAGGGCGGCTCGTCGGATCATGCTCACGTGGTCGTCGGGTCGGGCGATTTCGTCCCCGGTTTCGAGGATCAGCTGGTCGGCATGAAGAAGGGCGAGAAGCGTGACGTGAAAGTTACCTTCCCCGCCGATTACGGTAATGCGGACCTGGCGGGCAAGGAAGCGGTGTTTGCCGTTGAAGTCCTGCATATCGATGCCCCTCAGGCCGGGGAGCTCGACGACGAGTTCGCCAAGTCGCTTGGCCTCGACAGCGTGGACTCCCTGCGCGGGGCTGTGCGCGAGCAGATGCAGTCTGCGCTTGACAGCATGGTGCGCCAGCGCGTGAAGCGCCAGGTGCTCGACGCGCTTGATGAGGGTCACAAGTTCGATGTGCCCGAGCAGCTGGTGGACAGCGAGTTCGAGGGCATCTGGCGTCAGGTCAAGCACGAGATCGAAGAGCATGGCCGCACCTTCGAGGACGAAGGCACGACCGAGGAAAAGGCCCGCGAGGACTATCGCACGATTGCCGAGCGCCGCGTCCGGCTCGGGCTCGTGGTGGCCGAGATTGGCAATGCCAATCAGATCGACGTGTCGACCGAGGAGCACCAGCAGGCGCTGATCGCAGAAGTCCGGCGTTTCCCGGGACAGGAGCAGCAGGTTTACGACTATTACCGTCAGAACCCGCAAGCGCTTGCCGGCCTCAGGGCCCCGATCTTCGAAAACAAGGTTGTCGACTTCGTCGCCGAACTCGCCACGATCAACGACAAGCCGATGAGTTCCGCCGAACTCACAAGGCTCGTGGCTGAGGACGACGGGGACGAGGCCGGCCTCGGCGGTCACGAACACCACCACGATCACGACCACGACCACTGATCGCGCGACCCACTTGCATCTTGAAGAGGGCCCCCGGCTATCCGGCGGGCCCTTTTTGTTTGTGCCTTGCCACACAGTCGATAGATTGAGCGGGCAAGTCTTGTCCGTTCAAGGTGCCGGAGAGATGACATGCTTCACCTGCACGCATTGCTGACGCCGGCGCAGATGTCGCGCGCGGATGCCCTCGCCATCGAAAGCGGCGTACCGTCGCTGGTTCTGATGGAAAATGCCGGGCGGGCGGTGGCGGACGCGATCCGTCAGGCCTACTCACCCTGCCAGACGCTGGTGTTGTGCGGTTCGGGCAATAACGGCGGTGACGGCTTCGTGACGGCGCGCCTTCTGAAGGAGGCGGGTTGGCCGGTCCGGCTGGCTCTGTTCGGCGATGCGGCGAAATTGCGCGGCGATGCGGCGCTCAATGCATCCAAATGGCAGGGTGCGACCGGCGCGGCATCCATCGATGCGCTGGCCGGCGCTGAACTGATCATCGATGCTCTTCTGGGGGCCGGACTAGACCGCGACGTGGACGGCGCCCTGGCGGAGCTGATCGGGGCGGTGAATGCAACAGGCGTTCCCGTGGTGGCAGTGGACGTGCCGAGTGGCGTTGATGGCGCGAACGGGCAGGTGCGCGGGGCGGCCATCGACGCGGAAATGACAGTGACGTTCTTTCGCAAGAAGCCCGGGCACCTTCTTCTTCCGGGCAAGTTGTTGTGCGGCAAGGTGGAGCTTGCCGATATCGGTATCCCCAATACCGTGCTCGACAAGATCGCGCCCGATTGCTTCGAGAATGGCCCTGGGCTCTGGCACCTGCCGCATATCAGGGAAGACGGCCACAAATACGACCGCGGCCATTGCGTGGTTGTCAGCGGCGACGCCCTTCATACCGGCGCGTCACGCCTCGCTGCGATGGCCGCCTTGCGCGTTGGTGCGGGGCTGGTGAGTATCGCGGGTGAACGCCCGGCGCTGCTGGTCCACGCAGCGCATGTCACCTCGATCATGCTCGCTGAGACGAGGGTCGTGGGCGACCTTGCGACACTGTTGGAGGATCAGCGCAAGAACGCGGTCGTGATCGGACCGGCGGCGGGCGTCGGCCCTGCCACCCACGAACGCGTGCTGACGGCGCTGTCCTCGGGCGCCGCGGTCGTTCTCGATGCCGACGCGCTGACTTCGTTTGTCGGCGACGAGCAGGCCCTGTTCAATGCCATCGCGGCCAATCCCGGACGCCCGGTCGTGATGACCCCGCATCCCGGCGAGTTTGGGCGCCTGTTCTCGCGTGGCAGCAAGTCGCGGGCCGAAATGGCGCGCGCGGCGGCGCAGAGATCGGGTGCCGTCGTGCTTCTCAAGGGCAGCGATACCGTGATCGCCGCGCCCGATGGCTGGATGGCGATCAACGCCAACGCTCCGGCGACGCTAGCGACCGCCGGTTCCGGGGATGTTCTGTCCGGACTCATCGGAGGTCTGTTGGCCCAGGGGATGCCCGGGCGTGATGCAGCGTCGGCCGGGGTATGGATTCACGGCGAACTGGCCAATCGGTTCGGTGGTCCGGGTCTCATCGCCGAGGATCTGCCGCAGCAATTGCGGGCGGTTCTGGCGGCATTGCAGGGCAGGGCGCCTTGAACGGTCGGGATCAAGCGAATATCAGACCGCCCGCGACGTGCCAGATGCCGTAAAGGGCGAGCCTCAGGGCTATCGGAGCCGGCCACCCGCAGCGGCGCAATAACGCCGCTTCACCGAGGTTGACCAGGAAGATCAGGGCCACGAGCACCGCAAACAGGGGGCGGCCCGCTTCGAGAACCGACGATTGGCTCGCGGGTTCGATGGCGGAAACGAGCACCGCGAGGATCCAGAATACGAGGGTAGCGTGCCGGTCCTTCAGGATCACGTGTGCAAAAAGGAAATAGAGCAGTCCCAGCGGGATCAACCTGTAGATCGATTCGACCAGAATGGCGCCGGCCCCGTAGACCAGAAGCGACGCGGGAAAGCTCACATGCAGCGAAGCAACGCCCAGTTGCCCGGCAGCATAGGCAGAGAACTGGGAGAATCGGTCGAGCGCCAGCAAGATGCCCCCGGTTAGCAGGCCGGCGATCAGGCCGATTCCGATGCCGCGCGCAAGACCACCGCGACGGAATGGCTCGGCCGTCATGTTGGCCCGGCCAGCGAGCCAGATGCCAAGGGTGGCGAGGGCCAGCACCGGCAGCACGGCTGCAAGCGTCAGGGATTGCGCCTGCGAGGGATGCGGGAAAGCGGGCTGCGCCCAGCCCACCCACAGGGCGACAAGGACGGTGAATGTTCCCGGCCCCGCAAGAAAGATGCCCGCCGACCTGACGCCGGCCTGGTTGTCATTGTTCGGCATGCGGTCCCTTCTCCTCCAACCTCTCCAAAGGCGACGGCGCAGTTGCCTTGCGTTCAGCCCCAGCTCACCCAAAGGCCGTCCAGCCCGTGAAAATGGTAGACGTCTCGATAGAGCGGGGCACGGGCGAGGCGGAGATGGGGCAGGCGCGCGAACAGCACGCGCAGGGCGGTCTGCATCTCTATGCGGGCAAGAGGCGCGCCGATGCAGAAATGGATTCCAGCGCCGAAACTGACATTCTGCCCGTCGGTCCGGAAGGGATCGAAACGGTTGGCATGACCGAACCTCGCCGGGTCGCGGTTCGCCGCGCCCAGCAACAGTCCGATCTCCTCGCCCTTTTTCAGTGCGATCCCGTCGCCAAGATCGATGTCGGACAGTGCAAAGCGCGTGAACATGTGCAGCGGCGCGTCGAAACGCAGGCATTCCTCGACGGTTCTTTCCGTCTGTTCCGGCGAGGCAAACAGCTCGCCGCGATCCAGTCCGCTTTCGAGGATGCTTTTCACCGCGTTGCCCGTGGTGTGGACGGTCGCCTCGTGCCCAGCGTTCAACAGAAGAATGGCGGTTGAGACCAGTTCGTCCTCGGTGAGGCGCTGGCCGTCCTGCTCGGCGGAAATCATGTGGGAAAGAAGGTCGTCGCCCATGGCAACCCGCCGTCTGGCGACGAGCTTCCTCAGGTAGTCGAGGAAATCGGAAGCAGCCTGGTTCGCATCACGCTCTGTCGCCTCGCTGGGTTCGAACATGTACATCTGGACCATGCGATGCGACCAGTCGAGCAGCAAGGGCGCGTCCTGGCGTGGCACGCCGAGCATGTCCGCGATCACGATGACAGGTATCGGCGTTGCAAATGCATCGATCAGTTCCACCTCGCCCCGGTCCTCGAAGCCGTCGACAAGCTCGTTGGCCAGCGTCTCGATTCCGGGCCGCAGGCGTTCGACCTGACGTGAAACGAATGCCCGGTTGACCAGCGTGCGCAGGCGCGTATGCGCCGGCGGCTCGAGAGAAAGCAGCGAGTAGCGCTCGGTCAGGTCGAAATCGGCCAGGTGCGGCTTGGGAGGCGGCCAGCCCAATTCCTCCCGCGTGGCCACATGCAGGATCTGCCGGCCGAACCGGCGATCGCGCAGCAACGCGTTGACATCGTCGAAAGAGGCGAAGCACCACATCCCGTATTCGGACCAGAAGAAACGCGGCCCGTTGGCATGCCTTTGTGCGTAGAAGGCATAGGGGTCCTGAAAAAAGGACGGTTCGCGCGGGTTGGCCGAGGCGGCTTGACCGGTTGGCGTGCCGCCAGTCGAGGGCAGGGAACCTGGGTGAAGACTCTCGACACTCATTATATTGAACCTGTGCCTTGTGCGATGAGGTGGCCGGGATCGAGACTACGCCGGCCGCACTACGATGGTAAACAGCTAGTCCTTTGCCGAATTCGGCCTATTGAACCTTGCCACTTTGCCGCCTATGTGTCGCTTTACTGCGTGTTAAGCGGCCATCGTATGCAATCGTCCCACGGCTGCCGATTCGTTCCTTTCCCAAGTGGCAATGAAGTTTCGAACAAGGCAGCGTGTGCATCCATTCGTGCCGCAACCCCAGCGGCGCCCGAGAAAAAGGCCCGCACCAAGGGGGCCACTGAGGCAAGAAGATGAGAGATCCCGTCGATACCTACATGAATACGCTGGTGCCCATGGTGGTCGAGCAGACCAACCGCGGAGAGCGCGCCTTCGACATCTATTCGCGCCTGCTCAAGGAGCGCATCATTTTCGTGACCGGGCCGGTCGAAGACAACATGGCGTCGCTGATCGTGGCGCAGCTGCTGTTTCTCGAATCGGAGAACCCCAAGAAAGAGATCGCGATGTATATCAACTCCCCCGGGGGTGTTGTGACATCGGGCCTGAGCATCTACGACACGATGCAGTTCATTCGCCCCGCCGTGGCAACGCTGTGCATGGGGCAGGCCGCGTCCATGGGATCGCTGCTGCTCGCCGCCGGTGAGAAGAACATGCGCGGCGCGCTGCCGAACGCGCGCATCATGGTGCACCAGCCATCGGGCGGCTATCAGGGTCAGGTCACGGATATCCTGATCCACGCTCGTGAGGTCGAGAGCCTCAAGCGCCGGCTCAATGAGATTTACGAGACCCACACTGGCCGCTCCTACGATGAAATCGAGACGGCGCTGGAGCGCGACAACTTCATGACCGCCGACATGGCCAAGGAATTCGGTCTGATCGATCAGGTCTACACCAAGCGCGCAGTTCCGGACGCTACGTGAGAAGGCGGGGTCTTAACCCTGCGAGGTCGCTGGAAGCCGCTTTCCAAGGGTCACGATTGCGCGACCCTTGTATGGAATCTATGGTTTGCACGGCTTACATTTTGTTTAAGTCTGGGGACTAGCGTGTTATCGGGTGGCCTTGCCTGATGCCGCCCCCATGGGAGTGACGACATGTCCAAGGAAAACTCGACCGGCGAATCCTCGAAGAACACGCTGTATTGCTCGTTCTGCGGGAAATCTCAGCACGAGGTGCGCAAGCTTATCGCCGGGCCGACCGTGTTCATCTGCGATGAATGCGTCGAGTTGTGCATGGATATCATCCGCGAGGAAAGCAAGACCTCGATGGTGAAGTCGGCAGATGGCGTGCCGACCCCGGCGGATATCTGCAAGGTTCTCGACGACTACGTGATCGGGCAAGCGCGTGCCAAGCGCGTGCTTTCCGTCGCCGTCCACAACCACTACAAGCGCCTGCACCACGCAACGAAGAACCAGGACGTCGAGCTCTCCAAGTCCAATATCCTGCTGATCGGGCCGACTGGCTGCGGCAAGACTCTGCTTGCCCAGACCCTGGCGCGCATTCTCGATGTGCCCTTCACCATGGCCGACGCCACCACGCTCACCGAGGCTGGCTATGTGGGTGAGGACGTCGAGAACATCATCCTCAAGCTGCTGCAGTCCGCCGACTATAATGTCGAGAAGGCGCAGCGCGGCATCGTCTATATCGACGAGGTCGACAAGATCTCGCGCAAGTCCGACAACCCCTCGATCACCCGGGACGTGTCGGGCGAGGGCGTGCAGCAGGCACTGCTCAAGATCATGGAAGGCACTGTGGCCTCCGTGCCGCCGCAGGGTGGGCGCAAGCATCCGCAGCAGGAATTCCTGCAGGTCGACACGACGAACATCCTGTTCATCGTGGGTGGCGCATTTGCCGGCCTCGAGAAGATCATTGCCGCGCGCGGCGAGGGGTCTTCCATCGGCTTTGCCGCAGAGGTAAAGGATCCGCGCGACCGCAAGGTCGGCGACATCCTGACCGACGTGGCGCCCGAGGATCTGGTCAAGTTCGGCCTGATCCCCGAGTTCATCGGACGCCTGCCGGTCATCGCGACGCTTGAGGACCTGGACGAGGCGGCGCTCATGGAAATCCTGACAGAGCCGAAGAACGCCCTTGTCCGGCAGTACCAGAGGCTGTTCGACATGGAGAATGTCGAACTCACCTTCCACGAGGACGCCCTCAAGGCCATCGCAAAGCAGGCAATCGAGCGCAAGACTGGCGCTCGCGGCCTGCGTTCCATCATGGAAGCGATACTCCTCGACACCATGTACGACCTGCCTTCGCTGAAGGGGGTCGAGGAAGTGGTGATCAGCGCGGACGTGGTCCAGGACCGCACTGCGCGCCCGCTCTACATCTATGCGGAGCGGGAAAAGGAAGATCTCAGCGCGGGCGCCTGACCGCTTTGAACTGAACCACAACTGGTATTTGGCGCGTAGTAATCCACATGATGTGGAAATTTGCGACGCGTTCGGCTTGTCGGTTCACTTCTGCGTCCTATCTAATGTCCAACAGACCCGAATCTGCCACCTCCCTGGCGGGTTCGGGAACGGGTCCGGTCGATGCCCTGCCGGCAGCGGCGGCCCGAGGAAAGGATGACACATGGTTGATACACCCGCTTTCCCCAGCGACGTCAGCCGCGACCGGGTCTATCCGGTGCTGCCGCTTCGCGACATCGTGGTGTTTCCCGGCATGATCGTGCCGCTCTTCGTGGGGCGCGAGAAATCGGTCAAGGCGCTCGAAGAGGTCATGCGCGACGACAAGCACATCATGGTCGTCACGCAAAAGAATCCCCAGGACGATGATCCCACTCCGGAGCAGATCTACGAGATCGGCACCGTGGCGTCTGTGCTGCAGTTGCTCAAGCTGCCGGACGGGACGGTCAAGGTTCTCGTCGAGGGGCTGAGCAGGGCCACGATCGATCGCTACGTGCAGACCGACGCCTATTTCGAGGCCGAGGCGACCGTGCTCGCCGAGCCTGAGCACGATCCGGTCGAGGCAGAGGCGCTTGCCCGTTCGGCGGTGAACGAGTTCGAAAGCTACGTCAAGCTCAACAAGAAGATCACCAGCGACGTTGTGCAGGCCGTCAGCCAGATCGAGGATCACTCCAAGCTGGCCGATACCATCGCCTCGCACCTGGCGGTCAAGATCCAGGACAAGGCCGACATTCTCGCCACCGTCAAGGTGCCGGAGCGCCTGGAAAAGGTCCTTGGCCTGATGGAAGGCGAGATCGGCGTGCTGCAGGTCGAGAAGCGCATTCGCAGCCGCGTCAAGCGCCAGATGGAAAAGACGCAGCGCGAATATTATCTCAACGAGCAGATGAAGGCGATCCAGCGCGAGCTGGGCGACGGTGAGGAAGGTTCGAACGAACTGGCCGAGCTCGAGGAGCGCATCCGGAAGACCAAGCTGTCCAAGGAAGCCCGCGAGAAGGTCAACGCCGAACTGCGCAAGCTCAAGCAGATGAGCCCGATGTCGGCCGAGGCGACGGTCGTTCGCAATTACATGGACTGGATCCTCGGTTTGCCCTGGGGCAAGAAGTCCAAGGTCAAGCGCGACATCCGCATGGCCGAGGAAGTGCTCGACACCGATCACTACGGGCTCGAGAAGGTCAAGGAGCGGATCCTGGAGTACCTGGCGGTGCAAAGCCGCACCGGAAAACTCAAGGGGCCGATCCTGTGTCTCGTCGGCCCTCCGGGTGTCGGCAAGACGTCGCTTGGCAAGTCGATCGCAAAGGCCACGGGGCGCGAATTCGTGCGCATGTCGCTGGGCGGCGTCCGCGACGAAGCCGAAATCCGCGGACACCGGCGGACCTATATCGGTTCGATGCCGGGCAAGGTCATCCAGTCGATTCGCAAGGCCGGCAAGTCCAACCCGCTGTTCCTTCTAGACGAGATCGACAAGATGGGCATGGATTTCCGTGGCGATCCTTCGTCCGCATTGCTCGAGGTGCTCGATCCGGAGCAGAACAATACGTTCAACGACCACTACCTGGAGGTCGACTACGATCTCTCGGACGTGATGTTCGTCACGACGTCGAACACGTTGAACATTCCCGCTCCGCTCATGGACCGCATGGAGATCATCCGGCTCTCCGGCTATACCGAGGAGGAGAAGCGCGAGATCGCGCGCCGCCACCTGGTGCCGGAATCGCTCAAGGAGCACGGACTCACGACCAGGGAGTTCGAGCTGCCCGACGAATCGCTGATGCTCATCATCCGGCGCTATACCCGTGAAGCGGGCGTACGCAGCCTGAAGCGCGAACTGTCCAAGCTGATGCGCAAGGCGGTCAAGGAGCTCATGGTAAGCGACCTCAAGAAGATCGTCATCGACGCTGCAAAGGTCGAGGACTATCTGGGGCCGGCACCGTTCCGGTATGGCGAGATCGAGGACGACCCCCAGGTTGGTGTCGTCACCGGCCTGGCCTGGACCCCGGTCGGGGGCGAACTGCTCACGATCGAGGGCATCCTGACCCCCGGGAAGGGGCGGATGACGGTCACGGGCAACCTCAAGGACGTGATGAAGGAGTCGATCTCCGCCGCCGCGACCTATGTCCGCTCGCGTTCGCTCGACTTCGGTATCAAGCCGCCGACCTTCGACAAGCGCGACATACACGTGCACGTCCCCGAAGGCGCAACCCCAAAGGACGGTCCGTCGGCCGGTATCGCCATGGCAACCGCCATCGTGTCGGTGATGACCGGCATCCCGGTCCGCAACGATGTCGCCATGACCGGCGAAATTACCCTGCGCGGACGGGTGCTGCCGATTGGCGGCCTGAAGGAGAAGCTGCTGGCCGCATTGCGCGGCGGCATCAAGACGGTGCTGATCCCCGAAGAGAACGTGCGCGATCTCAAGGAGATCCCGGACGCGGTGAAGGAAGGAATGGAAATCGTGCCGGTGGCCCGCATGGATGAGGTCGTGCGGCGTGCCCTTGTGCGTGTGCCCGAGCCCATCGAATGGACCGAGGACGAACAGCCCGCCGCAAAGATCGAGGCGACTGAAACCGAAGATGCCGCGTCGGTGATGCAGCACTAGCTGCACCGCAACGCCGGTACGCTGTGGATATGGGGGCGCCGCCTGGTCAGGGCAGCGTCCCCTCTTCGTTTGTTGGGCAACGCAGTCGCGCAGCCCTGTGTCTCGCTGATTCGCCAGCCGGCCCCGGCGGAAACCTCGGCAAACCGGGGGAAAAGTCGCCGGAGGGCGATAAATCGGAGCCATTTTCGGGCGATTAACAGCTTTAGGGCTTGCAAAGCGCCAAAAACCCCGGAAATCCTTGCTTTACAGGTAGAATCGCAAAAGGGTTGCGGCGCTACCGCTTGCCCGCAAGGGGCGGCAATCATTTGTAAGGAAACGCTATGAACAAGAACGATCTGACCGGCATTGTGGCCGAGAAGGCTGGAGTGACCAAGGCGCAGGCCGCCGATGCGGTTGATGCGGTGTTCGACGCGATCACGGGCTCCCTGAAGAAGGGCGATGAAGTGCGGCTGGTCGGGTTTGGCACGTTTGCTGTCTCCCGTCGCAAGGAGACCAAGGGCCGCAACCCCGCGACCGGTGCCGAAATCACCATTCCGGCCTCCAATCAGGCCAAGTTCAAGCCCGGCAAGGGCCTCAAGGACGCGATCAACTAAGGCGTCCCAGCTTTATTCTTTTGCGCGCCCCGAGACCGACGTCTCGGGGCCGTACTTTTTGTGGGTCCGCAACTCGTTGTTGACGCCGGGCGCGGCAGACCCTAATCAGGGCGCCGGTCGCATCGGCCCCGAATTCACAGCCAGTTGGCGGCGCGGACTGCGCCGCGGGACCGAGCAGCATTCGGGCGGTTAGCTCAGTTGGTAGAGCGCCTCGTTTACACCGAGGATGTCGGGAGTTCGAGTCTCTCACCGCCCACCACTCCCCAGTAATTCATGTGCAAGACGGGCTTCTCCGGCGCGCGGCCGACGGCAATGTAAGCGGCTGCGCGGACGGTTTTCCGCAATCGTGTGAACTCGTGTCAGAACGTTCCTTCATGCTGCTTGACTTGGTCCCGGCAGACCGCTAAACGAACGCCACCTTGACGGGGCGACGCGCTCCGCTCCGGGGGTGTAGCTCAGTTGGTTAGAGCGCCGGCCTGTCACGCCGGAGGTCGCGGGTTCGAGCCCCGTCACTCCCGCCACTCCTTCCCGAAAATTCAACACTAAGCGAACTGTGTTGCCACGTTGCAACGCTCGTAGCTTGCCTTTTTCCTGCCGCTGCTGCGCCCAACTTACCGCCACAAGCCGAGCGATGCTGTCGCCTTGCTGTAAGGCGCCGACCGAATGGAACGGCGCTCGAGTTCAAGGAGACCAACAATGCGCAAGCTTATCATTTCCGGGTCCATGGCGGTTCTGGCCATGTCGATCGCTTCCCATGCCAACGCTGCTGACCTGCTGAACGTACCCACTTCCGGCAACCAGGATCTGCCCATTGCCGACCAGGCGACGAACCAGTTCGACTGGACAGGCTTCTATGCCGGCGTGTACGGACTGGGCCAGTGGCAGAACTCCAACGTCGACTACGGTCTTGGCCTTGTGCTTGGCTACAATGTCCAGAGCGGCTTCTATCTGCTGGGTGCCGAGGCAGGGATCGCGGGCCTGACCGACGGATCCGGCAGCAGTGCCTATGGCCAGGTCCTGGGGCGCGGTGGCATCGTGGTGACCGACCAGACGCTCCTTTATGGCGCTCTTGGATATGGGACGGATTTCGGATCCCCCGTGAACGATCATGCCCTGGTCGGCGCTGGCCTTGAATATGCCGTGAGCGACAACATGTCAGTCCGTGCCCAGTATCTTTACGGCTTCCCGGTGAGCGGCAACGATCCGATGCAACAGGTCACCCTTGGGGCGAACTTTCATTTCTGACCGCCCGAACGCGGTGTACTCGCTCCCGAGGCGTTAAGGTTTTGGTAGCCTTGTTAAGAGGTTAGCAGCCTCGTCCCTTGCGCCGACAGCCGCATTTGGCGGAAAATTGAATCAAATGCGGCGGGTATTTCCGAGGAGTGTAGCGATGAACAGAGCAATCACGATTGCAGCAGGCCTGATGCTGGCCGGCGCAATGGCAACCAGTGCCGGAGCCGCAGGCCTTCTGGGGCAGGGCGGCTATGGCGGCTCGACCTACAATTCCGCCGCCTACAATTGGGAAGGCTTCTATGCCGGCATCTACGGCGGTGCGTGGCCTGGTTCCGGTGGCGCTGGCACGATTGGTGGCATGGCAGGCCTCAACTTCGCGATCAATGACATGCTGATCGCGGGTGGAGAACTGCAGGTGGGCAAGTCCTGGCCATCGGGCGGCGACGAAACGAGCGTGCTTGCACTCGGTCGCCTCGGCGTGGCGGTCAGCGATGCCGTAATGCTTTATGGCGAAGGCGGCTTCGGGACGCAGGATGGAAACGGCACATATGCGCTCGGCGCCGGCCTTGAACTTGCGATGACCGACAATATCGCGCTTCGCGGCGATATCCTGGCGCTCAGCAACAATGGCGGGCTGAACGGAGCACGCGTGACGGCCGGGGCATTGTGGTATTTCAACTGATACTGTTCTCCTCCAGAGCAGCCAGAAAGGGCTCCGCCTCGGCGGGGCCCTTTCTTCTTGCGGTCAGCCAACATTCCGTCGCAAGGCCACATCAACTGGCAGCAGCCAGTCAGTGTTGCGCAAAGACAACAATCAAACACAGACTGTCGCAAATTCTTGGGCGACGGTGTCGATATCTGCGACAACTTGTTGTGCTGGCCGATTGATAATGTTCAGATGTAACCAATTCGAGTGGACAATAATAGGGGCTGGAGTCATGAAACTACGTTCCGTTCTATTTGGCGCGGCGGCTTCTCTGGTGTTGATGGGTAGCGCATTTGCCGCCGATCCAATGGGGATGTCGTCCCCTGGAGGGTTCGACTGGAGTCGGCTTTATGTCGGTGTCCTGGGCGGCGGTTGGAACGGTGGTGGCAGCGGCGCTTTTGTGGATGGCGTTGTCGGCGCCAACATGGTGGTGGACAACGGCCTTGTACTCGGCGCGGAACTGGAAGCTGGCACCTACAGCGATACCGGCGGATGGTACGGTGAAGCATATGCGATCGGTCGTCTTGGTGTGCTCGCCAATGATCAGGTCCTTTTGTACGGCTATGGCGGTCCCGGCATCGATGATGGTGACGGCGCTTACCGTATAGGTATGGGGGCGGAAATTGCCGTGACCAACAACGTATCGATCCGCGGGCAGGTCGATCGCGGTGCCTATATGGATGGGTCGAACACCTGGGTCGATGCGGCAGTGGGAGCCAGCGTGTACCTGCCCTGATCCGCTAATCGGTGAGCAGATCTCTTGGCTGCAGGATAGGGCGTCATACAGAAGCGGCCGTGCATCATGCGCGCCGCTCTTGCATTTCGCCGAGAGTAGGTGTGTGAAGTCGGCTAAGTCGAGACGGCAATCAGGTTCGATAGTTGTTAATCGAGTTCGCGAGGATGTTCGACATAGCATCGACCTCATGGGTTTGTGAGTTGTAATTCTTTGCGATATCTATCGTAATGTAGGTATAAGAGTACTGGGACTGGGAGTAGGGACATGTCGATTTCCAATCTTGCCGCGGCCGGCGTCTTCGCGCTGGCGCTGAGTGCTGGCGCTGCATTTGCCGCGGACGCACCGGGTTATGGCGACGGTTACAACGCCCCGTCATCCATGATGATGAGCTCGACCAGTGCCGCCAATTGGGATGGCCTCTATATGGGCCTTTACGGGGGTGGACTGTGGTCATCGGGCGGGGGATCCACTGCAGCCGCGCTCGGTGGCATCGTCGGTGTCAATACCACCTTGGGCAGCGGCGCTGTCGCAGGCGTCGAGGGTCAGCTTGGCGTGATTACCAATGGTAGCGCCAGCGACTTCGAGGGGTATCTGCTGGGTCGGCTCGGCGTGCTGTTGTCCAACGATGCGATGCTGTACGGAACCGCGGGGTTCGGTTCGTTGGAAAGCAATGGCGTCTTTGCAGTCGGCGGTGGCCTGGAAATGGCCGTCAACTCCTACATGTCGGTGCGCGGCGAAGTCCTCGGCATCGGAGCGTGGAACGGCGGCGGCGTCAGCGTGGGCCGCGCAACGGTTGGCGTGCTCTGGCACTATTGACTTGCGCAAGCATTGGAAGATTTCGGAAGGCCCCGCGACGCGGGGCCTTTTTGCGTTCGTGGGGCAAATGGCGGCGATCACCACTTGAAACAGGTCGGTCGCTGGGCTAAGCCCTACCCGCAAATGCGTGGTACGCAGGCTGGGTCGCCGGTCGAGTCGTAAAGCGGGCCGACCGCCAGGTCGGCTGAACTGGAACAGGTCGCTACATGTCTGAATTGCTTGGCAACTACCTGCCCATCGTCATTTTCGTCGGCTTGAGCGCGGTTATCGGTCTGGCGCTTCTGGTGGCGCCCTTCATCATCGCGATCAAGCGGCCCGATCCCGAAAAGGTTTCGGCGTACGAGTGCGGTTTCGAGGCATTCGACGATGCGCGCATGAAATTCGATGTGCGTTTCTACCTGGTGTCGATCCTGTTCATCATTTTCGATCTCGAGGTTGCGTTCCTGTTTCCCTGGGCGGTCGCATTTCGGGATGTCGGTTGGTTCGGGTTCTGGTCGATGATGATTTTCCTCGGCGTCCTGACCATTGGATTTGTCTACGAATGGCGCAAAGGGGCACTTGAATGGGATTGAACGATCAATCCGGAACGCTGGTCGCGCCCGCTCCCAAGGGACTTGTCGATCCGCGCACCAACAAGCCGCTGGGCGCCGACGATCCCTATTTCGGTGAGTTGAACGACGAACTGGCGGACAAGGGATTCCTTGTCACCGCAACCGACGAGCTGATCAACTGGGCGCGTACCGGCTCTTTGATGTGGATGACGTTCGGCCTTGCCTGTTGCGCGGTCGAGATGATGCAGATGTCGATGCCGCGCTACGACTGCGAGCGCTTCGGCTTTGCGCCGCGCGGCTCCCCGCGCCAGTCGGACGTGATGATCGTGGCGGGAACGCTGACCAACAAGATGGCACCGGCGCTGCGCAAGGTCTATGACCAGATGCCGGAGCCGCGTTACGTCATCTCGATGGGCAGCTGTGCGAATGGCGGCGGCTATTACCACTATTCCTATTCCGTCGTGCGTGGCTGCGATCGGATCGTTCCGGTGGACATCTACGTGCCGGGCTGCCCGCCGACCGCCGAAGCGCTGCTTTATGGCGTACTGATGCTGCAAAAGAAGATTCGCCGCACGGGCACCATCGAGCGCTAGAAACCCCCTGATCGGCCGGGCCGCCTTTCCAAGGCCCTGTCGGCTGCCGAGTGAACAGGTATGGACGAGACACTCAAGGATATGGGCGATCGCATCGAGGCACAGCTGGGCAGTGCCATAACCGGTTGGTCGATTGCCTTTGGCGAACTGACGGTTGAGGTCAGCCGGGCGGAGATCGTGAAGGTGATCCGCTACCTGCGCGACGACAGCCAGTGCCGCTTTGTCAACATTACCGATATTTGCGGCGTGGACTATCCCGATCGCGAGGAGCGGTTCGACGTCGTCTATCATCTGATGAGTCCCACGCGGAACCTCAGGATCAGGGTGAAGCTGACGACGGACGAGCATAACCTCGTACCCTCGATCACCGAGGTATTTCCGGGCGCCGACTGGTTCGAGCGCGAAGCCTACGACCTGTACGGAATACTGTTCTCCGGACACCCAGATCTTCGCCGTATCCTTACCGACTATGGCTTCGATGGGCACCCGCTGCGCAAGGATTTCCCGCTGACCGGTTTCGTCGAGGTGCGCTATGACGAGGAGCGCAAGCGGGTCGTTTATGAGCCGGTCAAGCTGGCGCAGGAATTCCGGTCCTTTGATTATCTCTCGCCATGGGAAGGCACCGAATATGTGCTGCCCGGCGACGAAAAGGCGAAGCAGTGAGGCAAGATGGCCGAGGCTGAAGTCCGCAATTTCAACATCAATTTCGGGCCGGTCCACCCGGCCGCCCATGGCGTGCTGCGCCTTGTGCTGGAACTCGATGGCGAAGTCGTCGAGCGCGCCGATCCGCATATCGGGCTTCTGCATCGCGGCACCGAGAAGCTGATCGAGCACAAGACCTATCTTCAGGCGGTGCCCTATTTCGATCGGCTGGACTATGTCGCGCCGATGAATCAGGAGCATGCCTTCGCGCTTGCCGTGGAGAAGCTGCTCGACATCAAGGTTCCCATGCGCGGGCAGATCATCCGCGTCCTGTTCAGCGAAATCGGCCGGATCCTGAACCACCTGCTCAACGTCACGACGCAGGCAATGGACGTCGGCGCGCTTACACCGCCTCTTTGGGGCTTCGAAGAGCGCGAAAAGCTGATGATCTTCTACGAGCGCGCGTCCGGCGCCCGCATGCACGCAGCCTATTTTCGGCCCGGCGGCGTCCATCAGGACCTGCCGCAGGCGCTGATCGACGACATCGACGCTTTCTGCGATCCCTTCCTCAAGGTTCTCGATGATCTGGAAGGGCTGCTGACCGACAACCGCATTTTCAAGCAGCGCAATGTCGATATCGGTGTCATTTCACTCGAAGAGGCCTGGTCTTGGGGATTCTCCGGGGTAATGGTGCGCGGTTCTGGCGCAGCGTGGGACCTTCGCAAGGCGCAGCCCTACGAATGCTATGACAGGCTGGACTTCGACATTCCCGTCGGCAAGAACGGCGATTGCTACGATCGCTACCTCATCCGCATGGAAGAGATGCGCCAGTCGGCCTCGATCATGCGCCAGTGCGTCAAGCTGCTGAACAGTCCCGAAGGAAAGGGGCCGGTCAGCGCAACCGATGGCAAGATCGTTCCGCCCAGGCGCGGCGAGATGAAGCGCTCGATGGAAGCCCTCATCCATCACTTCAAGCTCTACACCGAAGGCTACAAGGTGCCCCCCGGCGAGGTCTATGCCGCGGTCGAGGCGCCCAAGGGAGAATTCGGCGTCTATCTGGTGGCGGACGGAACGAACCGGCCCTATCGCTGCAAGATTCGCGCTCCCGGCTTCGCCCATCTCTCGGCCATGGACTACATGTGCAAGGGGCACATGCTCGCCGACGTGGCCGCCATTCTTGGTTCCCTAGATATCGTGTTCGGAGAGGTTGATCGCTGATGTCCGTGCGTCGCCTTGCTGACGAAGCCATCCAGCCCCAGGCATTTGCCTTCAACAGGGAAAATGCCGCCTGGGCGAAGGCTACCATCAAGAAATATCCCGCCGGCCGTCAGCAGTCGGCCGTCATTCCGTTGCTCATGCGGGCTCAGGACCAGGAGGGCTGGGTCAGCCGCCCGGCAATAGAGGCTGTCGCCGACATGCTCGACATGCCCTATATCCGTGTCCTCGAAGTCGCCACCTTCTATACCCAGTTCCAGCTCAAGCCCGTCGGCACCAAGGCGCACATCCAGGTGTGCGGTACCACGCCGTGCATGTTGCGTGGGGCCGAAGAGTTGCGGGCGGTCTGTCAGCACAAGATCCATCACGACCCACACACGACCAATGAAGCCGGCACGCTCTCATGGGAAGAGGTGGAGTGCCTGGGTGCGTGCGTGAATGCGCCCATGGTCGCGATCGGACACGACACCTATGAGGACCTCACGGCCGACCGGCTTGGGGAAATCATCGACGCATTCGAGGCGGGCGAGGGCGATACGATTCCGACCGGCCCGCAGAACGGCCGCACCTTTGCGATGCCGGTCACCGGCGCAACCACGCTCACCACGCTCGATTTTTCTGCGAAGGCATCCAAACCCGCCACCGCGAAGTCGCCAGCGCCCAGGGCGAAGGCGGAGAAAACCGCCGCCGCGGGAGCGAAGGCTGCCGCCCCCAAGTCCGGGGCAAAGCCGAAGGCTGCGAGCAAGACCGGCGCGGACAAGCCATTGTTCAAGGCGCCCAAGGGCAAGGCCGACGATCTCAAGATGATTTCCGGAGTGGGACCCAAGCTGGAAAAGGAATTGAACGATCTCGGCATCACACGCTTCGAGCAGGTTGCGAAATTCACGCCTGACGATATCGAGCGCG